>JAKQOG010000059.1 GCA_029565395.1 Candidatus Hydrogenedentota bacterium | reverse complement strand
CTTCGCCTTCCTCAAGTCCTTCGCCTTCAATCAAGCCTTCAGCCGTGCCTTCTACTTCGCCTTCGATAGTTCCTTCTTCTTCGCCTTCGACGGAGGTGGGAACTACGGTAACCACGGCATTGCCGTGTTTTCCGCTGCTGGAGCCTGTGGCCGTAATGGTGGCTGTTCCTTCGTGCAAGGCGGAGACCACGCCTGCCTGAACCGTAGCCACAAACGTATTATTGGATCCCCATATAAAGGCGGTATCCGAATTAGACGTGGAACTGGCTAATAATGTAGCGGTTTGGCCTACTTCGATGGTAATCGTGTTTGGTACAACGGTGACGGTGACCGGAGGACACCCGGCCAAGGTTGCCAAACCCAGCAGCATTGATACGATGGCTATGATTTTTAACATGTACATGCGTTTCATTTTGTGGTCCTCCACATGTTGCCATTCCGGCTTCGAGCAAGCTTTCTTGCTGAGTCCGGAGTGAAAACCGTACATCCCCGCGCTTCAATTCCACAAGGTACAGTATCAAAGAAATGTGCGCTTGTAAAGGCGGTCAAGGGGCGATTGCGAAATAGGCTTTTTTCTCATTTGGGCAAACGAGAAGGCAGAAGAAACAATTCGTCTCTGCTGGCCAGCATCTCTCTGCATTATGCGCCCGGCCAGTGGATTCACTGGTCGAGACATCACCCGGGGGAGATTGAAGGAAGGCTTGAAATACTACCGTATGGTAGGAATTTTTGTGTTATATTGTGTGTTTTACCAAGAAAAGTGTCTCAATTGGTGGGTTTGCTGGGCCGAGTGGCATTATTCGCAGTTTAGAAGTTGATTATCCAGAAAGTTTTGAGGTATTCTATGATGCGGAATGATAAAATACTGAGTTTTCCCCGCCATAGCAACTTTTATTGAGCATTTTCTGGAATTTCACTAGCCTTAGCCGGGTTGTATCAAAACAAGAAGGAAACTGAGAGGAGTATATGAGAACGCTATCGCAAGAGGGACTGTATTCTCCGAGTTTTGAGCATGACGCGTGCGGTGTCGGATTTTTGGCAAATATTGATGGCAAGCGTTCCCATGACATTATTGCCAAGGGATTGAAGGTGATGGAGAATCTGACGCATCGGGGTGCGTGTGGCTGTGATCCGGAGACGGGGGATGGGTGCGGGATGCTGATCCAACTGCCGCACCGGTATTTTGCGAAGGAGGCGAATTTACTGGGGTTGGAATTGCCGGAAGCCGGGGCCTATGGGGTTGGCATGGTTTTTCTTCCGCAAAATTCGGCATCGCGTGCGGCGTGCGGGGAAATTATCAATCGCACCATCGAGGAAGAGGGACAAAGCGTGTTGTTCTGGCGGGAAGTCCCGCGTGACGCAAGTGTGATTGGCTGGTTGGCGCGGCGCAATGAGCCCGTGATGCAGCAGGTGTTTATCGGGCGCGCCGCAGGATTGGACATCGAGGCATTTGAGCGCAAACTGCTGGTGATTCGGAAACTCGCGACGCATCGTATCCGGGGTTCTTCCCTGGAAGGGCGGGAGCAGTTGTATTTTACGAGTTTATCCGCGAGGACAATCGTCTATAAGGGATTGTGTCTTCCGGGGGCGTTTGACTGTTATTACGAAGAGCTGGCGAGCACGATGGTGGAGAGTGCGCTGGCGGTGGTGCATCAGCGCTACAGCACGAATACGTTGCCAAGCTGGCCGTTGGCGCATCCGTTCCGTTTTCTGGCGCATAATGGGGAGATCAATACGCTTCGCGGGAACGTCAACATGATGGGTTCGCGGGAATATCACGTGGCGAGTCCGTTGCTGGGAGAGGACATAAAGAAATTGAATCCGATTCTGGCGTCCGGGGCGAGTGATTCGGCGATATTCGACATGGCGTTTGAATTGCTGGTGCGCGGAGGGCGGTCGGTGGCGCATGCGATGATGATGATGATTCCGGAGCCGTGGAGCGGGCACGAATCCATGTCTGATGAAAAGCGGGCGTTTTACGAATACCATGCGGCGAAGATGGAGCCATGGGACGGCCCCGCATCGATTGCGTTCACGGACGGTGTTCGGGTTGGCGCGGTGCTGGATCGAAACGGGCTGCGTCCATCGCGGTACTGGGTGACGGACGAGAACCAAGTGATAATGGCGTCGGAAGTGGGGGTGTTGGATATTCCGCAGGAGAAGATCGTCAAAAAGGGCCGATTGGAACCCGGCCGGATGTTTTTAATTGATACGGAAGAACAGCGCATTGTTGATGATGAGGAGATAAAAGACCGGTTGGTGCGGCGCAAACCATACCGGGCATGGCTGCAGGTGCACCGCCCGGTGTTGCCGCCGAACATCCAGGAGATGGCGCAGGTCCGGGAAAGCACGCCATTGCTCAAGCGGCAACAGCTTTTCGGGTATACGCAGGAAGACATTGATCTGCTGCTGGTTCCGATGGCGAACGACGGGAAGGAACCAGTGGGTTCCATGGGGAACGACGCGGCGCTGGCGGTGCTATCGCCGCGACCGCAATTGTTGTTCAATTATTTCAAGCAGTTGTTCGCGCAGGTGACGAACCCTCCCATCGATTCGATTCGCGAAGAGATTGTGATGTCGCTGGAAATGGATATCGGCCGTGAAGGCAACCTCCTGAGCGAGACTCCGGAGGATTGTCAGCGGCTGCACCTGATGTCGCCAATTCTCACGAATGCACAATTAAAGTATCTGACGCAACTTAAGAAACCGGGGTTGCGTTCAGCGATGATTTCGACATTATTTCCAGCCGATGAGGGTCTGGAGGCATTGGAGACCGCGCTGAATCGGATATGCCGGGAGGCGGAGGAATTAGTGTGTCAGGGGATTAGCCTGATAATTTTGTCTGACAGGGGAGTGGGGGAAAAAGAGGTTCCGATTCCGAGTTTGCTGGCGGCGGGTGCGGTGCATCAGCATCTGGTGCGGGAACACAAGCGCACCGAGTGCGGGATTATCATGGAGACGGGCGAAGCGCGCGAGGTGCATCATTTTGCACTGTTGACGGGGTATGGCGCGGGCGCGGTGAATCCGTATTTGGCGTTTGAAACGTTGAATGATTTGATAGATCGCGGGACGATTGTGGAGGAGTATCCGGGCAAGGCGCACAAGAATTTTATCAAGGCGATAGAAAAAGGCCTTTTAAAAGTTATGTCGAAAATTGGGATTTCGACGCAGCACAGTTATCATTGCGCGCAGATTTTTGAGGCGGTGGGGATCCGGACGGAGGTGGTCAAGCGGTGTTTTACCGGGACCGTATCGCGCATTGAAGGCATCGGCCTTCCTGAAATCGCGAAGGAAACGCTGATGCGCCACGCAATGGCGTATCCGCCGCGGTGTGCGCAGGCGGATGCGTTGGAAGGGGGCGGCCAATACCGGTGGCGGCGGCGGGGCGAGTTTCACCAATGGAATCCCGAGACAATCTCGAAATTGCAGCATGCCACCCGGTCGAACAGCCGGGAACAATACCGGCAGTTTGCCGAGGAAGTGAACAACCGGAGCCGCACCCTGGCCACGTTGCGCGGTTTGCTGAAATTTAAGCCGGGCGCGCCGGTTCCCCTGGAGGAAGTGGAGCCTGCCTCCGAGATTGTCAAACGGTTTTGCACCGGCGCCATGTCGTTCGGGTCGATCAGCAAGGAAGCACACGAGAACCTGGCGATTGCGATGAACCGGCTGGGCGGGCGCAGCAACACGGGAGAAGGCGGCGAGGACCCGAAGCGGTTTGAGCCGGATCCCAACGGGGATTTACGGCGCAGCGCGATTAAGCAAGTGGCGTCGGCACGGTTCGGCGTGACCAATGAATACCTGGTGAATTCCGATGAATTGCAGATCAAAATGGCGCAGGGGGCGAAACCGGGGGAAGGCGGACAGTTGCCCGGACACAAGGTGTTTGATGAAATCGCGAAAGTGCGGTATGCGACGCCGGGCGTGGAGTTGATTTCGCCGCCGCCGCATCATGATATCTATTCGATTGAGGATTTGGCGCAACTTATCCACGATCTTAAAAATGCCAACGTTCACGGCAAGGTGTCGGTGAAGCTGGTGTCGGAAGCGGGTGTGGGCACCATTGCCGCGGGTGTCTCCAAGGGCAAGTCGGATTTAGTGTTGATCAGCGGGCATGATGGGGGCACGGGCGCCTCGCCGGTGTCGTCCATCAAACACGCAGGGCTGCCGTGGGAACTGGGTTTGGCCGAGACGCATCAGGTTTTGGTAGAGAACGATCTCCGGGATCGCATCCGCGTGCAGGCGGATGGGCAATTGAAGACCGGCCGCGACGTGGCAATAGCGGCGTTGCTGGGGGCGGATGAGTTCGGATTTGCCACGGCGCCGTTGATCGTGAGCGGTTGCATCATGATGCGGAAATGCCACTTGAACACGTGTCCGGTGGGGATTGCCACCCAGGATCCGGAATTGCGCAAGAAATTCAGCGGGAAACCGGAGCATGTGGTGAATTATTTCTTCTTTGTGGCGGAGGATCTGCGGGAGATCATGGCGCAATTGGGCTTCCGCACCATGAATGAAATGATCGGCCGCGCGGACATGCTGGATTTTGATCCACTGCCCGATCACTGGAAGGCAAAATTCCTCGATCTATCACGCATCCTGTATGTGGCCAAGCCGTGGGAAAATGCGACGCTCTATTGCAGCAAACAGCAGGATCATGGTTTGGAGAACGCGCTGGATTATGAGATTATGAAGCTGGCCGGGCCGGCGCTGGACCACAAAGAACCGGTCCGGTTTAGTGTGCCGGTGCGGAATGTCCATCGCACGGTGGGCACCATGCTTTCGAGCGAATTGACGCGGCGTCACCGGCTGGGAATGTATACCGGCCATCTGCCGGAAGACACGGTGTGGATCGATTGCACCGGTTGCGCGGGACAAAGCTTTGGCGCGTTTATTATTCAAGGGGTTACATTAAACCTTGTTGGGGAGGCCAATGACTACCTGGGCAAAGGGCTTTCCGGCGGGAAAATCATTGTGACGCCCCCCAATGAGTTCGCGGATACAATAGCGCGGCGGGGAGGACGCCTGGAGGAGGAGGTTCTCATTGGCAATGTGGCGTTTTATGGGGCGACCAGCGGCGAGGCGTATATCCGGGGCATGGCGGGTGAGCGGTTCTGCGTGCGGAACAGCGGTGCGTGGGCGGTGGTGGAAGGGGTGGGTGATCATGGATGTGAGTATATGACGGGCGGGCGCGCGCTGATTCTGGGGAAGACCGGGCGCAATTTTGCGGCGGGGATGAGCGGCGGGATTGCGTATGTTTATGATCCGGAGGGCGAATTCAAGGGCCGATGCAACCTGGGCATGGTGGATCTCAAGCCGTTGCATGAGAAAAGCGTCCCGGAAATACACGGGATGCTGGAGCGTCATTGGCGCTATACGCAAAGCCCCACGGCCCGGCGCCTGTTGGACAATTGGGAGGCAGAGGCGGGGAGGTTTGTGCGCGTAATGCCGAAGGATTACGCCAAGGTCCTCAAGCAGCAGGAGTCACAACCGCGGGAGATGGCGCATGTTTCCTGATAAATCCAAAGGTTTTATGACATTTGATCGCGAACTTGCGCCGGATGACCCTGTCGAGGAACGCGTTCAACATTACCGGGAGTTCAGTCGTTCGCTATCGGCGGATAAACTGAAAGAACAGGCATACCGCTGCATGAATTGCGGGGTTCCGTTCTGCCATCACGGATGCCCGTTGGGCAATCTGATCCCGGATTTTAATGATTTGGTCAAGGATGATCTGTGGCGGGAGGCCTTGCGCGCGCTGCATTCAACCAACAATTTCCCTGAATTTACGGGGCGGGTATGCCCGGCGCCTTGTGAGAGTTCGTGCGTGCTGGGGATCAATGAACCAGCGGTGACGATTGAAATGATCGAGCGTGAGATAGCGGATCGCGGGTGGAAGGAACAGTGGATTGTTCCCGAACCGCCGCTGCAACGCACGGGGAAGAAGGTGGCGGTGATCGGTTCGGGGCCGGCGGGGCTGGCGGCCGTGCAGCAATTAAATCGTGCGGGGCATACGGTGGTGGTCTATGAGCGGGCGGACGAGCCAGGCGGATTGCTGATGTATGGGATACCGGCGTTTAAGCTGGATAAGCACCTGGTGCGGCGGCGGGTTCAGCAGCTTAAAGATGAGGGGGTGGAGTTCCGATGCAACGCGGAAGTGGGGAAGAATGTGCCAGTCAGCGAGATGGACGGGTACGATGCGGTATTGCTGACGGTGGGTTCCACGGTTGCGCGGACCTTTGAAGGCATGAATGTGCCGGGATCAGATTTGAAAGGCATACACCTTGCAATGGAGTTTTTGCCGCAACAGACGCGGCGCGTGCTGGGGAAAACGGTGGAGGATCTGGAAATTTTGGCCACAGGAAAGAACGTGGTGGTGATTGGCGGGGGCGACACCGGTTCAGATTGTGTGGGGACCAGTATCCGGCAGCGCTGTAAATCGTTGTTAAATCTGGAGTTATTACCGAAACCGCCATTAGAGCGGACGGCGGATAATCCCTGGCCGCTATGGGCGTTCATTTTACGCACCTCTTCGAGCCACAAAGAAGGAGGAGAGAGGATGTATGGAATGCTCACAAAACGATTTGAAGATGATGGCACTGGGCATGTGGCTGCCTTGCATGCCGTCAAGGTGGAATGGACCGAACCGGATGCTCAAAGCCGTCGCAAGATGATTGAAATACCTGACAGCGAGTTGCGCATTCCGTGTGAGCTGGTTCTTTTGGCCATGGGGTTTACCGAACCGGAAGCGGGTGTTTTTGTGAAAGAACTCGGTCTGGAGATGGAGAAAAACCGGTTTGGGCAAGGAATCAAGACGGATGGGCAGTTTCGGACAAGCCGTCCGGGCTGGTTTGCGGCGGGGGATGCCCGGCGGGGCCAGTCGTTGGTGGTATGGGCGATACATGAGGGCCGGGAAGCGGCGCGCGCCATGGATATTTCATTGATGGGCCATACCTGTCTTCCGTCGCATAACTCGTTTGGCTACGATAGTTTAGGAGATGAACGGCTTCGCATCTAAGGAGGAATGCCCGGAGGCGTGTGCGGAATAATCCGTTTTCTCATCCGAGCAAACTAACAGGGAATGGCTTGGCCGCTTAAAGCGGGTAATTTGCCCTGGGTCCGGTGTATTGTTGCAAAAAGGGCTATTTCGCAAATGCAAGGTCAGCTTTTCAGGAAACTTTTTCGTTGTTTGGTTGTATAAAAAGCAGTAGGGTAGAGCACTTGAATCGAGTAATGCGTTCCCGCGCATGAGTTCCGTGGGTAAAAACGATGCGTGGAATGAGGGTTAATTGACTGTATGGGGGGCAATTGTTATACTCCGAAGCGCAAACTGGTGTGAAAAGACACCTGTACATAAGGAGACAAAGGCGATGAAACACATTGTGAAGCTTTCCCGCACCCCCAGCAAGGCTATGGACATATCGTGGGGTACAATTATTACGGTAGTTGCAAATATCCTATCGGTGATTGGGCAGGCGTGGGAAGATAAAGATTCAGCAAACGTGTAATTCGTGAATCTGGAGGGTCCGTCCGGGATAGTTCCGGCATGGACAGAACACGGCGTTTACGCGATAAGGATTTGAAGGCATGAGACATCTAAAGGCAGTTGGCCGGCAGCCTGCTTTGGCGGCCTCGATGTGCGACGATGTGACAAGCGATTTCGCCGCGCGGTTGTGCTTTATTTCCGAGGTGTTGATCCAGTTCCTGCTGCCCATGTTGGAGCCGATAGTAGGAAACAAATACCCGGCGAATAACAGCGGGACTACCGAATAGAAAGGCTGTTTTGATGAGACGTCTACGCCCCATAAGCCGCTCCCCGGAGCACGGCGCGTCGGTGGCCCCGGAAGTCAAGCTGACCATTATCGTGAAGTTTATCGACGCGTTTCAGACGAAGATGGGATATGAGACAAGCACCACCTGATCGCGGCGGGCGATGAAGGGTCTTATGAAAGAAGGAACCGGACGGTGAAACATCTTCGATGGGTAAGCAAAGCGCCTGTGTGCGCTCAAACGATAACTCCTGAGCGGAAGCTGGCGTTTATCGAGGACGCCATCCGTATCATGATACCGATCGTGACGAACAAGAATCCGGTGAATCCGGGTTCCAACACGTCCACGAATACCTAGATGGCGAATCCGCTTGTAGTGCGGGGTCAAAGTGTGTTTTAATAACGGGGAACGATATATAACGGAGCGGAATGTATGAAGCATATTAAGACGATATCGACAGTGGCTCGTGCGGACGCCTTTGTGAACTTCCTGAATGCTTTGTGGCGTGACTGGCAGACGTTCCGGTACGAGAAAAAGAACGAACTCAGTATTTAATGGCGCATGGCCAAACAGCGTGGCCTGCCCGTGTGAAGCGGGCGGTGCATGCTGTTATTTTATCTTATGATTAGTACGGATCATACATTCATCCGCGCCGCCGACCCGGATGATGCCGCCTTTCTGAAGCATCTTTACACCCCGCAAATGCCCCATTCTTCGTTATTGGATGTCCGCCGCGAACTTCTTGTGCCCACGGTGGAGGAGTTGCGGGAAATGCTTGGTCATAAGGATGCGGTGCGGGGCGCATTTCATGCGATTGAAGACAAGACGGGCATGATCCGGGGATTCTGCGGGATCCGGGGGGTGAATCAGGAAGCGGGTTTTGCGGAGATAATGCTGCTTTTTTTTGAGGAGGGGGATTATGCCGGCCCGATGGCCGGGGAAGCCCTTGAGTTCCTTTGCGATCTTGGCTTTACCCGCATGCGGCTAGGGAAAGTGCTGGCGCACTGTCTGGATTCTGAAACGGCCCTGCGCGCATTTTTAGTGCAAAAGGGATTTCAAAGCGAGGGGGTTCAGCGGGAAGTGCTGTATAGCCAGGGCCGGTATTTAAGCTTGGAGGCGCTGTCACTTTTCCCCGAAGTGGGCTAAATGGGGAACGGGAAATCCTCCTTCGCCAAGGCTTCTTCCTTCGTCACGCGTGGCGCGTGACTTCGGAAGACAAGCCGGAGGACACGTGGGAAACAGGAGAATTTTGGAGTGCGGGAGCTTGCTCCCGCTTTTTACTCCTTCCCAATGCGTATGGGCAAATACGCGAAACGAGGGGGGAAACTAGACTGTAGGAAGGTAGACTTTAGACTGTAGGTTCCGGACCCCGGACCCCGGAACCCGGAGTTTGCGAAACGAGGGGGGAAACTAGACTGTAGGAAGGTAGACTTTAGACTGTAGGTTCCG
>JAKQOG010000054.1 GCA_029565395.1 Candidatus Hydrogenedentota bacterium | reverse complement strand
AAGCTCCCGCACTCCAAAGTCCTCCTAGTTCCCAGACCCCTCGTTTCCCACACCTGCCTCGCTTAAACGTCTCTTCGCAGCCTTGCTCCGAACGGATTTCGGAGCTACTTTGTGCATCCGTATGAAAGCGGCGGGGACGCCGCTTCTACAACTCTCCTTTTAAAGCGGCGGGGACGCCGCTTCTACAACTCTCCGGTGCGTGTGTCCTTTACTTGTCCTCCGTCTTGTCTTTCATAGCGTTCCGCGAAGGAGAACGCTTTAGCAAAGGAGGAAGTCTCGCGCGGCACGTGATGAAAGAGGGACTGGGCGGCTTCGCGCGCGACATTAACATCTGTGCCAATCTGCGCAATCTGTGTCTACTGCCCAAAAGCGGCTCAAAATCCCACTCTTGACATTAACGTTATTAAAACTCGCTACGTACATTTCCATTTTTTGGGAACAGTAGCCTCGCATGTCTGCTTTTCCCCTGAAAATTCTGATTATCAACCCTACACCCCCAATCCCGCCTCCACCCAACCCATCACGCACAAAACCGTCCGCGGCGGCTCCTGGCTCTACTGCCCCAACCGCGCCTGATCTGCATTCCGGAACCATTACGAGGCATTGCAGGCGGTTCATGATGTAAGTTTCCGGGTGGTTTGCGTACGGCAGTAAGACAACGGTTAAATCTGGATTTCTTCAAATTATAAAAGCTTCAGGGTACGAACCGAAGACTTTGCGGGGGCTGACTGCTTTTTGGGAAAAAAACTCCTTGACAGAGGTGAACAACTGTGATAAGAAGACAGAGGTCTGTGTTTGGTGGTGAGTGTTAAGTGTTGCAGCGGCTTGAGGTGTGAGCCGCTAATGCTTGGAGCATGTTCAAGTAGAAGCCGCGCACATTCAGAGATGTGCTAAAGGTGCTGTTGTTTGCTGTAATTTCCGTGTATTCCGAAAAAGTTTATCAACGATAACGGAAAGGTGTTTCAGGCAAAAATGAGGTGCTTGGCGGGCGCCAGGCATTTGAAAAAGCAATTCCCATATAGACCCAGGATCTGGAGAGGAGGACTGTCATGTCTCATCAATCACAAACATCAATGTTTCGTGTATTTCCAGGTATCTTTTTCAGCGCAATTTTGTCCATGGCAGTGTTTTGTTCCGGGGCATTCTCCCAAGAAGGAGAATTGGATTATAGCGTGCTGTGGCGTTTGGGGAAACTGGAAGCGGGCCAAGTTGTTGGTGGATCGAATAGCACGGACCTGGGTTTTTTTGAAGTGAGGGCCACGGAGGATGGCAGTTCCCTTCGTCTTGAAGCGGAGCACAGCGTGTCGTCTCCCACCCAACTGCGCCTTTGCGAGGGCGCTTCCGGCACGGCGGGGCAGATAGTGTTGACGTATGATAATCCAGAAAGTCCTTTCCTGCATGTATTTACGGAAGTGGAACTTGCATCCATGGAGGGGCGCGAACACGTATATGTCGATATAACGGATGCCTCCCATCCTCAAGGAGCGATCCGGGGCCAGGCCCTTTGTGGCCATGATAGTTGTGCCGAAGAAGGCATAATGATGTTGAAATTAGAGGATCTTCACGGGGTTGTAGTCAACAATGCGGTTAGCTCCGGAGGGCATGGATTTCGTTCCCTTTACCATGCAGATTTCCCGGTTCAGAACGCGTATGGGTGGTGTGGGTTGAACTTTGAACACATCTTTAATGGGGTCGCTTCCTATGACATACCCTATGGGCTTTATGATGAGGGGCGTTCCCGGTTTTCGCCCCGCATAGATCCTTGCAGCCTTGTGATTCATTCATCAACGTCCGCATCGCTAATCTGGACGGCCGAGGATTCAATCTGGGGTATGGACACGGAGTTGAAGTACACGCTTAAGACGCCTAATTATGTTGATATTGAATGCTGCATGATTCCCCGGGAGTATCATTTCTACCGGGGCTGGTTATCGACATTCTTTGCCAGTTACATGGAACACACCAAGGATCGTAAGATTTATTTTTACGGGGTTGACCTTTCCCTTGGGCAGAAGGGCTGGATTACATGGGGCGAGGACCTTGAGGGGGAACGGTTTGAGGCGGGGGTGATTTCGCATATAGACGCAGCGGATCTCCCTTTCGATGCGGGCGTTTATAGCGGCGATATCGTGGCCAGTGAGAATAAAAAATTCATTGCACCCTTTTATTTTGGGTTTGTGGATGGCGACGGCGTGGAACCGGAAGGAGAAGGAGCGTCCGAAGGGGAACCGTGGACCGGCTGCAATGATGAAGATGCGATGGTATACATCATGATGTTTGATCAGGATGAACCCATCCGGTTCTGCATGTGGAACTGGCCGCCCCCTATTGGTTCGGGTCTTCCCACTAAACCTGCTTGGGATTGGGAGTATGTAATTCTTGATCCGGAGGTTGGGCAGGAATACAGCTTCCGTGCGCGTCTTGTCTTCAAGCCGTGGAATGGTCTTGAGGATGTAGTAACGGAATATGAGAATTGGGTGGAGGACCTTGGCGGGGAAGGAGAGGGGGAGGGTGTAATTGAAGGAGAAGTCGAAGGCGTGATTGAAGGAGAGGTTGAAGGCGTGATCGAGGGAGAGGTTGAAGGCGGAGGGGAAGGGGAAGGAGAGGGCGAAGGGGAGGGAGAGGGAGAAGGCGAAGGGGAGGGAGAAGGAGAATGCCTGGAATACGCAAGCAATGATACACCAATGATTATCCCGGATCTTGGGACTGTGACGTCGGTGTTGAACGTTCCTTCCAACGCCTCCATTACCAGCATAAGCGATCTGAATGTGTATTTGGATTTGCAGCATACGTTTTTGGGTGATGTGGAGGTGGAACTGCGCGCTCCCAACAACACCGGTGTAGTGCTTTTCTCGCGGATGGGGGGATATGCCGAGGACAGGGTGGAACTGTTGTTGGATGATGAAGCGCCACTCGGTTTGCCGGGCGGGGGAAATCTATACCTGTATTGTTTTAACATTGATTGGACAGGTCTGAATGCGGACAACAGAAGTGAAGCGCGCAATCTGTCTGCCTTCGATGGAATCGATCCTCGCGGCGCCTGGCAATTGATCGTGCGGGATTTGGCGGAATACGACAGCGGAATATTGAATAGCTGGGAGCTTCATTTTGGCTGTGTATGTTCCGGACGGGACATCACGATGGACTCCTGTGAATTGCCGCTGGACGGCGCGCATATGGTTCCGCCCACGTCTACCACGGCCACGGGCACAGCAAACATTCAGACGATGTACAACAGCTATACCTTTGAGGTATCGGCATCTGTTGCTGTTGAACATACTCTTTCCGGTTCGGTGAGCGGCGGCATTTGGGAATTGATTGCCGGAGAGCCGAACGAGGAGGTGGTTGAGTTTGGAAATGATCTTCCCGCGTCTTTTGTGCATATTGTTGATCAGGAGAAGTTGATGACATTTCCGGATGCGTCGGCACTGTGCATCCTGCTCAGTAATGGAAGCGAAACGATCCGCGGAGACATGCTGGAATGCGGTTTTCTTTGTGAACTGGAGGAGGCACCGGACTTGATCGGTGCGATGGAGAGCTTCATACCCGTTCTGACTCAGCACTCATTTGATGCTTCGACTTTTGACGCGAATGGCTGTGTGTTGACGCCACAGATCATTATGGAAAATGGCGAGCCGTTGCCGAATGGGATTCCAGACGCGGCAGAATTCCATTTAATTCATGGATTTTTAGACAATCCATGCCTTGATTTCACTTCTTTGGGGGGCACATCGTCGTCGGCAGTCACCGCGGCGTGGAACTTCAATCATGGGGTTGTGATGGCGAATACAGGACCTTTGTCTACACTGCCCCCTCTAAACATGCAGGAATTTCCCGATATTATCACTGCATATACAACGCTTGGGGATGAAGAATCGTGGTCCGTTCCCGATGTTATTTTGCGTCTCCTAGGCGCCCCCAATGTTGGTGACTTTGCATTTGATAATTTTGATCATTCACAGGAAGCGTATCTTGCGGGCGATGGGGATGCGGATGGCGATGGTTATTCGAATATCATCGAATGGCGTGTGTCATATCATGATCCATGGAACGATATCCGCACGGAGGCCAATGCATTTGTGCGTACGGCGATGAATCCTTCGTCGCGGCCTTTCAAAGGGATGGATCTGGCGGCAGACCTGGTTGCATTGAATGGAGGAACCGCCGGGGATATCGATAATAATGGGTGGTTTATCCCACCGGACCAATACTCTCCCAATCACGTTCCCGATGCCGCGGAGTTTCTGTTAATACAGAAAGTGCTTCAAACGCCCACGCTGGATTTGTCCGCCACGGGGGGTATCACTTTCGATGGGGTTGTTGAACGCTGGCTGGAAGTGCGTGAGAACATCGGCACGCCCTTCTGGCTTGATCCCGTGGAGGAATACGTCCTCAATGTTGTCACGGCTTATGGCGTTTTGGGCGATCCTTATTCGGAAGCCGTCATGGCGGCTATCGGGGAGGATTGGACGTTGTGGTTATTTTTTGACTTTCCCTGGCTTTCCGATTTCGAATATCCGCTGAGCTCGCACGGCGATGCGGACGGCGATGGCTATACCAACTATATGGAATGGCAATGGCAGTGGGCGCTGAATTCGCAGGATTTTGAGGAAACGCTGGAAGACTACCTGATTGTAGCGCTGGACGCGGGTCAATCGCCGTCGCATGGCCTGGTGGAATTAGGGGTTTCGATAACGGGCCGGGGGACGGTGCATTCGGATCCCGGCTGGCATTTGTATGCATCCGGGAGTTCAGTGACGCTCACGGCGGTTCCCGATTCCAAATGGATATTTGTGGAGTGGCAGGGAGATGTGGCCGATGTGACCGATCCCGCAGCCCCCGAAATCACCTTCACAATGAATGGTAACCGGAATGTGACGGCTATTTTTGCACCCGATCTGAACGCCGTTATCAATATCCATGATACAGTTTTGCACGACGCCCTCTGTGCGGCGTTGGGCATACCCCCCGGTGAATGTGATGATTCCTTCACGTGGGGACAACTGCTTGATGTTGAGGTGCTGGACCTGTCAGGAACGAACCTAACTAATTTGGAGGTCATGGAGTATCTTCAGCACCTCCATACTCTGAACCTGAACGGGTCCAATGTTAGCGACCTGAGCCCTCTGATGGAGTTGGTTAAATTGCCAGGTTTTTACGCATTGCAAAGGCTGGACGTGCGCGGGCTTAATCTAGACCAGAAAACTTTGTGTGTTTTAATTCCTCAACTTGAACAGGAATACGGCATATCGGTGCTCAGTGATGGTATTTGTGCGGCCACCATTCCGGGTGCGTACGAAATCGATGATCAAATTCCTCCGACGGAAACCCCGCCGGATCGGAAGTATCCACGTCTTGCAAATTATTCTCATAGCGATTTTCACAAATTTGGGCCGGGTGATCGGAATGATTATTTTGCACAGTGGGATTTACTCATTTTATATCAAGATGTAGTAAATATTGAAGAACTTGATCTTGCCGCCATACGGCAGAAGAATCCAGACATCGTAATCCTGCTGTGGATGCCAGCCGGAAACGATCCGGGCCTGAGGGATCCCGTCCTCGGCGATGAACCCCCGCCCGGAGACAATGACTGGTATCTACGGAATATACATGGACAATATGCCAGCCCACATTGGTATGGCTGTGAAATGAATCCTTACACGAGCGGGGTCAGAGGCGAGGGTGAAGGGGAAGCGCCGCTCTATGCGTTTCCCCGGTATCTCGTCCAGTACCTCGAGAGGAATTACTTACAGGAGACGGGCGAATATCACGGCCAATTCGATGGCTTCATGTTCGACTGTCTCTCGGAAGCCAATTCGCGCGCGGAGGCTTTGTATGACGGCATTCCCGATCTTAATAACCCAACGGCGAATTGGCATCCGTGCACGGAGGACTGTGAAATCGATGTGGACGAGAACGGCATCATCGAGCCTGAGACGGAGGCGAGCCATTACCGGGAAGGCTTTCTCTATCTGCTGCGCTCGCTCCGAGAAGGTAGTGCGGGTAATACCTTCATTTTGACGGGCAATGCCGCCGGCGCCTGGCCCATAGGAGGACCGTACTATCAATACACCAACGGCAACATGACGGAAAACGCCTTCGGCAATGGCTGGTCTAAAGACTCGAGCGGGCATTACAACACGGATCTTCGTGCGATCTGGGAAAGTTCCTGGTGCAGCTATCAGCGTTGTATGCACCAGCGGTCGCTGAACCCCTGGGATGTGTTTCAAGGCGAAGGGGAAGGAGAAGAGGAAGGAGAGACGCCACCCAGTCCCACGCCCAAGTATCATTTCCTGATCGCCGACGTGCAATTCTTCCGCGGGATCCCTGAAGCCAAACAATTGACGGAACTGTTGCAACGCGATCTCCAACACTTCCGCCTGGGGTTGGGCACTGCGTTATTGGATGATGGGTATTATGGCTTCGACCGAGGCGATTGTCTGCACGGCCAATTGTGGTGGTTCGAGGAATACAATGCCAATCTGGGTGATGCCCTGAATACGGAACCTGTGGGTCTTGAACCGGATAACGTCTATGGAACGGGCACGTATCACCGTGATTTCGAGCGAGGCAAAGTTGTTGTGAATCCAACGGCCAACGGAGTCTCTTTTGCATTGCCGGGGATGCATCAAGATTTCAGCAGCAAGCAGGTAGGAGTGTATTTTGAGATTCCTCCTTTTGACGCGCGCATTTATCAGTCCGGCATGGATTTTTGCGACAGCGTTTCGCACTTTGCGGACGACCTTACATTTACTAATTACGATGTTGCGCTTGCTGATTTTGCATCGCTGTTAGCGGGGGATCAAGCGGATATCAACGGTACGATCACACTGGACTTTTCGGATGTCAACGGTGTATTTCCCGCATGGCTGGGAAATGGGATACCGGATGTTGCGTGTGAGCTTGGTCTTGTGGCGGCAATTCTTAATGATCCTGCGTTTGACAATGGCGTATTGACGCATGCGGAAGTGATGGGTGCGTGGACGGCCAATCGCAATCAGTTGGCGGAGGATCTCGGAACTGAATTGGATCAAGTATTGGAGGACTATGCGCCGGAGTTGAAGGACATCCTTGCGGCCTATGCGACGTTAGGCGATGGCTATTTTGCGTATACGGCGAATGGTGGTAAGGGTGCGGGATCTTTCGGCGTGGTAGGGTCGGTGTTAGCCGTACTGGGAAATGCCGGAGTAGATCAAGTATTTCCAGAGGCATATGCGGAGAATTATGTCCGCTTATTCAGTTTATTGCCAGGGGGAGACGCTGATGGCGATGGCTACAATAATTATAGCGAGTATGCGGCGGTGGCGCCGGTGCAATGCAGCGATTCAGGAACGCCCAATGCGTATGTTGCAGCGGCGCTCACTGACGCAGAACATCCCTCGGAGTGCGTGGGCATATCTATTCCGGACACAGGTTTGCAAACAGCAATTCAAAATGCGCTCTTGGCGCTTGATCCACCCGTATCGGCGCCGCCGTTCTGCCCCGATGATCTCGGGCGTTTAACCGAACTTGATGCCTCTTCGCTTGAGATCGCTGATCTCTCAGGTATCGAGCATTGCCATAACCTGGAGAAACTCGCTCTCAACAACAACCTGATAAGTGATTTGGCGGTTCTTTCACGCCTGATTCATCTTACACATCTCGATGTGGGCTTTGGTGATCCTTTCCGCGAAGAGGCGTTTGATCCGCTGGCCACGGGCACTAATGCTGTAACGGATTTGATGCCGTTGAGCAATCTCACGGAGATGATCTATTTGAACGCCGGAGGCAATCCGGATCTCAGCGATGTTTCCGTATTGTCACGGCTGACCGGGCTTGAAGAACTCTGGCTGGGCGGAAATTCTATCGTGGACTTCTCGCCTCTAACCGGTCTGAATGCACTGCGCACACTGGCAATTATAAACTCCGGTATGACAAACAATGACTTAACCTATATTCAGGACAAGACAGGAATTGATATCCTTGCCCTTGCATTCAATAGCGCATTGACGGAGATCAGTGATCTGTCCGCGCTTAATCCTCGTTTGGTTTTTTTCAATACATTAGGGATTACTGACCTTGATGTTGCTGAAAACTGGACAAATCTTGAAATGCTTTTGATTAGCGGTTCGCAGGTGAACGATCTGTCCGGTCTTGCCGGAGCAAGCAATATTCGCGGGCTTGATCTTTCTGATTGTCAGTACACGGATATCACGGCGCTGGTGAACAATCCCTATATCGGCGGCATTGATTATGTGAACATATCAGGAAGTCCTCTGAGCGAAGATGCGCGATGCAACCAGATACCAGCGCTTGAGGCCAAGTTCAACTGCGGCGGATTTTTCGTGTACGACCAGTTCTGCGGAGAACCAGTCACACTAACCATCAATGTGGAAGGAGAGGGCAGTACATCGCCTGCGGAAGGCACGTTGCAAGCATCTCTAAATCAAACGGTATTCGTGGCCACACGCGCGGATCAGGGGGTGCCGTTCCACCATTGGTATGGCAATTTACCCGAAGGCTTCGACGCTTCACAGGGTGGTGTGGCGATGTTCATGGACAGCAATAAAACTATTACGGCAGTGTTTTCGACGGAAGGCACGACCGTACGCACGCTTACCATTAATCAGGCGGGTGATGGCAACGGCGGCACGTGGCCAGGCTATGGCAGTTTCGCCTATCGAGACGGAGAGCAGGCCTGGATTAATGCCTTCCCGGACTGGGGAAATTATTTTGCGGGATGGAGCGGCGCTTCGTCCGACTACAATCCATCCACGGCGGTTGTCATGGATGGCGATAAAAGTGTAACGGCCAATTTCTCCACTTCGGGCTATGAATTGATCATTCGGCTTGATGGGGTGGGCGGTGTTACACCTCCTCCAGGGGCCTATCTGCTCGCGGACACGATTTCCGTATTTCCTCTCTCTGTATTCGAAACACAGTGGGAACGATATGCTTTCGATCACTGGGCGGGGGATATTGGAACCGCCAATGCCACGGACCGGAATATCACAGTGCCGATTGATCAGGACCGCCTTATCACGGCGGTGTTTTCCGAGAAACCCAATCATTTATTGGTGACTACGGATGGATGCGGCGGCACCACCCAGCCCGATCCCGGCGATTATTACTATCTTAACGGAGAAACTGCCTATTTGAATGCACTTCCAATCGAAAACTGCGCGTTTGATCATTGGGAAGATGAAAACAACACCACAATTTCGACCATGCCTTGGGTACAAATCCCGTTTTCGGGCGGTGTGTCGAAAACCGCGAAGGCGGTATTCGTACCCACGACGATCAACCTGACTATTCAGTCACAGGAGGGCGGCACGACTTTTCCGCCCCCCAACACCTATGGCTATCAGGCAGGGCAGTTCGTGTGGGTAAGCGCGCAGCCTGATGAGAGCCACTATTTTTCCGGCTGGGCGGATGGAAAAACTTCGCTTGGAATCGGCATAACGATGACCGAAACCATAACGGTGACTGCACAATTCAGCGACACTGGCCACACATTAACCACCGCCGCCGTGGGCGAAGGCACCACAAGTCCCTTCATGGGTACATGGCGTTTTGCGGAAGGTCTGAATGTCCGGGTGGATGCATACACTAATAATACCATTACGCATCATTTTGGACATTGGGAATGGAATCTGGAAGATCCTGTGCCTACGGACCAGTTCTTTACCATCGCCATGAACGCTGATTACACGGTTACGGCATATTTTGTTCCCGTAGACGCAGTGCTTACCGCATCGATGGCGGGGCCCTGCCAAGGCACACTCCAGCCCCCAGTTGGACAGTACGGCTTCATGTTTGATGAAACGGCCTATTTCACCGCAGTTCCCGGGGCGGGATGTGCATTTGTACATTGGGAAGACGGCAATAGCGCCGAACTTACAACCTCCCCTTGGATACAGTATGAGATTCCCGATGATAATCCCGAACCACAGATAATCGCCGTTTATGACACGGCAGACTATGATCTAACCATCGGCATCGATCCAAACAGTACTGGCTCCGGCAGTCTTTGGCCCAGCCCTGGCACGTATGGTTATTTCGAGGGGAACCAAGTGTATATTAACGCCACTGTGGATGAGAACAGCTACTTCGGCGGCTGGGTGGAGGAAGAACTGCCTGCCAACACGGGAATAGCCATCACCATGGATGGAAACAAGAGCGCCACGGCCATTTTCAGTAATACCGGCGTTGAGTTGGAAATCCAGGTGGAAGGTCTAGGCGGCACTAGTCCATCTGTTGGCACGCATAAGTTCGCGGCAGGTCTCACGATTACAATATTTGCCGGGACGCCGGATCCTGATCATTATGCATTTCATCACTGGGACGGCGACATCGGCGAGGCAGACCCGTCGCAGCCGATACTCACTATTGTCACCGGTCCGGCGGACAAAATGGTGCGCGCGGTATTTGTTGAGAAGACGGCCCTTCTCACGCTTGAGGCGGAAGGCGGCGGCTCCACGAATCCGCCGCCGGGAGAGTACTATTTTCTCGATGGTGAAA
>JAKQOG010000053.1 GCA_029565395.1 Candidatus Hydrogenedentota bacterium | reverse complement strand
GCGCGTCATCAACACCGCCGGCCACGATTACTGGATCGACTGCGATGAATGTATGAAAGTCTGCCCCCTGAACCGGTAGGGATGCGGGCTGTGCTTTTGACATTTTGATTCAAGGAGGATGATATGAAAAGGAAAATGTTTTTCTATGCGTTCTTAGTGTTGCTGGTGATGGCGCCCGTTCAGCTTCCTGCGGCGGATTTCGACTGGATGCCGAATTTCAATGTTCAGGCGCAGGCGGACCCGTCCGGATTCCACGCCCGGCTTGCCACGCGTTTTCATATCGGTGATGCGCAGGTGAGCGCCGTTCTCAGTAATTTCCCCAAACCGGCGGATGCTTATGTCGCTCTGCGCCTGGGAGAAATGTCGGGTAAGCCGATCGACGATGTCACCGTGCAGTACAAGGCAAACAAAGGGAAGGGATGGGGGGCGCTGGCCAAAAGCCTGGGCATCAAACCCGGCTCAAAGGAATTCCACGCCCTCAAACGCGGAGATGATCTTTACGGTCCGCAGGGCAAGGGAAAAAGCAAAGGGAAAAAAGACAAAAAGAATAAATAGAATTCCGGGCGGCAGAAGGGAAGAGCGCTTCTATCTCACGATCACCAGCGGGAAATCCATTCCACGGGAGTCCACGACGGGAAACGGGGCTTCCTGCTTATACCTTTTGGTTATTTCCGGAAGCTGTTCTTCGATATAGCCCATCAGTTTAAGCACCGTGACGGTATCACTGCCGCCCGCGGCTTTTCCCTTCAAGCCTTCCAGCAAAGTATAGGTGAACACCCCGTGCCCCAGGTCCTTCACCTCGGCGGCGAACTGGTCTTTGGTGGATGCCGCGACGACATGCGTTCCCGTGGAGCGGGAAAGCTGGGACAGCGCCTTTCTGTCCTCTAACAGGAGTTTCGGGGATAACAAGCCAAAAAAGCATTAACTCCTTTTATAATGATGGTTTAGCGTTTTGTTTTCTGTAAGACCCCACCGGTGTCCACGAAGTGCCCAAACGCAGATAGGACTTCCGCCTGGGTCTTACTGGGCGTTTCAATGCGACGTTCAGGGGTTCGCGAACCTCTTTTCATAACCAGGGTTTGATGCAATCTTTGCATATCATCCATAACATCTGAGGCCGTGCGCTTAACCCCTGCCGCCTCCAGTTTCAGCTCAATCCGGCGCAGGTATGTCATAGCCGCCACGCAGGTAAACAGATGACAACGGATTTTGCTGTCCGTCCAATGGCGCATGGGACACACCCCCACAAGCTCATCATCCTTGCTCATGCGAAATCGATCCTCAACTTGCCAACGGTCCAGACTGGCCTGCACAATATCCGCCGTCATCCAATCCATGTTATCTGTGATGATGATATTCTTACCGAACATCGAAAGTTTGCGCTCAACCAAATAGGCATTTTTACGGAAACTCATGGATAGGCCGTCTGCGGCGTTTTCAAACGTAAGCTCGTAAATGTCTGAAAACATGTGCATTTGCTCACACATGCGCGAGTATCGCTCTTTTATGGCA
>JAKQOG010000036.1 GCA_029565395.1 Candidatus Hydrogenedentota bacterium | reverse complement strand
TCCCCTTTCCTCCGATCCTGCAAGAGGGTTTTCTCCACTACATCGCCTTTGAAAACTACCCCCAAAGGATTACATGCACTTACGAAGAGTAAATGGCCTATTTATATATTTTCTGGAAACCTACTGCGGAAGATGGGCTAAAGCACTATGTCCTGAAGAATAGAATCATGGCTTCTTTGGATGCGGAAACAGTATTGTTCCGGCATATTACCGTGTGAATTAGGAAATCAGTGTTCGTGCCGGTGGTGCAGGTCGGGCCAATGAGGGTGAGTATGCACGGCGGCATCGTGGGCGTGTTCATGCGAGTGAAGATGGTTTTCGGGCAGGCCGTCATGCGCGTGAATGTGATGGTCATCGTCGTGCCGGTGTTCATGGAAATGTATGGCAGCCATGTGTTCATGTTCGTGGGCGTGCTGGTCCTTCCAAAGGCACACCAGGGCCGCAATGAGTGTCAGAAATGCCAATCCCTGCATCGCGCTCAGGCCTTCGTTCAACCAAAGCAGCGACATCATAACCCCGAAAAATGGGGCACTGGAGAACAGCATCTGGGATCGTGTTGCTCCGAGGACCTGTGCGGAGGAGATATAGAATACAATGCTTGCTCCGTATGACAAGCCTCCGAGCACTAATGCCAACCCCCAGCTCAGGCTCAGGTCCGCCTGGAAAAAGGCCAGTCCAATCGCCAGGTTGGTGATGCCCGCAATAAGGCCCTTCCAGAAGGTAGTGGCCTCCGGGGTGATGCCGTCAATGGAAGCGGTCAGATTATTGTCGAGTCCCCATGCGGCTGCTGCGCCGCCCACGCACAAAATACCCCATAATCCCGCCCACCCGCGATCCACGCTGAGCAAAAGCCCCGCAAGCAGCACGCCTGCATTGCCGATCCAGGTCCATCTGCCCAAGTGTTCGCGGAAAAACAACATGGCCAACACCGCTGTCGCGGTTGTTTCCAGGTTCAACCACATAGAAACAGACGCTGCGAGAGAAAAGCGAAGCCCTAGAAGCAATAGCACGGGACCTATGATTCCTCCGGAGAAAATCGCGCCCAGCAACATTCCGCGATTGCGGGCATCGGCGGGAAGTGTGGGTTTTTGGGCGCTCCATTGCCGAAACATGCTGGGTGTTAAAAACAACGCGGCGCCAAGGTACAGCAATCCCGCAAGTTGATTTTCCTGCAATCCTTGGAGAAGGCTCTTGGAGAATGGCGTGGCCATACCGAAGAGTCCTGCGGCCGCCAATGCCATTATAATTGCGCGCAATTTCATTTTTTGCTATCCATTTGATTATGACACCGTAATTACATGAAATGTAATTGTATACTATACAATGATGAATTCATTATTATGAACTGTCTGAAACACAAGCATATTGCCAGAAAGAAACGTTATATGAAAAAGCTTCATTTGTTATGTAATGCGCACCTGGATCCGGTCTGGATGTGGGAATGGGAGGAAGGGGCGGCGGAGGCGATGTCCACGTTTCGGACCGCGGCGGATCTTTGTGAGGAGTTTGACGGATTCATTTTCAACCACAACGAAGTAACCCTGTATGCCTGGGTGGAGGAATTCGAGCCGGAACTGTTCAAACGCATTCAGCGGCTGGTGAAGGAGGGGAAATGGCACATCATGGGCGGATGGTATCTACAGCCGGATTGCAATATGCCCAGTGGCGAGTCGTTCGTTCGGCAGATATTGATCGGGAAACTTTACTTCAAGGAGAAGTTTGGCGTCGAGCCCACAACGGCAATCAATTTCGATCCGTTTGGGCATTCCCGTGGTCTGGTACAGATTTTGAGGAAGTCTGGCTATGATTCATACCTGTTTGGCCGGCCAAATGAAGAAATTTTTCCGCTGCCGCCGGATGGGTTTATGTGGGTGGGCTTCGACGGCTCTGAAATCGCCGCGCACCGTTTTATTGGCTGGTATAACTCATGGCTGGGCAAGGCGCGGGAGAAAACCGAGGAGTGGTTGAAAAACAATCCGGACCGTCAGATCGGCATCATGCTATGGGGCGTTGGAAATCATGGCGGCGGACCGTCCCGCAAAGACCTCAACGATTTACGCGCCCTGATTGAAGAAACTTCTTCCACGGCTATCGTGCATTCCACGCCGGAAGCGTATTTTGCGGAAATGGCCGCCAGCGGCATTGAACGCCCGCGCCTGGAACGCGATCTGAATTCATGGGCGCCCGGCTGCTACACCTCGCAGGTGCGCCTGAAACAAAAACACCGCTTGTTGGAAAATGAATTGTACCGGGTGGAAAAAATGGTCTCCTGTGCGGCCTTGCAGGGACTGATGGAGTATCCCCAGGACCGTATTCATGAAGCATTGCGCGATTTGCTGGGTGCGGAATTTCACGATATTCTGCCCGGCTCTTCCGTTCAGCCGGTAGAGGAGGCCGGCGTGCGCCTGCTTGATCATGGCCTGGAAATCATTTCGCGCATAAAGGCGTATGCATTTTTCTCTTTGGCCAGCGGTCAGCCCAAGGCAAAGGATGGGGAAATCCCCATCCTGGCCTATAATCCGCATCCCTTTCCGGTGGAAGGCGTGTTTGAGTGTGAATTCAATCTGCCCGACATCAATTGGAACGGATTTGTTGCGCCCACGGTGCGATTGAATGGCGAGGCTCTTGCCTGTCAGACGGAGAAAGAAATTAGCAATGTGGGCGTGGACTGGCGGAAGCATGTGGTTTTTCGGGCCACATTGCAGCCCTCGCAAATGAACCGTTTTGATTGCACAACGGAAACCCGGTTGGAAGCCGCGCCAAAGCCTTCGCTCCAGCCTTGTGACGGAACGTTTAATATCAATAACGGCGTCTTGGATGCGGTGGTGAATTGCACCACCGGTTTGCTGGACCGCTATGCCGTGAACGGCGTGAACTATATTGGCGAAAATGCCTTTCTGCCGCGTGTGTTTCTAGATGATCCGGATCCTTGGAGTTCCATCGCGCTTAAGTACCGGGATCTCACCGGGGTCTTTCGATGCATGACGCCCGAAGGCGCGGCCCGGATTTCCGGCCTGAAAAACACGACTCTTCCGGCCGTGCGCGTGGTGGAAGAAGGGGCGGTGCGCACGGTGATCGAAGCCATCTTGGAATATGGCGACTCGTTCCTTGTGCTGACCTACAAGTTCCCGAAGCAGGGCGCCGAAACCGAAATTCATGTCCGTGTGCATTGGAATGAAAAGGACAAGGCGCTTAAGCTGGCGGTTCCATCAGCCTTGGAACAAGTGCGCTATCTAGGGCAAGTGGCGTTTGGTCACGATGATCTCACACCCTATGACCGAGAGGTAGTGGCGCAGAAATGGGTGGCCATGGTTTCGGACAAAGAACAAGCGGCGCTGACCTGCATCAATGATGGAAGCTATGGTTCGGATTTTGTGGACAATGAGATGCGCCTGACGTTGTTGCGCGGTCCGGCCTATTCCTGTCTTCCCATTGGTGACCATCCGTTATTGCGGGACGATGCCTATACGCCCCGCATCGACCAAGGAGAACGCCAGTTCCGCTTTTGGCTCAATGCTGGTCCGATGACACAGCGGCTGGATGCGGTGGATCGGGAAGCCCTGGTGTGCAATGAAAAGCCGTTTCTCCTTTCGTTTTACCCTTCCGGGGCGGGGAAATCCACTGTGCCGGGCGTGCTGCTGAGTGATGATGTAACGCAACTAGTAGCCTTCAAAAAAGCAGAACGTTCCGGTCATTACATTCTTCGTTTGTTTGAGCCTGCCGGCGTGGCACGATCCACTACACTGCGCATCCCGGCACTCGGGTTCGAAGCGGTTGTGAAACTGGGCGCGTTTGAGGTGAAAACCTTCCGGCTGGATCCTGACACGAGAAAATGGGAAGAAACGGATTTGCTAGAGCGGCCGGTTTAAATAACGTCCTCAAAGGAAACTGCACGAATCACAATATTGTGGCCGCAGCAAGGATGCTTGCCCTGCCTTATTGATCGATTATGATTCAGGGATATTACTGCGGCTGGTTTTGAACAAGATCCCGCCAATAATCAGGAGCACCAGGCTGAGTCCAAGATCCACGGCAAAGGCCAGCCCTTTTGCCCACGGCACAACCGCCATCATCATCAGGGCAATCGCGATGAGACACACTCCCACCACGCGGAAGGGTGAAAGCATGAAACCGCTCTCCCGCATGATGGCGTCGTCGGATTCGAGTTGGCCAATGGGGGTTTCCACACGTTGGATGAAAGCATCAATACGCGACTGTTCTTCCTGTGTCATGGGTTTTATCCAAGCGCCAAGCGCCATACCCATCAGCATGCCCGTAAAAGTGAAGAGGGCGGTGCCCAACAGCATGACGATTTCCATTTTGAGCGCAAGGTGTCCAAAGAGGATATCTTCGGTTTCTGGTTTCCAGGTAAGCCCCAGAAAGCTGACTTCGGCGTTGTATCGGGACAAGGCGAAAAGCCCCAGCCCCAAAATAATCCCGAAAAAGAATCCCGTCATGGCGCAGAAGCTATTAAACCGCCGGGAAACCAGCCCGATGATCATCGGAATGGCCACCGGGGCGGTGGCAATGCTGAAGAGGGTGACCATGATACGGAAGAGGTCTTCCGCCTTCCCCTGTGCCATAATCAGCGATACGCCGAGGGCAATCACCCCGATCACGATGGTCATGAGCCTTCCTATCTGGACCAGTTCCCATTGGGAGGCGCCGGGCCGGATGAGCCGGCGGTAGACATCGTTGGTGAGCACACTGGAGCATACGTTGTAGTGTCCGCTGAGGGTGGACATGGTTGCGGCGAACATGGCGGCAATCGCAAGGCCGAGCATCCCCGCGGGCAACAGTTGTGCGCAGAGCGTGGGGTAGACGTCACCCGCATCGCTCAGTTGCGGAAGAAACTGCCGCGCGGCGATGGCGGGAAAAAACATGAGGGGCGGACCGAATGTATATAATGCCATCACCATCCACCCGACTTTTAGTGCGTCTTTTTCCCGGGGTACGCAGTAATACCGCTGCACGAGCGCCCAATTCACGCTCCATGACAAGGCGTAGAGCAGAATCAAGGGCAAAATATAGGACCAGGGAAATTCTGGCGCGCTAAAGTTGAAGAATCCTTCCGGCGAATTGTTAAGAATGGCGGTGATTCCGCCTGCTTTGCCGATGGACAATGGCAAGATCACCATTAATCCAATGCCAAGCACTATGAATTGGATAAAGTCGGTGACCGCCACCGCCCATAAGCCGCCCATAAACGTGTACACAAGCATAATCCCGCCGCACAGAATGATGCTGGAGGATTTTGGGAGGCCCGTGCAGATGGAGACGAAGGTTCCGGTAGCCAGCAGTTTGATGGCGTCGTCGATGATTATAACGGGGATGCCTTGCCAGGCAAAGACCTGCCGAAGCGCAGGGCCGAAGCGGGTTTCCAGATATTCGACCGGGCTATCGATGCGGGCGCGGCGCCAGCGTTTGGCGAACAGGCCCGCACTGAAGAGGGTAGCGGGCACCGTGATCCACATGAGGGTGATTCCAACAAAACCGTAACGGTAACAGAGCGAGGGATAGAAGACGAAGGCTGCGACACTGAAACTGGTCATGTAGAAAGACACGCCGCTAAGCCACCAGGGGATGCTGTTGCTCCCGCTGAAGTAATCTTTAATGCCTTTCATATAGCGGTAGAAATACCCGCCGACGCCCAGCATCAGGACAAAATATCCGGCGAGCATCAGATAATCCGGCAGTTGCATCTGCCCGCGAATTTCCGTCATGCCCTCCCTCCCGTATTACTTACTTGAACATACCCAAGGCGCGCACGTATGCCACGGAGTCCGAAATCGACTTTTTGGTGTCGGCTTCATTCAATTCGACGCCCTTCACACCTTCAAATTCGATGGTGACTGGTCCGGCGTAATGATGGTCCTTTAAGATCTTCACGATTGCCAGAAAATTTGTTTTTCCTTTTCCCAGCACGGGGAAATTCCAGGTTTCAAATTCGCCGGAGTGATCCTTAAACTCCACCGTACCCACATAATCGATGCTTTTTTTCAATTCCGTCACGGCGTCCGTGTTTTTGTTGTAGTAAGTGATATTCGCGGTATCGAAATTCACGCGCACATTTGGGTGATTGAGCGCCTTCATGGTTTCCAGTTGAATATCGCCGTTCGTGCCCAGTTCAGGATGGGTTTCCAGCGTGATGGTAACGCCGTGCTGTTTGGCGATGTCCCCTGCCTTGCGGAGACGTTCCAACACCACGCCTTTGTCCGCGCCGTTCAATTTGGCGGAGAGGAACATAAATTTGACGCCCATTTTTTCGCAGATGGCGAGTTGACCGGCCAATTCCTCCACGCACGACTCTTTGGCGAGATCGGCATTTCCGCGCATCACCACGGCGGTCAAGCCATATTCGTTTAGTTTGGCGATAGTGGCATCCACGTCCGCTGGTGCGGGAACCGCCAGAAACAGGTAATGGACGCCGATTTCTTTAAGGTGCGCCCAAGCGGCCTCCTGAAATTTTCCATAGCTCATGATCCGCACGGCGAGCGGCCAGGGAATTTCCCCGCTTTGCGCCGCCGAAGCGGTTATGGCCATTCCCAGGAGCAGTTCCATTAGCAAAAGACAACACATCACCTTCCGCATAAAGCAGTTCCTTTTCTTTATTTTCAGCAGTCCGTGAAACTACTATGCCAGTTCTTCGCGGTGCGCCCAGACCTTTTCGAAGGCGTTCACATATTGATCACAAAGCTCCGGAACATCCTTGGTGAAATACGGCAGCGCAATGGAGGTTGCATTAGCCTGCTTCGATCCCGGCAATTCGGGAATCACCGGCTTGTGATGCCACCATTCATCTTCCGTGTACAGTGGCAATTCATGCTGCAAGGTATAATGCAACGCGCTCGCATTGACGCCTTCGGCCTTGAGTGCCTCCACGACTTTATCCCGTTTCATGCCGCTTTGCGCTTCATCGATAAACAGCATATTCCAGGAATAGTAAAGGCGCTTGACGTCCTTGCGCCCGCTGCTCTGTTCATAGAGGCCGGGCAGTTGGAGCAAGCGGTCATTGAGGCGGCGGACCTGCGCGGCTCCGGCTTCATTCCTCGCATCAAGGCCTTTAAGCTGGCAGCGAGCGAGCGCGGCGGCCATGGGATGCATGCGGAGTTTGAGGCCCAAGCCGGAGCCTGCGTATTTCATGTAGGGATTTTTCTTGTCCAAGCCTTTCATTTGGTAGTCGCCGAACGCTGAAGCGCGCGCATAATCATCTTCATTCTGATAGACGCCCATACCGCCCTCGATGGCGGGCAGAGGCTTGGACATCTGATAACTGAAAATTCCCATGCGCCCCCAGGTGCTCATGCGCTTGTCTTTTAGCATCGCACCATGAGCGTGCGCCGAATCTTCCAGCACAATCAGGCCCTTTTCTTTCGCCCAATCGCAGATATAATCCATGTCAGAGGGAAGGCCAATCCAGTGGACGGGAAGCACCGCTTTTGTGTCTTTGGTCAATCGCTTCTTCGCGTCCTCCAGGTCGAAATTAAGCGTGTGGGGATTAATATCCACGAAGACCGGCACCAGCCCAAAGAGCCGCATGGGGACAATGGTGGCGAAGAAGGTGTAGCTGGGCACCATGATCTCACTGCCCGGCGGCAGATTCAGGGCGAAAAACATCGAGACGAGGGCGCTCGTGCCGTTGAAATGGGCTTTGGTATAGGGTGCTTTCAGAAAGTCCGCCCATTCCTTTTCCAAGGCATCGATGGGGTCATAGTTGGGTCTGCGCACCATTTCTATCATGGCTTTTTCTTCTTCCTCGCCATAGAGTGGCCACTTGGCAGCCCCAGCGTCAGGCACGGTAATCGCTTTGGGGCCTCCATTGACTGCCAATTTCTCTTTTGCCCCCTGTGCCGCCGCCTTTCCCGTTATGGCTAATCCCGCAGTTGCAGCCCCTGTCGCCATCAGAAAGTCACGCCGGGTGGGATGGGTTGTGATTGATTTGGATGTATTCCTCATGGCAAGCCTCTCCTTATCTTGAAGTTGCATTTTGCATTTCATCTAATATGGTTGACCGCACAACCGAGCCTTCATACTATGCCTCTGATAGGGTGCGTATCAACCTCGTTGAATTGCCCGGATTTTTCCTCTAGGCTGTAGGAAAAAGGAGCCGTTCAATGAAATTCATCACTTCATGTAAACACTATGGGGGTCTGGCCATGATACTTGCAGCAGCAATCACCTGTGCCTCGGTTTCGTCCGCGCAGCCCACTTGGCAAGCGGGTGTTGCCAAAATTGATATTACCCCCACGGAGTCCATGTGGCTGGCGGGCTATGCCGCGCGCGACAAGCCTTCGGAGGGCGTCCTGCATCCCCTTTGGGTCAAGGCGCTGGCCTTACAGGACGCAGAAGGGAAACGTGCAGTGTTGATCACCGCGGATCATCTTGGTATTCCCAAGCAGATGTCAGAGGTGATTCGGAACCGTATTAAAGAGAACCTGGGGCTGGAGCGCGCCCAGATCATTCTTAGCGGTTCACATACGCATTCCGGACCGGTACTGGATGATTCTCTGATGTGTATTTATCCGGCCGGGGATGCGGACATTGAAAAAATCAAAAAATACTCTCGTTGGTTGGAAGCTCAAACCGTGACGGTAGCGGAACAAGCCTTTTCCAATCTAACGCCCGTGCAACTGGCTTCGGCAAATGGAGTGACGCGTTTCGCGGTGAACCGCAGGAATAACAAAGAAGCGGAAATATTGAGCACCCATGAATTCAAGGGCCCGGTGGATCATGCCGTGCCCGTGATCAAAGTGTCTAAAGCGGATGGAGGCCTGCTTGCAGTGGTGTTCGGCTATGCATGCCACAACACCACGTTATGCGATCAATTCTTTTGCGGGGATTATGCAGGATTTGCGCAGATTGAATTGGAAACCCAGCATCCTGGCGCTACCGCACTGTTTTTTGCGGGGTGCGGCGCAGACCAAAATCCGATGCCCCGGCGCACGGTGGCGCTCGCGCAACAATACGGGTGTGAATTAGCCAGCGCCGTGGATCGCGCCATGACCGACCCGATGCAAACGCTGGACCCGGTATTTCGCACGGAATACCTGGAAACTGAATTGGCCCTGGAGACACCGCCCACCCGCGAACAACTTGAAGCCATGCTTCCCGGCGCGGCGCCGTATTTGAAAAAAGGGATTGAAAAGTTCATTCATGAACTTGACGCCGGAAAGCCGCTTCAAAACTCGTATATGTATCCGGTTCAGATTTGGAAGATGGGCGCACAACCCCTGGTTGTCCTGGGGGGCGAAACCGTGGTGGATTATACCATTCTAATCAAGCAACTGCTGGGCCGGGACGTATTCGTCATGACCTATGCCAATGACGTGTGCAGTTATATCCCGTCGGTGCGCGTTTTGAAAGAAGGCGGTTATGAAGGGGGCGGCGCGCAAATATTATACGGGCTGCCCAGTGTGTGGAAGGATGATGTTGAGGCCCGCATCCTCACGGTGGTCCGGGAACTTGCCCAAAAGGCGGGGGTGGAAGTGAAACTGACCGAATTGCCCAGCACCGCATCGCCGAAATGACAAGGATTCTCATATGTGCCTTGAATTTGTCCTGAAATGTCTGTCTATCGTGTTAATTTATAGTTGTTTCGTCTCTCCTATGCTCTTTGCGGACGCACTCCCCGTGTCCAGCGCGGAAGTTGCCTCAGGCTGGACCGCCGAGATGGTGGCGCAGGTGGATCAAAGCTATGCGGGATGGGATGTGGAAATCGGCGATGCGGACAACGATGGCCAGAATGAAATTCTCACCACGGGTTGCCCGGATAGCCGGTTGTACCTGTTTAAAAAACGCAATGGCACGTGGGAAAGCCACATCCTGGCGGAAAATTTGGCGGAACAGAAGCCTGGAATGGGCTTGGCGGTGAAAGTGGTGGATTTAAATCATGACGGCAAAAATGAAATCGCGCTGGGCACTGGCCAGGAAAAAGGCGGCACGGCTTTTCTTTATGTTTTCCAGATGGATGGACAAAAAATCACCAAGCAGCTTTCCTGCCGCCCGGAGTGCAACCAAAGCAGTTATACCCACAACCTTGCGCTATATGATCTTGACAACGATGGGATAATGGAGATTATCTCCGCCTATTGTGGCGGTGGTGAGATTATCCGATATGATGTGGATGCAGCCCTGACAACCATCGAAGCGCGGAAGATCTATCACTTGTCTGGGTCTGGTGAGGAATCCTTGATTGAAGATGTGGATAACGACGGTCACGTTGAATTCCTTACCTCGAATGGGTTCCGTGCGGGCCGTGCACGGGTGGAACTCTTTGAATTCGATGACAAAGGCGAATTACAGACCCCGCCGAGGCTTGTCCTCGATGGCTATGAGGGAAATCCCTGCTTTTATGCTTCTCTTCTCGTGGGTGATGTGGACAACTGTGGCAAAAATGAATTGATCATAGGCTGGAAAAAAGAACAGAAGGTAAATAAGGCGACGCTACTGGGATATCGCGTGGATCAAGACGCTAAAATCGTGTATTCCTTTGAACGCGACACCGAAGACCTGGACATGGCGTATTTTGAGAAGATGATGGTCATCGCCGACGCCAACAATGACAAAAAGAACGAGTTAGTGATCTCCACTCGCGGCGATAACGTCTCCGAATTCATTACCAGCACGCACTTGGGTCATGTATTTCAGTATTCCGTGGATACCTCCGGCGCACTTCAAAAAACCATGCTGGTGAATTTCGCGGAAGACTTTGCGGAATCCTCTTGGCTCGCTGCCGGCGATGCGGACAACGATGGACGTAACGATGTTGTGCTGGCTACCGGGAAGGGAGACCGGACCCGCCCGGGGACTTCTGTGATCATTCTTTTGAATTCACAGCGCTCGAAATAACTGAAGAAAAAGGAGAAACAGGACTGCTATTCGGAGGAACGGTCTATCCAATAGTTTGGCTCTCGATGAAGATGTGCAACTGCATACACGGTGATACTATCCGGCGTTACGACATACCACAAACCCTATGGAAAACGATTGAGCAACACTCTGCGCATTCCAGCCTTATCCACGGAACAGGATTCAGGATATTGCCGAACCCGTCAATGGTTTTCGGATAGAAAGGCATTAAAACAGATTTTTTAAGCCCCCAATAAATTCCGGATGGCGTCGCGGAAAGGTTTCTCGGATTGGGGGATCACGGTGGAAGCGGTGGGTTCGTAGCCTCCCTCTTCGAAGAATCGTTCAAGGCAGACATAGCCGGGCGCTCCATCGCCGTATCCCGCGGTGCAGACGAATTTATCCGGACACAGTTCTTGCGCATACAGTTGGAATTCAACCGCTGGCTCGCCCGGAAGGTGGATCGCCTTTACGTCTCCCATTTCCCACGACGTGAGATCAACCGGAGTCTTGGCCCGGGCTTTGCAGGCCAGCGTCATGGCGCCTCCCAACCGTATGTGCGGGGCCTTTGTGCTGTCCTTCATCGTTGCGCGAGCCACGTCATCTGAGTACTCGCCGTCCTCACGCGGGATCATGGCAAAGGGTACGTTGCGCCAAATGATCTCCGAGGCGGGAGCGTATTGTGCAGCGGCTGTGGATGCCTGCATGGCGGCATACAACCGTTCAAATAAACCTTCCCGCGCTTGTACCGATGCATCGTTGTATTTTCCACAGGCGACATTGCCGCCGCAGCCGTTAAAATAGATCTGTGGCACATGTTCCTCGAATTGCAGCCTTTCACGCGCCATCCCCACAAAATCGTAGCTGACGCGCGGATCTCCGTAAAAACTTTGTGGATGTGTTGCGTAATAATGCAAGCGGACCAGTGGTTTGTCCCCTTGCGCAAACGTAATCGTTTTCAGGAAGGGATCAATCAGGCCTTCCGGCATTTCAATGAGCTTGGGATCTTTGCAGGAACTGGCCCGGAACCCTGCTTTCCCGTCGCCGATAGGCACCCGCCGGTTCGAGGCCACCCGTTCCACCTTGGCTTGGCTTGTGCCGATCCTGTCGAAGGGTGTCAAATAATCCAGGGCGAATTTCACCGAATCCGCTACGCGGTACGCGGGTTCTTCAAAGGATTCCGCGGACGGCTGCGATGAAGGATCTCCCTCTTTCATCAATATTCTCGCCGCATCGCCGTCCGCCATGGGCGCGGTGTGTTGGTGGACGCATTGGACCGCAACGCGAGAAACCTCCGTGCCTGCCGCTTCGGCGATTTTTGTCCGCCAGATGAGATGCGTGGAATTGCGCAGTTCACAATAATCCACCGCGCACAGTACATACCGCTTTCCGTTGTCTTCCAGAATAACCCCCTTGGCCATGAGGGGGGTTTCCCGGAAAGACATGGGTTTATATCCGGAATACACCGGTGTGCCCATTGGCGGTGTAACATCACAGGCGAAGGTGGCCAGCCGCTGTGGTGCATCAGTTTTAGTTTCGGCGTGGACCATCCGTTGACAAGCGCTTAACGCCCCCAAACCCATCAGCATAGAGGTCATACCCAAGAATTGACGTCTTCCCATACCTTCGTGTGACATGTAATACCTCTTTTCTTCTCAAGTGCAGTTGCGTTCCGCACGGCGGGTGGACCGCCGTATGGGGATATAGTTTCAGGATTGAACAGGAACTTGCAAGCAGGGCGCCATGTCACTTTTCTGGGTAACAAGACATTTCATCTTGTTTTCAGGTATAATGAGAACGGTGAAATATATATGGAGGCTGGTGTTGTCTCATGAAGCAGACTAAATATTTTTTCAGTGGTATGCTGTATGCACTTGTCATGTGCGGAATCGTTGTCTCCAGTCCGGCAATGGCGCAATTATCCTCGGAGGATATTGCCGCCCTGCGTGCAGAGGGACAGGCCAAAGGGTGGACGTTTACCGTGGGCGAAAACAGCGCCACGAAACGGTCCGTGAGCGAATTGGCGGGATATGTTGTTCCTGAGGATAAGGAACAGATGCTGAGGGAGGCACCCCCTGCCAGACCGGTTAAGGCATCGAGCAAAGCATTTCCCAGCCGCCTGGATTGGCGCGAACTTACCCCGGGCGGGATGCCGCCCGTGCGGGATCAGGGCGGTTGCGGCAGTTGCTGGGCCTTTTCAACCGTGGGCGCGCTTGAATGCGCCATAAAGATCCATGACGGTATTAATGTAAATCTGTCCGAGCAATGGATTCTGGGATGCGTGACCGGTCTGTTCTGGTATGGGTGCGACGGCGGCATCACCGCGCACAATTGGCACAAGACCGGCGGAAAGACAGACAGTTGCGGGGGGAACGGAGCCGTCTACGAGGTGGATGTCCCTTATACTGGGAGTGACGGAACGTGTACCTGCCCGGTTTCGCACCATTATTGGCTGCGTGATTGGCATTATGTGAATGCCAATCCCCTGTCGGTTCCCCCGGTGGAAGATATGAAACAGGCTATCATGGATTACGGCCCTATTACTTCCTCCCTGGTAATGACCAAATCCGTGATCGCATATACAGGCGGCGTGTTCAATGACCATACCCCCACGAAAGCATTGCCGGACCATAGCATTGTGCTGGTCGGCTGGGATGATTCGCAGGGAACGAATGGTGCATGGATCATGCGCAATTCCTGGGGAGACGATTGGGGCGACAATGGCTACGGCTATTTTGAATACGAGGTAAATCAGATCGGATTTGGGGCGGATTACATCCTCTATGGCGATCCTGTAGATGATCTTACGGTGACCCCTACCACGGGATTGAACAGCACCGGCCCAGTCGGCGGCCCCTTTACCCCCGATTCTGCCTCCTACACCCTTGAAAACACCGGCGCCAATGCTTTGAACTGGACTAGTTCCTATCCTGCCTGGGTTACCGTGCAACCTTCGAGTGGAACCTTGGGTGCAAGCGCTACGCAGCAAGTTACAGTAACCATCAACGCCGCGTCTCTGGCCGTCGGTGAGTACTCAGGAACCGTGTCCTTCACCAACGGCGGCACGGCGGTTTCACAGACACGCAATGTCTCATTGACGATTACGCCGCCGGAAATCTACAGCTTTGACTTAACCACGAATCCAGGCTGGACCATGACCGGCAACTGGGCTTTTGGCCAACCCCAGGGGAACGGCAGTAATAACGCGGATCCCACATCGGGTTATACCGGGAACAATGTATATGGGTACAACCTTGCCGGCGACTACGAGGATGATATGGATGAGGAATACCTCACTACTTTACCCCTTGACTTCACCGGCGTAACTGGTGTGGAACTCCGGTTCATGCGCTGGCTCGGCGTGGAATCTTCTTCCTATGACCAAGCCTCTGTTCGTGTCAGTAACAATGGAACCACATGGACTGCCATCTGGAATCATAGCGGCAGCAGTTTAAGTGAGACTGCATGGACGGAATGTGTCTACGACATCTCCAGCGTGGCGGATAACCAACCGTCGGTATACGTCCGTTGGGTAATGGGTGACACCGATGGCAGCGAAACCTATTCCGGTTGGAATATTGACGATATTCTCTTCCGCGGAAATCTTTCCTCTGAAGGCGAAGAAGAAGGCGAAGGCGCCGCCGAAGGAACGCTGGAAGGTTCACCTTCAGAAGGAGAAGAGGGAGAAATCGAAGGTGCAGTGGAAGGGGAAGGCCAGGAAGAGGGTCAACTGGAAGGGATAGTCGAAGGTGAATCGGAAGGGATCGTAGAGGGCGAATTGGAAGGATCCCCGGTGGAAGGCGAAGAGGGAGAAGGGACGGTGGAAGGGGAGAACGAGGGGGCACAAGAAACCGCCTACTTCGTGGTGGCGAATCCTTTGGCCCCGCAACAGGGCACGTACATTTTGCCTTTGAATGATGCCGCCGACATTGCACAGGCCCGCGCCATTGTTGCCAATCCTTTTTCAACGATGGCCACCATTGTGATGGCGCATATCGCAGTGGGTGGTTCGGAGGGCGAATATATCAATTGCGATCCGTTTAACGGCGGCCAAATCTGGTCGTGGCGGATAAGCGAATTTTTGGGATTTGCCGAAATGTCTGCCGAACTCTACGATGGCACAGCCGCCTATGTGGAAGAGAATCTGGAGTCGTGGATGGAGATGACGGGGGGCACAATCGGTTTTTGGAGCTATCGTGTTGTGGCGGAATTTTTCGGCGGTTGCGGCACTGAGGGCGAAGATGAAGGCGAACTTACCGAAGGGGAAGGCGCAGCGCAGGAAGGGGTTATTGAAGGCGCTCTAGAAGGCGAAGGTGTTCTGGAAGGAGAAACCGAAGGAATGCCTAATGAAGGGATTTTAGAAGGAATAGATGAAGGCGAGAGCGAAGGCGATCCCGTGGAAGGCGAAGGTGTTGAAGAAGGCGCGATTGAAGGTATGGAAGAGGGTGAAGGCGTTGAGGAAGGCGCTGAAGAAGGCGAAGGCATTGTGGAAGGCGCAGAAGAAGGCGAAGGTGAAGTGGTCGAGGGTGAAGGAACCGCGGAAGGCGAGGGTGGCGTGGCAGAAGGTGAAGGAACCGCGGAAGGCGAGGGTCAGGTTGATTTCTGGCATAGCGCGGATCAAGATCAAGACAACATTGTCAGTCTCTCCGAGTTGTTGCGGCTCATCCAATTTTTCAACTCCGGTGGATATCATTGTGCTCCGGGTACTGAAGATGGATATGCCCCTGGAGTTGGAGACGTCAGTTGTGCGCCGCACGCCAGCGACTATACCGGCCAAGACTGGGAAATCAACTTGTCCGAACTGCTCCGGTTGATTCAGTTCTTCAATTCGGGCGGCTATCACACGTGCGAAGGCAGCGAAGACGGCTTCTGCCCGGGTCTTGTTTAGCAAAACAAATTATTTTCGTGTAGATGGCGGACACGCAACCAGCAGGTTGGGTGTCCGCCGTGCATTTAGGGCCGGCACTGAGGTGGTACAGGTTTGAAAACGCGGGCAGGCAGCATAGAAGAAATTTCTTAATATTTCCGATCCTCAAAAGGATTCTGGTGATTCAATATGGCGCCAAAATGCCTGACGCAGCATATCCTCGGGCAAACGGGAATTTCAGATTGGAATCACATATCGATCCCCCTTGTGTTCACCCCGTATGAGAGGGGAAGGAACCCATATGCAATTGCATTGGGATTAAACGACTTATGGCGGTGGTGAAAATAACTTCTTTGAAAAGTATGTGAAGTTGATAGGCCGTAGTCCACGGATCATCTATTTTGCACACATCGGACAATATCCATAGATATGAAATGATTATGCGGTATTCACCTAAAATAGTGCTTGACGTTCCGTCTTTGGAGGAGTATTCTGTCTAAGAACGAAGAAGCAGAGGGAATCGGGAGCCTGTACCGTAGCGGTGTTGGAACGATTCTTGTGTGGTGCGAATCGATCTTCTCGCGGTGTTTTCTAGCGCCCGTGACACAACATTAGGAGGTCGAAGCATGTTTAAACCGTTTTCTCAAAAGTCATTGCGTTTTTCCCGTGTTTGTCTGAGTGCGGGCATGTTGATGTTGGCTCTTCTTGTAAGCGGCACAGACGCAGTTGCGGCGGGAGAATACACGTTTTCCAACGGAAATGATTCGGGTCCGGGCTCGTTGCGGGATGCTATCGAAAGCGTGAATGCCGAAAGTTCTGGCAGTTTTGAGATAATCTGCACCGGGGGGCCGCATACGATAAATTTGGCAACTGAGCTTCCCGCCATTACATCGAGCGCCACGGTGTTTTTGAATGGAGGCGCGAGCACGATCGATGGCGATGCTGTATCGAATGCAACGGGCCTAACCATTTCGTCTTCCGGACATACCGTGTTTGCTTTCATCATTGTGAATTGCCAGGCTGCCGGCATTGAAATCCAAGGAGATAACAACACTGTAAAAAGCTGTTATATTGGAAACGACGGCAGTGCCGCTGCTGGAAATGGTTTTGGCATCGTTGCGCGCGGTATAAATACTACCATCGGTGGCACGGACACGGGGGACGGCAATCTCATCTCCGGAAATACGGATGAGGGAATACGCATCTTAAGTGACAGCGAAGGCACAATAATACAAGGCAATTTAATCGGTGTTGACAATAGTGGAACCTCGGCTCTGCCCAATGGCGGATCCGGCATAACCCTTTACTCCAGCGAAGTCACCGTGGGCGGAGTGGATTCAACTGCCGCCAATGTAATTTCCGGAAATGCAGCGCATGGAATTGCATGTGGCGGGGACGGCAACATCACGATTCTGGGCAACTTCATCGGGGTGGATTATTTTGGAACATTCGCAATTCCCAACGGACAAAGTGGCATCTATGTGGGGACGGACACAGTGACGATTGGCGGCGCCGCGCCGGGCAGCCGTAACGTGATTTCTGGGAATGCGGTTAAAGGGATTAGCATTCTTGGCACAGGGGATCCCGTGGATGCGGTGTTCGATATTGTCATCCAGGGCAATTTTATCGGCGTGGATGCCGCCGGGCGCACGGCACTGCCGAATGGAGAAGATGGAATCCGCGCCCTTTCCGGAGACAATATAACCATTGGCGGAACGGTGGCGGGCGAGGGAAACACCATCTCCGGGAACAACGCGAAAGGCATTTTTCTCTCTAACGTGACCGGCGCCGTGATTCAGGGAAACAACATCGGTGTCTGTGCCACCGGCGCGTTTCCGCTGCCAAATGCTTCGCATGGCGTGGCATTATATGGCGAAACCAGCGGTGTCACGATTGGGGGATCAACCGCAACTGCCGGCAATCACATCGCCTATAATAGCAGCCATGGCGTGTGCATAGACGACGATGCATCATCCATCACAATCCGCCGGAATAGCATTCATAATCACGGGAGTTCGTTTAAAGGAATTTATTGGATATTACCTGTGGTGACACCTCCTTCGATCACGACTGCGACCCCGCCCGAGGGCACAGCGCCGGCTGATGCGGCGGTCGAACTCTTCGCAGACGATGAAGATGAGGGCAGGTTGTATGTGGACACCGTGACAGCCGATGGCAGCGGTCAATGGCATAGCAGCGCGGACCTCCGTCCGTTCAGCGGTCTTACCCTGCATGCGACGGCGACGAGTGGTCCCAACACCTCCGAATTTAGCGCGGGAAAAACCGTGCCCGCCTTTGAGCCTGTCTGGCGCTTTGTCTTGCTGCCCGCGGGATTTACTGGCGCCAATGCATCCGATGTGGCTTTGGCGGACCTGGACTTTGATAGTGACTTGGATGCGTTTGTCCTCTACAGTGCCGGCCTGCCCGCCAAGGTCTATACCAATAACGGAATGGCGTCTGCCACTTTTACCGACTCCGGACAAGCCCTGGCCTGTGTGGATACTGGAGCGGTAGCCCTGGGCGATTTGAATGGAGATCGCTTTATCGACGCGTTCATTGTAAACTATGGCGGCCCCTGTGAAGTTTGGATGAATAGTTGGGACGGAACGTTCACCAATAGCGGCCAAAGCCTGGCTGTGAATTATGGCGCGGAGGTGGCCCTGGGCGATCTGGATGGCGATGGCGACCTCGATGCCTATGTCGCATGCGATCAAGTAACGCCCGATCAGGTTTGGATTAACCAGGGGAGCAGCCAAGGTGGGACGGAAGGGACGTTTCTTGCTGGCGCGGCGCTGGGCAGCGACGATGGCCGCGCGGTAGCGCTGGGTGATCTGGATGGCGATGGCGATCTCGATGCCTTTGTCGCGAATAACAGCGGGGATCCGGATCGTGTTTGGCTCAATGATGGAGATGGCGGTTTTACCGACAGCGGTCAGAGCCTGGATCCCGGGGAAGGCGATAGTGTGGCGCTGGGCGACCTGGATGGCGACGGTGATCTCGATGCGGTTATCGGGAATGATGATGGGGAACCGGACACGGTATGGTTGAATCAAGGCGGGATACAAGGCGGCACGGAGGGCGTGTTCCTGGATAGTGGTCAGGCGCTTGGGTATTCATCGAGCCGTGATGTGGCGCTTGGGGATATTGATCGTGATGGAGACTTGGATCTTCTAGTAGGCGACTCGGACGGCGCAAATACACTGTGGTGGAATGATGGCAGTGGCGGTTTTTCTGACAGCGGACAAAGAATGGGAAGCAATTCCACCAGCAGTATTGCCGTGGGAGACATTGATGGCGATAACCAACTGGATGCTATTACGGTAAATAATGCCGTAACAGGCGCGGACGTTTGGATTCAGCGGCGCGTGCTCCTTCAAAACGGTTTTAGCGAAGGGGTAATGCCCCCACGGGGTTGGCAGGCCACTCGGACTGGCCCTGTGGATGATCCTGGGTGGTCGCAGGGGTCTGTCAATAACTGGGATTGTGCTCATCATGTAACGGCCGGTACGAGCGATAATGCGGTTTCCTGGCTGGTTTCCCCTAAAATTCATATCCCTGATACTGAGTTGGCCGCCACGCTACGATTTTGGCAATACCGGAACTCCGGCGTTGTCATGACATATCAGAACACCGCGGTGTGGATTTCTCAAGGAAGTTGGAATCCTGCTGACGGTGACTTTATCGAACTTGCTGAAACAGGTCCTGGCGAAGAAACAGTCTGGGAAGGGATGTCGCTCGATTTGTCCTCCTATATAGGACAAGACATCTACTTGGCCTTCCGATATTACGGCATTGACGCCGATACCTGGAGTATCGATGAGTTTGCACTGGAAGTCATGCAGTACAGATTGTGTCAGGAGATTACCACCCCGCACTACTTTGGCAAAGTCCCGATAGGCGGTAGCTCACAATCCGAGGAAATTGGATTTTTTAACCCAGGGCCGGGCACGGTCGAAATTGAAGATATTTCCCTTTCCGGCGATTTTACCGATGAAAAAGGCTATTGTGTGGTTGGTATGTTGGAACCGGGCTCATCCTGTGGGAGGCATATTTCTTTTGTGCCCACCGAGCTCGGAGTGCGGCAAGGTGTGTTTACAATCGTTTCTAATGCAAACAACAGCCCGAATACTGTCATTCTGTGGGGCATTGGGATTTCTGAGGAAGTTGAGGGTGAAGGTGGGGGCGAAGGGGAAGGGGAAGGCGAAGGAGAAGGCGGAGAGGAAGGTGAAGGTGGTGGCGAAGGGGAAGGTGAAGGCGGAGAGGAAGGCGAAGGCGGGGGCGAAGGGGAAGGTGAAGGCGGAGGCGAAGGGGAAGGTGGAGGTGAAGGCGAAGGCGGGGCGGAGGATGAATGGCACGTGGCTGATCAAGATCACGATGGACTCATTAATCTGTCCGAATTGCTGCGCGTAATCCAATTCTTCAATTCAGACGGATACCATTGCGATGCGGCGGGCGAAGATGGATACAATCCTGGTCCGGGAGACTGGGTGAGTTGCACCTATCATCAAAGTGATTACAACCCGGCGGATTGGCATGTGAACCTGTCTGAATTGCTGCGATTGATTCAGTTCTTTAATTCGGACGGCTACCATGCCTGCCCCGGCGCCGTGCCTCCTACGGAAGATGGTTTCTGCGTCGGCCCCGCATAACGCTTTATCGTGTTGAAATGACTGGAAGGCAAATATTACAGCGTGTACAAAGAGCAAAGCGCTTCATTGCTTATCGCTGATCCAGGACTTCCCGTACTTTTTGCGACAGGGTGATGAAAGTAAACGGTTTTTGAATTAACTGTACGCCAGGTTCGAGCGCATGGTGGTGAGTGATGACGTCGGCCGTGTATCCGGACATATAGAGCACTTTAATGTTCGCATTTAAGGCCGACAAGTGTGAGTACAATTCCCTCCCGTTCATATCCGGCATGATCACATCCGTGAGTACCAAATGAATGCCATGCGGGCCGTTTTTTGCGATTTCAAGGGCGGTTTGTGCATTTGCCGCCTCCAGTACCGTGTAACCAAGCCGCCGTAACAGTGTACAAGTCAGATTCCTGACATTTTTCTCATCCTCCACTACCAAAACGGTTTCTGTACCGCCTCGTGATTCTGTTACATGTTCAAGGGATGGCTCCGGATCGCTCGCTGTCTCAAGTCTCGGAAAATACACACGGAATGTCGAGCCTTCACCCACCTCGCTATAGGCCCAGATATGACCTTTATGCTGTTGCACAATCCCATAGACCGTGGAAAGCCCGAGGCCGGTGCCCTTACCCGCGCCCTTGGTGGTGAAAAAAGGCTCAAAGATTCTTGCCAGGGTTTCCTTGTCCATGCCGGCGCCACTGTCACTTAATGTCAAGAGCACATAAGCGCCCACGGCAATACCTTGATGGCTTTTGGCATATGCTTCATCCAGGAAAATGTCCACGGTCTCAATGACCAATATCCCCCCGTCGGGCATGGCGTCCTGGGCATTCACTGCAAGGTTCAAAATAATTTGTTCTATTTGACCGGGATCCCCTTGAATGGCGCCAATCTCAGGGGAAAGCTTAACCTTTATGTCAACATTTTCACGCAGCGTTCGACGAAGCATTTTTTCAATCCCCAATACCACGCGATTCAGATTAAGGGGCTGCAGCGTCAATTCTTGTTTCCGGGCAAAGGTCAGTAGTTGCCGGGTCAGGTCACGCGCCCGATTGCCCGCTTTAGCGATTTCACACACGTATTCATATAAGGGATGATCCTGTGGCACTTCATCCAAGGCAAGTTCTGAATATCCCAGAATCGCGGCAAGAATATTGTTAAAATCGTGGGCTATCCCCCCCGCCAATTGCCCCACGGCTTCCATTTTCTGAGCCTGGTGCAATTGCTCTTCCAATTGTTTCTTGTCTTCAATATCCACCAGATTCTCTATGAGCACATTCCGGCCCCCGAGAACCGTGGGATGCACCGTCTTCAGGATCTGTTTCTTCTGGCCGGACGCCGTCAACATAATACGCTCGGAACGATCCACAACTTGCCCCAGATCGCATATCGGACATTTCCTAACATCCGCGGGACAAACAAACCGGTGGCAGATCTGCCCGATGATATGTTCTTTTGATTCCCCTGCCATATGGGCCATGGCGGGATTCACATCCATGATCGTCCTTGTTTCCGCATCGATAATCATCACGCCCGTTGGCAATGCCTCCAGTATCGTGCTCAACCACAACTCTTTCTCGCGCAAGGCCTCATGTACCCGTTTCCGCTCGATGAGCCGCCACATGCCCTCCATTAATAATGTTAGTTGCTGCACATCGTGTTCATCATAGGCTGACTCTTTGTTGCCCACTCCAGCGACAAGGACGATCCGGGAACTGGAGAAGATCGGGACATTCATATGCCTATATACCTGAACGTGTCCATCGGGATATCCTTTTTTCCAGGGATTCGGTGCTGAGTAATCATTCGTGATAATGGGCCGCCGCTGACGTACGGCTTCCCCCCACAATCCTGTTGTAGCCACCGGATATACAAAAGGTTTTTCGATACTGGTGCATTCCGCCATTGCGGACTGTGACCAGCTATGCATGGTTAGGATGCTTTCGTCCTCATTCAGGAACGCCAAGTAGCCGATTTTACTCTTCGTCAACCGCACAGCCTCTTCTAATACAAAATTCGTAATCTCGTTAAGATGCGATTCCGTCATCTGATTAAGCCGAAGAAGCGTTTGGGTCCTGTCCGCGTTAAACTGCAATAGTTCTTCAGACTTCTTTTGTTCCGATATATCCCGCATAATAGTGGACATATGGCTGAGATCGCCGTTTTTGGAGCGATGAGACAGAATGACCTGGGAAACGGGGATTTCTCTGCCATGTTTGCACCGAATCGCTGTTTCGCCCTGCCACATTCCTTTTTCTATGGCGGCGGGAATCCCCTCTTCCAGGATAATTTTAGCCGCCCATGCCGGATGAAGATCTGAAATGACACACTGCGTACAATCCGTGGTCATGTCCATTCCCAGCAAATGCCGTCCCGCCGTATTTATATACGCTATTTTCCCATTTGGCATGGATATGGAAACCATATCATTGGTGGTTTCCAGGATTTCATTTAGCCGCTCCATTTCTTCATCAGCTTTTTTGTGCAAGGTGATTTCCCAGGCCACATCGGCCAGGAAAGAAACGGTTTCAACGTCCTGTTGGGTGTAATCGAAGGGCTTGTTTCCGATCCCCAGCACCGCTACGGCTTTATCTTCTCTAAGCACGGGGATCAGCAACTCCCGAATCACTGGCGCATGACCTGGCGGCATGCCTTTTCGATGGGGTAATGCATCATAGTTGTTATGAATTACCGGACAACGTTCACGGATACAATCCGCCCACACGCCCGCCTTGTCAATGCTATAATGCATTCCTTTTCCTTTGGCTGTACAAAATTCATTCAGTGTTCGCGTGGACCATGCCTGCAATGTAAGTGTTTTCTGATCGCCCTCCACAAAATGGTAGAAGCCGATGGGACTGTCCGTAATTCGGCACACCTCATCCAGCATTTGCTGCAACAGTTCATCCAATGAATGCGTTGCTGAATACTGGGTTAATTGCAGACGCAGTTGAAGCACTTCTTCCGTGCGTTTGCGTTCTGTGATATCAACGATAATGCCGTTATAGACCGTTTCGCCGTCCGACTGCTCTGGAACCGATACGCCTTTTATCCAGACCGTTTCACCGGTAGGCTTTCTGATCCGGCCCTCGAAATCCCATTGTTTCCTTTCATCCGCCGATTCCTGAATCGACTGAAGGAGCTTCTCAAGATCCCGGGGATCCAAAAGCTCCATGAATTGATCAAATAAACGGTGTGGTTCTGGTTTTACGCCGAAAATGTCCTCTATCCGCCCATCGGCATGCCGGATTTCCGTAGTGCCATCAGGATGGGTAAAGGATTGGTATACAACACCGGGCAACCTGGACGTCATCCGCTGAAGATGTTCTTCTTTTTTCTGCAATACTTGACTTCGCTTTTCTATGAGATCAGCAATGCCCAGGAGGGATTTTTCCCGCCGCGCCTTCTCACATACTTCCAGAAGATAGCGGGGATCAAAGGGCTTCCGGACATACGCACTTGCGCCGGCCTTCAGCCATTGCAGCGCCAAGTCCGGCTGTGGATCGCTGGTAATCATGAGATAAACGGTCTGTGGACGCTGCTTCAGAAAGTCCACCAACAGGGTATCCCCCTCCACATCCGGGAGATGATAATCGAGTATTACCACTTCATATTTGCCGGCGGCGAACTTCCGTGCCGCCTCTTCGCCCGTCAGCGCCGTATCCACGCCATAACCATTCTTCTCAAATGTTTTTTTCATCGCACTCAGGAAGGTTTTGCTGTCATCCACAATCAATACACGGCGAAGACACTCCGGCGCCTCCTGGAGTTCCAGCAAATGCTCCACAGCCGAGAGAATCTCGTGCTGGTCCGCCGGCAGAGAAAGAAAGGCATTGGCGCCTAATTCCGAGGAAATGTGTTCCGTTTCCTCTCCACTGAATGTCGCGGATACAACGAGAATAGGAACTTTATGAAATACCGGATACTCTGGAGAGCGCAGTAAGCGGCAAAAGCGCCACCCATCAATTCCAGGCATATTCAAATCCGTGATAATAAGATCTGGCGGCATAGAATTCCCTGTCTGACGCAGCGCATCCTCCGCGGATAAAAAACTAGAGACGTGGAAACCTGCCTGCTCCAACATAGCGCTCAAAAGCTTCAATTGCAGGGGATCATCGTTGACAATTGCTACGGAAGCTTTTGCTGATGAAATATCTTCCCGCGCCAAGACCGTTACCCTCCACGAACATCTTGCCCAAACACCGTATATTATATCCCAACCCCAGTTTTTTTGTACATTCTAAATATTATTATCGATAATTATAACACATTGCACTTGAATATGCAGTTTCGAAAAGCACACCCCGAACACGAATTGAAAAAGCTTGGCGCCTGCAGGGTCGTATCAAGTACATATCGGCGAAGATATTGCATTTTTTCATTATTCCATATTTTTTCAAATGGCTGCTCGATAATATTCCCAACAGCGCTCCCGGGCGTACATACAATGCAACAGGGGAAGACATCCCCGTTTGCGTTAACCACCAGGGTGTCCCAGAGTTGGCGGCACTCGGTTGTCACCCGGGTCTGTCCGTTCATGTCGACATTGGTAATGGGGCCCAGGCCGTATTTCTCACGCACGCTATCCGCGGTCCATTCCGCCCGGTCTTCCTCTGTCATGCCGAAATTTTCTTGCAGCCAGAATTCGGCCCCAAGGGATTCGGCGAGTTTGCGGGCTTGTTCCACCTCGTGCTGATTGTAGCGATGGAGCAGCATTTTATAGCTGATGCGCGGGGTATCGCCGCCCACTTTTTTCTTCACGCGGGCCAGCCGCTCGAGATTATGAATCACCCGGTCAAAGTCTCCGCCAATGCGGTATTTTTCATAGGACTCCCGGGAGGCGCCATCCACCGATGCGGCGAGATGCCCCAGCCCCGATTGCACCAATGCCTCCATAAAGGCCTCGTCATAATCGCGCACGCTGAAATTGGTGTGAATTACCACCTGGATTCCCCGTTGCGCAAAAAAGCGGATGTAGTGGAGGAGATGCGGATTCAACAAGGGCTCGCCCCAGTTATACAGGTTTACTTCATAAAGCGAATCCATGGGCAGATGCCTGGTGATACGCTGAAATGTTTCCGGCAGAAGCAATTCCCGTTTCAGGGTGCTGATTCCGTTGGCGGTGCAGCAGAACTTGCAGCGCAGATTGCACAAGGGGCCGGGCTCAAGATTCATGTACACCGGGCGGGAATTCAAGACAACCTGGCCTTGCTCAATCTCATTCCGAATATGGGCCAGTTGGCGTTGAGCGTTTTGAAACCGTAGAAACGTGCGGATGCGCCGCACCCGGTGGGGTTGGAATACCAGATGGCTTACTCTTTTGGGGATGTCCGCGGCCGCCATTCATTCATCATCCTACTGCTATTGCTCCATAATCTTATTAAAGGATATCATTATTCGCCTGATGGAAAACAGGTTGAAGCAACCCGGCGAAGCGTGGAACGGCTTGGCATTACGTTGGCCTTGACCCCGCTGGTTGGTTATGATGTGTGTCGTATGGAATCGGTGAACGTATGGACCCGTCGATTGACAGCTTAATCGCTGATGCGGCAAAGCCGGCCAAAGGCCGGCAGGATGCCTTGATAGATCCCTTGGTGGGTACGCACCTGGGTAACTATGAAGTCCTGTTTGTAATCGGGAAAGGCGCCTATGGCACGGTATATAAGGCGCAGGACGCAAAGCTGGGGCGCTTTGTGGCGATCAAGTTTCTGCATGAGTTCCTGGATGCACGGCACGAGGCCATGTTTTTACAGGAAGCCAAGGCCATCGCAGCCCTGGGAAAGCATCCATGCATTGTTCAGATCTTTGAGTACAGCGAGTATCAGGGCCGGAATTATTTTGTATTGGAATTTGTCGGATCGAATGCCGCCATGTTGTTGAAGGTGAATCGGAATGGCCTCGCGCCGGACCGGGCCGCACGTATCGCCTTGGACTGCGCGGACGCGCTGGCCCATGCGCATAAGGCGGGTATCCTTCACCGGGATGTAAAACCGGCGAATCTTTTACTGGAGATTGATGGCAGCCGGGCGAAGTTAGCGGATTTTGGCGTGGCGCATTTTTTTGATGCCGCCGCGGGCGGGGCTGGAAATGAACCGGGGGGGACTCCGGGCTATATGGCGCCGGAAATCATCCGTGGGGGAGTGGGGGATGCACGTTCCGATGTTTTTTCACTGGGCATTACGTTATATGAAATGCTGTCAGGGCGGAAACCCATCGAGGAAAAAGATCCCAGCCGGGCGATGGTGCGCATGCTTCAGGAATCCTGGCCGCCGCTGCGCATGTTAAATCCCGATTTACCGGGGACGTTGTGCACGCTTGTGGATAAAGCGCTAATCAAAGATCCGGAAAACCGCCTTCCGTCTGCCGAAGCATTTGCGGCGGAACTTCGCGCTTTTTTATCGTCCCGGACCGTAACGCCCGTCCTAAAGGATGAAACGATCTCATCACAGGACGCGGTCTTTTCAAAAACCCGCGCCTACAAGGCTGCGGAAGATGCCAAGAAAGCCGGTGCGGATAAACTTGCGTATGGAATTTTCACCACCGCCATTGAGGCGTTCCGGGATGGCGAAGCCTATGAGCGCTTGAAGCAGTTTGCTTCGGCACAGGCGCATTATGATGCGTCATATACACGGTTTATGGACGCGGAACAGCGTGCCGGACAGGTGATGGCGGAAATCCGGGCGCTCAAGGCCGCCCAGCATGCGATGGAGGTGGCGAAGGAAACAGCCCGGCGCGCGGAAGCGGAAACACTTGCCCCGGCCGCTTTTGAAAAAGCAGCCCATGAAGAAGAAGCCGCTCGAAAAACACCGGGTTTGCAGGATGCCACCTGCCGGTATGCCCGCGCCACGGAACTGTATCTGGAAGCTTTGGGGGAAGCGCGGCGCATCGGTGAGGAGCAACTTGTCGAACCGCGAAAGGAGCTGGAAACAGTCAGGCGCAAGGCAGTGATGTTGAAGGCGCCGGACTATGCACCGGAGGAATGGGGCGCGGCGGAAGCGTTGTTTCTTGCCATAGATGGCACATTGCCGGATTTCCAGGAGGCTCAGCGCCTATGCCAGGCGGCGATAGTCCGTTATCATGAAACGGTTCGGGTGACGGTGGAGCGCAGGCGGTTGGAATCGGAAAAAGAGGCGCGCGACCCCATTGTGGTGGCGGGAATCGAATTGGCGTGGATTCCGCCGGGGTCTTTTACCATGGGACAGAACAACGGACCGGCGGAGGAGCAGCCAGAGCATGCCGTGACTATTTCGCACGGTTTTTGGATGGGAAAATATCCCATCACGCAGGGACAATGGAAAGCGATCATGGGGGAGAATCCTTCGGGATTTCAAGGGGATGAACGGTTGCCGGTGGAGAGTGTGTCGTGGGAGGATTGCAAAGCGTTTATCGAAAAACTCAATGCGATGGGGCTGGGGGTGTTCCGGCTGCCCACGGAAGCGGAATGGGAATATGCATGCCGGGCGGGCAGCACGGGCCGGTGGTGTTTTGGCGATGATGGTGAATCACTCGGCGATTATGCGTGGACGCCGGACAATGCGGCGGGCCGAACCCATCCGGCGGGGGAGAAGCGGCCCAATGCCTGGGGACTCCACGACCTGCATGGTAATGTGTGCGAGTGGTGCGAGGATCGCTGCCATTCTGATTATCAGGGAGCGCCTATGGACGGTTCGGCATGGGTGGAAGGGGAGAGGGAAGAGCGGGTTACGCGGGGCGGCAGTTGGTGCATCCTGACGCCGGAGTGCGGGTGTGCGTACCGGTCGTGGTTTGCGGCGCCGGACATGCGCGTGGATTTCATGGGCGTGCGGATCGTCCGGAACAAATAATTTGTTGCGTTACTCCAATAATATAATCTCCATGTGGCATTGGTTGCAGTGGAAACGGAGTTGGAGGCGGTCGCCTTCTTCCCCCGTCAGGATCAGTGGTTCGGCGAGGACCGCGGATTTATTTTCGCGGGGACACAGGCCGAGTTCGTATTTGATGCAATATCGAGTGGTCATAACGGTGCGGCCGGTCATGTTGAGCCCCGATTCTGCAGCAGGTTCGATTTGGGTGACGCCATGGCGCAGGTAAAAGGCTTCGGCGGCATGATTTAGCACATTCCCGCGATAGGAGAGAGTTGTTTCAGGATAAGGGACGTCATTCGGGATGATGCCGCCTGTTTTTCGCGGGTGTTGCGCCCTCCGGGCTTTGGACAAGGCATCGAGCACAGTGCGGCGCAGGTTGTTTAGGACGGATTGCGGTAAAAATCCGGTTTCGGAGATTTCTACTTCCACAGCATCACATTGATACGGGGTATTGCCTGTTTTTGAGAGTTGCTTTTTTATCGTATCCCGGGCTAAATCGGGTTTTTCGGCTGGTGTTTTGGGGTGTTCTATGGAAATGGAGGCGCTGACGCCATCGTTGTCGTGCGCTGAGAGGGTGAGGGTTTCCTTTACCCTCCGCAAGGACAATGAAACGGAAATATGCCGTTCCATGCGGCTTTTGTTGAGTTGCGTTAGAAAGACATGATCGTGGTTCCGGTAGAGGAAGGCGCCTTGGGCGATTCCCTCTGGTTTGTCGGGCACGATAGTGTTTGCAGAGGCGGAATTTATAGTACTCCCTTGTAATTCCCCTTCGGAAGTCAGAAAACAAATGCCGTCGCCGGAATGCAATAGAGCCTTGGTGTCAACGGTTATTTTGCTGCCCTTGATTTTGGTTACGGGGCCGAGAGGTTCGCCCATCATTTTCGGCGTGTCCAGGGAACCGATTTTGCCTGTGCGCCCGTTCAGGAAATATTCAGAAAATCCGCGATGAAAAGTTTTGGTGATATCCGGGGTGAATCCGATGTTGGAAACGCCGGAAGAACTTCTGTGCAGCCCGGAATCCTTCATGATCGCATCGAGACGCGCCCGGTACCACGCCACGGCATTCGCTACATAGGCTTTGTCTTTAAGGCGTCCTTCGATTTTGAAGGAAGTGATGCCGGCGTCTATTAGTTCGTTCAGGCTTCCGGAGAGGTTTAAATCGCGCAGGGAAAGCAAGTGCTTCCCGCACTGGAGGATTTGGCCGTTGGCATCGGTCAGGGTATAGCGTTTCCGGCAGGGCTGGGCGCACTGGCCACGGTTCCCGCTGCGTCCGCCGATGGCGTAACTCAGGTAGCATTGCCCGCTGTAACACACGCACAAGGCCCCGTGAATGAAACATTCCAGTTCAATGTGGCCGGCTGCTTTGCGGATGGCGCGGATCTGGCGCAGGTCGAGTTCACGGGCGAGGATGGCGCGTTGAAATCCCACGGCATCGAGAAAAGCCACTTTCTCCGGCGTGTTAGTATGCATTTGCGTGCTGGCGATGAGCGGGAGAGGGGGCAGATCGAGTTCGAGCAGGGCGGTGTCCTGGATAATCAACCCATCCACACCGATCTCGTGAAGCTGCCAGGCCAATTTTTGCGCCTGGGAGATTTCATCGTCGCGAAGCAGCGTGTTGATCGTCACATAGACCCTCGCCCAATAAAGATGGGCCTGATGGACCAGTCTCTCGATGTCATCGAGGGTATTGGCGGCATTCTCACGTGCGCCGAAGCGGTTCGCGCCGATATACACCGCATCCGCCCCGCACTGAATCGCGGCGATGCCGCATTCCGCGTCTTTGGCAGGTGCCAGCAATTCAAGCTGATCTTTTTCGAGAATGCTTTGATTTTTGTTGGTATTCTCCATCATATTCACACTACAGAATTTCTTAAAAATGTCCTTTTAGTAGGTCCTATCTCCAGGTAGGACTTTTATAAAGAATCAGACATGAGTCCATGGAAGTATATTTCTCTTTAAGAGATCCGGAAGAATCTTGTTGATCAGAATAGGCGTCAATTGTGCGGGGTCCGAATCCGGACCGAACCACACCAACTCCACAATTTCCGACGAGGCCACCGGCGTGCCCGTCCAATCTCCCTGATACAAGTCTATCCGCACGGTTTTATACTCATTCGGGTCCGGCGTGGCCGCACGATCCTCATAACGTCCAATAAAGGTCACATTCGAGGCCGTAACCTCGCCCAATTCCTCCTGCAATTCCCGCGCCAGACACTCCATCGCCGATTCCCCCGGCTCCAGCGTCCCGCCCGGCAAAATCAACTTGGCGGACAGCGTATTCTTCCGGCACAGTAACATCGCGCCGTTTTGAACCATTAACAATCCGATTTTATGATAATCCGCCATGAATCTATTCCTGCCAACTCACCTCCAAGAGTACCTGAAGGCTACTCTCCATGCAATGTGTATATTGGTGATAAGCTTCTATATCGTGCTTATGGTAGAAGCGGCGTCCGCGCCGCTTTTTATACGCGACGGGGACGTCGCGTCTACATAGCGCACTGGGGGTATTGTGTCTTCCGTGGAAGCGGCGTCCACGCCGCTTCTTATACGCAACGGTGACGTTGTGTCTACGTTACTAATCGTGGATTATTCTGAATATATTGCACGATCCGTTCCAATTCTTCGGGGCTTCGGACAATATGATCAAAACCTTCTTTCTGCCAAAAAGTTCCCTTTCGCCCGATCTTTTGGTTGATCACATGTGCAGTAAACGATTTCCAATTCTGCAGGATGTCCGAAAGTTCATTCTTCTCATAAGGAGTTACCAGTGCATGTATGTGATTGGGCATCACAACATATTCACCAAGGAGATAACGTTTCTTATCATAATACCTTAAGGCTCCTTCAACCAATACCTTGAACTCAGTCTTTGCTAAAAGGCACTCTCCGTGGCATTCATCCAGCCAGCGTTCCCATCGAGCACTAAATAGTCGGTCATACTCTGCTTTGGTTTTGGTATCATGCGGTTCGGGATGACGCGCTAGCCACTCTTCACGCTCTTGTTTCCATTGCGTTACACGTTCTTCAGGCATGGAATCGGCAGTCCGCCAAGTTACAAAATACGTAACACCGTCCTGACGCCAATGCGGTAAATTTCCACCGTGGACATATCCGACTGGCTGGCGGGGATCGAACCACTCATAGAGGATAGGTTGATTATCTTCTAAGAGTGCTGGTTGACCTGTTCCTATTGTGGAAGCGGCGTCCACGCCGCTTTTTATACGCGACGGGGACGTCGCGTCTACATATTGTACTGGGCGTATTGTGTCTTCCGTGGAAGCGGCGTCCGCGCCGCTTATTATTCGGGATGAGGATACTGTGTCTTCTTTTCCAGAATTATTTTCTACCAGCATGCTACCGCTCCCCTAATTTCAACGCTACTCAAGACTATTTTACCTACTGGATTTAATCTATTCAAAAAAAGATCACACACTTGGTGGTTGTTCCATACACGAGGGCAAAAGTATCTATTCTGGAAGCGGCGTTCACGCCGCTTTTTATACGCGACGAGGACGTCGCGTCTACATAAGACCGCAACAGAAGTATTGTATCTTTTGTGGAAGCGGCGTCCACGCCGCTTTTTATACGCGACGAGGACGTCGCGTCTACAATAGTCACCGCCGTCCACGCCGCTTTTTATACGCGACGAGGACGTCGCGTCTACAATAGTCACCGCCGTCCGTGCCGCTTATTGTACGCGACGGGGACGTCGCGTCTACAATAGTCACCGCCGTCTAGGTTCGTTTTTGCCGAAGGGGTGGCCGATGGGGGTGCGGGTAAGGAATCGGATGACGGCGCCGAGGATGGCGAGGATGAATCCGAGGGCGACGCATGCGACGCCGCCCCAGTAGGCGCCGACGGCCCAGCGGCCTTGTCCGACGGTGGCGTAGAGGATGACGCAGATGACTCCGATGACGGCGAGAATGAGTCCGGTGAGAGCGAAGTCGACGGATTCGGTGGATTCCATGTCGGACGAGCTGCCCTCGACGAAAGATTGAAGGTCTTCGTAGGAATTGAGGAGTTCCGGCTTGCGTTCGAGTTTTTCGAGAAGGGCCATTTTGACGCGGTGATCGAGCCAGAGGCGGCCGATGTGGCGGGCCACGGAGTAAATCAGGGTAACAAGAACTATAAGTACGGGTAACATAAGCAGGAACGATCTCATTCTATTGCCTTTCCGGTGGTTGGACTCGCTCCAGCGGGGTTGTGGTTTCTTTACACTTGTCCGCTCGTATTGTAGCAAGGGATGCCCGGAATTGTGAAACCTGCAAAAAGGCCTTGGGGTCAAAGGGATAAGGTGAAAAGTATGGGCAGTTTAGTGCGCAGCATAGGGCTGGCGGTAGTGATTGCCGCAGCCATTCAGGGCTTTACGGTTGGCGTGTTGGCCCCGAAGCTTCCCCGGGAGGTGGTTCGTCCCGGGGTGCAGGATTACCGCACCTTGACCCTGCCCTCGGCGAAGCTCCTCCAAATTACCAATGCGGACGGGGCGGTGTCGGTCATGCCGCATGAACGGGATATTGACGCGATTGAGGTGATGGTGGATATCCGGGCCTACACGCAGTCGTATGACACGAAAGCGGTGGCGGAACAGTATGCAAAGACGCTGATCAAGGTGGATTCGGATTCGGAGGCGGTGACGATTTTAACGGAGCCGGAAGAGCGTCCGGACGTGGTGGATTTGCGCGTGGATTATAGTGTGAAGGTACCGGAAGGGACAAATATCCGGCTGGTTGGGACGAATGGAAATGTTTGGATAGCAAAGGGTTGCGGCGAAATCACGGTTCAAGGCAACAATACGGATATAGAGGTATTGGGGGCCACGAAGCCGGTGGTGGCGAAGAGTACAAATGGCCGTATACGGGTGTATGACGCGGAGAATACGACAACGCTGGAGACGGTGAATGGCAGTATTTACGCAAACATGTTAAAGGGTAAATTACAGGCGTCAACAACCAACGGGAACGTTTATGCAACGTTGCTGGCGAAGGACGTGGAGGCCTGCGAGTTGAATGTTATGAACGGCGGTATTACACTGGTCATGCCGGAAGGCTGCTCCGCCCAGGTGGACGCATGCACGGGCCGAGGTACGGTCCGGTCGGATTTCGTGTTCCAGGAGAACACACCGGCAGTGCGGCAGCGTGAACTTCACGGTTCCCTGGGCGACGGGCGCTCCCGGCTATCGTTGAACTCGCTGAATGGCGACATTTGGATAACAAGGAGCACGACATGACCACTTTGCTGCCTTGGACGTTCCGCGCCTCGAATTCCGTTGCGGCAATTCCCGCGACGAAGTTGGGACGTGAGGACGCCGCCCCGAATGACATGGCTTTGGTGAAACGGGCCAAGCGCGGGGATACGGAGGCGTTTTCGGAACTGGTGCGCCGGCACCAACATATCATTTATAACGTGGCATACCGTTTTATGCGGGATGCGGCGCTTGCGGAGGATATGGCGCAGGAGGCGTTTTTAAAGGCGTTCCGCCTGCTGAAAGGCTTCCGGGGCGATTGCAGTTTCAGCACATGGATGTACCGGGTGACGTGCAGTGTTTGTTTGACGGAACTGAACCGCCGGAAACGGCGGGGTGAAGTGGAATTGTCACCGGCGAACATGTTGGAAGCGTCGGTGGACCCGCCGGATGCATCGGATATGCCGGAACATATCCGGCGGTGCGTGCAGAAGCTTCCGGATCGCTATGCGACGATCATCACCCTGTATTATTTGCAGGGGATTTCGTATGAGGATATAGCGCAGGTTATGCGAATTCCGATGGGGACGTTGAAAACTTGGATGTTTAGGGCAAGAAAACAATTGAAAAAGATTGTGGAGAAGGAGGTATTCCGTCATGGATACCAGGAAACCGATTGACATAGACGCGGCGATTGAAGCCGCTTTGAGCGGGGAACCGATGCGCACAGCGCCGGAAACGTTGCACCGGCGGGTAGAGGAGCGCCTCCGGATTGTGCGGCTGAAGGAACAGGAGAAATCGCGGTTCCGGTATACGATGAGCACGCTGGCGGCCGGCTTCTTAATCGTGCTGGCCATGACGGGCCTGATCGTTTCGGTGACGAATTTCTATGTGCTGATTTTACATGGCGTTTCGGGCGGCAAAGGCCAATACGATGCATATGCCACGTCGATGATGCTGTCGGCGGCGGGCTATAGCGGAGCGTATTCGTTGTTGTCCAGCCTGCTGTTGGGCCTGGGTACATTTATCGTGGCTCTGATTCCCTTGTGGAAATATTTCGGGCGAGGCCACGCGCCGAAATTCTGAAATTGATCTGTAACGCCGTCTTAACGTCATAATAGTATGTTAAGATGGCGTTTTACTTTGCAGCTTGTAAGAGACCGGGATGACGCACTGCCCGCCGGGTATGTACAGGAGGTATTTGGGCGGGAAATGGCGGCAAGCCCCGGTAAACGGAAGGTGCAGTATGGCTCGACGGCATGGTCCAGGTTCATCCATTTCCTCGGTGCATATAGTAGGCGCCGTGGTGGTGATGCTGGTTTCACTGGTGCTGCTGGCCCTGTTTCTGGCGCCGCGGCGTCCTTCCGCGCCGCCGGTATCGTCCATTTCATACACAGCACGTCCGGAAGAACGCAAAAGCGGGGGGGTGGGAGACCGTCTCCGCAATGAGGCCCCCGTGCCACTTCGGCAAAAGCTCAAGGCGGATGCCAAAGTCAAGAAAGAACCGGCCCCCCAGGAAAATACGGAACGTCCCTATGGCCTTTTGGCGGTAGTGGTGGATACCCATGAGGAGAAGCCTATTGCGAACGCGCGGGTACTGGTCCGGCGGGAATGGACGCCGGAGGAGCAAGAGGATTGGAACCGGCGTAATGCGGAGGTTATTCGCGAGAAGAATATGGAGGCGCTGGATGCGCTGAAGGAGGAGGCGGCCCGGCTCAACGAGTCGTACGATCTTCGCACGGGGGACAAGGGGGAGGCGGAGTTCAAGATGGCGATGGCGGGATCGTTTAAGGTCAGTGTCTATGCGTCCGGATATACCCCTGTGGAACAGGTGGAAACCGTTAGGGAAACGCAACCGAAGCAAACAGTGAAGATCAAGCTGTCGAAGGGCGCGATGGTATTTGGGCGGGTTACGGAAGCGGGCACGAACGCACCGGCGGTAGGAATTATCATTGAGGTGGAGCAAAGCACGCCGGGACTCACGCAGGAGCGCGATCCGAATCGTCCGTTCCGGTCTTCGTATTGGCTGGGGGATCCGCCGGTTACGGATGACGAGGGGAATTTCTGCGTATCGGGGCTGCCGGTGGGCGAGTTTGGATTGTCGCTTAATCTTCGGAAAACTCCGTATAAAGTGGGAAAAGTGATTCCCTATCAGAAAGTGTCTATTACACGTCCCGACCAGGAGCTTAAGGGGGTGGATTTTACGGTGGATCCGGCGGGAATTGTGTGGGGGTATGTCACGACGCCGAAGAAAGAACCGGTTAAGGGCGCGGATATTTTATTGTGCACCTCGCAGAGCGTGCTATCGCAAGCGCTGACGAGCCTGGTCAAACAGGCGCCGCCGCTGCATGATTCCTCGGAGGAAGACGGGTATTACGAGTTAATGGGGGTTCCGCTGAACGAGGAATACCGGCTGTATGCGACATCCGAGGGGCATTCACCGCAATTGGCGGACCCGTTTATTTTAACGGCGGCGAACCGCAGCGTTCGGATTGATGTGTTCATGTTTGGGGGAACCAATGTGTATGGGCGGGTGGTGGACAGCAAGCGGAAACCAGTCCAGGGGGCGCAGGTCCTCTGTATTCCGAGCTATAAGCAGTTAATATCACCCATGCAAAGCGCACAGGCGTTTCGGGACGCGCGCTCGGATAATGAGGGCAATTTTACGATTAAGGAACTGCCGCCGGGGAATTATCAGGTGTTTGCTCAGAAGGAGCGGTATAAGATTGCGACGTCGGGGGAGCCGATTTATCCCAATGGCTACAGCGACATCACGGGGCTGGAGATTATGTTGTATCCCGTGGATGAAGGGACGCATTCGATCTATGGAACGGTGGTGGACACTGCGAGTCAGCCGATTGACGGGGTGAGAATTGTGGTGGAGGGAATGGGTATGGAAAGCCTGCAAGGCATAAACCGTGATACGACGACGGGCTCCGATGGCAAGTTCAGGATTGACGGAGTGGAGACGGGGGCGTACCGGCTGACGGCCACGATGCAAGGGTATGCGCCGCGGCGTGTGGGCCGGGCGCTGCTGGACCGGGAAAACAAGGTGGTGATGGACGCCTCGGCGGTGATTCGCGGGGTGGTGCTGGTGAAGGAGACGAATACGCCGCCGGTGGGCGGATATTCGGTAGGCGCAACACCAGTCTCGGCATCGGGTGGCTTGAGCCTGGCGCGTTTCTCGGACGAGCAGCCGATGGGTACGAATTTTAACAATCCCGATGGTAGCTACGAGTTGTATGTGGCGCCGGGGATTTACCGGGTGGAAGCGCGTGCAACCGGATTCACCCCGAGCCGTTTGGAGGTCAGTGTGGAAGCGGGGCAGGTCCTGGATAATGTCAATCTGCTGCTGAGTGAAAAGGGTGGGACGATTTCCGGGCGGGTAACGACGAACGATGGGGCGAGTCCGCAAGGCACGCAAGTAACGCTGATTGAGGCCGGCACGGAATCCGAAGCAATGGTGATGACGGCAGTGGGCGATACGCCAGGAAGCCAGTCCATGCAAGTGGGATCAGACGGGGCATTTTCGTTTACGCCCCTCCCCGCCGGATCGTATACGGTGGTGGCGCGCCATCCGAGTTATCCAGCGGTAAGCAGCAGGTTGTTGTTCCTGGAAGAACAAGGAACCATCAACAATGTAGAGTTGCGGTTAGGGGCCGGCGGCGGCGTGCATGGGTATGTGTACCGCAATGGGAAGTTGGCGGCCGGGGCGATGGTAGTGGTGATGGGCGGGGGAGCTACGAAATCGGCCACAACGGATCAGAACGGGTACTATACCATTGACGGATTGTCGACGGGCACCTATCAGGCGATGGTCAGTTATGTCTCATCGGCAGCGGGGGCCGATCTGAATGCACTATACGATATTCAAGGGGTCCCCTTGGAGATCCAGGAAGGACGCATGTTGGATTACAACTTCGGCGATACCTCGGGCGTGACCATTGAAGGCCACTGTTCCCGATCGCCTGGTTTGGCTGGCTACGCAGTACTTCGGGCTCCGGGCATGACCAATTTGCAGGTGGGTGATCTGGCGGATATCGGACAGCTTACGGGTCAATTCAGCGCCATTAATATGATGGGCGATTTTGAGCTGAAAAACGTTCCGCCGGGTCAATGGCAACTGGATATTTATTTCCCGGAATCGGGCGTATTGGAAGTGCGATATGTACACACGGAGTTGGTGGAAGTGACTGGGGATGAGCAGAATATTCCGCTGGATGTTAATATACGTTTTTAAGGAATGCCAATGTCAGTAATTGAATTGCGTGATGTGGAAGTGTGTTATGAGGATCTGAAAGCGCTCAATGGAGTGACGTGTTCCATAGACGGGGGCACGGTGGGGCTGCTGGGGCCGAATGGCGCGGGGAAGAGCACGCTATTGAAGACGCTGCTGGGCTTTAATCGTGCCACGAAAGGCTCCGTGACCGTGTTCGGGATGGACATGCCGAAGAACGCGTTGAAGGTCCGCATGCAACTGGGCTATATGCCGGAACGGGAATCAGTAAGTCCCAAGGTGAGCGCGGTGTCATTCATCACGTATTGCGGGCGTCTGTTCGGCATGTCGCGGGTGGATGCGATGGAACGCACGCATGAAGTGCTGAATTACGTGGGGTTGGGAGAGGCGCGTTACCGGAAAATGGAAACGTATTCCACGGGGATGCTGCAGCGGGTGAAACTCGCACAGGCGCTGGTGCATGACCCAAAATTGCTGCTCCTGGATGAGCCAACAAACGGCCTTGATCCTCAAGGGCGCATCGAATTGCTGGAACTTATCAAAGAGGTGGCCGGCCGGCGGAAAGTTACGATTATACTGTCATCGCATTTGCTGCCGGATATTCAGCATGTGTGCGACAATGTGATCCTGATTCAAGGCGGCGTGGTGGCGCTTGCGGGATCGATTGATGAACTGACCGCCGTGGTGGACCGCTGTTTCGAGGTGCGCATCCGTGATAATAAGGACGGATTTCTCACCGGGCTGGCGGAAGCGGGGTTCACGTGGCAGGATCAGCAGGACGGGAACCTGTTTGTCACGGCGCCGGACAACACGGACCCGCGCACGCTGTTTGAGATTGCCCGTGCGCGGGAGACGCAAATACGCCATTTCCGCCCCGCACGACACAGCCTTACTGAAATTTTCACACAAGCCGCAGGAAAGGAATGAACCGTGCCGATTTATGAACAGACGTACCGTCATTATGAGGGCAAGATGCGGCATGGCTTCCGCTGGCTGATTGTCATTGAACAGGAATTGCGCGTGCTGGTGAAGGCAAAACCGTTTTTATTGTTGTTGCTGGTGGCGATGATCCATTGCATTGTGCGGCTGCTCCAGGTGGTGGCGTTCGACGTGGTTATCCAGGATCCGAACAATCCGCTGACGCCGTTGTTGAATCAAATCAAGGGTCTGATGGTATCCGAGCAGATGTTTTTTGATTTTTTGCGGTTGCAGACGCCGGTGCTGTTCCTTATTACGCTGTATGCGGGGTGCGGGATGATTTGCAACGATTTTAATAATAACCTGATGGAGATTTATTTTTCGAAGCCCATCCGATGGTACGACTACGTGGTGGGCAAGGTATCGTCGCTGGTGATTGTTGGGCTGATGCTGACGGCCGTTCCCGCGATTTTTCTGGTGGTGCTGCATAACCTCCTGGTGCCGAGCATGAAGGTATTTCAGGAGACCTGGACATGGCCAGGGGAGATTATTGGATTTTCACTGGTGATCGTGCTTCCAATGGCATTGAGCATACCCGCGGCATCGGCGCTGTTGCGGAGCCAGAATTACGCGGCAATTGTGATCGTGATGATTCCCGTGGCGGCCTCGGCAATGGCCACGGTCTTGCAGGGGGTGTTGGACAACCGTAACTACCTCATTCTGTCGCTTCCGATTGCAATCAACCGCATAGGCGAGCAACTCTTCCATGGCCACGTATCCTTTCACTTGAACTGGAGGTGGTCCATGGCGCATATCGTGGGGGTGTGTGTATTGTGTTTGTGGATTATCATCCACAAAGTGCGAAAAGCGGAATTGGCCACTTGATTTTTGCATCTACCGGAAGAAAACCATTGGGAAATTCTGTATAAAACCAAGTTTGATATCCACCGGTGGTTTATATGTGTACAGCCCGCCCATTGATCCTGTGACGGGAAAACGGTACCATAGAGATGTTCTTGGAGCAGTTTTTCACGGATGCGGCACTACCTTTTCTTTTGTGATTGGGTGATTTGTTTTTTCAGCGTTAAGGAGAACCGGATATGTCAAACAATGCCATTAACGAATATTTGAAGAACACCCCGGCAGACAAAATCGATGCGGGATTTTTAGGATATATCGCCAACCTGTCCTCGGTGGCTTCGGTGGCCCCGCAAGCGGCCAAGGCCATCGTGCAGGAGTTGGCCGACCAGCGTGGCTATCTGAAACTGATCGCCAGTGAAAATTATTGCTCGCTCGCCACACAGCAGGCCATGGCAAACCTTCTTACCGATAAATACGCGGAAGGCTTCCCTGGTCAGCGCTTCTATGAAGGCTGCGATAACGTGGATACGGTTGAAGCCTATGCCTGCGAGCAGGCCTGCAAATTATTCAATGCCGAACACGCCTATGTGCAGCCCCACAGCGGCGCGGACGCCAACATGATCGCCTATTGGGCCGTCCTGACCGCGCGCGTCGAAATCCCCAAAATGGAAGAACTCAACGCCAAGGATCCGTCCAAGCTTTCCCGTGACGATTGGGAAAAGGTGCGCACTGCCCTCGGTAATCAAAAACTCGTGGGTATGGACTACTATTCCGGCGGCCACCTCACCCATGGCTACCGGCGCAACCTGTCCGCGAAAATGTTCGACGCGTATAGCTATGCGGTCAACCGCGAAACCGGCCTCATCGATTACGATGAATTGGACCGCATGGTCTCGGATCTCAAGCCGCTGATCCTCCTTGCGGGCTACAGCGCTTATCCACGCGAAATTAACTTCCACCGCATGCGCCAGATTGCCGACAAAGCCGGCGCGGTGTTCATGGTGGACATGGCCCATTTCGCCGGACTGGTCGCGGGTGGGGTATTCCAGGGCGACGCCAACCCCATTGACCACGCGCACATTGTTACCTCAACCACCCACAAGACCCTGCGCGGCCCCCGCGGCGGCATCGTGCTATGCAAAAAGGAATTCGCGGAAACCGTGGATAAGGGCTGCCCGCTCGTGATCGGCGGACCTCTCGGCCACATCATCGTATCGAAAGCCATCGCACTGACGGAAGCCAATCGTCCGGAATTCAAGACGTACGCGAAAAAGATTGTAGCGAACGCGCGTGCGCTGGCCAAAGCCCTTATGGACCAGGGCCTCACGCTGGCCACCGGCGGCACTGACAACCACCTCATGCTCATCGACGTCAGCACCAGTTGCGGCCTGACCGGACGCCAGGCCGCGGGCGCAGTACGCGAATGCGGCATCACCCTGAACTTCAATTCACTGCCCTTCGACCCCAACGGCCCGCTCATCACCAGCGGCCTGCGTCTCGGCACCCCCGCCGTTACCACGCTCGGTATGGGCGAACCCGAAATGAAAGAAATCGCCGCCATCATCAAGATGGTGCTGGACGGCACCAAGGCCGGTTTGATAGACAAAGGCCCGAACGCCGGACAACCCAGCAAACGCGCCTATGTCCTCGATCCCGCTGTACGCGACGCCGCCCGTGCCCGCACCAAGGCCCTCCTGGATCGTTTCCCCGTCTACCCGCAACTCGATCTAGCGTTCTTGCAAAAACATTTTGGATAAATCCATAAATTAAGGTATATAGCAAGTCCCATCTCCACGGTGGGACTTTTTTACCACTACGATTTCTGAATCGCGTCACCTGTGTCCATTGAATTTATTGAGAATCGCCTGAAGCGCGGCAAGTTTTTGTGTGCAGCGGGCGGCGATAGCCTTTTGGGCAATTTCGTCGAACGTGTTCTGTAAAACGGGAAAATCATTGCGTTCGAGGATGGCATTGCCTTGGCTAAGCCATATTTCAAGCTTTCCACGATTTGCATGTAGTTGTTCATTCAACGCCTCATCTGTTTCCCGTGGCCGTGGCGTCGGAAACACCCCTCCATGGTCTTCTATGCTGAGGGTACTGCATGGGCTCGCTTCCACAAGAGTCCGGAGTATGGCGTCGAAGGGTACAAGCCCCTGGCCCAGCGGTGCCGACACATACTTCGGTTCTTCCATCGTGCCCGCAAGCACCGCATCCTTGATATGCGTGCAATGAATATATGGCGCCAGCGTCTGGCATGCTTCCAGAGGATCTTCACAAAGCATTAAGGGATTGGCCGTATCGAAACATACCCCCGCGGTGGACGATCCCGCGCATTCCACCAATGCGCGCAGCTCATGCGCGGTGATATCCATATGGTTTTCGATGCAAATCACCACACCCAACTCCCGTGCCAGAGGCGCTGCTTCCATCAGAATGCCAGCCACTTGCTCCAATTGCTCCTGCCATGACGGCGAGTCTAACCGGCGCTCTTCCACCCATCCCACAAAAGTTCTCAGCACGTTCGATCCCGCCCAGTGCGCCACATGAAGCATTTCACGCATCACCTCGCGCACATCCCGTTGTTCATCACCGGGCGCGCGCACCATTGAAGCAGGATTGCAACTGCCCATGCCCACTTCGACATACAGCTCCAGCGATTCCGCCACTTGAGCAACAGCTTTTGCGGCGTGCTCGTCTCTTCCGGAAAATGAGGTTACCGTGGAAAAATGCACGCCTTGCGCACCCAACCGGGAAGCCTTCCGGAGAATATCCTCAGCCTGTAATGGTCCTGCATTGGCGCGTAATGCCGTATCATCCATGCCTATCCGCATCATCAACGTTTCCTTTTTCAATGGTTCACTTACGCTAAACCTTGCACAATTTCTTCAGGTCCCACGGGCCGGTGCAATTCATCCGACTTCATCGCCGCAAGATAAGAAGCGACGGAGTGAAGATTATCGCGTCCGCTGCACAGTCCTTTTTCCCCTGTATGAATACTGCGGATTAATTCCGCCATGGGCCAGAGATGCCCGTCGCGCACGGATGCGCACCACATATAGCCAAAGGGGTCCTCTTCCTTGCTGAGCGGCTGACTGAAATCGAACTGGCCGCTGATTCCACCGTTTATCCTGGATTCAAACGCCAGGTCAAATACCATATCCCCCGCCACAACGCCCTGTGTGCCTTCCACCCGGAAATTCATGCCGATGCGGGTATTGCCCACCCGTGGAAAGCGGGAGGCCTGATCCATCGAAACACAACCGACGATGCCCGATGCGTAATCACACGATGCGGACACCGCCATTTTGCTTTTGAAATGTTCATTGCCCCGGACCGTGCCAAACGCCGATATGTGCCGGGGTGTTTCTCCACCTGCAAACCACCGGCACAAATCGAAATGATGCGCGCCCCATTCCACAAAAATATGGTCTTTCAATTCAGTATGCCACCGGGTTACTGGATCCTCATAGTAAATGGTGTCCTGATTCCCATGCATGCGCAACTCGATATAAAAAACATCCCCCAGATATCCCTTCATGATGAGTTCCCGTGCAATCGCACACGGATAATACCACCGGGTCGGCTGATGCACCGCCAATTGCACCCCGGATGCATCGGCGGCCTCCACGATTTCCACCGCATCGGCATAGTTGCGTGCAAACGGCTTCTCGCTCAATACATGCTTCCGCGCCGCCAGCGCATCCAATGTGATCTGCTTGCGTGGAAACGTGTTCGTACAAATATCCACAATATCAATGTCCGGCTGGGCCAGCAAATCACGATAATCCAGATAACCCCGTGTAATCCCAAAATTCTCCGCGGCCCGGTCCAACGCCTCTTGCTTGACGTCCGCGGCCGCCACGACCTCCAGCCCTGCATTCCGGTAACAGGGGATTTGACGTTGCTGTGCAATCCGCCCCGCGCCGATAACGCCTATTCTATGCGCCTTTGCATGCGTAATGACAGGCCGGTACGCCAATGTTGAAAGAAATGAATCATCAACGGTTTCCATGAGATCGCCTCCTTGGAAAATTTACAGACACCGCGCTAAAACGTAACCCTTCTTTTCAATACTTTATCAAACTGATGCCTGAAAAATAAAAGGGAATGCATTTGGAAATTTAACCCTTGAAACGATTATGCTTGTTCCGGAGGTATTAACAATGAATTATTCTCTTGTAACAATATGCATGGTTATGCTTGGCATTTTTCTAACAGCGAATCTTGCCGCACAGAATCCGCCTGCTGCAAATCAAGCGGCCGAAACCATCCATCTGTTCAACGGCAAGGATCTGACCGGTTTTTACACCTATCTCAAAGGCCGGGGGAAAAATGCGGACCCGCAAAAGGTTTTCACGGTCCAGGACGGTCTCCTGCGAATTTCCGGCGAGGAATTCGGCTGCGTAACCTCCAATGACGAATTTGAAAACTTCCATCTGGTCATGGAATTCAAGTGGGGCCAGAAAACCTGGCCGCCCCGCGTGTTTAATGCGCGGGATAGCGGATTGCTGGTTCATTCGGTCGGAGAGGATGGCGCGTACGGCGGCATGTGGATGCACTCCATCGAGTGCCAGATGATTGAAGGCGGCACGGGCGACGTGCTTGTGGTCGGCGACGGAAGCGATGCGTTTTCCGCAACGTGTCCAGCCGCGCCGGAAATGCAAAACAATTGCCCGATTTTCCATCCGGAGGGAAAGCGCGTGACGATTCACGGAGGCAGGGTGAACTGGTTCGGGCGCGACCCGAATTGGAAAGACGAAAAAGGATTTCGCGGGAAACAGGATGTCGAGAAACTTATCGGCGAATGGAATACCTACGAATGCATCGCGGACGGTGATACGCTTACGCTAAAGCTGAATGGCGTTGTTATGAATCAGTGTTATGACGTGCGCCCGCACAAAGGCCGTATCCAGATTCAATCCGAAGGCGCGGAACTCTTTGTCCGAAAAGTGGATATCACCCCCTTGCCGCCGAAGGAAGCCCCCGCATCAACAAAATAGAAAAACCTAAGAGAGGATCTCATTAGCAGGTCTCATTTTATGTTTCGATGCGATTCCGCCCGTTTTGCTTTGCGCGATAGAGGGCCTGATCCGCTCGGTTGACCACGGCGGACGCTTCAGCATCCGTCTCCCTCACTTGCGCCACGCCGCCGCTGATGTTCACGGGAACCGTCTTGCCTTCAAAATTAAACCGCGTCTCATCAATCTTTCGCCGCGCCTTTTCCGCCGCCGCCGCCGCTTGCGGTAATTCGGTTTCCGGAAGTATAAGGGCGAATTCCTCTCCGCCATACCGCCCCAGAAAATCCGATTCGCGCTTTTGTTCGCCCAGCACCGTCGCCACCGCGCGCAGAATGCGGTCCCCCGCAATATGCCCGAAGGTGTCATTAATCTTTTTGAAATGATCGATATCCATCATAATGACGCTGAATGGCGTTTGATACCGTTGAGTCCGCGAAAACTCCTCCTGTAACCGCGCATCCAGCGTACGACGGTTGGGGATCTTGGTCAGAAAGTCCAACGTGGCCTCGGCGCTGAGCCGCTGCATTTGTTCCTGTTGATGTTGTATGGTCTTTTGCGCGAATTCCAGTTGTTCCCGGTATTTCGCTGTGCTCTGATGCATCCCGTCCACTTCATCCAGCAACAGCCGCTCTACCTCTTTCATTGCGGCCAGGGTCATGGCCTTTGTAATCGATGATTTATGCACCGCCAGCGCATCATCATATTGGGCGGCACTATTCGCCAGAGAATCGATACTTGCGGATAGATTCATCATCAACCCGTGGATGATGACTTTACTGCGCTCCAAGGTCTCCACGTCTTTCGCGGTAACCGCCGGTTCCGGCAACGGGGTATCCGGGGGCGGCACAAATGCCTTGGCGTATGACCCCTTCGGGGTGCGGCGCTTGCGCCACAGAAGATATATCGCCAATGCCACAATGACGGCAGATACGCCTGCAATATTCATCCACATCTTGGCAATACCTTATTGCGCCTTTAGGGTATAGGCTTTGCCAGACTGAACCGCAAATTCCACTGTGCCGCCCGCAGCGGACGTTCCACCCGCGTCCGGTTTCAACGGCACATTCGCGTTCACCCGGCACATTCCCTGGCGCGTTGAGCGAATCGTGGCCTCCTCCAATTTCCCATCACGCCACGACATATCCACTTCATATCCGCCGCGGGCACGCAATCCCTTCACATGCCCCGATGGCCATGCCTTCGGCAGCGCGGGCAACAGCTTGATCACACCCGTATGGCTTTGGAGCAGCATCTCCGCGATACCCGCCGTCCCGCCGAAATTGCCGTCAATCTGGAACGGCGGATGATTGTCAAAAAGATTCGGCAGCGTGGACTTGGCCAGCAGCCCCTGTACATTCTCATGCGCTTTCTCCCCATCTTCGAAGCGCGCGAAGAAATTCACAATCCACGCGCGGCTCCAGCCTGTATGCCCCCCTCCATGACTCAACCGGTATTCGAGCGATTTCCGCGCGGCCTCGAACAATTCCGGCGTTTTTTCTTTGCTGATCATATGTCCGGGATGCAATCCGAAAAGATGCGACATATGGCGGTGGCCCGGCTCCGGCTCCTCATAATCTTCGATCCATTCCTGCAACCGCCCCGTCTTTGTACTGATCTGAAGCGGCGCGAGATGTTTTAACGCGCTTTCCAATTGACCCCGGAATTCTTCATCGGCATCGAGGATTTTTGAAGCCTCAATGCAGTTACTAAACAAGTCATGAATGATTTCCAAATCCATGGTCGCCCCGTAAGTGAACATCGAAGTCGTTCCGTCCGCTTTACGGAACGAATTTTCCGGCGAATGCGAGGGGTTGGTCACCAGCCGTCCTTTCGGATCTTCCACAAGGTAATCCAGCATGAACAATGCCGCTCCTTTCATGAGCGGATACGCGTGTGCCGCCAGGAACTCCTTATCGCCGCTGAACAGATAATGCTCATAAGGATGCTGCGCCAGCCACGCCGCGCCCACCGGCCAGACACCCCACACACCGTCCGCGGGCGTGGTGAATCCAAACAGATCGCTCAGGTGATGCACCACCCAGCCACGTGCACCGTAGTGCACCTTCGCCGTGCGCTTGCCCGAGGGCACGAGTGAATACATATAATCGAACAACGGCAGATGGCATTCGCCAAGGTTCGTTACTTCCGCCGGCCAATAATTCATCTGAAGATTGATATTGGTATGATAGTCGCTATTCCACGGGGCGTTCATGTGCTGACACCAGATCCCCTGTAAATTCGCGGGTAAATCTCCAGGACGTGACGACCCCATCAGCAGATACCGCCCATACTGAAAATACATGGCCACAAGCTGCGGATCTTCCGCCCCATTCCGCACCAGCATCAGCCGTTCATTGGTGGGCAGCTTCGCATTTGGCGAAGGCCCCAGATCAAGGTCTACTCTGCGGAATAATGCTTGATGATCCCGTATGTGATCCGCCTTAAGCTCCTCATATGATTTCGCCGCCGCCTTGTCTAAAATCGCTTTGCATTTCTCCTGCGCATCGCCTCCGCAATAGTCTGTAGCGCCCGTCAGCAGCACCACGGCCTCATCCGCGTCCGATATCGTGAGTTGGCCATCCTTGTTCTGTATTTTTCCACCCTTCTGCAGCACGGTCAACCGCGCTGCAAAGTGCATTCCGGCAATCTCGCCGGTATCCTGTTTCTTGCGCTGTATCTGACCACTCAATATCAGGGTGTTCCCTCCTTCGCTGCTACATGCGGCGTCCTGCTCGCGGGTAAGGCTCAATCCCACGTCTATTTTTCCGCGTTTATCCGCGGACAACCGCGCCACCAGCACCTGATCCGGCGCGGAAGAGAATACCTCGCGGGTAAAGGCGGTTTTTTTCGCTTTAAAACAGGTCCGGGCAATGCCGGTCTCCAGATCCAGAGACCGGCAGTACTCTTTCACTTTCTTCACCGTCGGCAGGGTAATCCATAGATCGCCCAGCGCCTGATACGAATTCACCCGCATGGGATTCCCCATCATGGTATCGCCTGCAAGCTTCGATGCCTCCTCGTTTTTCCCCTCAAACAACAACCGCCGCACTTCCGGCAATGCTTCCAGTGCCTTTGGATTCGTATTGTCGCGCACATACCCGTCCCACACCGATTCCTCGTTCAATTGCAGCCGTTCTTTTAACACCTCGCCGAATACCATCGCGCCCAATCGGCCGTTTCCTACAGGCAGAGCTTCATTCCAATCATGCGCCGGTTCCCGGTACCACAAGGTGAGCGGCTGTTCCGGCGCCGCGCATTCTCCTTCAAATTGAATCCAGGCCGAACCCGGCATCGATTTAAATACTGCTGAAAACCGTTCGGCTATTTTTTTGACTTCCTTTGACTCTGGCGGCGCGGGCCATTGCGCCCACTCCAAATTATCTCCGGTGCGGAATTGCCATTTCCCCTCCAAACTCAAAGCGCCCTGCGAATACAGCAAGGCTTGTCCGGAATGTAAGAAGCCGCCATTGCCATTGTGGTTATAGACACGCACCGCGATCAGGTTCCAATCCCCAAAACGCACCTTCTCAGTAGGCACTGTGTATGTGCGCGTCTCGGATTCCGCCGACGTAAAATTCGGCGGCATTACTCCATTTGCTCCCACCTTGGTCCCATTAAAAAACGCTTCGTCCGCATCTTTTATCACATCCAGCGAAAGGGTGAGTTCGTTGCCAGACCAGGAACTCGGTATTTGAATAAAACAACGATACCAGGCAAAGCCGTCATATTTTTTTAATGAGTTGCACTGCTCCCACGCCCCCGGCACCGGCATCGGTATCCAATCCTGGCCTGCGGCCGCCATACATCCCATCACGCACGCACAAACCATTGCCATCATACGATTCCTGCTCCTTCCGGGGTTATTCCTTCAAACCACAAAGCATCTTAGTATTATGACCTCACCCCCGGAACGCTTACAAGCGCAAAATCAAGAAATAAAGCTTGTATCAAGGCTGCCCGTTGCGGCACCATAGGGCAAAATGGAGGGCAGAATTATGCCATTGTTTGTATTCAGCATCCTGATGATAGCTCAAATGGGCCAGAACAACCCGGACGCATTCTCTATCCCTGCGAAAACTTCGCTTCCCTTCACCTATTGCATCGGATATCTTCCTGATCCCGAACAACCCTCCTTCCTGGAACCACTGGCCGAAAGTCCACCCGATCTCTACCATCTCGGATATCAAATCCCCTTCAAGGGTGCGCTCGGCCCCACCTACGGCCACGAACTGTATACCAATGCCATCCTACCGCCCTCGGAAATCCACAAAGAACTCGAACGCATTCAGCGGGTTCAAACAAAAATGCGCGAGGCGGGTGTAAGCCGCCTGATCCCTTACGTCTTTACCATGGCCTTCTTTGGAAATCCCGGCAAGCGCACTGGTTTCTTCAACTTTTACGATCACTGGAATGACTATGCCGATTTCGATCTGGGGCTGAAACCTCTTGCTGATCCCAGCCTTTGGTCCCAGGTCCGGGGACCCAATCCACTCGGCGGCGGCCCCCCTGATGTCTTTCATTACGAACCCTGCGTAAATCACCCCGGCTGGAGCAATTATTTGGACCTTGTAGTCCGCGAACTGGCCAAAACCGGTTATGACGGCATGTTTTTCGATGTCAACACGGAATACTGTTATTGTCCCCATTGCCAGGAAGCTTTTGACGTTTATCTGCTTGAAAAATACGGCCGGGACGGCCTCCAAGAGCACTTCGGAACCAATGATCACCGTGAACTCAACCTGAATACCATTTACAAAGACTTCGAAGCATTTATTCTGTCCGCATTCAAACGGCATATTGAAGATCAATGGAAAGAAGAACACTTGGGTGAACTACTTGGTCTCAAACAGCCCGCCGATGCTGTTCTCGAGGAAGATTGGCGCCTTCTTCGGTGCTACATGCAGGATTCCATCGGCGAATTTCCGAAGGATTCCGTTGAACCACATGTTTTGCCCGAAAATGCCTCTCAAGAGGGAAAAAACTCTCACGTCCAGAACATATTGCGTGTGCAATTCAAAGAGTTCCTCACCAGCAGCGAGTTGAAGAAACAATTACTGGAAAAGTTTGGTTCGGGCGATGTGCGCAGAAGATGTTTGGCCACCCCCAAGGATATCCTGTTGTGGGTGGAGACGCAACGTTTCTGGTGCGACAGCATCGCCACTATGTTCGCCCGCTTAAAAAAAGAGGGGAAAAAGCAACTCAATACACAAACAAATCCCAGGAACTTTTACACGGTCGGCAATATCGGCTCCATGGCGACCCTGGATGGCTTTAACAAACGCCGCGTCGATGGTATTGATCTGGTTCGCTGTGCAAAAACCGCCGATATGCAAATGTTCGAAGAAATGCACCAGCCCGGCATGCTCGAAAGCGGTGTGATATTCTCCAACATTTTCGCTTTTCGCTGGGCCATGGCTGCCGGAACCCGCGCCGGCACGCTCCTCTATAAAGTCAATGACGACCGCGCCGCTGACCTTGCCCATGCCGAGTCCGCGGCCGGCGGGGGCGGCGCTTTTATTCAACCGGGACTGGCCGCACCCGATTCCCGAAAACGCTGGAAACAATTTTTTGCGGAGCATGCGGATCTTTTTGAAAACGGCGAATCTTATGCGAAGGTTGCCGTTCTTTTCTGGGATGACCAAGTCTTCTACGAATATCCCGAACACCTCGCCATGGTCTGGCGGCTCACGCACATTCTCTCGGAAACCCAAACCCCCTTCGATTTTGTTACTCAGGAAAACGCCGCGAGCCTCGCTCCGTATGATGTCGTATTTGCGCCATGCCTCCGGTATCTTGAAGACTCACAAATCCAGCGGCTTATGAATTATGCCGGCGAAGGGGGACATCTCGTCATTATTGAACCTTTCGGAACGGAAGATCCCTTTGCTCAGACGCGGAAAACAACTCCGCTCGACACTATAGCGGCGCCAGGTTTTGGCATGACTGCCGTGTCCCACGGCAAGGGTATGGTGATCCGGTTGAACCCAAGCCAGGCGCCCGACCGTGCTTCCGACCTCTGGGCGCTTATGGAAGAACGCGCCTCTGCTTTTGTTCTTGCCCGCCAGCTCTTGAATGACACTCGAAATAGCGAGACCCATACGCAAAAAGATTTAGGGGAAAATTTCATCAAACAACTCGAAAATACCTTGGAAATCCGCCTGCGCTGGTGTCCGCCAAACACCGATCCGGGAGTCTATATCCACGCCTATCATTTCCCTGCAAAATCAGAACAATCAGAACATTTAGTAATTCATGTTGTAAACTATCATCTCCCCATCTTACTTGAATCAGAATCGGAAAAAACCAAGTCTACCGGCAATACACCCCCTGACCCCATCTGGTCCACTGTTACCCGTTCTGGGGAACCATTCGTGCAAACTAATATTAACATCGGTGTGCCTCTGCCCAAAGGCCTCCGCGTAAATGCTATCCATGCTTTTTCTCCTACAGAACCCCCTGCCACTCTTAGCGTAACGGCGGAAAACGAGTTCCCGTGGTATACTTTAGATAGCGTCGCTGTATACCAAATGATACTGCTTGAATTAACGCGTGAGTATCGTTAGACTATCAAATTATTTTCGGTAATGTATGTTGCTACAGCCTTACGAGAAGGTGCGCAAGCAGGGATTTGCACTTAAAACCCGATTTGCAGGAAAATATGTAGAAATAAGGGAACAAAGTTCCAAACAGCAGCCCTTAACAGTCAGGAGTTCAATCATGTGTTACGTCTCTCTGAGAAAAAATGTATTTAGCCGAACTGCCTGCATCGTCCTGATGCTCGCTTTCTTGTGTGGGGGAATCGCTGGTGACCTAAGCGCCGCCCAAGCAAGCAAACTGCCGGATCCCATCCCGCGAATCGCTCTTGTCGGCGACAGTTGGGCCATGTTCTCCTGGTGGTTCCGCTCCTTCAAAAAAGCGTTGGAGGAAGCAGGCTTCGACCACTATGTCGAAATGGCTAACGAATCGGTCATGGGCGGGTCGAAAACCTTCCAATTTGTGAATGAGGAACAATATCCTCCCGCGGCCGATATCCGCGCAGCCATTATGAACATGCTCACGGAAAATCCCACCATCGACGTGGTCGTCATCTCGCTAGGCGGCAATGATGCCCTCCAGGGAACGGAATATGTCCTTCCCGAAGATCCTCTGAAAGAGATTGAACTGAGATGTCCCGGGCATCCTGATGAACACAACCAGCTTCTCATCGATAAGATTGTCAACCAGGACATGAACAATGTGATCGATTATATCCTCGGCATCAGACCTGATATCCGGATCGTCCTGCCAACGTATGATTTTGGCGGCAAGTTTGACACCGGAGCGGCTGCGTACGGTTGCGATCTTGAAATGCAACAAACCGGCATGATGCAGTTTGAACTGCATAAGCAACTCCTGGCCGATTCCAAAAATGGCCGCGTCTTCTTTTGCAGCAACTACGGCCTTATGCAATACACCTTCGGCACGTACGATTATGATCACGCCGAAAACGGCGATGTGCTTCCGGAAACGGAAACCCTCGTGTACGATGCCGGCTATGTGAAACCCGGCTACGACGCCGGGGATTACCCTCCCTTGCTGCTCCCCGTACCGGATGATATCTGGGGAATGAGTTATCTTTGCGGCGGCAATCCCTGTCTGGTTCCGGGATTTCCCGCTTACCATTCGCCTATGATCTCGCTGCTGGATAAAGAAATACACCTTACGGATGCGGGATACGATGCAATGGCCAAGCGCATGGTGGACCGTATGATTGCGCCCTGGCTCAACAATCCAAAGGCCTTCGAGATCCTGCCGTTGGAGACCAAGGGCGAACAGTATCAGTTCCAGGTCACCTTCAGTGAGCCTGTCAGTGGTGTAGACATCACCGATTTTGAAGTGACGACCGCCACGGTTTCAACAAAAGAAATTGATATCAGCAACGCTGCGGTTATCAGCGTTTCCCCCGATTCAGGATTCAACCAAGTGTATACCGTCACTGTCGATCTCAATCCGGGCGCTAAAATTGGCGGTTATCAAGACGTCGTGAGCATCAACGTCCTCGACAATGACACCATTTTGGATAATGACAGCAATCCCCTGGGCGGCGTAAACACCCCCGAATGGCCGGACAATGGAAAATTCACTTATTACGGCGCATTCCAGTTTACCGATTTGGAGCGCCCCCAACCGTGTGATTTCGCTGCCGTGCAACATTATCTAGGTGTAATCTCCAATCCCTACCTCCCCATGATCAATTACGCTTTATCGCTGGAAGCAGACAAAATGGACATTAACGGAGATATCGGCGCGCTTATCGCATCTCTAATGGGCAGTGGAGAGATCAATCCCGACACACTCTACGTTAAAGGCAATGGTATGCTCGAAAGTTTCGAGTTCGGCCTTATCGAACGGTGCGCCAAAGAAGACACTATCGATTTCTCCGCTACGGGCGGCGTCACGCATGCCATCGCCCAGGATGCCTGGAACCACAATTTTGACCAGATGCAATACGACCTTGGCGGCGCAGACAACCCCCCGGACCATCCCAATCAGGCATTGCGCATTCTTGCAGGATTGGATTCCATTTTCGCCGCCTATATGACCATGGGTGAACCCACCATTATGGCCATCATCTCTCTCGGTTCCGGATATCTTCTGTCCGGCCAAGTGTCACAATTCATCCCGGCCGTAGAATTCCACACGATTGTCCCCTCGAACTACACCTGTCTGCCGCAATTCTTCGGCTCTCTGGATCAGAACAGCGACAACCGCATCACTATCGATGAATACGGCGATGCCGACGGCGACGGGTTTAACAATGCGGAAGAATACCTGTACTTCCAGTGCGACGGAATCGCGGCAGCCACCGATGCCGCACTCGATCCCGCGCAAACTCCTGCGCCCTTCCGCACCGCATTCCTCATCGGCGAACCCTTGCGGCTCTATGTCCCCGCATTACTCCACGTAAACGCCACCACATATCAATGGTACAAAAATGGCACTCCTCTGACAGATATACCGGGTGTTTCCGGAACTACCACCCGCACTCTGAACATTGCTTCGCTGACACTGGATGATTCCGGCGCCTACTCCTGCATTTACAACGAAAATGCCCCCGACACCAAGGGCGCTGACGTCACCTATGGCCCTATAAATATCGGTGTATACGAAGAACTTCCTGAGGAAGGCGAAGGCGGTGGCGAAGGCGCCGCGGAAGGGGAAGGTGAAGGGGAGACCGAAGGCGCCGCGGAAGGAGAAGGCGAGGGTGAGGGCGAACCGCTTCTCGACTTCTGCTACATCATGGACGACATCTACGCCACGACGCAGTCCGAACTCATGGCGCCCTTGCTGGAGTTGCTCGGGGATGACGCCGCGTTGATCGGCCTCATCCAATGCGCCGTCGCCGACCTGAACGGCCCCTTCGTCGACACGGATGATCCGCCCGACGGCGAACCGGACATGCCGGGCCCCAACGGCCTGCTGGACGGCGCGTATGAACTCAATGTCATCGCGGAATTGATCAATTACCCGGCGTTCTATACCGCATTGCCCAGCGGCGCCCTGATTGGTCAGGTAGCGGCCGGGGTGGATCCCGCGGCGGTGGCCGAAGCGTTTGAGTTCAACTACAACGCGATGTATGCGCCGCTGGAACCCTTCCTGCCGATTTTGCCCATTATTGTGCAAAATTACCTGCCGGAAGGGGTGGAGCTAACTCCCGAACAGACCGAGGAAATCCTTGCCCTCCTGCCCAACCTTGTGAAGATCCTCGCGGGCTATTGCACGCTGGGCGATTCGGACTCGCTGGCCATCGTGCTGTTCATCACGGACCTGCTGTCGGATTTCATCACCACCATACCCACGGAACCCGGTGATTTCATGACGCTGAACGGCATCTTGGGCCCCGATGGCGACGCGGACGGAGACGGCTACACCAACCGTCAGGAATACGAAGTCTTCTCCGGGGTGGCCCCCACGGAAGGGGAAGCGAAGGCCGCCAAAGAGGATGAATCCGCCACGGGCCCCGAGGCCTATATCAAAGCCGCGTTGAATCCGCGGATCAACCCGGCCTATCCCGAAGGGCTTCTCGATTTCTGCTACATCATGGACAACATTTATGCCACCACGCAGTTGGAGATTTTCGCCCCGCTTCTCGACCTGCTGGGCGAGGATGCCGCGCTGATTTCCATGATCCTGTGTGAGACCGCCGACCTGAACGGGCCCTTTGTCGAC
>JAKQOG010000024.1 GCA_029565395.1 Candidatus Hydrogenedentota bacterium | reverse complement strand
AATGGGGAACCATTCTGCCCGCCTCGCTGATGATGACATCCACTTCATCGGCTTGTATGAAAAGCTTGTCTGGATCTTCCACCGTCAGAGAGGTCGTGCCGGCCAGGCAGACGGCTTCGTTAGGAGCAATAATATCCCCGTCGGAGGGCGGACGCAGACGGTTGATGACCATATCGGTCAGACGGTGATTGGTAATGACCAGGGAGCCTTTGGAAAGCGTCATGGGAACTTCGCAACCGGCCAATCCGGCAACCAGATTGGTCCATGCCCCCGACGCGTTGATGATGAGATTGGCGTGAATTTCCTTGGATTCCCCGGTCACCATATCCACGGCTTTCACGCCGATGCAGCGGCCGTGAGACTTGATAATTTCCATGACCCGGTGACGGGTAAAACTCAATCCCCCCTTCAGTTCAGAGGTTCTCATGTTCAGCATGCATAAACGGAAAGGGTCAATCGAGCAGTCAGGAACTCTGACCGCTTCTTCAAGTTCCGGGTTAAGGTTTGGCGCCAGTTCCAGGGCGCGGGTGGAGGAAATAATTTCTGTGGGAATGCCGACATCGTCGCAACTTCTTAAAAACCGTTCCCGGAACATTTTAGAATCTCCGGGCAGGCGAACGAACAATCCTCCGGTCGGTTCCACACATTTTTTTCCGATGCGTCGCAGAATCAAATTTTCATCGTAGCATTCTTTGGCGGCAATGGGGTCGGAAACCGCATATCGGCCACCGCTGTGCAGCAATCCGTGACATGCGCCGGTTGCGCCAGCTGCGTAATCGCCCTTTTCAATCAGGCAGTGCGGGATGCCGCGAAGCGCCAGGTCTCTGGCAATTCCGCAGCCCGTGGCGCCTCCGCCGATAATGACTACATCCGTCTTGATCATCCAATTTCCTATGAGTTATGAGCTTAATCTTCTTCCCACATCCTTGCCCGTTCGACCGCCTTTTTCCATTTCGCATAGAGTTTCCGGCTTTTTTCTTCGTCCATGGCCGGCTGAAATCTGCGGTCCACCTTGCGTTTTTCGGCTATGGTTTCCTGATCCTTCCAGAAACCAACAGCCAGTCCCGCCAGATACGCGGCGCCTAACGCAGTTGTCTCAATGATTTCAGGACGTTCCACTGGTACGGACAGAATGTCCGCCTGGAACTGCATCAGAAAATTGTTGGCGCAGGCGCCGCCATCCACGCGCAGTTCGCATAAGTCAATACCACATTCATTGCGCATCAATTCCAGCACATCGCGGGTCTGGTAAGCGATAGATTCCAGGGTGGCGCGGATAATATGGCTGCGATTGGCGCCGCGTGTAAGGCCCAGAATTGCCCCGCGCGCATACATATCCCAATAGGGCGCGCCCAGTCCGGTAAATGCGGGAACCACATAGATTCCCTGGGAATCGGGGACTTTTGTGGCGAAATATTCGCTGTCGCGCGCATCGTAAATCACTCGCAGGCTGTCACGCAGCCATTGAATCGCAGCTCCGGCCACGAAAATGCTGCCTTCGAGGGCGTATTGCACTTTGCCGTTGATTCCCCAGGCAATGGTGCTTAAAAGGCCGTTTTGCGAATGCGCAAGCTTGTCTCCGGTGA
>JAKQOG010000013.1 GCA_029565395.1 Candidatus Hydrogenedentota bacterium | reverse complement strand
CTTTGTGGTATACTTTCACCAAGATGATTCGAGCGCAGGAATAGCCTATGCAGCATATTGTCGGCATAGCCCAGATGAAAGTGTCGAAGAACCCCCAGGACATCCTGGTGACGTATTCGCTGGGGTCGTCCCTTGGCGTGGCGCTGTATGATCCACAGGCGCACATTGGCGGGTTAATTCATTGCATGCTGCCCCTCTCGAAAGCGGCGGATGTATTACGGGCGCAGCAGCATCCCTGTATGTTCGCGGACCTGGGCATCCCGCGTTTGTTGCAAACGATGACGGGCCTGGGGGCGGATCGCCAGCGCATCGTGACACGGGTCGCGGGGGCGGCCTGCCTTCTGGATGACAACCACTTGTTCCGGATTGGCAAGCGCAATTATGTGGTGTTCCGCAAAATGCTATGGTGGAACAGTCTATATCTGTCTGCGGAACATGTCGGCGGAACCCAGGCGCGGACCTTGTCGTTGCATATCGGGACAGGCCAAGTCATGATCCGATCAGGAGGAAAAGAATTTGCCTTGGAATAGACGAAAAAGCTCCTTGATGGTCTGGAGATAGTGCGCATGAGCCAACGGAAAGAGATTCTTGAGAAGGTGGCGGCCATTCCGGCGCTGCCCGTGGCGGCGGCACAGGTAATCCATCTGATTTATACGCAGGAAGCGGGCGTGGCGGAAATCATGAAGGCCATCGAATATGACGCGGGCTTGACCACTGATGTGTTGCGGCTGGCGAATTCGGCCTATTTCGCGGGCCCGCGCACCATCAGCACGCTTCGGGACGCCGGCGTGATTCTGGGGGCTGCGCGCATTTTGCAGATGGTGATGGCTTCCGCGATCTTCCCGCTGGCCAGCAAGCCTATTCAAGGGTACGGTTTGCCCGCTGGCCAGCTTATTGATCATCTGGTGGCCGTAGGCATCGGTTCGGAACAACTCGCGAAGGAACTTCATTTCAATGCGCCGCAATATACCTTCACGGCGGGGCTTCTTCATGACATCGGAAAAGTGGTCCTGGGTACGTTCATAGAGGTGGATGCCGAACCCATTCTCCAGCAGGCCTATGAAGAGAAACTTTCTTTCGAAATGGCCGAACGCGCCGTTCTGGGCATCGACCATGCCGAAGTGGGCGCGGTCCTGCTCGAATCGTGGCACCTCCCCCGGGAAATTGTGACACCGGTGCGCTGGCATCATCAACCGGATGACGCCGGTGAGAACTTTTTAGTCGCGGATTTGGTTCATGCCGCGGACACGTTAAGCCTTCAGTGCGGTCTGGGCGTGGGTATCGACGGGTTGAATTACCATGTATCGCCCTCAGCCGTGGCCCGGCTCAATTTGAAAACCGCCGTGGCGGAACGGGTCACGTGCGTCATGCTGAGTGAAATGCAATCCATCCGCCAACAACGCGGCGCATAGGACGGAGGCGGCTGTTATGGCCTATACCATTCTCATTGTGGACGATTCGGAAACCGCCCGTGCGGCGCTGGCCAAGGCCTTATCCATTGCCCAGACGCCCGTGCGGGAGTTTTATCAAGCAGCGGATGGTCAGGCCGCATTGGCGCTTCTGGAAGACAAACAGGTGGACATTGTCTTCCTGAATCTCTCCATGCCGGGCATGAATGGCTTGGATATGCTGAATCGAATGAAGGAACGCGGCCTGCTGGACACGGTCCCTGTCGTGGTGGTCTCCGCCGACGGCAGTGAAACACGCATTACAGAACTGGCGGAACTCGGTATCCGGGGGCATGTCCGGAAACCATATACTCCCGAACGTCTCAAGGCCAGGGTGGACAAGCTTCTGGGAGCCATGCATGAGCAATGAACTGAACCAAGCAAAACACGTGTTCTCCCGGGTGGCAGAGGACTTGGTCTTTATGTTCTCCGAGGAATGGGACGAGGAAGACCGGCCCGCAACGGAAGAGGCCTTTGTGCTGGCCCGGATACGGTTCACCGGACCGTTCAACGGGGCCTTGTCGCTTGCGGCCCCGGAATCCCTCTGCAAACAAGTGAAAGAAAACATGCTCGGCGCCAGACTGGAAGAAGGCATTGGGGGAAAATACCTCCATGACGCCTTTGGCGAACTCCTCAATGTCACCTGTGGCCATCTGCTGACGGCCCTCGCAGGCGATGATCCTGTATTTAACCTCGCGCCCCCGGAAATCGTGGTTCTGGATCGCACGGGCTGGGAAAAATTTAAATCCATGCCGGGGATAACAGCCCTCCTTCTAGAAGACATGCCGGTACTGCTCCATTTCGAACAAAAGGGGTGATTCCAGGGGATGAAAATTTTGGGGAAACTTCTTTGACAGGCCCTAATATGTATGCTAAAGTATGGGGGCTTTTTCCCCGCCGGGATGTTGAGCCGGCCGCGTGAACAAGCGCGGCTCGGCGGTTCGGCGGAGAGAAAAAGTGGACTGGTTTTTTTCAACCCCAACTGGAGGGAGACGCAACAATGGCTGATGTAGCGGGATTCTTCAATGCGGTGCCTGAAAAGGTAGACAAAAGCAAGGTTGGCAGCATGAACGCTGTGTATCAGTTTGAAATCACCGGTGAAGGCGGTGGTGACTGGTATGTAACCCTGGCGAGCGGCGACGTGTCCGTGGCCCAAGGGAAAGCGGAAAAACCGAGCATCACGCTCACCATGGATGCCAACAACTTCATGGACTTGATCGCTGGCAAACTGAACGGCCAGACAGCGTTCCTGACCGGCAAACTGAAGATCAAGGGCGATATGACCCTGGCCATGAAACTCCAGAGCGTGTTCGCGCTGGGTTAAGCTGGAATTTCGGGAGGGATGCCGCGGGGGTGTCCCTCCCGTATTGTTTTTGCATGCGTTACCATGCCTTGTACTTGGCGGCCATCTTGGCCGTATTCCTTGGGGGGTGTGCGCCAAAGCCCGCACCGGCACACGGCATAATGAATCTCACCATCTCTTCTCCTGAAGGAATTGTATTGCATGCCACGCTCTTTCAACCCGCCAATGAGAATCCTCCCGGTATTTTATTAGTGTCTCCCCCCGGACGGGATCGCCATGTTTGGGACGCAGCGGCAGAACGGCTCCGCACGGAACATACTATGTCCCTTACATTCGAACTTCCTCATGAAATCGAGAATGATGGTGACCGCGTGAGAGGGGCTCTGACGTCCGCCAAGAAGGTCTTGTTGGATCATGGGGCTGATTCCGGAAACCTGGCAATAGCAGGAGAAGACTTCGGCGCCAATCTCGCAGTGCAGTATGCGCTGCATGATCCCGCTATGCAGGCAATAGCACTTATTTCGCCGAACGCGGTCCAACAGGCCGCGGAGGTAACATCCGCCATAGCGAAGCTTAAGGAGCGGCCTATTTTTCTCATGGCGGCGGAAGGCGATACGGTATCCGCGGCACTGGCGGCATCCCTCAAGGCGTCCGCCAAAGGATTCTGTGAATTGCGAATGTATCCCGGCACAGCGAATGGCGCGGATCTCTTCGTCTCATCCGTCGATGCACTGGAACAGTTTCTTCAATGGATAAGCCTCGTAGTGGGGCGCCAGGGTTCAGAAGGTGAACGCGGCGATGGCCAGCATGACCAGCCCGCACAGCAGCTTGGCCAGTAATCCCCCCACTTTGCCCAAGGCCGCGCCCACACCAGTCCAGAGAGCCTCCCCCGCGGCCTTTTCGTGTTTCACGTATTCGTAAAACGCTGCCGCCAGAAACGCACCGGCGCACGCGCCAATCAAGGTGCCGATGATGGGAAACCAGGGCGTGCCTGCAATAGCGCCTGCGAAGCATCCTATGAGAGCGGCCACCATGGCGCCGCGGCTTCCTCCGAATTTCCGCGCCCCTACACCCGCCACCAGAAATTCAAGGATTTCCCCCGCCACGGCAACAAGCGTAAGAAACACCAACGGCCAAACGCCAAAATGCTCAAAGCGGGTTACGGCCCAGGCAATGCCCACCGCACCCAGAATGATCCAGTTGCCAAATAATCCCACGACATCGAGCAGCAAGCCGATGAGCACGGCTAATCCGAAAATGGTCCAGCCTGTTATCGCCAATAGAGTTCCCAAGTCGTTTCCTTTCTTGGCCCCCGAGGTTATGGTTCCTGCGTTTCCGAGGCGGCGGAGGTGCTGAATTTAACATCCACCACGCGGCCCTTGAACACATCCAGGATCTTCGACACCTGCGGATTTTCCATTACATTGCGCACATCGTCGGGATTCGCCGACGCATAGCGGGGCAACGAATCTTCAACCGTTTGGGGCACGGGGAGGGTATGAACCGTATCGCCTATCTCCGTCCGGAAAGTAGTCAGATTTTCCGTTATTTCCACCAGAGCCGTTTCCAGAGCGCGGCGGTTTTCTGCCTTTTCAACAATAGCCCGCGCCTGTTTGTGGCCGGCGTCAAACCGCAACACCACCGTGTTCCCTTCAATGCCTCCGAATACGGCCTGGTTTAACCAAACCCCCAAATTGAGATTTGCGCGGCCCGCCCGAAGCATAATGTTGGGCCAATGCCGGGGGAACGTATCGGGGGTAAGGGTGACACGCCGTATTTTCGCCGGAGCAGTGGATGCTTCCGCCACGCTCGTTACGGCTTCACGAGCGTGGCCCGCGGAGGGTCCGAAGGCTCAGGGGGAACCACGGCGGTTCCGAAGGATTCGAGCAGAAGCAGCTTTTCAAGCACGGTATCCACGGACAACTCAACCCCCACTTTGGAAATGCGAATCAGCAGGGATTCAAGCGCGATGCGCTGGGCCAATTGCGAGTCAAAGCCGCTGGTCAGCGTGGCAAACTGCTCCACGAGCCGGATGAGATTCGTGAGTGTATACCGTTGTGCGCGTTGCTGCGCTTCGTTCTGTTCTTCTTCCGGCAGATGCAGCAGATCCGCGCCCTGGGCCGTTTTGATCACAAGGAGATTGCGGTAATAGCGGAGGATTTCCTGCACAAACTGGGAAAGATCTTTTCCGCTGCTGACCACATCCTCGACCAGGGCCAGCAACCGCCCGATATCCTTGTTCAGGATGGCGTCACAGAGGGTGTGCATCACTTTCCAGTCAACAAGCCCCAGCACGTCGAATACATCCTGAAAGGTAATCTCTTTGTCGCAATAGGAGATGAGTTGATCGAGAATGCTTTCCGCATCACGCACGCCGCCCTCCGCGGCGCGGGCAATGGCGTACAGGGCTTCATCGCTGGCCTGAATGCTTTCCTGCCGGAGAATCTTGCGCAGAAGTTCCACAATGGCGGGGATGGGTACGCGCCGGAAATCATAGCGCTGGCATCGCGAGATGATGGTGGCCGGAATCTTATGCGCTTCCGTGGTGGCCAGCACGAAAATGGCGTGGGGCGGCGGTTCCTCCAGTGTTTTCAACAGCGCGTTGAACGCCGAGGTGGAAAGCTGATGCACTTCATCGATGATATATACTTTGTACCGCCCGGAAGAGGGCACCATGCGGATATTTTCGCGGATCTCCCGGACATCTTCCACTTTGTTGTTGGAGGCGCCGTCGATTTCTATGACATCAATGCTGGATCCTTCGCCGATGGCCCGGCAGTTCTCACAGGTTCCGCAGGGCGTTACCGTGGGCTCCTTGTAGGAGAGGCAGTTGAGGGCCTTCGCCAGAATCCGCGCCGTGGTGGTCTTTCCGATCCCCCGTGAGCCGATAAACAGAAACGCATGATGAATGCGCCCGGACGAGATGGCGTTTTTCAAGGTGCGGGAAATGTGTTCCTGCCCCACTACATCCTCGAACTGTTGAGGACGCCATTTCCGCGCCAGCACCAGATATCGTTGATCCGCCATACAACCTTTCCTGCGCCACAGTATAAAAAACAGCTCGCGCACCCATCTCCGAACTCGTGCCCAGAACGGCCTCAGGAGCCGTTAGCTCGGGCCAGGCACTCCCGCAGCACACGGGAATTTCCAACTACGGTTGCTTCTGTCACGACCTGGCCGGGTTTGTCAGCATCCCGTTGAGCAGGACCCAACCGTCAACACCACGTGCCCCGCGCCTGACTAAAGAGCAAGAGGCCCTCGGATGGGAATTCGACCTCGCTAAAGCGGATTGCGAGCCACAGGACGCCGCTACTTTCCCGTCTAGCGCGAGCCAAACTCAGGGCAATATTTTGCCGTAGCGGGCACTGTACCATAGGAAGGGAAAACCTGTCAAAAAGCAGACGGCCCGGAACATACCATTCCGGGCCGGTGAGAACAACGCAGGGCGTGATTATTTCTTGCCGACAATCGCGTCCTTCGCCTGCTTCGCAATACGGAATTTCAACACTCTCTTCGCCGGGATCACAATTTGTGCACCCGTTGCCGGGTTGCGGCCCATCCGCTTCTTGCGGTTGACAACCACAAGTTTGCCCAGCCCCGGAACCGTGAAGCCGTTCACGGCTTGTGCATACGCCAATTCGACCAGCGCCGCCAGCACTTTGCCGACGTCTTTCTTGGTCAATCCGGCTTCCGCCGCCAACACTTCCACAATCTTCCCCTTCGTCAAGGGTTTGTCTCCGGGTTTGGCCTTCTTAATCGCCATCGTTTTCTTCCTCCGTTCGTTGGTTGGTTCCCCACCACAGGCGCCTCCGCCCCAAGCGAAACGTTGCAACGGGCAACGCTCCATACCGCGCGGCGCGCCACTTTCTCGCCAGGCTATAGATACCTTTTTCCGACAGCCCTTTGATAGAAAAGGCATAGCGTGTAAATAGCAATTTGTCAAGCCCTATTTTCAAGGCGATCTGAAGATCATGGCGGAAAAACCCTTTATTTTACGCAAAATCTGGGCCTCAACACCGGCCTCGAAATCCCCATGCCCATATAACTTCTTGATAATAAACAAGATAGACCTGCCAGAAAAATGACGGAAAACATGCCTGCGGAAAAATTCCGCTGGGCCAACCGCTGTCACCCTATTATCCCGGTACTACAGCAGAACCCTCGCTTTTTTAAAGAAAAAATCTGCACGCGTGCGTAAATTTTCATTCCAAGAGGATATCGGTATTCGCTACAAGAACGCGGAAAACAACCAGCTACTTGTTTCCCGGCGAGAAGCTTGGCACAATGGTTGAGCGCCTGGACAGTGGATGCCGGGCATTGAATGTCAGGCCAGAATTGGAGAATGAATTATGCTTCAGGAACGCCGGAAGACGGTGCGCCGCCAGGCGGACCGCGATATGATGCAAAAATTACAAGAAGCGCGGCGGGGAGAGGATGCTTCCCGCGAAGAGCGGCATCGGCGCCGCCGTGCGATCCGGCACACCTGCAAAGTAAATATGGGCCTTCGTATTAAGCACAGCACCGGACAATCTGACACCTGGTCGGAAACGGAACATCCCATTGCAGGTAGAATTTTGGATCTCAGCTTGGATGGATGTTCTATCTTCAGCGGCATTCAACTCGATATCGGCCAGGACATGAATCTCGTTATTGAAGTGCGAAACGGCAGGAAAATTCAGGCCGCGGGAATCGTGCGCTGGACAAAGTACGTCCGGGAACATGCGGGATTTGCCTCAGGGCTTCAGTTTACGGCGATTAGCCCGAAGGATCGGCAGACGGTGGATGCGTTTTTGAAAGAACTGGACGAAAACATCGGCTTGTAATGCAACGAGAACTACCGGCCTTTGCCGGTAGAGAAAGAGGCCGACATGAAAAGCGTGTTCGTGATTACGATGTGGTCGGGGGGGCGGCCCGCGAAAAAATGGAAGTCGGAAAAGCAACCTGAACTTCTCCCCCAGGGCACAGGAGTTTCGTTTACCTGCCTGGAAACCAAATTGCCCGTCCAGATCATCGGCAGCATATCCGTCGAAGAATATGAATCGGGAAAGGAAGAAATCCAGGGAGGCTTCTATCACACCTCCGATCAAAAAGAAGAAGACGAATCAACGTTTTTTCCGGAACCCACCAACATCCAGCGGATTTTTTAACCCCGGCATACTCACACCATGAGCAATTGCACAGACAACAAGATTCACGTTTCTCTCATTTAAGGACATGCACGGCAATTTCCGGGGGCGCGAAAAAACGGAGGGGCGCAATACAAGAACCGGTTCCCCGCGAGGTGTATCCGCGCAAAGCCTGATACCGCCAGGAACCATAATTCATGTAGCGCGGATGACTCGCGTTATGCAGGATGGCGATGCCGCCCGGTAAACTGATCTGGCCGCCGTGAGTATGACCGCATAAGAGCACCGTAACGCCCGCCGCATTGGCTTCGGCAAAGATTTCGGCGGAATGAGCGAGAAGAATTGTTGCGCTGTTTCTTGGAATGCCATCAATCGCTTTGGCGATGTTATCCGTCTGAAAAAGATGCGGATCGTCAATGCCGGCCAGGTAAATCTCTTTCTCTTCACGCCCGATCACAACCCGCTCATTCATCAACACACGAACGCCCATCGCTTCAAGTTCCGGGAGGATCTCTATACGGTCATGATTTCCTAACACCGCGAAGATAGGGGAGTGAATGCACTGGACAAGCCGGCGCATTTCGCCCATCGCTATCGCGGGATCTTGCATGGTTACCGAACAGAAATCGCCGGTGATCACGCAAAGGTCGTACGAGAGGGGTTTTACATGGTTCCAGATCGCCTCGGCGATGTCTGGATGCAAATCCAGATGAAGATCGCTCAAATGCAGGATGCGATAACCCTTAAACGAAGAGGGGAGATTGGGCACGGTCAGCGCGTGTTCATGCACTTCAATGGCGCAGGCATTGCGCAGGCCACGGCTATACAGGCCCAGCAGTTTGAAAACGATGGTGACCATCCGCCGGAGGATCTTGGCATTTTCCGGATGAAAATAGGTGCGGCCAGAGCCAAAGGTCTCATTGGCATGGTATAGTTGCAGATCCACCCGCCGGGAATACAGATCTATTCCCACCCGCTGAATCAGTATTTGCTCACCGGCATCCATGCTGGCCGGGAATCAGGCTTCTGCCGCGCCTTCGCCCAACAGCGTCATGCGGCGCGAAAGCTCGCGCAGATAGGCGTCATCCCCACCCGGAAATTCCTCCGTCCCGAAGCCCTCGTACCCAATTTCATCCAAAGCCTTGCGGACCGCGGGCCAGTTCACATCCCCTTCGTAAGGAAGCTTGCACCATTGGAATCCATTCCGCTTGAAATCCTTGATGTGCAGTTTGACAATGCGTTTGCCGATCGTGCGAATCCAGTCTTCAGGATATCCGAAAATGACCATGTTGCCTACGTCGATATAGGCGCGGATCCACGGGCTGTTAAATTCATCCACATAGCGCGCAAATTCCAACGGGCTTAGCAGGAATTTATTCCAGACATTTTCCACTGCGATCACCACCTTAAGTTCTGCCGCCAGCGGGATTAAATCACGGATATTCTTTTGGGAACGTTCCCAGGCTTCGCCATACCCCACCGTATCATTGACCACGGCAGGCACCAGCAGTACGGCATCTGCGCCAACCGCTTGCGCAGTGCGCAGGGCTTGCTCGATCTCTTTCTTGCCTTTGGCCACCGTGGCGGGATCAGAATGCGACATGGGCGCTCCCCAACCGCCGTATATCACGGAATGCAACCGGATGCCCGCGCCGTTCGCAGCCTCCGCCATCCGTTTGGCCGCGTCCAGGTCTTCCAGCGGCGGTATTTCAACGCCGTCGAAACCAATCTCCTTGGCATACTTAAATTTTTCGAGATCGGGACGATCCCCGGAGAGATGACCCAATTGCACCCCTTTCAGCAAAGGTTTATACGCAGGATCCGCCGCGCGCGCGGATAATGTGGCCCCGGCTGCGACGCTTGCCGCCGCCGTAATGAGAAATGATCGCCGGTTGATTCCCTGTGCGCTCATACACTGACTCCTTCTCCTTGGGTTACATTCTATTGTGGCTCATATTCAGGAGAGTATAGTGTGCTGAGCAAATACGCAGATGTCAACTTACAGGCGGGTGTTTCAAATAGAGAGAAGGAGTAAATCACCGATAAGGGATTTACAACATGCGCCTTATCGAGCCCAAAGGAAAGCTGTTTTAAAAAAATTCAGAGTGAGACTGAAACAGAGTATAGCGGCGGAACCGTTACCCGAATACCGCCTTAAAATACTCTTTATTGTCTATCATCCGAAGATCGGTATTCAGGAAGGAGTCTAATTCGGTCTGAGATATAGGAGCCTTGGGCGGACTGTCCAGCAGAGGAGCCGGTTCCGATTCCCCTTTCGGAGGATCGGGGAATAACAAGTCCGGATCATCTTCCTTCTCATCAAACATCTGCTCAACCCGATCATGTAAAAATAATCCCAGCACTTCCAGGAGGTGTTCCCGCTTTTCATCCACTTTCCCCCGAAGCATGATATCCTTGTCGAGCGGGAGCACATTCCCGCAAAAAATCGCCACCATCCCCTGGCATTCCGGGCAAGGTCCGATGATAATAGCTCCCAAAGGCGGTAAAACAATTTTTCCTTGTGCACCGCAGTGTGGGCACTTAACCTCTATTACCGATAACATCATTATGACTCCTCAGCGTATTAACTGCCTCGACTATAGTATATCATCAAATCCCGAAAAACACAAAATAGCTGAAAATTATCAATTTTCGAACTTTGGGACAAAAAGAAAGCTCATAATTGATAAACACTCTTATCATCAATAAGATTCCTTTGGGCAGTAACTGATCCAAACCATACAGTGCAAAGACGTTAAAAAATCGCCGCACAACAACATAACCCATTTCAAGAGCCGGACGCGTCCACATTGGGATAAATTGAATGAAAGAGGTTTGTGCGGTACACTGAGCGCTGTTTTGTGCAAAGGTACGGATAAGGGAGCTCAGGGCAGTGTCAACATCCATAGTAGAGGAAAATCGTGTAGAAACGCTGGAACCTTCTTTGCCGCAGTGGCAACGCATTGGTCTGGTGGTCATCGTGCTGCTGCTTTCTATTTTAACCGTGGTGATGACATTTCAGCATGTAATACGAACTGATCCGTCGCAACTGGCCGGGAAATATGACATTTACCGGTATTACGGCCCATCAAATTATTTCCTGGATTGCAGGTTGCACAACGGGGAACTCCCCTTGTGGAACCCAATGACATTTTGCGGGATCCCGCATGCGGCGAATCCGCAGTCCTTTGTATTTTATCCGCCTAACCTGATCCGCAGTCTGCTGAACTTCCGGCCCAGCCCGTACTCCACGCAGGCGGGATGGGTGATCATGATCGGTCTTCATCTAATCTTCGCCTTCATATGCGCATTCCTATTCAGCCGGGAACATAAGCTGAGCGTGCCCGCATCGCTGGTTGTGGCGGCGTCATTCACATTCAGTTCGCTCATGGTGCGCCGCGCCTGCGAGTATCACCTGATCACCACAGGGGCGTGGACACCCTTCTTGTTGCTCATGCTTAAAAAGCTGCTGGACGCGCCCACGTTCCGGAACAAACTGGCGCTCGGATTGGCGGGTGGTATTTTCCTGGGGGTCAGCATTCTGGGCGGGTTTCTGCAATTCGCCAATTACATGGGCATCCTGCTGGGGATGTACGCGGTCTTGTACCGCGTGTCGTATCCGCGCGGCGTGGAGTCGCAGGCTGCTGCAGGCACAGCACGTCTGTGGGGTTCCGATGTGATCGCCCTCGCGGTGTTTTTCATACTGGGCGGCTTGGTGGCGGCAGTAATGATCTCGCCGGCGGCGGAATCGGCGGCGTTCACCAGCCGGATGAAGGGCATGCCCGTGCCCATGTATTCGGATCTATGGAAATGGACGCGCGAGCGGTTCTATCAAAGCTTCCTTGTGTATACCGGAATGCGATACGAGGCGGAGACCGTGCGCAATTCCGGCGTGGGCGTACTCTTGCTGGCGGCGGGCGCATTATTTTATTCCCGTAAACGCATGACGCTATTGTTCCTGTTGCTGTATCTCATCCTGGTGGATTGCTGCTTCGGCCCCCCACTGCCCTTTGCTACGCTGGTTTCCTGGCTCACGCCGTTCTCCATGTCCGCCTATACCCGTGGTTACGACTTTGCAATCTTCCCTTTGAGTATGTTGGCGGGACTGGGTGTGGATGCCATGATCGCGCCGTCCAATAAAGCTTGGCGATCGATGGTGCGCACGGTGATTCTCGCTATTGCGGCGCTGCTGACATTGCCCATGCTCGCGCAATGGCTAAAGATTTACAAAATGTTGCCGGTGTCGCCATGGGTGGTGTATTTGCCCGCGCTGGTATTTGTGGCAATGTTCCTGATGACGTGGTCTCCGTTTCCCAAACATGTGGCCGTCACACTGGCACTTCTTTTCCCCCTGCTGGTGTTTTCCGAGACGTACGCATGGAACAAACATTTCGTGCCGTACTTGACGGCAAAACGCGTGCGCGACACCCGGCCGATCACCGGCAATCGTTTCATCCCGCAGGATAACACCAAAGAAGCCGATCCCATTGCAAACCGCTATTTGTATTCCATGCGGACCTGCATGAACGGCGTCGATCCAATGTTTTTACAAAATGTGCGAGATTATTTAAGCGGCGGGCCGCCCGCACGGGAATATCACCGGCTCGTAAAAGATTGGGAGCCCACCGCGGAAAACCAACGGGGCAATCTGTTTCTGAAGCGGTGGTTTTGGCTGGCCAAATCGTGGGCGCGGGGCGCACAACCTCCCAAAAGCGCCCAATATCCTTCGACCACCACAGTCTTCATAAATGATCCTTCAGGTCTCCCACTCGAGGGAATTCCTGAAATCAGACCAATGAATACTCCTTTTTCGGATAACACCGTGCAGATCCCCATCGCCGGGGCAGAATCGCGATTCCGGCCGGTGAGCGCAGGAACCAAGGTCCATTTTTCACTGAAGTTCACGCTGCCCAAAAACGTGGAGGGAAAAAATCCCGGCCCGGCGGGCGCGGTGCATACGGTCCTCTGCTATCAATACAGCGGCACCTGCGGCGCAAAAATTGCCACGGAAATTACCGAACCCGCCACCGGACGCAGACAATGGTGCCCCCATGCGCGTCTGGCCTCCACCAGGGGGCAGGAGCGCACCGTCTATGTTCCTTTGCCGGATTTTCCGAATGTCACCGCGGACATCACCGTCGAGGCCAGCAAAGGCAGTGGACAGTTTGAAATCAAAAATGCCTATCTGATCGTGGATCAAGGCGATGAAGACGGGCTGCTTCGCATCGTAAAACTCCGCGCCAATACGATGGATATCGAAGCTGGACCGTTGGACAGCCCCCGCATTCTGCTCTTTACGGACGCCATGTATCCCGGCTGGCACGCCTATGTGGACGGCGTGGAAACAACAATGTTCACGGCGAATGACGTGTTTAAGGCCATCGTGGCGCCCGCCGGAACCCATCAAATTCGCTTCGCATACCGGCCGTGGTCCATCTATCTTGGCGCTGCCGTTTCCATACTCAGCACCCTCGCGAGCATCCTTGGTGCACTGTATCTTGTTAAACATGCCAAAACACAGAAAGGAACAATATGAAAACGAAAACCATGCAACGCCGTCAGTTTCTGAAGACCGCTGCCGCAGGAGCCGGATTACTGGCGCTGCCCAGTGGCACGCTTTTCGGGGCAAACACGCCCACGAACAAACTCAATATTGCCTTAATTGGCGCATACGGCCGCGCCACGGCGCATTACGATGGCCTTGCCCCCGAAAATGTCGTCGCCTTGTGCGACGTGGATGAAGAACACCTGGCCAAAGCCGCCGAAAAATTTCCCAAGGCTAAACAGTACGTCGACTGGCGGAAGTGCCTGGATCGAAAAGACCTGGATGCCGTCGTATGTTGCACCACCGATCATACGCATGCATTCGTCGCCAATTGGGCCATGAACCGAGGTCTGCATGTATATTGCGAAAAACCACTCGGCAATTCCGTCGAAGAAGCCCGCCTCTGCCGCGCCACGTATCTCAAATACAAGGACAAACTAGCCACTCAGGTCGGCACGCAACGCCATGCAAACGAAAACTTCAACCGCGTCCGTGAGTTGATCCTGGATGGCGTCATTGGCGAACTGAAGGAAGCTTGCGCATGGGGGAACCGCCAGATTCCACGCCCCGGCTATCTGCCCGCCGAAGGTAAGCCGCCTAAAACCCTCCATTTTGATCTATGGCTCGGCCCCTCACCCGAACATCCCTACAACCCCGGCTATTTCTCTGGTCAGGTCGGTGCGAACTGCCTGCAATGGAACATGTACTGGGACTTTGGCAGCGGTCAGATCGGCGATATGGGCAGTCACACCATGGACTTAGCATGGAATGCACTGGATGCCGCCTTGCCCACCGCCGCCGAAGCTACAGGCGACCCTTTCAATCCGGAAGTGACCCCCGTGAAACTCACCATAAAATGCCAGATTCCCGCCAACGACTGGCGGCCTGCATTGCCCGTCAGTTGGTATCAAGGCGGCGCCATGCCCGATTCGCCCGCCGAGTGCATCGACCTGAACAAAATCGACCATGGAGCGATGTTCAAAGGCACCAAAGGCGTCCTCATTGCGGATTTCCACAAACGCATCCTGCTGCCCAACGAGGAAGGAGCGGATATGACCTACTACAACCGCCGCCCCCCGGAAAAAATCCTCCCGCCCATCCATCATTTTCAAAAAGAATGGATCAACGCGTGCAAGGGCGATCTCAAAACCTCCTGCGACTTCGATTACAACGGCAGAATGATTGAAATGATGCTCCTCGGCCTTGTGGCCTACCGTGCGGGCAAGCCACTCGACTACGACGGCGCAAATGGCCGCGTCACCAATTCCCCCGAAGCCGACGCGCTCCTCCGCCGCACCTACCGCAAAGGATGGAATCTCAATGGATAATCACAACAATTAAACGAGGAAAGCAACTATGTCTATAGGGGATTATGTCCAACTCGGGGTGCTCATTGTAATGGCCGCCAGCCTAGTGGTTATGACATGGCAGACCCTTCTTCAAAACCGCCTTGTCCGTGCTCAGGTGCTCAGAGACCGTTTTGAAATGTATTGGAAGACGTACGAACCCGCAACGGACGAAAAGATGGAGGATTTTAAACTCTATCCAAAGGATTATATCGATCCACTTGTGTATAAGCAGCGGTACTGTGGAAATGACAAGGCCATAAAAAAATATATTTACATGTCCCAACTCTATGAATATTTAGTATTTGTACATCTTCTAGGGGAGTTAAAAATCCCGGATCCTATAGGACATCACTGGTTGGTGAAGTGGGCGGAAGAACTCGTCCATTCAAGGGAATTCCGAGACGTTCATGACTATTACAAAGGCTATTATCCAACTTTTGAGAAATTAATTGACAACCTTATTGCTAAAGTCAAAAGAGAAGGGAAAAACCTGGAGTAAAGCAACACTGACCGTTATGAGGTGCCGTCCCCAAAAAATTGACCTATTACTTTTCTAAAACTTGGAACCTTCCCCCACAGAAGGCGAAAGCAGGCGGCATATATAGTCGTCTCTCTCCTGTTCCCCCCCGCGACAGATGTAACTCCCCCCTCTTTATGTGGTAATGTTTATATAGGGTGTCTATGTTGGGCGGCACCCAAAATCAGGAGATGTACCATGCATTTCTTCAGTGACATGGGACACGTATTCAGCGACATGCTGAAAGGCCTGCTCGACGCGATCTTCAGCTTTCTGGCGGACCTCTTCGGCACCATCCAAGACTACGTGGACTAATCAATGATTTCATAACAAGTCTTGATCAGGAAGAAAAGGGGGTTCTTCTGAAAGGAGGGGCAACACCATATTTTTTTACTTCGCCCGCCAGGGGGGCAGCGAAACGGAACCCATCGTTTCTCTCTCACCCCGCATGTGGGAGGAATACAAGGGAGGGCATAATCACATATCGCCTTCGAGAACCTGCGTTGCCCCAACCCGCGGCCAGGGTAGCTAAAGAGGTGCATCATCCATTCATCCCACAGGACCTGCCCCTGCTGGTTAACTGCGCCTTAGCGGCGCATAGAGGTATCCGGATTAGAGGGAATCGTTGTCGTCGAGAAGGAGGACAAAGAGGTCGTTGATGAGTTCTTTTTTCGCAAGTTGATTGACGCGCTTGATGATGGTCCATTTTTTATAGGTGATTTTGTTCATCCAGACGGAGCTTTCGGCGGCGATGCGGAGCTGGCCGTCGCGGACGTCATGGGGCCGGGTGTGGCGGGCGAGTTGCTTGCCGGCGATTTCTTCCCAGTGTTCCCAGATTTGGGCGTATTCGAGGTGTTTTCCGAGGGCGGTAGTCTTTTTGAGAGATTCGAGAATGTCCCCGACGGCTATGGGTTTATTCTTTTTCAAGGCAACCTCGTTCGATGCGGTAGAAAGCACAACCGGCGTCGAAGCGTTCGGGCCGGCAGTGATCTTCGGCGGTAGTCAGCAGACATTGTACATCGGGGACGATGGCCGAAAACAGCCGCCGTGCGCGGTGTTCGTCAAGTTCAGCCAGCACTTCATCGAGCAGCAAAATGGGATATTCGCCGATGCGCGCACGGATCAATTCGAGTTCCGCGAGTTTCAACGCGAGCGCGGCGGTTTTTTGCTGGCCTTGGGAGGCGAAGCTCCGGGCGGGGCGGCCCCCGATAAGGAATTCCATATCGTCACGGTGGGGCCCTCGGTGAGTGACGCGGTGTTTTAAATCTGAGGCGCGCGAACGTTCGAGGGTTGCCGCCAATTCATCGGAAGACTTCACATCGGGAAGATAATCGAGGGCAAGAGTTTCTTCTTCGGCGATGCGTGCATAGGCCTCAGTGGCCCGCGTGGAAAGATCATCAATGTACTCTTTGCGCAATCGAATGATGTTCTGCCCATGTTGAATCAATTGCACGTCCCAAACATCAATGAGGGCGGGATCCGGCTGATCCGTGCGGAGGAGTTCGTTGCGCTGGCGGAGTGCTTGGCGGTATTGCTGGAGGGCCTGAAGGTATCCGGGAAGGATTTGCGAGATTTCCATGTCAAGAAACCGCCGCCGCACGGAGGCGCCTTCCTTGATCAAGCCGATGTCTTCGGGGCAAAAGAAGACCACATGCACGCGTCCGAGGATATCGCTGAGTCGTGTTTGCGGCACGCCATTGATTTTGAAACGCTTGGTGTTTTTCCACCAGTAAGCGTCAACGGCCACCTCGCGGTCGGAACGCTGCGCGCACAGCCGCACGTAAAAGCGGTCGGCGCCATACTGGACCAGTTCGCTTTCAAGGGTGGTTCGGTGGCTTTTAGAGGTGGCGGCATAAAGAATGGCTTCGAGGACGGTGGTTTTCCCCTGGGCGTTTCCGCCGTGGATGATATTCAGGCCCGGCGCAGGTTCAAAGACAAGCTGATTCAGGGAACGGAAGGCCTGGCATTCCAGTCTCAGGAGGCGCATGGCTCAAGCGGCCACTTTAACCAGTTCGTTGATGTCGGGAATGGTCTCAAAGAATCGGTTGATCATTTTAATCAAGGTGACCTGATCAAATCCCGTGGAGGACCACGCTGTTTCGGGTATGGCGAAGGATGGATTTTCGTAAGAGGGCATTCCGGACATGGCGCAGAGGTAATCCGCGAGACAGAGGGTGGAAGCGACGGGCCGCAGGTCGGGTTCGCAAAGATTGAGATCGTGATGGCCGGCGATGGCGTTCACAACGAATTTCGACAGCTTCCATTTCATGGCGAGGCGGCCGCCCAGTTCTGCGTGATCCGTGCCGATAAGTTCGCGCTCCGCCTGATACCAGGGAATATTGCGTTCACGGACCAATATAGGAATCTTCACATATTCATCCGGAAGGTATTCCAACAAGATAACCTTGCCGATGTCATGGAGGAGCCCATAGACAAAGGCCTCGTCGGCCGAAGCGACAAATTTGGACAGGGGGCCGGTTTCAACGAGGGCGCGCATGGCTACGCCGCATCCAACGCAATGGCGCAGGAAAAGATCGGCCGCACCGCGGATCTGATCAAACACGGTGGCAGTGAGGGCAAGGTTTTTAATGACTTTAAGCCCGAGGAGGACAACCGCATGCTCGACGGTAGTGACTTCCTGGCCGAGACCATAATAGGCGGAGTTTACGAGGCGGAGGGTCTTGATGGCAATGGCGGGATCGCCGGAGATGGCCTTGGCCACTTCGGCAAGGGAACATGCGGGATTGGAGATAAGCTCGGTAATATGCGCCAAGGAATTGGGCATGCTGGGCAACGTGACAACTTCTTCCAGCAATGCATCAATATCGTACGTTTTCCCTAAGGCCATACTCTTATTACCACACTTCCCGTTCAGGCTAACCCATCGGGTTTTGGCAATCCACTCGCGCCAAAGCCGCGTTCTTGCATGCATAGAATATCGATTAGAAGGCGGGGATGCAAGAGAGACACCATTGAGGCAAGAAGGGCGGGTTGACCCTGCGAACCATCGGGATTGGGCAGAATAAGCACCGCGCCCTTTGGATTCTTTGGGGCTCCCACCAATACCACCGTCCCGCGCCGGTTATCCAGCGTGTTTATATCGCCAATAATGGCGCTTCCTTGTCGTTTCCAGGCAATCAAGGTGCTAGAAAATGAACTCCGGTTCCAGAATGGGTTCGAAATTCACGGTTTTGTCGGACACCGGAAAGGTCACAGTTTCGAAAATGCCCGTGCCCGTGCGCATCAGGGCTTTCGCAGTCCCCAACACAGGGGCCACCCCAATCAAATGTCCAAACGATTTTCCCTGTTTGATATCGCGATCAAAGGCCAGGGGGATTTCCGCCCACCCCAGGAAGATATTTGAAAGGCCCCGTCCCAGTTTCGTCAACGATTTCTCCAGGCGCGTGGGCTTTGGAAGATCTTCATCCGGATTATACAGTTGCGCCAAGACAGGCATGTTGGGCAACAAAATTGCCACCGCCACTAATATCACAATTGGAAGCACCCATGTCCGTTTACTCATATTCAGCCTCGCAGTTTTGTTAACGATAGCCGTTGCATCACCTTACACTACACTACACGCTGAGTCTAGCATAGCCGCCCCGCACTGTCAATTATTTTTCCTGTTTTAAGAAAACGGGAAAGAAAACGAGGAAAAGGACGGGCCTGAATTCATATGGATTTCCCCGCTCCGTACAGAGATTGAATCATGATGCGAAATAGAAGTTATGCGGAAGGGCGCCACAATGAAAGAATGCAATCAAGAAATAGTAAGTAAGCATTATACAAGGACCCCTTGGTGAAAGACCTAATAAAAGTGCGCCAGCCGGTTTATTCCTGTCCTGCTGGCGCGGAATTGACGTTTTTGGTGGACCTGAGGAGGATCGAACTCCTGACCTCTGCATTGCGAACGCAGCGCTCTCCCAGCTGAGCTACAGGCCCTTGTTAGGAAAAAGTAGGATATCAAACAACGCGCAGAGAAATCAAACCTGACGTGGCCAAAACTCGATTGAGGGGTGACTCGATTGGGTGAGTTGACACCAACACAATCCCGGCGTATGCTGATGCGCGGCAATACTTGGGCCATTAAAAAGTAAGGAGAAAACAGGGTGGGGAGAGTACTGCTGCTTTCAACAGCCTTCATGCTTGGGATGGGTGGTATATGGGGCGATACCATCATCGTCGATGGTAAAACCTATTCCGGCATCAAGATCCTTCAATCCGACACGCGATATTATTTCCGGCTGCCTGATGGCGCCTCGAAAAGCGTCGCAAAGAGTGATATTAAACCCGGGAATATTGTTTTTGGCGATGGACCCCTGAAGAGCGAAGAGCCGTCAGCCGTCAGCGGTCAGCCGGAAGAGAAAAAAGCTAAAGAACCTACAAAACCCATAGAAAAACCAAAACCCGAAAAGAAGAGGGCGGAAAAACCCAAAAAGCCGGTGGAAGAGAGCGGTCAGCCCTCAGCGATCAGCGGTCAGCCAGAAGAAAAGAAGCCGGTGGAAGAGAGCGGTCAGCCCTCAGCGGTCAGCGGTCAGCAAGAAGAAAGGAAACCGGTGGAAGCGCCGAAGGCTATGGAGCCTGGGAAAGCGGCGGAAATGAAACCAGAGGAAACAGAATTTCGGGAAGAGCCGCCGCCGTTGCCAAAATCCGCACCCTTATATGCCGGTGCGGGCATATTGTTAGTGGAAGACACTCCCGGCCTGGAATTGAATGCACTTGTGTTGCGAAGTGGTGAGGCCACCGTGGCGTTTTGTGCCGTGGATGCGGCGGCGGTGGATCAGGGCCTTATTGCGGCGGTATCCACCCGGTTGGCGGAAAAGGGTGCGAAAATTCATCCTAGGAACCTGTTGATTTCCGCCACGGGTGTGCATACCGGACTGCTGACCGGGTGTGTGCAGGGCGCGGTGCATGAGACACTGTTTGGCGCCTTTCAACAGGCGGCGGCGGATGCCGTGGCGGAAGAAATTGCCGCGGTGATTGCAGAGGCGCACGGCAAGCTTGCACCGGCGCGAGTTCGGGTGAGTGAGGCGGAAGCGCCGGATTTTCAGGCGTTGCGTTCGGGGGGAAGCGCAACGGCGGACTCCACGGTTTCCATCCTATATGTGGAATCACAGGACGCAAAACCAATAGCGTGCCTGATTAACTATGCGATCATGCCGGTGGTCCTCCCGGGGGTGGAGGAGATCAAAGGTCGCGGTCTTCCAGGAGTCATTGCCAGTGCAATCAACGCTGCTGCCGGAGGGGAAATTCCGGTGCTGGTGATTAATGGCGCGGCCGGCGATATCGAACCCAAACCGGATTTTCCGGGAGGCATGGAAGCATTGGGAACCGCGCTTGCGGAGTTGGCGGCCTCCGCCTGGCAGGACGTGGAAAGCCAAGCCACGGTGGCGTTGAACTGCTGGTCGCAAACCATGAACCTCCCCCCCACGCTCGCGCCCGGCTTGATGCCGGAACGGGCCGTGCTGCATGAAGTGCGCCTGGATGATACGGTGTTTGTGTCGATACCGGGGCTCCCCGCGGCACAGATCGGGCTGCTGCTGCGGGCCAAGGCGATGAGTGCAGGCGCGGAACATGTCTTCCTATTGGCGCTCACCAACGGATACACTGGATTTCAGCCCACTATCGAGGAGTTTTTCGCCGCCACGCCGCCCACCTGTTTCGCCTTTTACGGCCCGGCGATGATCATCTGGTATGGCGACCGCTGTCTGCGCTGGGCAAATGCCGAACAACCTGCCTGGAACGATGTCCCCATGTTATCGCAACATGCCTCCGCATATAAGAACGCCGTTGAACGCGGTCAGCAGGAAAAAGAAGCATTGAACGCGCAGTGGGAGAAAACCCGCGCCGCCGTTATGGAAATTGTCAAAACGCTCAAGGCGGACACATTACTGCCGCAAGAAGCACAATCCGTGATAAAGGCTCTGAAAGACCAAGACCGTCCGCGGGCGCTACTGTCGTTTTGGCCGGCACTGTTGCGGCGCGACGCAGCCGACTTTACCGAAGAACAGCGCGTGATACTGATGGGCATCGCAGAAGGCGCCAGACTGCCCTTTGACGCGGTCTTGCTGATGCAGGTGTTGTCAAAACCCAACTTGCTGCCACAGGAAATACGCGGCGTCCTGCAAAAAAATGAGGACGCGGGATTCAATCTGCTTTAACCATCGCCCCCCTGCTATTTTTGCTTCACCGCTATCGGGTTGTTCTGAGGATCGGTGATTCGAACGCTCAAGGCCCATCCGCCGCCCATCTGGGTCACTTTCATTACGATCCGGTTTGTGCCCTGATTGCCCGTTACCCGCAACGTGCTTTGATCGGGCACATACGTGCGTCCTTCATCAAAACTGCCGGCCCTCTGCCCATTGAACCAGCAAATAAAGCCGTCATTGGAGCCGATCTTCAGGAGGATTTCACCTGCCTGGGGCAGTTCCACGTCCGCACAGGCGTAAGCGGCCACGTTTTCCATCTCGCCGAAGGTTCCGTTCAAATCCACCATGCCACGATAATCCGTGACCGTATAGGGCTGCCAGGAAAGTTCCTTTCCATTTACAGCCACCTTGCGGTCCAAATTCACCTCGGGTTCATCCACAAACTGCTTGTCGGCGGGATTGGCGTCGTTATCCCATGGAACGGGGCCCAGCAGGCTCCAGTGAACAACGCACCCATTGGAAAGAATCTCCTGCACAACGTCCAATCCCTGTTCCTTGAGGCTGTCCAGGAAATATTTCCGCTCGGCTTCGCTTCTCAAGGCGCTCAATGCCGCCTTCAGCCGGGAGGTCATTTCCGCTTTGGCCAGTTTTCCTTCTTTCGATAATGCCCCCAGCCCACGGAGTGTTTTTTGGAGCGCGTCTTGCCCGCCCAGACACGTCATCCCCCCGTCATTCATCACGACGATTACACGCCCGTCGCGATCAATGGCCAGCCCATTCATGCGTGGCATCCCGGGCAAATCATATTCCGCCAGCAGGGTTCCCGCCTCGCGGTCCAGCACGCACAGCAAATACCTTGGAAACAGGCTTCGCGCTACGGGCTTCTCGCAAATTGCAATCACACCATCCGCCGAGAGGGCCAATGCATGTGTGGTAGTGCCTTGGAGCCCTCTGGCTTTCCAGGCCCTTTCAGGCAGGGTGTGCCGCCCTTGTTCCAGACGTTCAAGAATGGCCGCACTGCGATAGGCCTGCGGCGGCTCTTCCCGCGATGGCACGCACACAAACCATTCTTCATCCCACGCGGGAACCACGGACCCCTTGGCGGCCTGCATGCCGTCCAGTTCGCCCCGCGAAAAGGTAAACACGCCGGGATTCACCACATTGTCCGCCGCCGAGTATCTCAGGCGTCCGCCGGCAAGCAAATATTTCCCGACGAAAACACCCAATTCCTCCCCTCGGTTGCTGCGGGGCACGCCCTCACCCACGGGAACACTGCCCAGATATGCGCCGTCTTCCAGGTTATATGGCGCGGGCGGCATTACATTCCCAGCGCCCAGCCACAGGGTATTCTCTGCTAACGTAAGGTTGCCTTGTGCGGACACGCCCTTCCGCAATTTTTTATCCAAATGCCCGGTGGAATTGTTCACCCATTTCAACTCACCGGTCTCCGCATCCACGCCATACACATACGTGCCGTTGTAGTCGATAATGCCCGCCGCAAAATACGCGACACCATTCTTAATCACAACACCGCTGTTCACCGGCCACAACGAGCACAGGCGTCCGTATATCATGGTGCGCCGTTCCACGGGGGCCGCACGAAACTTCCAGACCAGTTCGCCATTCGCCGCATCGAGTGCATACACACAGCCGTCGCCCGACCCCACAAAAACCCGGTTGCGCCACAAGGTGGGCGGTTGTTCGATGGGACCAGCAGTTTCAACACTCCACTGCAACTGACCGGTAGCCGCGTCGAAGGCGCGCACCTGGCCATTGTCATCCGCAACGAAAAGTTGACCCCAGGCCGCGGTAGGGGTGGTTATCTGGCGCTTTTCCGTAAAGCTGGGCGGCGTCGTCCACAAGAAAAAGAGCGGACGGCCCGTCTTCACCTTGGAGGCGCCGGAATGTTCGTTCCCACCCCGGTGCGCATACCAATCATTGCCGGAAATCAACAGTGACGGCTGCAGCCGCGCACCGGAATATCTCACAAGATCCCCTTGCAGCGTTTCCGGCTCGAAGCCATTCGCCGGGCATTGCGCCACCGCTCCGATAATAGAGAGATTGCAGTCACACAGCCACGGTCCAGAATAGAGCAGCCCGTTCGCGCCCATCATCCCGTCATTGCATGCAGGGCGCATCGAGCCGTCAAAGGTAATGATTCCCGTGCTGCGGTCGTAGCGGGTCACGCCTTCCTCGAATCCCCTGCAGAACAGTGAATCCGGCGTTGCGGTCAGGCGCGCACAGGACCGTTTTCGAAAACCCAGGTCCTGAAGAGTGTTTCCTGTGAGTGGATCGAGCTTTAGGGTATTCCCCTCTGCCCCGACACCCGTGTAAATAACATCATCCAGATAAATGACATTTGGATTGCTCGTGATTTTGCGATGATGCCAGAGATATTTCCCCGTATCTTTGTTCACCGCAACAAGGTTCATCTTCGTCTGGCCTTCGTAAAACAGGCCTTTCGGGGTGTACACGCAAAAACAGGTCGTTTTGAATCCGGGCGTGGAACCCAGCCCAATCCCTGGTTCCTCGATCCGTTGCCGCAATTCCGGATCGTCGTTTGACCAGTACTCGGCGCCGGTTTTGGCATCCAGACAGGCCAGACGGGTTTCAGGCGCATACAAAAACACCTTGCCCCCGCCCAGTGCCATCGCGCGGGAATCCATCCGCGTGGCTTCATGATGCACCCACCGTGTTTGTTTCGTTTTCAGATCATACGCGGCCAGTGTTTCGCCAAAGCCCCAGGGAACCGTTTCCTGGTAATAGCCCGTGCTGAGTTCCATCCAACTCCATGCGGGGCTGTTGCTCCGCACCACGGTAGTCTGCGCGGGATCCCGCTCCGTTCCCGACAATACATACAGAAGGTTGTCTAAAAGCGCAATCCATTTCCATTCGCCTGCCGCTTCTGAAATTTTAATGCGATCTTTTTCAACACCCGTTTCGGGATCCAGCAGCAGACACGACTGACCGTCGGAATCGATCATGTAAAATATATCATCTGTGGCAATGAAAGCAGACCGGTGCACGAGATATCCGTCGGGTAAACGCCGCCGCCAGAGCTCCATGCCGTTATAGCCGTTGCGCGCCATCACGGTGTTCAACCATATCTCTTCGCGTTCGTGATGCGCGATGTGCCCCATCGCGATAAACGTCCGCCCGCCCGCGGCCACCGTAATGGCGGGCATGGCAATATAAAACGGCTCCGCCAACCATTGGGTCATATAGGGCGCTTTGATGACCTGATCCTGCGAAACCGGATTGTTGTCCGGGCCATGCTCCCAATGGGACCAGTTATCCATGCCAGCGGGTTTGAGTTTCGAAAGCACTGCCCAGGTTCCCGGGAGGCCTTCGGGCTTTTGCAGCGCCGCGCCTGCCGCCTTAGCCCAGGCTTCCACACCACCAGAGCATTCCGGGCGGGTCGCACCAACAATCACCTTGCCGCCTGGCCGCAACGCGCGCAACAATTCCTTCACGGGAATGTCTTTCTCCGTGCCGTTCATCGCAAGAATGAAATCCACCACATTGTCCGCGTGAGGCAATGAGGGGAGCGCCCATCGCTCCACTAGGAATCGTTGAAGGGTCAATCGTTTTGTTTCCGCCATCCCCCGTAATACGTCGCACGTTTCCAGACGCGGGCTCAACACATGCACAAATAATCCCTCATGCCCCGCCATGCCCAGGATCAGATCCTGTTCCTCACCGCCCACTACCACCCCAACGCCATGCGTGCATCCCGCAAACCTGAGCAGCGTCTCCGCAGTTTTCGCGGCATCCCCTTCCGCGGCCGCCAGTCCACCCGCCAAAATCAACCCAATCATCATCCGTGCCACGCACTTCATGAGTCTTCCTCCCATGGTTCTACTGCGCCCCAACGATTATACTACGCAATAAGACTAGTGCGCACGGATGGGGAGGGTCGTCAAGAAGGAACCCTGCAGGTCCGGAAATGAGCTTCCAAATCCAACAAGCCCAACAACCTCAACCAATTCGTCTGTTTTACTGTTTCCCTTCGGCTCTAAGCTCCGAGATCAGCGTTTCCGCGGGGATTCCCGGCAGTTCGATCTTGGGGTCGTGCACCAGTTTGACAATCTTGTAGCGAATGGTCTGCGGCGGTCCGGCGTGAAGCTGCAAGGCAAACCGTCCGGAGCGCTCTTCACTGGCGAGATCCAGGAAGGCGACGCCGAGTTTTCCGTTGATGGCGGTCCAAATCGCCGGTCCTACGGCAAGGATCTCTAAATGGTTCCATTCTCCCGGTTTCACGGCTTGTTCCGCGCTGTCGGGCCAATCCAGTTTTCCGCGGCCATGCTCGTGGTAGAGGCGGCCCCACACATCCTGACCGATATCGCCCTGATACCCTTGCGCCTGGCCGGTCTCATTGGCCTTTTGAGATCGGAACTGGACGCCGCCATTGCCGGCGTTCGGCTCAATCAAAACATCCACCGCCAGATAAAAATCACCGGCTTCCACACCGGACCAGAGGAATTCATTATGTTTCAACGACCCATCGCTCTGCGCGACAATAACGCCATCTTCGAGGCGCCAGAGTTTGATGTCGCCCTGCCATCCCGTCGGATTTGCAGGATTGAAAAACTCTGCATCCTCGCGCGGGGCCTTGCCGAAGATCTTGGCCACATTGAGCGCCGCCTGTACCGCTTCGGTTCTCACTTCGGCATCACCCATCCGGGCGAGCGCCATTTCGAAGGCTTTGGGATGCGCGACTTGCGCCAAGCCGCCGAGCACCACTTTTTTATCGTCAGCGGATTGCGCCAGCCCCATCAATTCAGTGTAGCGCTCAAGAACATCACCGATGGGAAAATCGCCGGTGCTTTCGGACAGCAATCGCACCGTGCCGCGCAAAGCCAATGGCTTAATCGCTGGATCGTCGGCTGTTTTGCACAACTCCATCAGCACGGGCAAGGCCTCCGGAGCCGGCCAGTCGCAGAGGGTCCTCAGGGCAGTATCCTTGACGGCCGCATCTTCCGCGGCAGCGGCGGCACGCACCGTTTCGAATGCTTTGGCACTTCCCGTGGATCCCAGGAGCCGCAGCATCGCCAGTTTGGCCTCGCCCTGGGCCGTGCCGAACGCCGCACAAAACGCATCCACCATGGCGGCGGGCGCCGAGGCCGAGGCCAGTTTCAACGTCTCATTTTCGAGGATGGTCTTGCTGACGATCGTTCCTTTATCGGTATAGTCAATCTGTAATTTCTTGGGAAGCCCCGGCGCCGGATCGCCAAACGCGGCATTTGAGGCCGTCACAGCGAGCGACCCCGACTTGACGATTTTGGTGACCTGAGTGAGCACATCCGCCTGTTGACCGTCGGGCAAATCACCATACAGCGCCTTTACAATCGCAAACTCGCCGGGCATTTTCTTCTGCCGTTCGCACAATGTGCGCAAGGCATTTTCCCCGGCCTGCATTTCCGCGGCGGAACGGCCCTTCAGCAAGCCTGACACCAGGGCAGGCATTTCTTCGATGCCTGCGCTGTTTTTCAACACCTGCAACGCGGCGACACGAACGTCTTCCCCGGAATCGTTCTCCGCGATTTGGAGCAAAAGAGCGTTAGGCTTATCCAGACCGCCTTGTCCAATCAACTCGATGCCGACAAGGCGCATAGCGGCCTGATCGCTGCTGCACATCGCCTTGATCGCGGGTTTCCCACCGCCATTGGGAAAATAGCACAACGCCTTGCGCGCGGCTTTGACGAGTTCGTCTTCACCGCTGATGGCCAGTTGCGCAATTAGATCGAGCGAGGGTTGATACTCCATGCGCGCCAGCGCGTTCACTGCGGCCACGCGCACTTCCACCGGGCCTTCCTTGGCCGCATTAAATACCGCAAGCCCCGCCGCCACGCCACCGCATTGTCCAAGCGCCTGGATAATCCGCACCTTGCGTTCGGGGGATGCATCGGAAAGCGCTCCCGCCAACACGGTGCTGACCGCATCCTGCTGCTTCATTTCACGCGCGGCGCGCAATCCCATCGCAAACAGATCTTCATCTTCCGCCCGTAGCGCCTCCACCAGTTTCGGCGCGGCATCGGAACCATCTTCCCGCCAAGGCGCAGCACTCAGGCAGAGAATCATCCCCCGCATCGCCGCCGCATGGATAGTTTTTGAGAGATCCTCATGCCCGAACAAAAAGGCATACATATCGTATGCCTGGCGGCGTACTTCCGGCCCTTCCTGCGCACTCAATTTTTCGGCATAAGTCATCAGCGCGTCACTGCATGCCTGCCGGTTGCCCGCCGGGGCATCCGCCTGCCCGATTACCGCTTCCAGCGGCACAACGATTTCCGGCACGCCAATATCGCCTAAAGCGCCTGCGGCGATCTGCGCCACCTGCAAATCCGCATCGGTGAGCAACGGAATCAACAGTGGAACCGCCTCCGTATCCTTCCTGAATCCCAACGAACTGATAATCCCCCCCTTGACGCGCCCGCTGGTCTTCCCCAGCGCCTCGCGCAGCAATGGATTCACCTCCGGGTACGGCATCGGTTCCAGGGCATACCGCGCCATGTGCGAAAGCGTTTCATCGGTCAGCAGCGCCGCCAACGCAGGCAGTGCCGCGATGTCAGGATGTATCGAGAGCGTACGGCAGGCTTCTCCTTTCGCCTGGACCGGCGCATCGGATTGTAAAATTTGGACAGGCCCCGCCTCTTGCGCAAAAACCGCCGCGGAGACCGTGATGAGTGTGCCAGCCAGAATCAATAATGCTATAGAGTACCGCATGGTTAAACATGCTCCTTTCACGTTGAGGGTCACAGTACCCACGGTTCCCGCTGCGCCCGCGAGCGCATGCGGTTGGCTTCGTCGTCATTGATGAATTGCTCGGCCACGGGATCATATTCAAGATCGCGTTCAAGCCACATGCAGATGTTCGCCGCGTGCACCGTGCTCATGGAACGGTGCATTACGCTGGGATTGGCCACGGTCTGTTCGCGCGACTTCACGCAGTCCAGGAAATTCCGCATGTGATCCAGGGAACGACCCGTCCGCTCCACATATTCACCCACCACCTTCTTATACTCCGCGAGCAACTCCGGCGAGGATGCCTCCGGCATGGTGTAACCGTCGGCGGATCCCACCCAGCCCCGTTCGCCGTCGAAGCGTTCGCCGCACGAGCCGTGCCAGTACGTGTCGCCGCGCGACAGGATCATTTTCTGGCCGTTGGCAAAGGTGCATACCATGCCGTCGCCGCTGTCGTTATCCACATATTCATATTTGACCGGCGACGTGTCGCCCGCATCGAGGCCCGCCTGGGCCTGCGCGAACGTATGCGCGCCCCATTCACCGATGCAGCTCGTGTGAAAGTCGTAATAACCGCGCCAGCCGCCGCGCACATAGTCCATGTTGAACGGCCGCCACGGGCACGAGCCCAGCCAAATGTCCCAATCCACCTCATCCACCGGCGGCAGGTCCTGCGCGGGCTTCCAATCGTTCGGCATCTTTGCGGCGTCCCACGGAGCGATATGCGCATACGCCGTGTCCACCTTGCCCAGCCGCCCTGTACGCGCCATCTCAATTGCAAACACATGGTTGGCTTCGCTCAGGCGCTGCGTACCGGTTTGATACACGCGGCCATACCGCTTCGCCGTCTCCACCACCACCTGGCCTTCCTGAATGGTCATGGTCGAAGGCTTCTCCGTGTACACATCCTTGCCCGCCCGCATCGATAAAATGGACGCGAGCGCATGCCAATGATCGCCCGTGGCGATGAGGACCGCATCGATGTCTTCGCGCGCCGCCAAAAACTCCCTAATATCGCGGTACATCGCGCAATCCGTGTTGCCGTATTTTTTATCCACGAAGTCCTTCACCGCCAAACGCTGTTGTTTCCACAGATCGCAAATCGCCAAGACTTGCACATCCTTGTGGCTGATGATCGCGCGCAGATCGTCGAATCCGCGCCCATGAATGCCGATGCCCGCCACCGTGATGCGTTCCGACGGCGCCGTCATGCCGCCCAGACCCAGCACCGATGCCGGTACGATATACGGCGCCGCAACCGCCGCCGTGGTTTTAGACAAAAAACTCCTCCGGGATATTTTGCCACTCATGAATGTTTCCTCCGAGTGCTTCGGGTGAATTTGACGCAACGGACCACTTTCCTGCGCCAGCATGCCCAAGTCATTTCACAGTATAGTGCAGCCCCCGCCCATGAATGCAAGCAAACACCAAGACTTTATCACACCAGATGCGCGAAGCGTGTGACGAGATAAGACATCTTTTTCGTATCACAGGCGAGCATCAACAGATCTATGTTTTCGTTGCACGAACCGCCTTACCATAACCACGCATACAAGGCAATGGTAACGGCGCTTAACAGGGTGAGATGAAGCCGCCAGTCAGAAAGGCCTTGAAAGGATTCCGGTTTCCCGCTCCAATTGATGGTGGTGAGTGTCAAACGTTCGCTGGAGGGCGTGTGTTCAAAACCCGATGCCAGGAAAAGCACGGCAATCACGATGAGGGTTCCCCAAAGGCCGCGATAGGTGTAATTAAGCGTCAGGGTCGTATGCAGCCAGGGGAAAATCCGCGCACCCGCTTCAGCGCCCATGAGCTGGTCCGCGACAAATATCGCTGCAATGACAACGCCCACACCCACGGAGATCAAGGCCCCGCGCTCATTGACTCGCTTGCTCAAAATACCGAAGACAATGGCGGGGGTTACCGGCATGACAAGATAGATGGAAATGGTTTGAAGGTATTTATAGAGACCGTCAGGCGTTTTGTAGACCATGTAGGCCGCGCCGATGCCGAGCACCGCGCCGAGGATAATCGCCACCCGGCCCAAGGTCACCTGCTGACGTTCATTCATGCCGGGCCGGAAATGCATCAGGAAATCACGGACCGCCAGCGTCGAAATTGAGTTCATCACGGCAAGCAATGAAGAGATCATCGCCGCCAGCAATGAAGCAAGGAGGAGTCCGCGAAGACCGCTGGGCAACAGCTCATTGAGCATCGTGGCAAAGGTCAGTTTTGCTTCACGGCCCGGAAACAACGCAAGCGCAATCACACCGGGCAACGCAAAAAGAAAAACGGGGGTCAGTTTCAGCAATATGGCGAACATCGCGCCCCACCGGGCTTGTTTCAGGTCACGCGCGCCGAGCATGCGCTGGACGTTGACCTGATCGATGCCCCAATAAAAAACACCGCCGTAGACCGCGCCCGCGATCACGCCCCAAAAGGGATAGTTCGGATCATCGTACGGTTTCGCCATGACCATCGCTTCCGGCACCTTTGTACAAAGCGCATGCCACCCGCCAACCTTGATCAGCCCCACAACAACCATCGTGCCGCTCCCCACCAACATGATCGCCGTCTGGATCGTGTCCGTGTAGGCGACGGTGGTGAATCCCCCGATCATGGTGATCACCGCCGCCAACGCGCCCAATATCGCGACGGTGGTCATTACGTCCCAGCCCGTAAGTAAATGCAACACCAACGCACCCGCATACAGGGTGAACGCCGTTTTGGTCATGATGCAGATCACCAGCATCAGTCCGGAAAAACAGACGCGGAACGATTTGTTATAACGCAACTCCAGAAATTCGGGAATCGTATAGACCTTGTTTTTAAGGTAATACGGCAAAAGCACCGCCGAAGCGAACCCAAGGCATATCGCCGTGGTCAATTCGACCGTGCCCGCGCACAGGCCATACCGGTAGGAGTCCCCCGCGAGCCCGACCAAATGCTCCGCGCCGATATTCGTTGCATATAACGATGCCCCGACGATGGGCCAGGTGAGGCTCCGGCCCGCCAGAAAAAATCCTGCGCTGTTGGCCGAGGTTTTCGCCCGAATTGACATCCAAAGACCCGCAAAAATACTGCCGATCAGCGCCAAGAGACATACCATCCAGTCCAGGCCTGTTAAAGCAAGACCCATTTCTGATCTCCTCACATAAACATATTTTGTCGTACGTCAGTTTTGTCGTACGTTAAAATAGACTATTCTTTAAAATGCTCCAACAGCCAGCGGCAATTGATCACTTTTTCAACGAGGTCGAGGGGTAGATAGAAATATTGGCAGGAAGGCTCGAAACCGATGCGTGAATCTTCCAGGGTGAGTGCATAGAGTTGTTTGGCCAGCGTAATTTCAGATTCGAGGCTTTTTTTAATCACCCCCTTCAGCCGGTCACACGCTTCGGGCGCCAGTGTTTTGGAAGAATCCGCAAGCATGTCACGCGCATAAACGAAACGCGCCTGGTTGGCTACGGATTGAAAATGGATACGCGCCGCCTGCGCCATACGCAAATCGGATTGCGCCTCGGAGCGTTTACCTTCCGGAGTTTTCGCCACCGCCAGTTCAAGTTCCGCGATTCCGGGCTGCCAGCCCAAAGCGACCTTCTCAAATTGCTCCGCAAAAATATCCGGCGGATACGGTCCGCGCCAGCCGTCCAGATTATCGTATGGGATTCCCCACATGGTGGCGCTGTACCCGGTTTTCACAGGATACAACGGATTGGCCGGACCCACCTGAACGGGAGAAGTGTAGACAACGCCGATATGAAATGGATATTCCCGGTAAGCATCGCTCATAAGGGTCCACGCTTTTCGGGCATACGATGCACCCTCGGCGCCAAACCGCGTTTGCGCTAACATATCCAGTGCAGCATCCACACTGGGGACAGGCATTTGGCTCAGGTAGTGAGCAAGCTGGAAGTTCGGGGAAGGGTAGCCGCCCATCGTCCAACCGATGAGCATGGCGTCAATCTTGGCGGAGGCGGCAAGGTTGTGGCAATGCTCCGCAATGAGATCCATCACGGGAAGATACGGAATGCTGGCAAGTTCGCAGGTGTTGTTGAATTGAATCTCCGTACCGGTCTTAAGCCCGGCATCTTGCGCGGATTTCCATTCTTTTTGCGCACGGGGGCCGGGTCCCACCGCGGAAATGGAATATTCACCCACTGTGCTCTTGATGCCGCCGCGTTCAATGGGCAGACTCCATTCACTGACCGACATCAAACACGCGGATTTCGGCAGCTTCGCAATAATGTCCGGCGCTTCGCCGTGGCCTTTCCAGCCCCAGTCGGACATGAGCACGGCAGCTTTGGGATTGCCCCGGTGAACCCCTTCTTCAATTACAGTGGCGACTTCGGCGAGAATGTCCGCGTCGCTGCGATCTTTACAATGCGGACATGAATGCCAGTCACCATGCGACGCACAGTTGGTCAGGTTTTCTGACGCGGTGATGGTGTATACGCCGCCCAAACCGGGAACTTCTCGGAATATGTGCGCGAGGGCATCCCCCATCCACTGACGTACGGCGGGATGTGACGTGCACATCGCGGTAAAATCCCCTTCCTTCACGCCCGCCATCTCGGAACGGTTCTGGAAGAAGGCTGCAGGCATCGCGCGGGGCTCGTTAATGTAGAGATACACGTCAATGCCGAATTGTTTCGCGCGTTCGACCAGCGCCCGGAGATTGGCCAAACGCTGCTCCGCGCCAACGCCAAAATCCGGGAAAGCCTCGCCGCCGGGCGCCAAATCCCGCAGCAGGGCATGAAGCCACACGCCATTGATCCCGGCCATGGAGAGCCGCTGCAATAACCCGTCCGGATAAGGATTCAATTGCGGATTCATCAGCGGATCGCCATACACCGCCACATAGGAATAGACAATGCGAATGCAGTGCGGCGCATCCGTTTCAGACTTGGGCGGAACATAATTTGGAAGCGGCGCGCTAAGCTGCCGCACGAAATCGAAACGTGGTTCCGCAGGACTTTGCATGGCGCCGCCAAAGTCCTGTTCAACCACAAGGCGAATCTCCGCGGCGCGTTTTTGTGCCGCTTCATCCGGCGGTTGATAGCGAAGCGGCTCACAGGCAGGTTTCAGGCTGCCCAGCTTGATAAATAAAAAGTCCTCTTCGCGAAGCATAACCGCCAGGCGCTCCGGAGTCATTTCCAGAAGCTCCAGCAATTGCTCGTAAGGCAGGAGATGCCAGTTGCGCCGGATGAGGGTGACATAGCCACGCTGCATCATCTCCGGCGAAACGACGGCCTCTTTGGGCAACCCCATCGACTCGGCAAGGGCGGCGATATCCTCCACGGATGCACCGAGGAGCTTCGCGAGTTTCGCAGGTTCCACGGCATTCCAATTCCGGAATACAAATTCGTGTACACGGCTCGGGAAGTGCTGACTTACAAGGGCTGCCGGCGCACTCCCTTGCGGCAACGCCATCTCCGCGGCTGCATTTAGGTTTTTTCCACTTGAAAGAATCATGATCGCCCACATACCCTTTGATAACACACGGCCAGTCAACTTCAACACGTTTTATCCTTCCGATTTTTTAATGCCCAGCGTATCGCATGCCACCGGATCGAGTTTTTCGAATGCCTCAGAGACCGCCTCAATTGTGCTGCCCTGGAACATCTCGTTTTCAGGAACCGCAATGTCCTCCTCCAGCCATCGTTTCTGAATGGCCGCACAGCGATCCGCGATATCCTTCCATTCGATGGTTTTGATGCCCTGCGCGGCGCGCGTCTCAAGCTCAGAGAAATAAACGTCCATCCTTGGCGTGTAATACCAATGAAGCTGCTCAAAAACTTCGTTGGCCGAATACAGGTCGTTGATGCAATGCTGTTTCATATACCAGGGAAGATACGAATTCGCACCGGGGATATTCATCGCCCACATGATCTGTTTTTGCAGCGAGAAATCGGGCCGCGTCGACAGAATGGCATCTATCAGGCGAAGACACTGCCGCGCCACATCAATGTTTTTCTGCATTGCAGCCGCATCACCCGCGCTAAACGCATCATATGCGCCCATGACCGCCCAGTTGAACACATGCGCGATATACGTATATGACCACTCGACAAGATCATTCACGTAGAGCGGATTGTCTTGTAGATCACGCCGGCAGGCGAGGGCGCGTTCGACCGCTTCGTGCAGTTGCACAATGCCCTTGCCCTGACGTGCGGGATGCTCGGCTTTTCTTTCGTTGACAATCGGCCACCATTCCACCGGCCCATAGGGACACCCCAGTTTTTTGTAAATGGGCATCTGCCCGCCCATACCCGAATTTTCATACTCGTGCACGCCGCGCGCGAGGGCTTCGAGCGCGGGCTGCATACGTTCCACCGATTCCACCCCATACCGGCGCCGCGCGTATTCATCAAGATACGCCGCCACCGTCACGCCCTCCGGATTCCACGCCAACCGCGTGGTCAGATCGAAATAGATAAGGTTATGCCCGGTGGTTTCGGGAATGTGGTAGATGCCCAGGCATTTGTTGGCTTTGGGGTCATTGGCAAGTTCCTGAAAGGCCTGCACCGCCCGATTGAGATTGCCATGAATATGATCATCGCCCTGAAACGAATGCAGAATTCCCAGGAACCAGCGTGCTCCCTCGAAGTAGTTCGTTTTCTTATAAAATGGATTGTTGATGCCGTCTGTGTCATACACCAGCATCATTTCCTTCGGCAGACTCGCAAAATACCGCTGAATGCGCTCCGGCGTCCAAACCTGCGGCACCGCGCCAAAGTCCCAACTGTCGCTCTGCCAAATCGCATCCTTGTCGAGCTTTTTGAACATCTCGCACATGGCTTTTGCGGCCGTCAGTTTGAGTTGGAACGATTTTTCCGGATCGTCGGACCCGGTCGACTCGACGAACGGCGTATCCTGATAGATATGGTCCGTGCCATAGGTTTTGAACAGGTCTTCATAGAATGCACTTGTCCAGCGGGTGCATTCGGGATCATCGGGATACAACACCGTGGCGCTGTAGCCAAGGCTTCCTACATACGTGTAATCGGGATGCATTTCGCGGAATTGATGCGGCACGTTGCCGTAGGCCAGATAATATACCCACGAAATGCCCAGCCTCCGGCTGTACTCCAGTTGCTCAATGTTAATGCGGGTGCGTGTGTCCGCGGACCAGTCGAGACACCCCGGCCAGCCCGAAAACGTGAAATTGTCCGGCGTTTTATCGTCCAGGCCGAACACGCGCGCGGCGGGGGCGCCGCTCGTGGCGATAGTCGGGAAAAATCCAAGGTGCGTGCGGTTGATCTTCCGCTTCACCATCCAGTCGAAAATATGATTGCGTTCCGGCATCGTGCGCAGTTGATGATGCCATTTCGACAGCCCCCACCCGGCGGGCAGGCCGAAATGCCGCACGGGCCACCGCGGAACCTCTACCGAATGAACGCCCTCTATCGGGAGCGTATTGATTTTGGGCACATGGTCGCCGTCCCAGAAAAAACCCACATGGCAATACCGTTCGAGATAATGGTATACGCCATAGAGGAGACCGATTGGTTTACGGGCCGCAATAAGCAGACGATCCGGTGCCTGGGCCTCCAACACAAACCCTTCGCGTTGCCGTTCCTCATCTCCGGCATCGGACAACCCCTCGGCGGCCTTGCCCAGCGATAGCGTGAACACCACCTCGCCCGGTTGCATCTCAGGCGCTTTCCGGTCGATACGCACGCCAACGCCCGTCATTTCACGAACGTAATTGGCAAGGGTCTCCGCCGCGTGTTGAGCAAGCCACTCATTACTGTCCGGCGGCGCCACATAAATACGCGTCAAAAGGGGTTGATCGGCAAACAGCGGCGACGCATACCCCAACACCCCGATCAACAAACAGAGAAAACAAGTGTGCAACGCATGATTCTTCATCGTGGTTTCTCCAAGTGATGAATGCACTATGCCTCAAGCGAAAGAACGAATCAAGCCTTGGGGTGGTAGTGACGGGTTTCATACGCGGCCCCCGCGACCAGCAGATACTGCCCAAAGTAATAGGTGAAGTGAGACGAATACGTGAGCCACATATTTGATTTATTCAAGATCGTGTGGTTCACCGCGAGATGGGCATCAGAGATGACGAAAAATACCGCCCCTGCGGCGATGAGCCAAGTGGGACTTTGGTGCAGCACGGCCAAGGTCATCATCACGGCCATAACCGTCACATAGATCATGACGGGGATCACCACCTCGCCCTGGCCAACGAGCGTATTTTTAATACAATACGCCGCCAGCACCGCAACCATGAACAAAAGGGTAAGCCCAATCACGATGCCCCGTCCGGCGGTCCACTTGAGATCCTTGCAAAAGGCAACGGAATACGCCACATGTCCAAGAAGGAAGGCAAGCACACCAATCCCATCCCAAATCCTCCCCGGTTGTGCAAGACCATAGTCCCCCATCGCGCCTAATCCCACCCCCAAAACAACCCAAAATCCAAACCGTTTCCGCGTATGGGTGAAGGCGCACAAAACGAGAAACAACACCGGCAGCGTTTTGATCACGCCCGTGGACAGGCCGATATGGATGTGTTTTCGCAGTGTTCCGGCAGCGGCCAGCAGAAAAAACACTATGGAGTAAATAATGGGCATCGCATATTATCGCATCTTATGCCGCGCCTGGACAAAAATCTTCTGTAATCAGTGGAAGCGTTTATATGTTGATGATGATCTCTCTTATTCAACCGTTGTTTTGATTTCCAATGGTTCCCCCGTGTCCCACCCATTGGACACTTTCCAATGCTGGCGCATTCACAAAGGTCCCATGTCCACTATTTCTCAAAAAACACCCGCAGTCTTGTTTGAAGCGTAATGCACGGGATCGGGGCTGTCAATGGTCTTTAACGTACCATATCCCCGTATGGTTTCCTTTAATGGCGGCGAAGGCCGCTCAAGAGGTCGTGGTATTCAGGGATTTTGAGAGCGTGGGAAACGCCGATGAAGCTGAGGCAGGCGGTGGCGATGGAAATCACCACGTTGAATCCCTGAGCCCAGAGCGTTTCATGCCCGATGAAATGATCCAGGCGGTCAAACACTCCATAAGTGACCGCGGCCATCAGGGCGGTGGCGATGCCAATGCGTGCGAAGGCAAAGAGCATATCCTTGTCCCACAGCACGCCGAAACGGTTGCAGAGCAGCACATACAGAAGCAAGAAATTCATGGTATAGGAGATAGTGGTGGCCAGGGCGAGGCCGCGGAATCCCAGCGGTCCGACGAGTGCGCAAATCAGCAGGATGTTGAGAGCCATGCTCACGGTGGCGATAATCACGGGTGTTTTTGTGTTCTGTTCGGCATAGAAGCCCTGGACGCATACTTTTACCCATGCGAAGGGGAGAAGGCCCAAGCCGAAATACACCAGGGCGGTGGTGGTCATGCTGGTCATGTTGGATCCAAAATTGCCATGCTCAAACAGAAGCCGGATAACCGGCTTGCCCATGATGATAAGCCCGGCGGTGGCGGGCAGCATCATGAAGAAACTGAGCCGGAGGCCGTGCGTCAACGTATCGCGAATAACGGCATGTTTTCCACGCGCGGCAGCGCGGGAGATTTCCGGGAGAATGGCGACGGAGACGGCCACGCCAAAGACCGACAGGGGGAGTTGCACGAGCCGGTTGGCATAAAACAACGCGGAAACAACGCCGCTTTCCAGAGAATAGGCGAAGAAACTGTCAACCAGCTTGTTTACTTCCCCCGTGGCCTGACCCAATATGATGGGAATCAACAACCATGCTATTTTTCGGACGCCCGGCTGCTTCAACCGGAAATTGGGCATGATAACCCCGACATGTTTCTTCATGGCGGCCCAAAGCACGATCAATTGTGCAATGCCGCCCACCCACACGCCAACGGTTAACGCCCAAGCGGGATCGGGGAACCACCGGTAGAATCCCAGGCAGCACACAATCAATGCGATGTTCAGCAACATGGGTGACCAGGAGGGCGTACTATAATGGCGTGCAGCGAAGAGCGGCCCCATGGCAAAGACGGCCATCCCAATCAGGAACATATAAGGGAAATTCCATTCGATTAGTTTGACGGTGAATTGAAGATGCTCGTCGCTTTTGGGGGCCGCATGGGTCAGGGGGCGTAGAAGATCCAGCACCCAGGGGATAAACGGTATCAGGATCAACCCGATGATAGTGAGTGCGGCAAATAAAATCAGCATGCCGGACATGGCGGCGGACACCAGCGCCCGGTATTGTTCCGGAGGATCTTTCTCTTGACTCTCGGTAAACACGGGCACGAACGCCGCATTGGCCGCGCCTTCGCCCAGCATGTCGCGCAGCATGTTGGGAAACCGGAATGCGAAAAAGAACGCGTCACGCGAGGCATCTGGCACGACGTAACCGATAACCATGTCCCGGAACATGCCCAGCACCCGGCTGACGAGAGTTCCCCCCGCGAAAATGGCCGTGTACCGGGAAATTTCTTTCTTTGAGGATTTCATTCGCAGTGCGCCGATCTACCGCTTTGTCTTCTTTACTTTTCCCGCGGCGGGTACGCAGGTCTCCGATGAACTTGTTTGCGCCACGCCCAACTTGAATAGTGCGGCCAAAAAAAACATGACAGCAATTACCATACACACCCAGGGAAACACCACCGGACCGCCGGGAACAGGCCGTTGTGCGGGCGCAGCCACCTTCAGCGCACCCATGCAGCGTTCCATGATAAACATCGCCGGATCCTCGATGCGTTCCCTGGGCCATTCGTGATACCGGTCCTGATAAAGCACGGCATTGACGCTTTCAAAGCGCCCCCAGGGATCAAACACGCCGGAGATGCCCGAATTCGCCGCATGGATTAGCGGCAACCGCGCTTCGATCGCCCGGAAACGCGCCAACTCCAGTTCCTGTGGAATGGCGTTGCTGCGTCCGAACCAGCCCAGATTGGTCACCACCACCAGAGTATCCGCACCCATGCGCCGAAGATTTTCAACCAATGGCGTAAAAAGCACTTCAAAACAGATGAGCGGTCCCAACCGCCGATCCCCCATGGTCATAATTTTTTGTTCCGAACCGGGGTCCACATCGATGGGCGTAATGTGACGAAGAAACGGGAAAATGCTGGCAAACGGCATATATTCACCGAAAGGCGCCAAATGCACCTTGTCATAATACCCGGCCACCGTGCCTTCCGGCGTCAGCAACATGCTGGAATTGTAGCTTCTCACCGATCCTCGCACCTCTGCTTCGCGCGTCGCTCCCGTAAACAGATAGGCGCCCGTCTGTTTTACCAGATCCTCCATAGGTTGCATAAGTTCCGGCGTTGAATAGTCTCCCATCACCAGGGCTTCCGGCCAGAAAAAACATTGGACCGGATGTTGTTCCGATAAAACCCGTGAGTGCTCCGCCGCCTTCACCACCATCTCCCGCGTATACTCCCGATCCCATTTCATTTCCTGGGGGAAGTTGGATTGGAACAGTCCGGCCGTCAGTGGTTTAGACCCGTAGTCCACGGGGCCAATCAACGCATACCCAATTAGATGCCCGCCAATCAAGACAACTCCCGCGGCGATGATTCGTACCACACGCCGCCTCCGTTCCACAACGGCGAATGCCATGAGTCCATTAAACGTCACTAAAAGGAAGGATATGGCGGAGACCCCGCCCAGCGCGGCGCATTGCACTAATGCAAAATCTTTCCCTTGGCTATATCCAAGCGCGCTCCAGCCGAAGCCGGAGAAAAGATTCGCCTGGCACCATTCCATCCAAACCCAGAGAACCCCCAGTGCCGCGGCGGCGGCAATGGGCGTGCGCCGGCGCGACCATCCCCATACAACGCCCGCAATGGCCCAGAAAAGCGCCAGTGCAATACAGAGTAACTGATACCCGATGACCGCCCAGCCTCCGCCCCAATAGATGTTGCTAATCAGCCATTGCAACAATACGCTGTGAAAGACCCACCCGGCAACAAAGAAACAGGCTGCGTTCCGCCAGACGGTGGCGCTTTTTATCGCGGTAATGAACAGGGGGACCAATGCCACCCAAGCCAGCGGATAAAGATGATAGGTGGGAAAACTCCACGCCAAGAGCAACCCCGAAAGGGGTGGCAGAATATACATGCCGTATGTCCGAATGTGTTGTATCATAGCGGGGGAATCATGCGAAACGGCCAGGCACTAAATCAAGTGTCTGGCCGCTGCTCTTGCTAAACGTCATTGTACCCTCGGCCGGTTTTCAAGAAAAAGGGCCGCTATAATTCATCCTGCATAATCTTGATCTCTTTCTTGAGATCCTCCTGATGCTTCCATTCGCTGCCCTTTTCACGCCAGAATTCCAGCGCGCTTCCGGCATCTTCCGAGAGACTGCGCAAATCCACCACGGTCGGCGAAACAAACACCAGCAAATGCCGCACATCCGCTTCGGCGCGGCGTTTGCGGAACGCCATGCCTAACACGGGGATTTTGCCCAGCAACGGCACGCGGCGTTCCTCACGGCTGACCGTGCGGCTGGATAATCCGCCGATAACCAGCGTCTGACCGCTGGGCACCACCACGAATCCCGTCTGCGAGCGCTTCGAGAAAACCGGCAGATCCAAATTCTTCACTTTTACCGTCGTGTTCTCGCTCACTTCCAATTGCTGTAAGTGCAACTGAACAAAATCGTTGGGCAGGATGGTGGGTTGGATGACCATATTCACCCCCACGTCACGCCATGCCATGGCCAAGGCGGCAACGCCTTTGGGATATGTAACCGATTGATAGGGCACCTGCTGCCCTGCTTTAATCGTCGCCACCGTGCCATTCACCACCAAAATCTCCGGCTTGGAAATCAGATCCAAATCCGTCTTGTTTTCTATCGCACGGAAAGCGCCCTCCAAGGTGCCCGAACCTGTGGCAATGATTCCCGCCTCCATCCCGAAACCGCTCGGCACCACCCCGCTGCGCAAAGGTTTTGATGCGGCGGTTGCCGTTCCGTCCGGCTGGGGGGCTAACGGCGGCGCGGCCAAGGGCGCAGGCAAGGTTACCGTCCCAAAATCATTTGCGGCATTGAATATTTCCGTGCTTACTTCGCGAAGACTGCCGTTCTGTTCGTTATATTGCTGGGGATTTGTAGCAAATTCCGCGGGAGTAAATCGCGTATAGGCAAGGTTGGCGCCCAATCTGCGCACCCCGTTCTCATCCGTTTCGCTGATCCACACTTGCACCTGCACTTGCCGAATGTCCTCAGGTGGCGGTGGGGGAGCGGGTGCAGGTGCGGGGGCCGGAGCAGGAGCCGGAGCGGGAGCTGGAGCAGGGGCTGGAGCAGGATCTTGCGCATACACCCATTGTCCCCCTAACAGGAGCATGACTGCACTAACTAGTAGTATTTGGCTGCTCCGTTTCATTTCTTTTTGTCTCCCCCCAGTTCAGCAGCCACGGGGTTCTTTTTTTCACCTGAAATCCCCTGGACGATGTCTTGCGGGATGTCCGTAATCCCTCCAATAACTCCGGTGATCACATCCGCGGGCGACTTTTTCTTCGATTCTTTTTTGCCGTCCTGTTCAGTGTCTTTGGACTCTTCCGTGAATCCAAATTCGTCTGCCAGCGTGAAGGCCGGCTTCCATAATTCCGCTTTAATAAGAAACACCAGTTCGCGGCGAATGTCTCGGTTATCCTGCTGCCCAACGGAAGCCGACAACGGCACCTGCGGCACATTGAACGGCATAATGCGCTGAATAAGGCTGTTCGTGAAATCCTCTCCCTGCGCCAGCCAGGGCAAGGTCGAGAGGTCTTTCTGATTCTTTTTGAAATACAATCCGCCCAGCACAAGCACTTGGCCATGGCGTACCCAGACCGTTGTTGTGATGCTTCGGGAAACAAATTCGGGCACCTCAATAACACTGCCCCCGATGATGGGGTCAAGGGCCACGCTCATCGCTTGTCCCCGGTCATTCACCGTGGCGGTCAGCGTCAGTTGGATATAGGTGTCTTCCGTAGTGGCCGGATTGCCATCGTCGTCCACCACTTTGGTGGCCAGCACATTGAGCGAGACGCCAGTGGGCTTGAAATTGGTGACACGGGTGGCCGTGACCCCCACCACCACGATATCCTCGTAGGGAACTTCACGCGTGGTTTCGATCACCGTGGGCACCGTCTGCCCTACCTGCACCATGACCTTCGGCTGGGAAAGGATGGAAGCCCGGTTCTGGTTGACCAGCGCCTGCAAGGTAATTTCCATTTGACCATAGGCTGTGTAAATGCGATCCACGAACACGGACAGGGCGGCGTCCGGAGAAGGAAAGGTTATGTCCGCGCTTTCGATATGACCGTTGTGATCCGCCACGCGGCCATAAGGCTGAGGATTATCCTTGTGCTTGAAATAGGCGTTAAGGCCGGTTTCCAGCAGCTTGTTCATCTGAAACTCCACCACTTTCACCGACACATTCACCTGCTGCTGTTCCTGTGCGGCGGAGAACCCGGCGCCCGTCAGGAGCATTCCCAAGGCTATGTAAAAAAATCGCTTCATGCCATTACCGTTGGAACGTGCCCACGCATTCATACCGTTCCACATTTTCTATCGTGTCAAAATTCGTAAAACGTACGCTGAACGCACGTTTCTCCCCCGGCCGCAACCGGCCTGCGGTAAACGTTTGTGTATCATAAATCATGCTGCCAAAACCATAAATGGTGACGATTACCTGGACATTCTCCAACACGCCCTGGCTCCGGTTGGCCACCACGCCCGTAACATTATACGTCGTATCTTTGAGTGAACTGTTTTGCCAGGAGCCGAACCGCCCGCTGCGGAACGAGTGCGTGTTGTAAATCACCACAGGTTCCTTTTCCGCAAACCGGCGTTCCACCTCCGTGGGCGTCAGCACTGTATATGTTCCGTCTGGGGCGAGTTCCATCCGCTCCCGAATGGCGGCATCGGAGGCCAGTTGCGGCCACTGTTGAAGAATTTTCCTGTATACTTCCCCGGCTTCGAGATATTGGGCGTTTTTCCAATACAGATTCGCCAGTTCAAGTTGCCGCGCGAATTGCTGGGATTCACTCCCCGCTTTCTGTTGCGCCTCTGCTATTTTTGCTTGCAGTTCTTCCTTGGCGGCCTTGGTTTTAGCGGCCTGGTCTTCCAGCTTGGCGATATATTCGCGGGTCATATCGGAATATTGCCCGCCGGGCGACTTTGCCAGATATTCGTTGAAATAATTCAGGGCGTCCCGGTAGCCGCCGATTTTATAATATGTCAATCCCAGAAAATACCGGGCTTCAATGCCAGACAGACTTTCCGGATTCTTGGAAAGCACTTGCATCAACCGGGGAATGGCCAATGAATATTCCCCTGAACGAATCATGCGCTGTGCCACCGCCAATTCCGTGCTGGCCGCTCCGCTGTTCAACACCACATTATCCTGAATCGGGTTGGCTCCCACCGCGCGCGTGGCATTGCTCGGCGTGCTGGCGCATCCCGCAACAAGCATCGAAAGACACACCACCCCTCCCGAAAAAATAAACAAGAAGCCTCTCTCAGGACTCACTATCCGCCTGGAATTGACTAAGGTCATGCACTGGTTTCCAGTATTAGTTCGTTTGCTCCATTTTCTTCAGGACCAGGTCCGTGATATCATCCGCCGGAATGGGCGGCTGCAAATTGCCCAAATAACTCGACGCGGCAATAAAATCATAGGACCCATCTTTTGCGGCTTCGGCAATCAACCGCACCGCATGGTTGCTGGCCTTGCTCACCAGAATCCAGTACTTTGCCGAGTTCTGCTCGATCTTGTTCTTCTTTATGGATACATATTCCGGTGTCGCCTTCACCACACGCTCATAATCCACCTTGGCCGGTTTCTGGAAACTGCTCGCGGAGCCCCAATACACCTTCTTCGCGTCCACCTTTTCCACAGGGATGGTATACGTTTCGGCCACTACCGTACTGACCAGTAGCATCCATATGCCCCCCACCACTATATAATGGCGTATCTTCATATTCTTTTTCGCCTCTATACTCCCCAATGTTTTGCTTCATGGCTGTGAAGACCTACATTGAGCTTGTTTTTCTTCCTTCTTTCTGCCAATTCTACGATTTCTGGCGAGCTATGTCAAGCAATTACATTTTCCTGGAAGAAAAATTTACGTGCCGTTCGACACTTTCCCGGAATATGCCTGGCTTGAAAATCATAACCTGCTGATTTCAAAAGACTTAGCATTCAAATGTATAGCGGCGCCGTGCACCATGCTACCTTTTTCATTCCCTGGGACCTAAAAAAGTTCCCTCTGGTTCCATCCTTGGAAGAAAAAATGCCTCCATTTCTATTTTACCACGTTCCCCGATTTTGTCACATCTTTGATTTATGTTCAACAACCGCTTGTGGCATCGGATTCAAACAACCAATATATTGCCCCAGCAATGAAATTTGAAATAAAGATAAAACAGGCGTAGCGTCAACACTTCATCCCGTCAAGCCGTTTCCAGTTTTGACGGGCTGGCGTGGAAACTATTACAATGTAAACAGTTCGGGCGCCACCGGGCCCAATCACTTGAGACTGCGATGGAAAGGAACGCTTCATGATGCGTAAATGCTTAGGGGTAGCTCTCCTTCTTTTTGTGGCGGTAACCGGATGGACGCAACCGTCCCCGGAGATGGCCGCCATATGGACCTACCCGGAAGAAAGCGTTTCGGGCCGGCATGTCCAACTGACTGTCACCCCCAAAGAAAGCCGGGGAGCGGATTTTCTTCCTTTTGAATGTGCCATCGACACTGATCGGAATTATCCGGAGGCCCTTCTGCAATTGCGCGTCTATGACGCGAAGGAGGTTTTAGTCAGCGAAAGCGAAATCCTGCTGAAGCTCAACATCGGTCAAAGCAAATACATCGTGGAATGGGACGCCACCTTCGCGCCCACCGGACGCTATCGGGCGGATATTGAAATACGCCCCGATGAAACTGAAACCGTCTCCCGGTATACCGCGATGCTTAAGAAAGTAACCGATCAGCAGCTTAAACAGGATTTGGAAAGCGCGGTTGAGCGGCTGCAGGAACTCCGGGGAAAGATGCCCACTCCGTCAGGAACAGACAATAAACCCTCTTACGGAGAATTGCGGCTGCGCACCGCCGAAGATTTCGTGCAACGCGCTCAACAGTATGCGGACGCCAAACAGTGGCGGGAAACCGATCAAATCCTGAACTATCTGCAAAAGACATCCGGCGCGGTCTATGCATGGATGGTCTTTGGCAGTGGAGCGCCGGAATTCGACACGCCCGTGCCCGATCTGGATATGTCCTCCCTGGAAAATCAAAATGGCGTGGTATGCTCCAATGGAAAACCCGTATTTCTATTTGGGCGTGTCCTGCCTGACACCGCAACAGAGGCGATCGGCGCCTTGAAACGATATGGGTTGAACTTCGCGGTATGTTCCCTTCCACCCAGGGCCACCATGACAACTCCTGATCTCCAAACAGATTTCAAAAATGCATGGTCCCCCCTGTTTGATGAAGCCGCCCAGGACAACATCAATATTGCGGTGCAACTTTCCCCGAACGATGTTGGCGCATCGGCCATGCAAACCTGGCCTGAAATAAGTGCGAAGGGATTCATTGATATTGCCCATGCCGGCGCCCGGGACCTCTTCCAGCGGCATCTGAAAGAGGTGTTGCCGTATCTGACGCAACAGAAAACCGTTTCCATGATAAGCCTTGCGGAAAAACCGCAATTCCGGTTTGACAGCGAAGAAGTGCGCAAGGCCTTTGTGGCGCACATTCAACAGAAATATCCGGATCGGCAAACCTTGAACCAACTATGGCATTCCCACCTGGCAAAATATGATGAAATCACCATCTGGGACGCCCAAGCCAAAGAGTATCAATACCAGAACCTCCGCGCATATCAGTTTGACTGGCAATCTTTTCAACGCGGGCTGATTCTGGAGTATTTCAGCGCCCTGCAGGAGGCCGCGAACACGTTGGCGCCCAGGTTGTGGAAGCAAGTCATGACTGCCGATACAATTTTCCAAACGGGAGAAACGCGCCAAGGCGTGGATCGCGAGGCCTTGGCGCACCTCATGGATTGCAGCGGATGCGCCTCCGCCACACAGACCGCCAGCGGAATGTACGCCCTGGAGTATCCCGGTCAATCCGTGGTCTATGCCGTGTTAAAATCCTTTCAGCCGGACAAACCCCTCTTCGCATTAGAGAATCATATACGCCTCGAAGGAGCAGAGGATCCTTCCGCCATCATCACTGCCTCCCTATGGGACGCCGTATTATCAGGGTTGAACGGCTTGGCCCTGGCGCCGGATTCCCCGGTGATGAACCATCCGGAGACACTGGAAGCCTTTGTGACGGCCTCCCTGCGCATCAATCGGCTGGCCCCGGTGGTCGCCGCGTTCCAACAGGCGCCCGCCGAAGTGGCCATTCTATATAGCGATTCAGCGAAAATCCTGGACGATGGCGTTCCGTACCTGAAGTCCGCCCGCTTTGCATATGAAGGTGCTTCGTTTGCGGGATACCGGCTGCGGTTCATTTCGGAAAATCAACTCGCTCAAGGGGAATGGACCTCACTTAAAGTATTGATTGTCCCGGAAACCCCCGCCCTCACCGATGCCGCTTTCACCGCAATTGAACAATACATCAATGAGGGCGGCGCGGTGATCCGCGTGGGCACTCCCATCCCCTATAACGAACACGGCTTCTCCCGCCGTACCGTCCTGCGTAATAACACAAGAACCGTTCTGGTGCGTGGCCTTAACCTGCCCACGGAATACCTCCATGGCATGGATGGCGCCATCAATAAAGGAGCCTTGCCCGATATCCCGCGCGTGGTGAACAAAAGCGGATACCCCCTTGAAGGGGTTAAATCGCTTTATGTGGAGTGTAACGGCGAGGCCTATCTGTACGTGCTCAATGTGCGCAAAGATCCCGTCACCTGCCGCCTGAACGGCAAGGTGCAATCCGGGCGCGATCTTATTCTTGGCCGGGAAGTGCGCTTCCCGCTGTATGCCACACCCCTGGATCCCATGGTAATCCGCCTGGACAAAGCCGAGGAGAATGTTTCCCAAACCAATGATCCCGAATCGGAGAAAAACGTTCCCGCTAAGGAAAAGATCAAGAAATTCACTCACGATTGGTCGCTTCCCTGATTTGCGGATAATCCATCACATAACGCAGAGCCTTCTGGAAAACGGGCCGCGAACTTTCTCTTTCTGGCGGTGTCAAAAAGCACTATAATGGAACCGTAGTGCCATGGCGCGCGGGACGACAAGCGCCGCGGCAACTGGAATCACAATGGAAGAAGGAGCGTCACCATGAAAACTATTTTTCCGATAGGAATCATCCTGCTGCTGGGCGGAGCAGCCGCTATAGCCCAAGATACACCCACGCCTGCCGCCTCCGCTAACGAAACCACTCTCGCGGATCAAAGCGATGTGGCCGTGACCGTGTATAACAATAATCGCGCCTTGGTCCGGGATCGGCGGAATATTACTTTGCCTCCCGGGGAAGTATCGCTGAAATTCATGGATGTAGCTTCGTCCATCCAGCCGGAAACCGTCAGTATCAAATCCTTGAGCGATCCCGGCAATCTGAGCATTTTGGAGCAAAACTTTGAATTCGATCTCATGAGTCCCGCGAAGATGATGGAAAAATATGTGGGCAAAGACGTGCGCCTGGTGAACCAGAACAAAGAGTTGAATTTCACGGAAATCACGGCAAAACTGCTGAGCGTCAACGAAAGCCCCATCTTCCAAATCGGCAATGACATCTATCTTGGCCATCCAGGCAACGTCGTGCTCCCGGAAATGCCGAAAGAACTCATCGCGAAGCCCACGCTCGTTTGGCTCTTGCAAAACAGCGGCTCGAAACACGAAGTAGAAGCCACGTATCTGACCGAAAACCTTTCCTGGAAAGCAGATTATGTGGCCTCCTTGAACAAAAAAGAAGACATCATGAATCTGGAAGGCTGGGTCACATTGAATAACCAATCAGGGGCCGCCTACCAAAACGCCCAGTTGAAACTGGTGGCGGGCGAAGTAAATATCGTGCAGCCGGAACGTCCCCGCCGGATGATGGAAAAAGAAATGGTTATGGCGGGAGCCGCGGCCGCACCTGCCATGGCGGAGGAAACGTTTTCGGAATACCACCTATATACACTTCAGCGCCGCACTACAATCAAGGAAAATCAGTCCAAGCAGGTCAGCCTTTTGTCAGCCCAGGCTATCAGCGTGAAGAAAGTGTATGAATACCGGGGCGATGAGTCCTATTACGTCCACCCCATGCCACGGGTGGAAAACGAAAAAATTGCGGTATTTCTCAGTTTTTGGAACAAGGAAGAAAATCATATGGGCATGCCGTTGCCTGCCGGCATTCTGCGCGTGTATCAGGAAGACAGTCAGGGCATGCTCCAGTTTTCCGGGGAAGATCGCGTGAAACACACCCCCAAGGATGAGGAAGTGCGCTTGCGCCTGGGCAATGCGTTCGACATCGTGGGCGAACGCAAACAGACCGACTATAAACGGATTGCGGACAACATTCACCAGGCGGAATTTGAGATCATCCTTCGCAATCACAAAGACATCGACGTCACGGTTGATGTTGTTGAACCTATGCATGGCGATTGGGATATTTTGAAATCATCCATTCCACACGAAAAGAAAGATGCGTACACTGCCATCTTCCATGTGCCCGTTTCCAAAGACGGTGAAGCTAAAATAACCTACCGGGTTCAGGTAAAATACTGAGCCTAAAACGAATTATCGATATGCGCAACCGGAAGCGGAAAACACTATGAAAACATTGACGGCGGCGGCCATGCGTGAGGCAGACAGGCGCTGTATCGAGGCTCTCGGAATTCCTGGTGCAGTGCTGATGAATAACGCGGGCGCAGCCGTGTTCCGTGAAATCCAGCGCGGGCCTGTGGGTATCGTGTGCGGAAAGGGCAATAATGGCGGGGATGGCTATGTCGTGGCCCGCCTGGCCTTGCTTGCCGGGTACGAACCCCGCGTGGTGCTAATCGCTGAACCGGCAAACATCACAGGCGATGCCGCCACCTTTCTTCATTCTTATCAACGCCTGGGCGGCAAAGTGATTGCGGCCTCAAACGAAACTGCGGCGGTCTCCGCAATGGCGGAACTGGCTGACTGCGCAATTCTCGTGGATGCATTGTTGGGGACGGGCGTAAAAGGTGAAGTACAAGGCCCCATTCGCGCCGCCATAGAGGCGTGGCCTGAAATCTATACCATTGCCGTGGACCTGCCTTCGGGTCTCAACGCGGATACCGGAGAGTGTTGCGGATGTTGCGTGAAAGCGGATGTGACCGTCACGTTTCAGTTTGCGAAGCAGGGCTTTCTCAATCCCGCCGCCAAAGAATACCTCGGACATCTGGTCGTGGCGGATATCGGCATTCCCGAAGTGTGTGCGGACGGCGAAGCGTGGTCCAGGCTCATGGCAAATAAAGGCGAGCAGGAATGAGAGCGTTTATCGCTATTGAATTGCCGGAGGCCATCAAGGATTCGCTGATGTCGATCCGTGAACGATTGCGTCATTCCGGCGCGAAAGCCTCATGGGTGCATCCTGAAAACATGCATCTCACCTTGCGCTTTCTCGGTGAGGCAGACCAGGATGCTGTTAATAAAATTTCTTCCCTGCTCGAAGAGGCCTATCATGCGTGCGGGCCGCTCACCCTGGCCGTGCAGGGGCTCGGTGGTTTTCCCAACCGCCGCAAACCCAGTGTCGTGTGGGCGGGCATGGAAGTCCGTTCCGGGGATCTGTCCGCCATCCAAGCCCATGCCGAACACGCCGCGCAGACCGCTGGACTTCCCCCGGAGGAAAAGGCATTTCATCCGCATATCACCTTGGCGCGCATACGGGATCATCAGGCCTTGGGCCGGCTTCCCGAGACTCTTGAGGCGGCGCAAACCTATTATGGAGGTGAATTCACGGCTTCCGTTGTGTCATTATTTTCCAGCGAACTAAGACCCGGCGGTCCGGTGTACCGCCGGTTACGGGAGTTTTCGTTGACATGACAACCAGCCCGCTGGCATATACCCTGCGCACCCTTATCGGCAGTGCCCTCACGCTGTATATGTTGGCCATTTTGGTGCGTTGGACCGCTCCCTGGCTGGAACTGGACATCCATTCCCGATATTTACGATGGCTCCCAAAAATTACAGATCCCCTTATCAATTTAATGCGGCGGATATTGCCCCCCGCCGGCCCCGTGGATTGGGGCCCCATTTCGGCGGTGATCGCCGTCTGGATCGTGCGGCTCCTGCTCTTGCAATATTAGTGAGGATCGATATTGGCCTGCGCAAGGCGGATATCATGGTCACTTTAATCGAAAATAGGCGTTCCCCTATGGAGCACTTTCCCCGGCAAGCAGAACGGAACCGGATGGTGGATGCGCAAATTGTCGCGCGCGGTGTATGCCATCCCGGGGTTCTGGCCGCTCTCCGGAAGGTTCCCAGGCACCTGTTTATACCCTGTGACTGCCAGGCACAGGCGTATGAGGATCATCCCGTCCGGATCGCATGCGGCCAAACCGTCTCGCAGCCCTACATGGTTGCGATTATGACCGAGTTGCTCGAACTCGCCCCAACCGACCGTGTATTGGAAATTGGCACCGGATCCGGCTATCAAACCGCGATCCTGGCGCAACTTGCCGCGGAAGTCGTGTCCATCGAGCGGCATGCCCCGCTTGCGGATATCGCCCGGCAGCGGCTCATGGAACTTGAATACTCAAACGTGACGATCCTATGTGGCGACGGCTCTCTCGGTTATTATGAACGTGCACCCTACAACGCCATTCTGGTCACCGCCGGCAGTCCTGCCATTCCCGCGCCCTTGAAAGAACAACTGGGGGAAAACGGAAGACTGCTTTGCCCGGCAGGCGGGCGTGATTTTCAACGCCTCATCAAAGTAATCCGCAAAGCAAACACCTACATTGAGAGTGAAAGCATCTCATGCATCTTCGTGCCGTTAATCGGCGAAGAAGGATGGCCCGCACAATAACGGTTCAGACTTGATACGGCTGATACCCAGTGTCGATTGTCTCGCTCACCAGCTTGCGAATTTCCGCTCCGCTCAACCCGGTGGCCACGCATTCCGCCACGGCGTCGCGCAGATGCTCCACCACCATCTGCCGCATCGCTTCCTGACACAGCTTCGGCGCTTTCTCCGACACCGTTACCCCCACGCCTCGCCGCGTATGAACCAGTTTCATCACTTCCAGATCCCGGTACGCTTTGGTTACGGTGTTCGGATTCACCTTGAGCATCTCCGACATTTCGCGCACCGAGGGAAGCGTGTCACCCGGTTTGTACTTTCCGGAGGCAATCGCGAACTGCACTTGGTTCTCGATCTGGACAAAAACGGCAATAGGACTCTCGATGTTGACGCTGAATTTTGTCTCAGCCTTGTTCATAAGACCCCGCTCCTTGGGTAACGCCTATCTCAACCAAGACGCTACTCCTGTTGAATGTTTCCACTTCTCTTTCATACCGCGCTGGCGCTCACCACGCCGGTACAACCACTTTTTCATAGAGCATTACCGCGTTTTGCGCAATGCTTTGCTCCCTGCCAGGCGAACTGCTTCACCGCCTGTTCCCTCAGCGATTGAACCCACCACGCCGCGACTATACCCAATTCTTTTTATTAAATGCAACTTTGTAAACAAATGTTTTAATTGAGGGCCAGTCTATTTCAATACTCATCTTCCGGTTCCACCGATTCTTCCCGGAACTTTGGATGATTCCCCGCAATCACCACCGTTACTTCCCCACGCACTTCCTGTTTCTGAAATTGCACCGACAATTCCGACAAGGAACCCCGGTGCACCCGCTCAAATCTTTTCGTCAATTCAATGCACACGGCCGCCAGCCGGTTTCCCAAAACGGCGTGGGCATCGGCCAGCAAGGCCGCCAGCCGGTAGGGCGATTCAAAAATGACCAAGGTGTGCGGCAGATCGCGATCCAGTTCCAGAAACCGTTTGCGCGGCCCTGGTTTTCGCGGGGGAAATCCTTTAAACGTGTAACTGGAACTGGGAAGGCCGGAGAGAAGCAATGCCGTGGTTACGGCGCTCGCCCCCGGCAACACCTCGACGGCATGGCCCGCTTCATAACACGCCATAATAATGCGATAGCCCGGATCGCTGATGCCCGGGCATCCGCCATCCGTGCACAATCCCACGTTTGATCCGTTTGCCAGCAATCCCAGAATACGTTTGCCCGCCTGCTCCTCGTTGTGTTCGTGATACGGAAAAACCGTGGCCGGCAGCGAGATCCCGTACCGCTCGAAAATGCGCCGCGTGATCCGTGTGTCTTCACAGGCCAGTGCGTCAATCTCGCCCAACACGCGGACGGCGCGGTGGGTTATATCCTCCAGATTCCCAATGGGAGTGGCTATAAGATACAGCGTTGCCATGGCATATTCGTCTGATTCAGGTTATACGTCGAGCTTCGGCTTTATCACGGTAATCCCGCCCGCCTTCATTGCCTCCTCCAACCGCTGATACATGGTTTCATCCTCATACACGCCCACAATCGATCCACCCGACCCCGTAAACTTCCCGCTCGCCCCCACGGACCGTGCGCGCTCCACCATGTCCACATTGCGCGGATCCAGCGAGTAAATGGAGCGCCGCAGGTCAAAATTCCGGTCCATCAGCGGTCCGATCTCCTGACTGTGCCCTGCCAGCAGCAAATCCCGTGCTTCCTTGGCCAGCGCCGCAAATTGCTGCATGGCCTCCAGCACCTGCGGGTCGCCCCGCAGCCAGCGCTCCTTCACATTGTTATGAAAGGTCTCGGAACCTTCCCCCAAATCATCCCGGTAAGCGATGTATAAATTGGGCAACAGCCGTGGATCCAATTCTTCATATTGGCCATGCCCCTGAACATCCATGATGGCCTTGTCGAAATCCATGTACACACACCCGCCATACACCTGGATTACCCGATCCTGCAATCCGGCGGAAATACCCAATTCCTCCGTTTCCACGCTAAGAATCAGGTTCGGCAGAATGGTCTGCGGAATACTTACATCATAGTATTCCATCAGGCAGCGCACTGTTGCCGCCACCAGCGCGCTCGACCCCGCCAACCCAAGACGCCGGGGGATCGTTGAGCGGTACCGGATGGAGAAATTGCGTTTGGGAAGCTTGATTTTATTAGCCTGACAGTATTCCAAAAATTTTTTCACCGCCGCCTTCATGAGACGGATGCCCCCGTAGTATCCATTCTTCTTTACGTCATCCGTCAGATCATCGATGGAATCATATTTGGAGCGATCCTGCACGCTCGGAATGATTTCCACTTCCGGGCTTTCATAGAGACTCACCTTCGCCGCAAAATTGCGAAAGATAAAGCTGATGCATTTCCCATAATACCCGTCGGAGGGATTCCCAATCAGACCGGCACGCGCATATACCGTTGCTTCACACGCCATGATGGACAACCTCCTTTGCTTACGAGGCGAAATACACGACGTTGCCGTCGCAAATGGTGCACTTCACTTTGCCACGCAGGGTCATGCCTAGGAAGGGCGAATTCTTGCTGCGGGAGGCAAACTCCTCTGCTTTGACCACCCACTCCGCATTCGGATCAAACACGGCAACATCCGCAGGACCGCCTTCCACCAATATTCCCGCATTAAGATCACAGATCTGGGACGGCGCGGTGGTCATCAGCGCTATCGCACGTTCCAAAGAGAGGTGACCTTTTTCCACCAAGCCGGTAATGACAAGGGCAAGCGAGGTTTCCAATCCAATAATCCCGAACGGGGCCAGGGCGAATTCCACGGCTTTTTCCGTGGGCGTGTGCGGCGCATGATCCGTGGCGATGCAATCGATCGTGCCGTCTTTAATGCCTTCGATGATGGCCTTCACATCCTCGGGTTCACGCAAGGGCGGATTCATTTTTGCATTGCTATTGAAGGTTTTCACGGCGTCATCGGTCAACATCCAATAATGCGGCGCGGTTTCACAGGTCACACACAATCCCTTAGCTTTGGCGCGGCGGACCAATTGCACGCCCTCCGCGCTGGTGACATGCTGGATGTGCAGCCGCGCACCGGTAAGTTCCGCCAGCCGTATATTGCGGTCAATCCGAATCTCTTCCGCAGCCTTGGGTATGCCTGGTATGCCCAGGATAGTCGAATTGAATCCTTCATTCATCGAGCCGCCTTCGGCCAGCGTCTCATCTTCGTTATGACTCATGCACACCAGCCCCGCCATGTCCGCGTACTGCAACACGCGCCGCATGACAGCGCTCGACGTAACATCCCGGCCATCGTCCGAGACCGCCACCGCCCCTACTTCCTTCAACTCCGCCATCTCGGTGATTTCTTCGCCCTTCATTCCTTTCGTGGCACAGGCCGCGGGCCGGATCTTGATGCAGGCCGTCTCACGGGCGCGCCGGACGATAAACTCCACCATGCCCGCGTTATCGATCACCGGGTTTGTATTCGCCATGGTCACCACCGTGGTTACACCACCCTTGGCCGCCGCACGGCTTCCCGAGGCAATCGTCTCCTTCGATTCATACCCCGGCTCGCGGAAATGCACGTGAATATCCACCAACCCCGGACATACCACGCACCCCGCCGCATCGATGGTCTCATCCCCGCGCAGGTTCTTGCCCATCTTCACTAGAACACCGTGGTCAATGAGGAGATCCATGGGTTCCGACAGACCCAACGTGGGCTCGATTACATGCCCGTTTACAATTGCGAGGCTCATTTACGCCACTCCCTGAGGCCGTTTGCCGCCAAAATTCACCAACAGATGCATGACTGCCATGCGCACCGCCACACCGTTGCTCACCTGCTCCAGAATCACGCTGCGCGGGCCGTCCGCCACTTCCGAAGCCAATTCCAAATCCCGGTTAATCGGACCGGGATGCATAATCAGTGCATGGGCCGGCGCATTCCGGAGCGAGTCATTGTCGATGCGGAAAAGCCGGATGTACTCACGGATGCTCGGGAACAATCCTTTTTGCTGCCGCTCCAACTGAATGCGCAGCGCGTAAATCACGTCCGCGTCGCTGATGGCGTCCTTCAAATTCGTTGTCACCCGGACGCCCATCCGCTCAATATGCATGGGAAGCAACGTGGACGGACCGCAGAGCGTCACCCGCGCCCCGAGTTTGTTCAACGCCCAAATATCACTTCGGGCCACACGGCTGTGTTCGATGTCGCCGATAATGGCCACCTTGACGCCGTCCAGACCCGCTGTTGGATCATTCCGTTGCGCCCGTATATGTTCCCGCATGGTAAAGGTGTCCAGCAGGGCCTGAGTCGGGTGTTCATGGCGGCCGTCGCCCGCATTGATGATGTGCGAGTCATGATTTGCCGCGAGAATGTGCGGCGCGCCCGCGCAACTGTGCCGGATCACAATTACATCGCTGTGCATGGCCTCGATATTCGCAAGCGTATCATGAAGTGTTTCACCTTTAACCGAACTCGATGCCGCCACGGTTATTCCCAACGTGTCTGCACTCAGCCGTTTTGCCGCCAACTCAAACGATGTACGCGTGCGCGTACTGGGTTCGTGAAACCAGTTCACCACCAGCCGCCCTTGCAACAGCGGCACTTTTTTAATGCCGCTCTCGCGCTTGGACACCGCCACGAACTGCGGCGCGGTGTCCAGCACCAGTTCAATTTCCTCCCGGGAAAGATCCTCTATCCCGATGAGGTCTTTCCGCGTCCAGACGGTGGGATTCAGGTCCGCCATGGCCCCTATGCTCCTTCTTCCGCCGCGTAGCGCTCCAACAGCACTACATCTTCCCCATCCAATTCCGTCAAACGCACCGACACCCACTCATTCGGCTCCGTACCGATGGACCAGCCGAAATACTCCGGCTGGATGGGCAATTCACGCCCGCCCCGGTCCACCAGGCACGCCAGTTGTATCCGCTTGGGCCGGCCATAGTCCATCACTTCATCCATCGCCGCACGGATGGTGCGCCCCGCCGCCAGCACATCATCCACCAGCAACACCGTCCGCCCGTCCAAGCTGAAATCAAAATGCGTATTTCCGTGCGGTTTGGGCACGCCCATCCCGCTGCGGTAATCATCCCGGTACAGCGTCGTGGCCAGTGAACCCACCTGCGGTGTCACCCCCATCATTTGGCCGATATGCTGGGCGAGACGTTCCCCCAGCGGCCGCCCCCGGCGCAATATGCCGAGGATAACCAGCGACCCCACCTCCGGATTGTCTTCAATGATTTCCTGCGCCATCCGGCGGATGTGCTGTTCCATCACATCCGCGTCCATTATCACCAGTGTCTGAAACGGTACTTTTCCCGTGCGATCCATTCTGCTTCCTTACATAAAAAAACACCCTCTCACCCCGGTGAGAAGGTTTCTTGCCGCTCGTAAGCGCATGTTCTTATTCCTTATGTGAAAGAATTGTAACAAGCCGGACCCGAAGAATCAACCTGCCTGCAAATGCCTCTTTTATGGTTGCGTAAACACCTATCCTCTTCCTATACTACCCTTTTGATTCCCGCCGTTTTCGCCTCTTCTCCGTGAAGGCGTGGTACGGGATGGGAATGCTTGGAAGTATTCGTGTAAAACGGAAGGAACGGCTGCATGCATCTCCATGCCATTGACTGGATCATCGTACTCTTTTCTTTGTTTATCTGCTTCATGCCCGCCCTGTTTTTCGGAAAACGCGCCGGGAAGAACACAGCGGAATTTTTTGTGTCCGGGCGCTCGGTGCCATGGTGGCTTGCGGGCATCTCGATGGTGGCCACCACGTTCAGCAGCGATACGCCCAACCTCGTTACGGACATTGTCCGCCGCCAAGGCGTGGCGGGCAACTGGTGCTGGTGGGCGTTTGTGCTGACCGGCGTTGCAACCGTGTTCTTCTACGCGCGGATGTGGCGGCGCTCCGGCGTAATGACGGACCTGGAATTTTATGAGCAGCGTTACTCCGGCACGGCGGCCAGCCTGGTGCGCGGATTCCGCGCGGTCTACCTCGGATTCTTTTTCAACTGTATCATCATGGCCACGGTGAACCTCGCGGCCTGCAAAATCGCAGCCATCCTGTTCGGCTTGGACCGTTGGCAGACCCTCCTCTTCGTGGGGTTGTTGAACGTCATCTTCGCCACGCATTCCGGCCTCTGGGGCGTCCTGGTCATCGATATGATTCAGTTCGTAATCATGATGACCGCCGTGATTGCCGCAGCCTTTTTCGCCTTGAAACAACCTGAAATCGGCGGCATGGCGGGGCTGGTGGAAAAGCTTTCCGCAATGAAAGGCCCGAGCGGCATCAACTACCTCCGCTTCTTTCCTGACTTTTCAAACAACTGGGATATCGCGGTCGCGGTGTTCATCTTGCCTATTGCCGTGCAGTGGTGGGCGGTCTGGTATCCCGGGGCGGAACCAGGCGGCGGCAGCTATATCGCCCAGCGCATGCTCTCCTCAAAGTCGGAGAAAGACTCTCTCGGCGCCGTGCTTTTCTTTAACGTCGCCCACTATGTGCTGCGCCCCTGGCCATGGATCATCGTAGGGCTGTGCTCTCTGATCATATACCCGCAATTGTCCGATATCCAGACAGCCTTCCCAAACCTGAATCCCAAACTCCTTGGCCATGACATTGCCTACCCCGCCATGCTGAAATTCCTCCCGGTGGGATTTGTCGGACTGATAGTGGGCGGCCTAATTGCCGCCAACTCCTCCACCATCCTGACTCACCTCAACTGGGGCGCATCGTATCTGGTGCATGATTTTTACCGCCGCTTTATCCGCAAGGATGCCGATGAGAAACATTATGTGTGGGCAGGTCGCTTCTGCACCGTGTTCCTGTTTTTGAGCGCATCGGGAATGGTGTATGCCCTGGAAACCGCCAAGGACAGCTTTGACCTTATCTTGCAGGTCGGCGCGGGCACCGGTCTGCTCTATCTCGTTCGCTGGTTCTGGTGGCGTATCAATGCCTGGTGCGAAGTGGTCGCCATGGTCAGTTCTTTTGGCGTTTCTATCATACTGTTGGTGCTAAAACGATATGATATCGAGTTTTCCACCGCATCGAGCCTGATTATCACCATCATCGCCACCACGATCTGCTGGATGCTCGCCGCGTATTTAGGACCCCAGACCGACCGCAAAACGCTAATCGAATTCTATAAAAAAGTGCGGCCGTTCGGGCCCGGATGGAGAATGATTCGCGAGGAAGCCGGCATCACCGAAGAAGAGGCCGCCGCCACGCACGAAAACATCCCCCTGGCGCTGCTGGGCTGGTCCGCGGGATGCATTATGATCTGGTCTTCCTTGTTCACCGTCGGCAACCTCCTCTATGGCCGGTATTTATACACGGCAGTCCTCTTGGGCGTGTTTATTATCAGTGGGGCCGCGGTGCTGTATGTCGTCAATCAATTGTGGACCGGCGCCACACCACTGCCCGAAGAAAAGCAAGGATAGTATTATCGCTGGTGCGCACGGCGCACCCTGAAACGATCAAAGAATTAACAGTTCGGGAGGGCGAGGCTCCTGCCGAGCCGTGAAACTTAGATCGGGAGAGTTGTAGACTCACATATAGTGTAAGGCAGATTTTGTTCAACGGCTCGGCGGGAGCCTCGCCTTCCCGTTACCCCAGAAGGGAGTTAACGCCATGGTAACAGCCATGCTGATGGTGGTGTCGTGCTCCATGTTCGCGGCGGATGCCGAACCGGCGATCCCGCGGTTCAACGATGGCCGCGACTGGTTTTTCGAGAAGCGTTTCGGCCTGTTTGTGCATTGGGGGTTGTATGCGATTCCAGCGTGGCATGAACAGCACCCCTACCGGCTTCACGTCCCCCGCGAGGAATACGAAAAGCTCATCCACCAATTTAATCCCGTTAAATTTAATCCCGATGCATGGCTCGATTTGGCGGAAAAGGCCGGGATGAGCTACCTCTGTATCACCACCAAGCACATCGAAGGATTTTGCCTCTGGAACACGGCCCAAACGTCCTACAACGTGATGAACACCCCATATGGAAAGGACATCCTGGCGCAATTGGCCGAAGCCTGTCACCGGCGCAATTTCCCCCTCTGTCTGTATTACTCCGTGGTGGATATGCACCACCCGAATTATCCGAATGAAGGACGGTCGTATGAATATGAGAAACCGGCGCCAGGCGACCAGCCGGATCTCTCCAAGTACCTGGCTTTCCTGCGCGCGCAGGTAACCGAACTCTGCACGAACTACAGCGCTATCCATGGCTTCTGGTGGGACGGGAACGTAGTCAAATATCAAGACCCTTCCTACAATGCGCTGATACGCTCGCTGCAACCACAGGCCGTGATTAACAACCGTGGCTTTGATGCCGGTGATTTCTCCACGCCCGAACGCGACTGGAACGACGAGGTGAATCAACAATTGGCCTTTACCAAGCCCACGGAGGCCTGCCAGGCGATTGGGCGGCAAAGCTGGGGCTATCGTGCGGAGGAAGATTATTACTCCGATGAACATCTCATCCGCAGCATCGATAAAATCCTCGCCAAAGGCGGGAACTACCTCCTGAATGTGGGACCCATGGCGGACGGAACCATGCCGCCCGAAGGCGTTCGCATTTTGGAGAAAATTGGAGCGTGGTACAACGCCGTCAAAGAATCCTTTGACGGAGCGCCCGCATCGCACCTGGTGAAAAACCGTGAAATCCTGCTGACCCGAAAAGGAAACACGCTGTATGTGCACCTCAACCAGTCGCCGCAAACCTGCGCGGTATATATGCACCCCTTCAACGTGAAACCAAAAACCGCCGTATTGCTGAATGATGGGCGAAACGTGGAAACGCGGGTAGATTTATTGCCTTGGGACCACGAAAACGGAAAACCGGTCCTCCGTCTGTATAATCTGCCTGTAAACGATTTTTCAGACACCGTCATAGTGGTTAAATTGGAATTTGACGATCCTGTCCCCTGGGCAGGAAAATAATCGAATAAGCAACCATTAAGGAGCAAAGAACGTTATGAAGCGCCTTTTCCTGATGTTTTTAATGGTATTCATGATCTATGGTTTTGCTGCTATGCCAGAATCACCCAAGCCGATATTCACTCCCGGCGCCAACGCAGGTGAATTCAACTTTGATACGGGCGTAATGAAAGGAGTAATGCGCGCGGGAGGTGCTTCTATTGGGCTGGTGCCTGCCGAATACACACCTAACAACCTTGCGCTCGCGAAAACACCGGGGCTGCCGGGCCTGCTGAATTATTACCGGGTCTTCACCACGAATCACCGGCATGGGGACAGCATGCGCACGGTTCCGAGTGTGGCGGAAGTCACTGCTCCCGATACACTGAAAGTCACTTGGGCGCCGGCCGAAGATCGCCCGTTTGTGTTAACGGCTACCTACCACTGGTCCGCTCCTGACGTGCTGGACTTAGAAACCGTGGTGGAAGCTAAGGCTGCCTTGCCCGAGTTTGAGATGTTTTTATCGTCGTATCTTACCGACCGGTTCCCCATCACGCAGGTCTATGCAAAGCAGCCGGACGGAACAAAGGCGTTCATGTCCCCTGAACCTGCTCAAGGCACTTGGCAGATGTTTCCGCGCGATGCGGATGCGGTAAAGCTGATCAAGGACGGGCGCTGGACCTATCCTCCCAGCCCCGTAGATTGGGCGATCCGCCCGGAGTTTGCCGCGCCCTTGCTCTACCGCCGGGATGCGGAAACGAAACTCGCCCAGATTGTCATGACGCGCCCGAAGGATTGCTTTGCCGTATCCACGCCGTGTAGCAATGAAGGCCATTATTCCATGTACCTTTCGTTGTTCGGAAAAACTTTGGCAGTAGGCGATGTCGTGCGTGCCCGTACGCGAATGATTGTGGCCCCGCTGGACGACACCCAGATCGTAGCCAAGTATGACGAATTCATGCGTGCATTTCCGGAGGATCGTTGAACATGAAACCGAACGCTGCATTTCTATACTGTGTATTTACCTCGCTCCTGTTTATACTCTTTTCCCTTCCGCTTGGCGCACAGAACACCATCACCTCCGCCATTGCCCCTGACGATCCGGTTATTCCAAATGGATACCGCATCGCCGCCTATCTGGACTGCGGCGCGCAAATGCAAAGCCCTGGAGAAGCAGGCCCGTATGTAAAAATGATCACCGGGGAAACCTTTGCGTTTCCCGGCATATCAGGCCCGATAGGCGACTGCGCCTGGGATGAGAAGCAAGTCGAAGCGGAATTAACCGGACTGGATCCAAAAAAAGAATATGTGCTCGGTGTTACGTGGTGGGATGCCGATAAAACCGGCCGATGCCAGTCTGTAAAATTTGGCATTGGAGAGCCCATTGTATGGACCCCGGTACTGCCGGCCACCCAGGCGTGCGCCTTTAATGCTGGGGAATCCACCTGGGCGCGGCTGCAATTGCCGCTCACGGGCGGCTATGCCGGAAAAAAGCAGTTACGTGTGGCTTTTGTACATGAAACAGGCCCGAATGCCGTGGTGAATGAACTCTGGCTGTTGGAGAAAACCGAATCCGTCGAACGCAAGCGGGTGCTGATTGTCACGGGCGACGATTATCCCGGTCACGTCTGGCGGGAAACCTGCCCGCCGCTTGCAGGGATATTGCGGGAGGATGCCCGTCTTGAGATTGCCATCACCGAAAGCCCAGCCATCCTTGGCTCTCCTCTCTTGACCCACTATGACGCCGTCGTGCTGCACTTCAAAAATTATGCCGAGCGTCTGCCGCTTAGCAAGGAGATCCTGTCCGGTTTGGAACAATACGTGAATTCCGGTCATGGCATGGCGATGGTGCACTTCGGCTGCGGTGCATTTCAGGAGTTGCCGGACTTCGTCAAGATCGCCGGACGCATCTGGAATCCCTCCAAGCGTGGACACGACCCCTATGGCGCCTTCGACGTGCGGATAACGGAACCCAATCACCCTATCACGAAAGATATGAAGCCATTTACCACACAGGATGAGTTATACACCTGCCTCGACGGCGCGACTCCCATACGCGTGCTCTGTGAGGCCACCAGCAAAGTGGATCAACAGTCCTACCCGATGGCGTTTGTAGTGGATAATCCCCGCGGGCGCATCTTCCACTGTCTCCTTGGCCATGATGTGAAAGCATTCAGCGCACCGGGCGTCCATGAACTGTATCGACGCGCCGCGGCATGGGCGGCCGGACTCAAGTAGCCTGTCTGCGCCATAGGATGCAGAAAAGAAACGCACTCACGCCGATGTAAACAGTATAGAGTGTCACAAGGAAAGTATTCCCGAAACACCATTGCGGCGGCATGCTGGTTAGATATCCCATCGCGATAATCAGACCAAGAAATGCGGCAATGACCGGAAAAGATACCCGGTATTCTTCTTTAAAGGCGGCTCGGCGCTTCTGTATCCCATACGCGATAACAAACGGCGTAACACTCACTATCACCAGAATCGCATACCCCATGGTTGAAGTGGGCACTTTGTGCAATTCACACCACCCGTCATAGCCTCCCTGTAACACGTTCGCCGTTGGAAGCCATAAGGGGAACCCGGAGCGAAAGAACGCAAGAGACAGTCTGTTCATCGGCGCTGGCGCGGTAGCTTCGGGCCGGTTGAACAGCCAGAACGCCAGTCCCAAGCTCATCCCGCCGCCCAATCCGATGGTCATTTCCCAATTCTTCCACCAGTCGATCTCGAAGGGGATGTCATGCATGGTATGCCAAATGCCGCCCACGGAAAAGGGAATGGCAAATCCAAGGCCCACGGTCAGGATCATCCCCACGGCCCGCCAGTCTTTGCGCACCATTTCGTACGCCAGAAAACCGAGTGCGGAACCCACATGCGGCGCAATCGTTTGTATGGAAAGCAAGGCCCGCTGACACGTTTTGTATTCCGGAACCGCATAGATGCCCTCATGAAAATACGGCAGAAACAATTGCGGAAAAATGCGCACTAATAAAGCCGCCGCCACCGCCCCGCCCACTCCAAAGGCGATTCGAACTACCCAATCTCCTTTACTCAGGGGCCGTCTGGGGGCGCACCAAGCCATAAAACAGCCCGTGTTCCCGCCCCAATGCCATCCGCAGGCGAATAGCATGGCATAGCCTGTCCATGCGGGGATGTCCCGGCCAAGATCGGGGCAATTTTGATAAAAAAGTCCTTTCACCCAGGAAATGTACACCCCATATCCCGTAAATCCCCCCAACCCAATCCCCAGGGTAATGGCCAATAGTATCCAGGGGTGGCCATACGGCCGCCGTTCCGCATCTTTGCCCAAGCGGGATAGGGTATACCACGTGAGCGCCCAGCCAAACCCCGCAAGCATGCCCCCCGTCTCCCCGCCATACCCCGCCGTACCTCGAATCGCCCAATAAAAGGCTCCCATGAGCCCCATAAGGAGCAAAATAATGAAACCCTCCACTACGGGTTTTCTACATTCCATATGCCTCATCTCCCGGTTTTTAATAATTTCCTAAGAAGCGATTTTTTGGAAAGAATACCAGTTTGACCACCTAATCTGCTATCGGCGGAATAGAAAAAAAGCTTGCACAATCACTGTTTCAGGTATATGATAGAGGTAAAGCTGGAAAATCGAATGGGTGGGGAGTGACAAAACGTGGATTAGGAACGAAAAGAACAGGTTCTTAGGGGAGGTGCACAGCAATGGAATACGGTTCTGGCGATTTATTATTCGGCCTGTTGGCCGCGCAGTTCAAGGGGTTGTCCATCGAGACAATGAGTCCCGCCGTCTCCGCTTGGGAAAAAGCGCCGCATATCCCATTGTGGCAGCATTGTATCGAAACAAGCATCTTGGGACCCGATGATGTCCGCTTTGTGGACCGGCTCGCGGAAGCGCTCATCCATCAACACGGAAGTGCTGACCAGGCCCTTGAAACATTTGGCGGCCCCGCCTATGCATTGGAATTGTTGGGAATTGCCGGCAAAACTCAGGAGGAAACCACCGCACCCATTACCAAACAAGCCCCTCCGGGCTTTTTTGAACAACTGGAAAGGCGGTATGAAGGGCTTCCCCGAATTCCCGGCCGGTATACCTTGGTGAAGGAACATGCCCGGGGCGGCATGGGCAGGGTGTTGGTGGTGCATGACGAACGATTAGACCGCCAAGTAGCCATGAAAGAACTGCTCACGGAAACCGATTACTTCCCGGAGCCAACCCACCCTTCCCCCAGGCGGTATGCCGCCAGCACGGCCGCACGCTTCATCCGGGAGGCCCAGGTGGCGGGCCGGTTGGAACATCCCTCAATCGTGCCGGTGTATGAACTGGGCGAAAGCCAGGACGGACACCTGTTTTACACTATGAAGCTGGTCCGTGGTAAAACCCTGCACGATACCCTGAAAGAACGCAAAGACGTGGTGGAGCGGCTCAAACTCCTGTCCCATTTTCAAAATCTGTGCCAGGCCATCGCCTATGCACACAGCCGGGGCGTGATTCATCGCGACATCAAACCCGCCAATGTCATGCTGGGCGAATTCGGTGAAACCGTAGTCCTGGATTGGGGTATTGCCAAAATTAAGGCGAAAGAAGACGTCTCCGAAGAGAAGATACGGGAAGAACTTGAAGCCCTGGACAAAGACGCCACCGTTGAGATGGAAGACACCAAGACAAAAGATGGCATGAGGCTGGGCACCCCCCACTACATGGCCCCGGAACAGGCCCGGGGCGATATCGCCGCAATAGACGAACGCTCGGACGTCTATGCGCTTGGTTCTGTCTTATATGAAATCCTGACCGGCAAGACGCCCTTTTCCGGAAAAACCACCCATGAAATTCTGCAGAAAGTGGTGAATTCCAGTCCGGAGTCCGTGTTCCAAACCGTCTCCGACGCCCCGCCGGAACTGGTCAAAATCTGCGAAAAGGCCATGAGGAAAGATCCTGCCGAACGGTATCAGAGCGCCATTGAACTGGCCAACGACATCCACCGGTTTATCGCGGGTATGCTGGTCAGCGCCTACAAATACTCCGTGAAGGAAGTGTTGTTCCGCTACTACCGCCAACATCGCATGGTGGTCAATACCGCCGCGGGGTTCGTACTGGTGTTGGCGGTCTTGGGCATTTATTCATATATCAGTATCATGAACGCCCGCGACCGTGAACACGCCCAACGGGAGGTGGCGGAGCGGCAAGGCTACCTTACCCAACTTGGTTTGATGCAGGCAGCCATCAAGGATCAGGACCACATCACCGCCAATAAAGTGGCCGAAAAAACCCTCCCTGCGCAGCGCGGTTGGGAGTGGAGCTATTTGCTTAGCCAGGCAAATCCGGAACTCCGCACAGTGACCGCTCCGCCTGGGGAACGTTTCGCTACGGCAACTTACAGTCCGGATGGAATGCTCATCGCTACCATGTCAAATGGTCAAACAGTAAAGTTGTGGAATTCGGAGACTGGTGCGCTCAAACTTTCCTGCGAAGGCAACGTGCTGCTTTCCATTGTTCTCCGGTTCAGTCCAGATGGAAAATATCTGGCAGGAGCCTCCCAGGATGGGACGGTTAAGGTTTGGGTAGTAGACTCGGGCAAACTCCTCCATACCTTGACCGGCCACAAAGAAAAAGCGATCTGGGCGGAATTCACCCCGGATAATACCAAAATTGTTTCTGCCGCCACCGATGGCACCTCCAGAATCTGGGATGTCCAATCCGGCGCCTTGATCACCACTATAGAAACCGGTATTGGACCATTGGGAAAAGTAGTGTGTGCGCCTAACGGGAAAGAATTGGCCCTGATTTCGCCTGTCGGGGGTATCATGGTCTGGGATATGACGGCTAATAACCAACGATTTGTATGCGGCGGAGAAGATGCAGTCTTCAATAATGATGGCACGCGTCTCGCCACCTGCGGTGGGGGCTTTACCGCACTTTTTGATACCGCCACGGGCAAAGAACTTCGTAGATGGACGACACCTAATGGGCGTACACTTAAGGTGCGGTTTTCACCGGATGCCTCACGGTTGCTTACTGCGTGCGAAGACGGAGTGGCAAGGTTGTATGAAGAAACGGCCGACAAGGAAATACAGTATTTCAATCATCGCGTTATGTTAAGAGATGCGTTTTTTGCCCGCAATGGTTCAGTGGTCGTCACATGCGCGGATAATAACACTTTTGCTGTCTGGGATACCGCAAGTGGATCACTGCTGAATCACCTGGAGGGACAAGGAAACATATTAACCTGGGTGGATTCCACACAGGACGGCAACCGTATGGTAACAACAACCACCAGCGAATATTTCCAGATTTGGGACCCCCTCTATCAGACCAGCCGCCGTTTCCTCATGTCCATCGTGGGGGACCGTCCCAAAATCGCCTTGTGTGAAAAGACACATCAAGTTGCCCTACAGGGAACGGATGGCTTTCTGCATGTGGTTGGCTTTGATGCATCCACCAATCATGACCTTTATGCCGCCAATCCTGTTGAAGCCGGTTTTGGAAAAATTGCATTCTCGGATAACGGAGACTATCTCGCCTGTGCAGCGGATGCATTTTCCACGGTGATCTGGGATTTGATGTCAAAAAAAGTACTGCATAAGCTTCCCCATGCGGCACAGGTGACCAGCATAACGTTTGATCCCGCTGGACGCTATGTCGGAACTGCCGGTGAGGATGGAAAAGTATGCCTTTGGGAAACAGCTTCGGGGTCGAAAATCCGTGCGTATTCCGGGCATGCAGGCTTTGCACTTGCAGTGAGTTTTAGTTCAGACGGAAAACACCTTGCCAGTGCGGGCATGGATGGCCAGGCCATTATATGGGACGTCAATTCAGATACGCCGGCACTGACCATCATGGCGCATGAGGCTCCTGTGCGAAGTATCACCTTCAATCCAGATGGAAAACACTTGCTGACCGCTTCCGACGACCTGACGGTTGGGATCTGGGACACAAAGACCGGGGAGCGCGTGGGTACACTACAAGGACACAACAATAGTGTTTTGGATGTGGCCATGGACAACAGTGGAAAATATATCTACTCCACCGCCGGTGACCAAAGCAGCCGAATTTGGGATGCCGCTTCGTTGGAACTCCTTATCACGCTTCCTGGTGTAGCGTGTGTGCGGTATAGTGAGTCAATCAATACGTTAATCACTGCGCAATTCGATGGGCCGATCGAATGTTGGAATTTGCCTGGACTGGACAAAATCCATCAGCATGGACCGGTTCAGTCTCTACTGGAGACATTTAAACGCCTCCATTACAAAGAGACTCTAGTGAATCCACCCCTCTCTCCAAAAAATATGTATGTAACCGTTACGAAAGAGACGCTGGGGAAGGCTCTGCGGCAATTGGCGAAAGCGCTCAATACTGAACAAACGATGGGTGTGCCGGATCAGGACACTAAGGGATTGACATTATCTTCGGAACAGCGATGGGAGCCGGTGTTGCCGATCGGGGTGGGAGTGGACGATACCCTGGTTCAACTTGGCGCGCAAAGCATTCATAGCCGTGCAGACACACTGGCAGCATTACAACCCCTGATACAACAAGAATTCTCCAATCTCCCCGATACCTTGGACATACAGGTGAAACGGGAGGGCAACACCCTGCTGATATCCCTGATAACCGCCCCTCGGATATCTTCCACACAACAAGTACAAGTATCGTGGGACCAAACGTTGGTGTTACTAAAAACACTCAAAGACAATTTGATTGCTTCTATGTATCCCGCGGAAGGTTTGGAATATCACCCTCATCAACCCTACATAAAATACCGCCATAATGTAGTTTACTCAAAGGCGCCCGAAGGCAAACAAGACACAGAACAGATCCACCTTATTTTAGATAAAACCAGCGAAAAGGACAAAGGAAGCGATTTGTTCAATGTCGGCTTGGCGTATGGGGATCGGCTAACCGCCATTGACGGCGTCGGCTTTCCTTCGTTTCAGGAAGCAATCAGCCGCCTTGATCAACTCCGGGACACTGTGGAAAAGAAATCTGTTTCAAAATTTGGTTTTACAATACAACGTGGGGAATTTGAAAGCCTTCAGATCGACTATACGATTCAACCATAGAACAACATTAAAACATGCATTGTAAAAACAAGGTCTTGTAGAATGGAAGGGAATGGTTTAGAACAAGAAAGGAGAGTGAGATAAGAAAGAGAACTGAGTTTGTGGGACTGGGCTGACACTACTTGGGGCAGGTGTAAACACCGTAAGAAAAAATTTAGAGTGACCATACAACCAGTGTCTGTATTCCATTGGGGTAGACAGGCACAGACGTGACATGTGACAACTCAAAGAAGGAGAGAAACAACATGTTGAGAGGGATGAAATGTCTATTGGTTCTGTTGCTGGCGGTGATGATATCCGCCGCGGCCTCTGAGCTGGGATCGGACGCAGAATGCACGGCAATGATTAATACGCCTGGTGTAAAAATAAGCTGGGGTGACAATGTTCAGATGACCGAGGTTCTTTTTGAAGGCCAGACGTTTAACAGTCTCTTTGCAGGAGACCTTCTGGTCAGTGATGCCGTAACAGCTTGGTATGATAACCTGCCAAAGGTGCCCAGTGGCGTAAGCGCAGGCCGAATAGCCGCTGCGGGTGAAGCACTGTCTGCTCTGAACAGCCTATTTAAGGCAAATCCTGATATAAAGTGGACTGTGAAGGACCTCTACTTGCAAGCGTGGGATACCCTTCCTCCGGTCAATAATGAACCGCTTAAAAAAGAGATCCTTAGCCAGTTTAAAAATCTCAAAAACAAGGCCAAAGTGCTTTCCCTGACGTTTGTAAACCGCTCTGCCAACCAAGCCCCATCAAAGGAAGAGATAGCGGCTATTACTAAATTCGCCGAACATCCCACGTTCGGAAATATGGACATGCACGCCCTGTATCACACTGCGGCAGCTCCACTCGACGCAGATCCAAAAGCTTACCCAGACAGATTTTCGGATGAGGACATTGATTTTCTCAGTGATTTCATGGATGGGAAGAAAATTCTCCGGGATACGAATCCCGAATTGCTGCTTCAAGGGGCTGATGGAAGAGTACTCTGCTGGTCAAAGCACAGTATGTGTTGCAGCAGGACACCGGGCGCGACCTACCGGAAATGCGTTGATAGTACGGTTTGTTGCTGCACGATGTGCACCATATACTGCTGCACAGGTTCGACGTGGTGCCCATAAGAGTATCACTTCAAAAAACATACACCTCAGAACGATCTGCGTATTGTTCTGAGGTGTTATACATTTCAGCTTCTACGGTCAAATCAATGTTGAATCAAAGACCATCATGAAGAAGGAAAATGGTCGCACAGTTGGGTAATTACAACCGCATAGGCGCGTGTAATAGGATGTCCATCTGGATACCGCAGATAGCCTACGTGTCCATCCAGGTATAAGACATTCGCGCCGCCGGGAAGATGGTTAAACCCATCGCGGGTAAAATTGAGCGCCGTGCGGTCCCACATGATGGGGAGGGTGCTTTGGGCTTTGGCGGTGGAGGCGGGATCGTTAACATCGGTAATAAAGAACCTTTCAATCCCTTCGCGAAGACGGTAGACAGGCTCCTCCTCCGCGTTCGGGTCAAGGTCCTGAAATTTCAAATCCTTGTCATACGGGTGTGGCGGAGCGCAAGGGAAATAGACGATATCACACATAAACCCTTCGTCCAGAACTCCAGACCACGAATCATTAACAAACAGTTCAACAAACAACGGGTTGATGGCCGGTGTAGGGTCATCGGCATTCGGATTGGACCCGGCCACATAGACATGCTGATCCAGAATGGTCCACCCAAAATATACATACGAATCATTCGTTGAAGCACAGGGATCCACGGGATTGTCCGGGTTATTGTCATAATGCCAGTCATACTTCGTATACGTGGAGGACGACGGACATTGAAAGATCTCCGTATCGGATAGATATTCCGGATACATGGATTGCACATCAGGGACAAACGAAGAGGCCTGTCCCATGTTGCAGGTGTTTCCTTCATACGGAAGATCAAATCCCGGCGCCCAGGTGGACGTGTACCGTTTCAGCATCGGAAATCGTTCTCCGGGCGCTTCGTTGGCGTACATCTTGAACACCAGCCCGAATTCCTTCAGGTTATTCTGGCAACTGGACCGCCGGGCCGCTTCCCGCGCTCGCGCTAAGGCAGGTAATAGAATTGCCGCCAAAATGCCTATAATGGCGATCACGACCAACAGCTCTATCAGGGTAAAACCGCGCACACTCCTTCCCATCGCAACTCTCTCCCACCACCCTAATGCCAACTGCCTTATTATTCCTTATTATTCCTTGCCACAACACCTCATCGTCCTAGTCACTATACACCATTTACGTTCTCATGTAAAGCATTATTTTGCCCTAATTCCACGTTTTGGAAATACAGTAACTCATTTAAAAATAATAGGTTACGGCGGTTATAATAAAAATCTGTGTGTAGATAGAAAATAATGTCGAATTGTTTCTTCCAAAAATTGGAATAACCGCCTGGACCTGAACATATCCAAAGAGAGTAATGAAAAAACAATTAGCTCATAGGAACCTTTTCCTGTACATGTTTCCACCACCGTTTTTCCTGAAATGGGGGCTAAATAAGAATATGCCGCAGCCCCCGCACCTTAAAAACATTCCGCAGACTAGATTTTTAACTTGATATGAAATTTGAAGCCTTTGCGTATTTCCTGAAACATGTTTGATCAGGATCAGTGTCCTGAGTGGATACACTCCATATTTTTAGACAGATCTCCTTAATTTTGTGCGGATTCTCCTTCCTCCTGTATAATCAGGATTAAATAGAGTCTTAATTCGTGTTTAAAGGTTGAGACTTCAATCGAAGAGGAAAACAACCGCATATGATGGGAATTAAAAGAGCATTAGCGTGCCTGATGGCAGTTGCTTTTGTTCCTATTTCCATGTTTCATGGATCCGAGGTTGTTTTATGCATCGCCGAAGATGGTCACATCGCCCTGGAAATAGCCCTGAACGGCCAATGCATGTCAGGGCCTGACGCACCGTTAACGACACCAAACCCAACAGCATCTAGCATCGAGGCGCCCCGTTCCACTAGCCATTGCGGACCCTGCTTGGATGTACCCATGACCGCCTATATGACAACCCTGCCGTCACGGTGTGAACATAAGCCCGTTTCAACTGCTGCCAGTAAAGCGCACAACTTCCTGATGGGCTATGGCGTGTTTCCTGCTCTACTTATGAGTCTGGAAACCACCGCTTTTAACCGGATAATATCCTGTCCGCTATCAGTGCCTCCCGCACGAACTATCGTGCTCCGTAATTGATTCCTCCCCCCCTGCCCTGTTCCAAGAGATAAGTGTTTTTGCACTTGTTTCCTTTGGATACAGACTCTTCCAAAATCATCTGTAGTTGGCTTTAGTAACTGTCGTTTCCATTGAAATGTTTGATGGAATTCAACTTAGGCAGAAACACATGAAAACTTACCATAGTATGAAAATGGCCTTGCTCATACCCCTGCTAATGCCCGGGCTTGAAGCCTATGCCGCCGAAAACACGCCTCCGCTGGTAAGCGGCGCCATTACCCTTTCCCAAGCAATCACCCTTGTGCTGGCGCACAATCCGAATTTGGCAGTGTACCCCTATGATCTCCGGGCCGCGGAAGCGCGGCAGATCCAGGCGCGAAAATGGCCAAATCCGGAATTGTCCCTGGAGGTCGAGGATATTCAACTTAGTGGCGCTTCCGGCGCACATCGGGAGTCCAGTACCACAGGCCTTGGTCTTGGCGAGGGCAGGCCGGCATTTGTCTCCGAATGGTCGCGTGAAACGGAAGGTGGTTCTAACAACCCATTTGCGGAAGCGGAAGTGACGGTGAACCTGTCACAGGTTATTGAATTGGGCGGGAAACGATCAAGACGGATCATCGCCGCAGCCCGGGATCGGGATACGGTGACGTGGGAATATGAAATTGCCCGGGCGAACATTCTGGAAACCACGGCGAAAGCGTTTGTCGCCGGATTAACGGCGCAGGAAAAGTGCAAGTTGGACCAGGAATTGGTGGTGTTGGCCGAGCAAGTGCTGCGGACGGTTTCTGCACGGGTAGACGCGGGCCGGGTCTCTCCGCTGGAAGCACGCAAAGCCGAAACGGCACTGGCTACGGCCCGTTTACAGGCAGAAAATGCCGAAAGAGATCTTACCGCGGCACGGTCCGCGCTGGCTTCCCTGTGGGGGGAAGAAACCGCCCGCTTTGACCGCCTGGAAGGAATATTGGAATCCGTTCGCGATATTCCGCCATTGGCTGCCTTGTATGAACGGATAACGAAGAATCCGGACCTTGCCCGCTGGGGCGCGGAATTGGAAAAACGTCATGCTGCTGTAGCCTTGGCGCGTTCTGAAGCGGTTCCGGATCTTACCGTCTCCGCAGGCTATCGGGCGCGTCATGCTTCCGAGGCCAAAGGCAACGGCTGGACGTTGGGCTCCGAGGGTATTTATCGGACCCGGTTTCGATCTGAATCAGACAGCAGTTGGGATAATCTCCTGGTTTTGGGCGTGTCCATCCCGCTGCCCATTTTTGATCGCAATGAGGGCGCCATAAAAGAAGCAAAGCACCTTGCCGCCAAAGCCTCCGCCGAACAACAGGCGGCGCGTGCACGAATCCATGCCGCGCTGAACATGGCCTACCAGGAATTGGCAAATGCCCATGCCTCCGTTAAAACCCTGAAGGACAAGGTGATCCCCTCGGCGGACGAAACCTTTGCTGCTATTAATGAAGCGTATGTGCAGGGAAAGTTCGGATTCCTTGATGTACTGGATGCCCAGCGAACCCTGTTTGAAGTTAGCGAACGCTATCTTGAAGCCCTTTCCGCCTATCACCAGAACGTGGCGGCTTTAGAACGGCTCACCGGCGAATCGCTTTGGCCGGAAGACGTTTCAGATACCACGTTGAACAAGGAGTAAATGCCGTCATGCGTAAAACAGCCAAGAATATGTTGATCATCGCCATACTCGGCGCAATTACGGTGTGTACGGGATGCTCGCCCGTCATTGCGGAACCGAAAGAGGAAAACCATGACAAGGATGTCCTTGAACACAGTGCTTCAGCGGAATCCCCTGAATCGAATGAACATGCCCATGAGGAAAACGTGGAGGCGGTGCAGATGACCGCCGCGCAAATCGAGAAAAACCAAATTAAACTGGCGGAAGCAGGACCGGGAGAACTCTCCATTCCGCTGACCCTGCCCGGCGAAATCAAATTGAATGCCGATCGAGTGGCGCATGTGGTGCCACGCATTCCGGGTGTAGCCCAGGAAGTGTACAAGAATCTGGGCGATGCGGTGAAAACCGGCGAAGTCATGGCCGTCCTCGATAGCCGTGAACTGGCTGATCTCAAAGCGGGATACCTGGCCGCGAAGGAGCGGGAAGCACTCGCCGCCGCCATGTACGAGCGCGAATCAGGACTCTGGACCAAAAAAATATCCGCAGAACAGGATTATCTCTCGGCGAAAAATGCATTGGCGGAAGCACGGATTGTGTCCAGAACCGCCGAGCAACAACTCCATGCCATCGGTTTCTCCGAGGAATATGTGGAGAAACTATCCGCTCAGACACACATTTCCCTGACCCGGTATGAAATTCTCGCCCCCTTCGACGGCACAATCATCGAAAAGCATATTACCTTGGGCGAGGCGCTGAAAGAAGATGCCACCGTCTTTATTGTGGCCGATCTGAGCAGTGTGTGGGTGGACTTCAATGTGTACCAAAAAGATCTGAGTGTCATTCAGAAAGGTCAGGAAATCCTCATAAAGGACAGCGCAGCTTCCGATGCCGGGATCACCGCGGCGGTCTCATATATTGGACCGGTTATGGGCGAAGAAACCCGCACCGCCACTGCACGAGCCGTGGTGGAGAATCGCGAGGGCCGGTGGCGGCCCGGACAATTCGTTACCGGTTATCTCGCAACGGAAAAGGTGACCGTCCCCGTGGCGATCCCCAAAACAGCGCTGCAACGTATTCAAGGGGAAAGCGTGGTTTTTTTACGAACAGACGAAGGATTCAAAGCAGTTCCTGTGAGCCTGGGCCGAAATACTCAAACACATGTAGAGATTTTGGAAGGATTAGTTCCGGGACAATCCTACGTTGCGGAAGGATCGTTCCTGCTGAAGGCCACACTGGAAAAAAGTGAATTGAGTCACGGTCACGAACACTAATCAACTACTCGGAGCAGGACATGGATTTGACACAGCACACGCTCATGGAGCGTATTCTCCAGGCATCCTTCCGGCATAAGCCGGTGGTGTTGATGGTGGTGACGCTGGCCTTTATTTTTGGGATTACCGCCTACCAGAGGATGCCAAAGAACGTCTATCCGGATATTACCATCCCGGTGTTCACCATCGTCACGGAAAACGAGGCAATGGCCCCGGAAGAAATAGAACTAATGATTACCCGCCCCATGGAAGCGGCCATGAACGGGCTGCCGGGCATTCGCCGGGTTCGTTCTCAAACCACCCAGGGATTGTCTTCCGTCATTGTCGATTTTGATATCGAAACGGAATTCTGGCGGGCCCGGCAATTTGTATCAGAACGCATCGCACAAGTAGCCGCGCAATTGCCGCCAGGCACGGAGCCACCCACGCTGGCCAGCGCCACGACACGCCTGGCCGAAGTCTATGAATTCGCCGTGGAAGGGGATGTATCCGCCATGGAGTTGCGCGAGTTGGCGGAATGGCAAATCCGCTACAATCTTCTGACGGTTCCCGGCGTGGCGGAAGTCCTGAACATGGGAGGCTATCTCCGGCAATACCGCATTACACTCGATCCTGCCAAAATTCACGCATATGATGTCACACTTGCCGAAGTGGAAACCGCTATTCGCAGAGGAAACGAAAACGCTTCCGGCGGATTCATCAGCACGGGCTCCTCGGAATACACGGTCCGGGGGATCGGGCGATATGATTCCCTGCAGGATATCGGCGGTACAGTCATTGGTGAAAAAAATGGCGTGCCGCTCTTTTTGCGGGATGTAGCCGAGATCGAAGACGGCACGGCTATCCGGCGCGGCATTGCCAGTAAGAACGGCAAGGAAACGGTGGTCGCGCTTGTGATCAAACAGCCCTCCGCCGACACAGTCCAGGTGGTTCAGGGTATCGAAAAGGCATTAGAAGATATGCGCCCAACGCTTCCCAAGGGCGTCCATATCGTTCCCTACTATGACCAGACTCATTTGATCAATCACGCATTGACCAGTGTCACGCGTGCCATTCTAATAGGCGCGGTTTTGGTGGTGCTGGTGCTCTTTGCATATCTGGGCCACCTTCGAAGTACGTTAATTGTCGCTATTTCCCTCCCGTTGTCCGTGGTCATTGCAGCGATGCTGATGCGGCAATTTAATGTGGGGCTGAACACTCTTTCTCTGGGCGGGCTTGCCATCGCGGTCGGCATCATGGTGGACGCCTCCATCATCATGGTGGAAAATGTATTCCATCACTTTCACCGTCATCGTGATGAACTCGGTGATAAAACCGTGAAGGAACACATTGCACACCAGGCCGCCCGCGAGGTGGGGCGTCCCATTGCCTTCGCAACGTTCATCATTGTTGCGGTGTTTCTGCCCCTGTTTCTCATGAGCGGCATTGAAGGTCTTCTTTTCCGCCCGCTCGCGGTGACTGTGGGCTCCGCCATGATGGTGTCCCTGATGTTGTCTTTAACCTTAACTCCCGTGCTGTGCCTCTGGCTGCTCGCATCCAAACGCCGCCAGGCAAAAGCGGAGGAAGTATGGTTTGTGCGCGGGATCAAGAAAGTGTATGTGCCAGTGCTTGGCGTTGCATTGCAGCGGCGTTGGCTGGTGATTACGGTCACCATGTTGCTGCTGATTCCCGCCGGTTTTGGTTTGACGCGCGTGGGGCGGGATTTCATGCCGAAATTGGACGAAGGGGCTTGGGTGATATCCACGGTAACGCCACCAGAAACCTCGTTGGAGCAAAACGATCACATCACCAGACAGATCGAACAACTCCTGATGAGCGATCCGAATATCACCGATGTAGTGCGGCGCAACGGACGTTCTGAACGCGCCATCGGATGCGTACTGCCGGTGAACTCAGGGGAAATCATCGTCAATCTGAAACCCAAGGAAGAATTGTCCCGGCCTGCTGCGGATATTCTCGCGGATATCCGTGAAGCCGTGGAAGAAATCCCTGGGGTGTCGGTGGCATTTACCCAACCGCTCCAACTCAAAATTGATGAGAGCCTGGAAGGCACACCCGCCCCCTTGCAGGTAAAACTCTTTGGACCGGACATCCGGGTTTTGTCGGAAAAAGGAAAAGCCATCTTCGACATCGTTCGGAATACGCCGGGCATCGAGGATGCTAAAATGGACCAGGCCGTGGGCGTCCCCCAATTGCAAATTCAAATTGATCGCGAAGCCGCCGCACGCTATGGCGTTTCGGTCGCCTCACTTTCTGAAATCGTCCGGCTGGCCATCGGCGGCGAAGAACTGACCCAGGTGTGGAAAAACCAGCGCAGTTACGGTGTGTTTGCGCGTTTTCCCGAAGAAATCCGAAATACGCCCGAAGCCATTGGCACCATCATGGTGGACACCCCTTCCGGCAATCGCATCCCGTTGTCTCAGGTGGCGCAATTAACATTGCTGGAAGGCCCAAACGTTATCTGGCGTGAAGCCATGAATCGCAGGTTGAGCATTGACGCCAGCATACAGGGCAGGGATTTGGGAAGCGTGGTGAAGGAAATCAAGGCAAAACTTGTTCCGCTTATACTTCCCCCGGATTATTTCATCGTTTTCGGCGGACAGTATGAGAGTCAACAACGGGCGATGCGTTCGCTTGCGCTGGCGACCGGCGTGGCATTGATCATCGTATTCATTTTGCTCTATCTGGCGCTGCGCTCTCTGTCACAGGCGGCCATCATCCTCGCCACGGTGCCGAGTGCGTTTATCGGCGGTGTAGTGTCGCTGCTGCTGATGGGAGAAACCCTGAATGTTTCATCGGCAGTGGGATTCATCGCGCTGTTCGGCATTGCAGTGCAAAACAGTCTTGTGTTGCTTACGCAGACGAAAGACTTTATCGCAGAAGGTCACACCAAACTGGAAGCGGTCCGGTTAGCGAGCGTACAGCGGCTCCGGCCAAAACTGATGACGGCCTCATGCGCGGCGCTGGGATTATTGCCGATTCTGCTCAGCAAGGATGTCGGTGCGGAAATTGAAAAGCCGCTGGCCATCGTCATGATGGGCGGTCTTATCAGTTCCACCTTGTTTACATTGTTGGTGCTGCCGGCCGTGTATATTGTCAAAGAAAATATAGTAGACGCCCTTCGTGCGCAGAGATCCTGAAGATTTATGCAACGAAAACAGACGCTGCGATGCCAGCCCTTATAATCCCTCTTCGATCTGCCGCCGCTCCAGGGAGAAGATGCGGTCGCGGTAGTGGGCGGCAGTCTCAAAATCCATACGGTTAGCCGCTTCTTTCATTTGCTTTCGGAGCTTTGAGATCGTCCGGGCGAGGTCTTCGGAGGGTACGTACAGGTCGGGATCTTCCGCTGCTTTTGGCACGGTCACATAATCGCGCTCACACAAATGCTTCAGCAAGTCGGTGATGGATTTCTGCACGGAGCGCGGTGTTATTTTATGCTTTTTGTTATACGCGATTTGTTTCTTGCGGCGGCGGTTCATTTCCTCAATGGCGCGATTCATCGAACCCGTGGCCGTATCGGCATACATAATCACTTTGCCGTTCACGTTGCGCGCCGCCCGCCCACAGGTCTGGATCAAACTCGTTTCTGAGCGCAGATACCCCTCTTTATCCGCATCGAGGATCGCCACGAGCGACACTTCCGGAATATCGAGCCCCTCCCGGAGCAGATTGATACCCACCAGCACATCATAATCACCCTGCCGCAATGCCCGAACGAGTTCAATGCGTTCCAGGGTTTCCACATCGGAATGCATATACCGCACGCGTACCCCCAAGTTCCGGTAGTATTCCGTCAGATCTTCCGCCATGCGCTTTGTGAGCGTCGTCACCAGCACCCGCTCGCCTTTTGTGGCCCGCTGCCGCACTTCATCCAATAAATCATCCACTTGGTTTACTGCCGGCCGCACTTCCACCTCCGGGTCTATCAATCCCGTGGGCCGCACCACCTGCTCCACAATCACGCCTTCGCTCTGTTTCAATTCATAGTCCGCGGGGGTCGCGCTCACGTAAATCACTTGGTGGATGCGCTTATAGAATTCTTCGAACGTCAACGGGCGGTTGTCACGCGCACTCGGCAGCCGGAACCCAAATTCCACAAGTTTGTCCTTGCGCGATCGATCCCCGCGAAACATCCCGCCCACCTGCGGCACCGACATGTGGCTCTCATCCACCACCAGTAGAAAATCGTCCGGAAAATAATTTAGCAAGGTGTACGGCGGTTCGCCGGGCATGCGCCCTTCAAGATGCCGGGAATAATTTTCGATGCCGCTGCAAAACCCGATTTCCTGCAACATCTCTAAATCATAATTTGTACGCTGTTCAAGACGCTGAGCGAAAAGCTCCTGGTTATTCGCGCGGAGATCGTTCAGCCGCTCCGTCAGCTCATGTTTTATACTCTGAATGGCACGCTTCATGTTGTCCGATGTCGTGGCGTAATGAGACCCCGGAAAAACCTCCGCCCGGTGCATCCGGCGCAATACCAGGCCCCGTAAGGGATCAATTTCACTCAACCCGTCTATTTCATCGCCGAAATACTCCACCCGGATCGCGCGATCCGCCTCGTAGGCCGGGAAGATGTCCACGATATCCCCGCGCACCCGGAACGTACCCCGGTGGAAGTCCACGTCGTTCCGCGAGTACTGCATCGCCACCAAGCCCTCGATCAGCCGGTCGCGCGGCATCCCTGTACCCAACATAAGATCCACCCGCAACTGCGAATACATTTCCGGCGAGCCAATGCCATAAATGCACGACACGCTCGCCACCACCAGCACATCCCGCCGGGAAATCACCGCACGCGTCGCCGCATGCCGCATCTTGTCAATTTCATCATTCACCGACGAGTCTTTTTCAATATATGTGTCCGTACTGGGAACATACGCTTCCGGCTGGTAATAATCGTAATAACTGACAAAATACTCCACCGCATTATTGGGAAACAGCGTCTTAAACTCGCCATACAACTGCGCCGCAAGAATCTTGTTATGCGCCAGCACCAATGTTGGCCGGTTCACCCGCGCCACCACATTCGCAATCGTAAACGTCTTCCCCGAACCCGTGACCCCCAGCAACACCTGTGAACGCAGCCCATCTTCAAGGCCCTGCACCAAATCCTCAATCGCCTCCGGTTGATCCCCGGACGGCTTAAAATCGGTTATAAGTTCAAAATAGTCCATGGGAAAAACTTTACCAGAGCCCGTCTCAAGAAGCGAGTAACGCCCACCACTCCCCCTCACGTTCTTGGCATCGTTTTGTTGTATTCACCAGGAACAGGAAAATGATACCATGAGGAACGGTGGCGATAACTGGCGAAATAGTATATGCGCATGATTCAGGTTGGTTTTCATGAATGGCCCAGTGACTGCCAGCAAATGGCCACGTAACAGAGCTGAGGGAATAGCTATATGCAGCCAAGATCGGTTGTTTTGTGGGTAATTTTCCTGCCACTTATGGGCATGTTCTCTAGCGTTGCGCATACCCAGGTGAGTCTCAACCGGCCCGCAGACACACCGTTAAAGGGGGGCTCTGAGGTCGAGGCCACATTCGCTCCACTGAATGCTGCACCGCGCGTCATGGTGTCGTCGGACATCGGCGGCAGCGATCCCGATGACTATCAGTCCATGGTCCACTACCTCCTATATGCGGACGTGTTCGAGACCGAGGGCCTTATCTCCTCTCCCCCGGGGAATGGGCGCAAAGATCACATACTCGAAGTAATCAGCGCATACGAGACAGATTACCCAAATCTTGTTTCACATGCCTCAAAATATCCAGCACCGGCGACACTGCGCGCGCTTGCCAAGCAAGGCGCCACGGACCCTGCGCCGGACGCCGGCTACCGTAGCGCCACGGAAGGTTCCAACTGGATCATCCATTGTGCAGACGCAACGGATCCCCGGCCCCTCTGGATTCTTGTGTGGGGGTCCATCACGGATGTGGCTCAGGCCGTTCACGACGCACCGCGTATTAAAAGCAAAATCAGGGTCTATTCTATCGGCAGTTGGAACACATCGCAGGACCCAAACGCGCGTAATTATCTGTATAGCGCCCATTCAGACCTGTGGTGGATCGAGAACAACTCCACATTCCGCGGGATGTATGTCGGTGGAGACCAAAACGGCGACCTAAGCAATTCGGCTTTCGTCGAACAGCACATCCGATATCATGGAGCAATGGGTGATTTTTTCTATGACAAGAAGTCCGATATCAAGATGGGGGATTCGCCGTCCCTGCTTTACCTCCTGAATGGGGATCCTGACAAGCCTGCCACGCAACACTGGGGCGGCATGTTTCATGCAACGGGACATGGGGCCAATTATTGGACCGATCTTACCGGCGCGGAGCACCGTGAGGGAAAATATGATGGCGCAAAGACAGTAAATGTATGGCGGGAAAACTACTTGCGCGACTGGCAAACTCGCATGGATTGGGCTGCGGGAACTACGAAAGTGCACAAATAATCCCAATTCTATAACTGTCCGGCTGCCGCCAAATTAAAAGGAGTAAAAACGGGAAAGAGGAAATCCTTTCCGCCGCCAGAACAAACAACCCAAGGCATGCCTCGCGAAGGTTCACCGGAGGAAGGTGAAGGCGGCGGAGAAGGCACGGAGGACGGTTTCTGACCGGGGTTAACGTAGCAAATACGGGATGAAATTCAGAAAAAATGGCCTGAGGGGTGGGGCCTTTCCGCTTTTTTTTATTGTGCAAAGCTAGCAGCAGGCGTATACTGGAACGTATAAAGACGTGTGTCATGGGAACCGGGGGAAGAACGGGTTGTGTAGTGTACCGTGCTTGGTTACCGATTCCTGCCCATACTATCAGAAAGTAGAAGCCGGGGGTAGTTTTCCCCACCACCGTATCTATCGGGGAGAAGTACTATGAAATGCGCGGCGGCAGTACACAAACAGCAGTTTTTGGGAATTCTTTTTTCGCTTCTTTTCTGCTTCTCCGCCTTGGGTTCTGACGCCAGGGCGCTTACTCCACCAGCGGTCCCTTCGGACTGGTGGACCCAGGTGCAAAGGAACCTTGCAGAAGAGGAATATCAGGTAACCTGGCAGAAGCAAACCTCTCTTCCGGATGTGACCGAGGCATGGCAGGCGCCCAACCGCGCCCAAGGCCTGCGAACGTATTTCACGGAACGGGGTCCACGAATGGTAAGCCGGGTCGAAACGGAAGCGAGCTGGATATGGGGCCTTGAGTTTGTAGCGTTTGGGGAGGGCGGAACCAGCGCACCGCCGCCGAAAGTGACGGACACTCAAACCAACGGCAACCGTATCGAGTTCCACCGGGGAAAAGGGCTGATGGAATGGTACGTCAATGCCCCGCGAGGACTGGAGCAAGGCTTCACCGTGGCGAAGGATGCCTGGTCTTTTGATAACACACGAGCAGTAATTGATTTGGCGGTTTGCGGAACGCTGAATGCACGAATGGGAGAGGATTGCAGTGCTGTTGAATTCGTAAGCGGCGGCGGGGTGACCGTGATTCATTATGGGCACTTGGCGGCATCCGACGCCCAGGGGAAAGCGCTTCCCGCAACCATGGCCCTTGCGGAGAATAATACCCGGATCAAAATCACGGTGGATTCCACCGGAGCGGTGTTTCCCATAACGATTGACCCTTTGGCAACCTCCGCCGCATGGACGGCGGAGAGCAACCAGGCCTCTGCTGCACTGGGATCTTCGGTAGCCACTGCCGGAGACATTAATGATGATGGCCGTTCGGATGTGATCGTCGGCGCCCCAAAATACGACGGAGGGCAAGCGGACGAAGGCCGGGTATATGTGTTTCGCGGAACGGCAGCGGGCTTGAGCACAGAGGCAAGTTGGACCGCTGAGAGCAATCAGGTCTCCGCGCAATTCGGCGCTTCGGTATCCACCGCGGGCGATGTGAATGGGGATGGATTCTCGGATGTGATCGTCGGGAGCTATGGTTATGACAATGGGGAAACGGACGAAGGGGCCGCTTTCCTCTGGTATGGTTCGGTGATCGGTTTGGGCAGCGATGGCAGCCCGTCCAATGCCGATTGGACAGGAGATGGGGGACAGGTTTCAGCGGAGTATGGCCGCTCGGTATCCACCGCGGGGGACCTGAATGGCGACGGTTACGCCGATATCATCATTGGCGCACCCAAAGGCGAAAATGGCCAAGGCGCTGAGGGACTGGCCTATGTGTATCTTGGCTCTTCCTCGGGACCGGGTTCTGCCATACGCAAGGAAATGGACGTTTCCAGCGCAAACTTCGGCTGGTCGGTGTCCACTGCCGGAGATGTCAACGGTGATGGCCTTGCCGATGTCATCATTGGCGCACCAACCTATGCCAATGGACAAACGGCGGAGGGGAAAGCCTATGTCTATCACGGCCATAGGTCTACGGGCATTGCCGCCTCGCCTTCCTGGAGCGTTGAGATCAATGAAACAGAGGCGCGCTATGGCTTGGCTGTGGCCACGACGGGGGATGTGAACGGCGATGGATATGCGGATGTAATCGTGGGGGCGCCTTTCCACGACGTGAGCCATACCAACGAGGGTGCGGCCTTTGTATACCATGGTTCCTCTGGCGGCCTGAGCACAACGGCTGCCGTAACCATCACCCCGGATGTGCAGAACGCACAATTCGGCTCTTCGGTGGCCACGGCGGGCGATGTGAACGGTGATGGGTACGCCGACATCGTAGCAGGATCTCCATTGTATAGCGGCGATCAGATGGAGGAAGGCTGTGCGTATTTATACTATGGCGCCTCAGGCGGCGTCTCGGCGACAGCCGCGTGGACCGTTGAGGGGAATCAAAGCAATGCACACTTCGGCTACTCCGTGGCCATAGCGGGGGATGTTAATGCCGACGGCTACTCCGATGTCATCGTTGGCGCGCCTGAATACGATGCCGGCGAGGCCAACGAAGGGTGTGCCTTTGTTTATCACGGGTCCTCTTCCGGTGTAGGAACCTCGGCCGGCTGGACGGGAAATGGCGATCAGATGTATGCCTCGCTGGGCTGTTCCGTAGCGACTGCAGGGGATGTGAATGGCGATGGCTACGCGGATGTCATCGTTGGCGCACCCTATTATGACGCCGGCGAAGATAACGAAGGGCGCGTCTATGTGTTTCTTGGTTCGAGCACGGGGTTGAGTGGTTCAGAAGACTGGAAGGCGGAAAGTAACCAGGCAAACTCCAGTTTCGGGTTCTCTGTTTCGACCGCGGGCGATATCAATTGCGATGGCTACGCCGACATTATCGTTGGCTCCCATCGCTATAGCAATGGCCAGACGGAGGAAGGAGTGATCTTCCTTTGGTACGGTTCTCTGACAGGATTGGGGGAAGACGGCACTCCCGCCAATGCGGATTGGACCGCCGAAAGCAACCAGGCATCCGCATGGTTCGGGTACTCGGTATCCACCGCGGGGGATGTAAACGGTGACGGTTGCTCGGACATCATTGTCGGCGCGCCTTATTACGATTACGACCAAACCAATGACGGTGCAGCTTTTGTCTGGTATGGCGGCCCCTTCGACATCGGGCAGAATGGAACCCCTGCTACCGCCCACTGGATGGCGGAGAGCGATATCGCGGAAGCGATGTTCGGCATCTCGGTTTCCACGGCGGGCGATGTGAACCGGGATAGCTACTCCGATGTGATTATCGGGGCCAGTTATTATACAAACCCGATGGTTAACGAGGGGTTGGTATGTGTGTACCACGGTTCCATACGTGGTCTGGGAGAACACGGCACGCCCGGCAACGCCGATTGGAAGAAAGAAGGCAACGCGGGATCTCTTTTCTATGGAAACGCCGTCGCCAGTGCGGGTGATGTTAACGGTGACGGATATGCGGACGTGATTATCGGCGCGGAGCAATATTATATCTCCGGCGAGTGGATCTGGGGTGTCGGACGCGCCTATGTGTATCATGGATCCGAGGTCGGATTGGACACCTCGGCGGCGTGGATTGTCACCGGGGACCAGGAAAACGCCTATTTGGGATGCTCTGTCTCAACAGCAGGCGATGTCAACGGCGATGGATACGCCGATGTTGTTGTTGGTGAAGATTCGTATGATAACGGCCAGACCAATGAAGGGCGGGCACACGTGTATCTCGGCTCCACAGGTGGCTTGAGTGCCACGCCTGATTGGACCATGGAAGGCAACAGCAATGATGCAAAGTCCGGTGCTTCCGTGTCGTCCGCCGGGGATGTCAATGGCGACGGTTATGCCGATATCCTTGTTGGCGCCAGTGGCTATAACGGTGCCAGGGGCCGTGCATGTGTATATTACGGGAACGGCGAAGCCGGCCGCGGCCTAAGCGTCAATCCCCGCCAACGGACACCGGACGATTATGGCCCCCTTGCACACTTGGGTTCGACGGATCCTGTTGAAGGCGTGCTCCTGGCAGCGTTGGGACGAACGCCCTTTGGACGCGGCAAGGTCAAACTTCAGGGGGAAATAGCGATGCTCGGACAGGCTTTCGATGAGTTTCCAGGAGAGACCTCTTTAACGCCGGACTGGACTGATACAGGCACGGCAGGCATCGAATTATCCGGCGTGTTGGGGAATCTGTTGACCCATCGCAAGGCGTACCACTGGCGGGCGTGGGTGCTCTATTCTCCCGCCTCCTCCCCCTATCAGCAATGGAGCCGGTGTTTCACCATGCCATGGAATGGAGGAAATGAAGCCGATTTCCGCCGGCCCGACGTTTTCCCAACCGCCCCAAGCAATCCCGGCGCTACCGTCAATGGTACGGACAGCATTACGTGGGAATGGCAGGATAACTCAGACAATGAAATGGAATTCCTGGTGTATGTTGACCAGGGCCACGGCGATCCCAGCACCCTCCGGGCCACAGTCGGCCCAGATACAACTTCCTGGGAACACACGGGCCTGGATGCCAATACCCCTTATACCTTCTGGGTGTCGGTTTCGGGCCTAGATGGGGAGGGTGGACGGACTGCTGGCTATACTGCATGGACATTTATAGAGGCGGTATCGGGTCTTGGCTTCTCCGGCGTTACGGATATTTCTATCGATGTCGCGGCCACGAATACACCAAGTGACCTTGATCAAGGTGATTCCGGGGTGTATTTTGAAAATGTGACCGAAGGGACCAACTCGGGGTGGCTTCAGAACACTGCACCATGGACCTCGCCAGGATTATCACCAAATACACAATACTCGTTTTCTGGCAAGTCACGAAATGGCGAGCAGGTGGAAACATCCCCCGTGACGGAAATAAAGTACACCCTTGCGGCAACGCCTGCAGCCCCTGTTGTGGAAAATGCAACGGCCAACTCCCTGGCGGTGGCTATTGGAGCAGGAGACGGGAACCCACCCGAAACCCTCTATGCCATCCAGATAGCACCCTCCGCACTCCCCTGGCTTGGAATCGATGGACTCCAAGGCCCAAGCCCCGTTTATCAAACCGCCGGTGACTGGGGCACACTTACCGTTCCTGGACTTGCGGAATACACCGAATACAGTTTCTCGGTGATCGCGCAGAATGGGGATGGGATGGATACCCTTCCGGGACCGGCCCAGAGCGCACGCACCCTCGATGGCACACCGCCCACCGGCACCCTCGTGATCAATGACGATGCACCTTCCACGACAAGTGCCGATGTTACACTCGCCTTGACCGAAGACGATGGTTCCGGCAGCGGCACCGAAGCGATGCGCTTTAGCAATGACGGCGCCGCTTGGAGCGAATGGGTTCCCTTTAACGCCTCCAGCAATTGGACCCTGACCTCTGGAGCCGGTGAAAAAACCGTGTATGCCGAGCTTCGCGATGGTGCAGGGCTAGTCTCCCTCGATCCCATCTCCGACACCATCCTCCTTGAAGAAATCGAAGGCGAAGGCAGTGAAGAAGGACAACCCGAGGGAGAAGGGCTTGAAGAGGGACAACCCGAAGGCACAACCGAAGGTCAAGCCGAAGGCATGATTGAAGGTGTCGAAGAGGGACAACCCGAAGGCATGATTGAAGGCGTCGAGGAAGGACAGCCCGAAGGCATGATTGAAGGCGAAGGTATTATAGAAGGCATGACCGAAGGAATAACCGAAGGGGAAGGCTCAGAAGAAGGCACAATTGAAGGCGAAGGCGTTGAAGAAGGACAGCCCGAAGGGCAGACCGAAGGTCAAGCCGAAGGCATGATTGAAGGTGTAGTCGAAGGCAGCGAAGAAGGCTCAGAAGAAGGCCTGATTGAAGGTGAAGGTGTCGAAGAAGGTAGTGAAGAAGGTCAGATCGAAGGCGAAGGTAGCGTTGAAGAAGGATTCCTTACTGCCGACCAAAACCAGGACAATGCCATCAGCCTCTCCGAACTCCTGCGCGTGATCCAGTTCTTCAACTCCGGCGGATTCCACTGTCAGGACGGCACGGAAGACGGCTATGCCCCAGGGCCCGGCGATCAATCCTGTGCGCCGTACGAAAGTGACTACAATCCAACCGACTGGGAGATTAGCTTGTCAGAGTTGTTGCGTGTGATCCAGTTCTTCAACTCCGGCGGATATCATTATTGCCCCGAAGAAGGCACGGAGGACGGCTTCTGCCCGGGGTTGACATAATATTGATACGAAAAAAACGAATATATGGCCATATCTGCTTTGCTTTGTAGTCTGGCGAAGGGGCAGGCATAGAATATTGTTCCATAATTTCACATTATTCTCTTGACATGCGCTTCCTGTCGGATTACTCTGTTGGTGAAGGGCTTAATGTACTTGTGACATCAAAGATCTAACTTGTTTCATACGGCGTTGTAAGCATAGGCATTTCAGTGGGCGAATAACAATGGGTGTTTTTTCTAAAAAAGCATAGGGCAATAAATATGTGGGACAAAGTTTTCATCAATGCAAGCGAAATAACTTTTTCTGACGTCCGAATCCATTCTGAAAAGACAACATATGTATTCCACTCGCTTTTGGTGGTTCTCTTGCTTTTTCTGATGACTCCGGCCCATGCCTATTATCTTCACTTACTGGATACTGAAGCCACTATCTCCGGGGGGCAGCTTGTGGCACGTGTATACGATCCCAATGATGCGTCTTGGCACACTTGGAACGGTGGCGGACCCGCTGGCGATGTTCATAGTGTGAATGGTATTGTTGCCGCAAGTGTTAACAGCCAGCTATATGTCGCGGCATACGACCCCGGAGATCGGAATTGGCATACACGGAACCTTGGTGGACCGGCAGGAGGTATTACCACCGCATCGGG
>JAKQOG010000003.1 GCA_029565395.1 Candidatus Hydrogenedentota bacterium | reverse complement strand
TCAAGCCATTCTCCACTTTATCAATACCGGCGACGGCGAACCCGAACGCACTACTGCCGATTTGACCATCCATGCCACGGGCATCCCCGCCGCGAATAAGACCGTCAGTCTCTTCGGCTGCGGGGTACTCCCTGGGTCCACGGTTCGTGGCAGCTTCGCCGATTTTCTGTTGATTGGGGCAATGGTCTTCCTCCTGGGATTATTGTGGCGAAACGACGGGAAAGGAAGAGAATTTGTGGGGTAGAGACACCCTCTTTCGCTGAAGCTATAGAGGGCACGCGGACGGACACGGAAAGTTAAAGATATGGGAAAGCTGGGAGGAATGGGAGGAATGGGAGGAATGGGGAAAAGGACGTAAAAGACGCAAGGGACATAAACGACGGAAAGGACTGGGAGGAAGTTGCCCTGAGGGGGGAAGGCGGAGGGCATGGACGGGATGGACCGGATGGACCGAATGGACCGGATGAGAGGGATGGAAAGGGTTTTCTGCTACCCCTGCCGGGGTAGATTTTTTTTGGGGGGCTTTACCGGGGGTATCGCTTCGCTCAACACCCCGGCTACTCTCTGAATACACCTTCGGTGTTTAGGAGGAATGGGGGAATAGGACCTATTGGACTGATAGGACCAATTAGACAAAGGGGAAAAGGGGAAGAGAATATAAATTGGAAACGATAGCGATAGCGATATTGATGGGGTTGGGAGGATAGGGACTCCGTTACCCCTGCCGGGGTAATTTTTTTTTGGGGGGCTTTACCGGGGGTATCGCTTCGCTCAACGCCCCGGCTACTCTCTAAATACACCTTCGGTGTTTGGGAGGGATGGGGGAATAGGACCTATTGGACTGATAGGACCAATTAGACAAAGGGGAAAAGGGGAAGAGAATATAAATTGGAAACGATAGCGATAGCGATAGCGATACCGATAGCGATAGCGACATGTAATGGGGAGAAATCAGGATCATTTTGTGTGTAATCGTGTTAAAATGCAACGGCAAAATCGCCTGGTCAGGGAGTTGGGAATTCGAGCGTGATGGTTATGCGGTTTAAAACAATTGCGTGCCTCGGAACGGTATTTCTGTGTGTTACGCTGCTCAGCATGTTGGCGGTCTTTAATCAGGTAAAGGCCAAAGGGCTTGCCTGGCAGGAGGAACATTACTTCCCTGTCCTGCAATCCACCGTCGAGCATACCGCGCCCTGGCCCCAGCGCGGCCGCACATTTTCCGCCTATTGCACCGTTTTCACCACGAATTATTTTGAAAACCTCGGCGTGCCACGCCCCATCGGATCGGCCTTTGTCACCATTCGTATTCTTCAGAACATCGCAATCTTCCTTCTTGCTCTGTTGTTTTACCGGCGCCTGGGGATTCCTTTTTATGCAGGACTCCTCGGCGTATCCGTTCTCGCATGGGGCATGACTTTCTGTGCCTGTGAACACTTCCTGGAGATCGATGTATACACGGAACTTATTCTGTTGCTCTGTGCCGCACTTGCCCTATGCGCCCAGCAGCCCGGCTGGATCATCGCACTCATTGTACTCGCAATTTTCAACCGTGAAACCGGCCTTTTCTTTCCACTGCTTTGGCTGGCTGCCTGCCGCAACGATCTGGTCCGCCCCTTGCGCTTTTTCCGCATCCTATGCGCCCTCCTCCCCATCGTGATATATCTGGTCATTTACAAAATATGGATCGTTGGCTTGGGAGGCACTTCCTGGCGGCCTGAAGCCGCCGCGGCGTCCTGGACCAATGCGTTCGGCGTGCTCAGCATCATCCCGCTTATCGCGTTGGCCGTGAGGCGGGGCCGGATTTGGGTTCCGCGTACAAATGCAGGGAAATTTAACTCCGAATTGGAATTCGGAGCTACTAAAATTGGCGCGGCCAAGAACGTGTTATTCACGCTCGCACTGGGCATTCTGCCCTTTTGGATCATCATTCATAGCGTCCAAGGAACGATCTTCAGCACGCATGCATTGCTGACGCCGCAAGTATTCCTCTTCGTTCCCGGCGCTCTCCTGTGCCTGGTCCGCTGGAACGAAACCGCTACAATCCCAAAACGCGGCACCGTTATCGCGGCCATCGTGGTATGCGCCTTGATCCTGAGTTTTTACACGGTCTATTACCAGATGCAGTTCATGGGGCTGGAATGGTACGAAACCGTGCAATGGGATCGCACCCAAAAAGTGATCCAGGGCGAAAGCGGCACCCCCTGGCAATATCGCCTATTCACCGAAGGGATTGTTTACAGCATGGTCCGTTTCTTTGAACTCTTAGGGATACATCGTCCCGTGGGTGTCGCGTTTATACTCGTGCGTTTCCTGCAGAACACGCTCGCGTTCAGTCTCGCGGTGTGGTTCTATCGCAAACTGGGCCTGAATCTTATCCAGGGGCTATGGGGCATCGCCTTGCTTGCCTACGGCATGTGCCATGGGCTGTACGACGGCGACCTCACCTTCAACACGTATACCGACATCAGCATTTTTCTGACTGCTGGTCTCTTGATCCTGTATAACAAGCCATTACTCCTCATTCCGTTGATGCTCATTGCGCCGTTCAACCGGGAAACCAGCGGCTGCATCCCCTTCATGCTCCTGTTTGCCTATTGGCCCGGCATGAAAACCGCCCAAATCTATTCCTGGAAGAAAATTATCCTTGTCACAGCGATCTGTTTGGGATTCTGGATCATGATCGTGAGTGGATTGCGGCTTGTGTATGGCGTTCGCCCGTATATCGTTCCCACGGCCGGAAAAAGCCCGATTATCCCCCTGCTGACCTTCAATCTCACGTGGTGGCGCACGTGGGTCTTCCTGTTTGCCACATTGGGGCTTATGCCGTTTCTTGCGATGGCCTCCTGGCGTGCATGGCCCATTCCTCTGCAGCGGTTTTTCTGGGCGGTGGTTCCGGTATGGTTCCCCATCCACTTTTCACTCGCCCACGCCCCGGAAACACGGCTGTTCCTCGTCCCCCAAGTGCTGATTTTTATCCCCGGCGCCTTATTCGGCCTCACGTTTTGGGCTGCCAGGTCAAGGGTTTCTCCAGGACCGGGCCAAACTCCGCCGTAGGCTGGGGCCAGAGCGATTCATCGTAGGGTTTCGGGTCTTCGGGATGATTTTTCTTGTAGATACGGAAGCGAGTGTCGATATTGCGGTCCAGCCAGCGTATTTTCCGCGCATTTTCGGGGGTCACGGCATATATCCCAATGGGGTGATAGCCGGATTTCAGCCAGGACGTGTCTTTGAACCAATACAGCACTTCGACATCCCGAAGGAAGAGATATTCCGGTTGGAGATCTTTCAGCATGTTCTCGAGGCAGCGTTCTTTTTGCGGATGTGCTTCGCTCCATTTCACGACCGTGCGGCTTGCCAGCCCCGGCCAGTCGTATACATTCCCCCTGGAGTAATAGGCCATGTATCCCAGCGGCTCGCAGCCCACCGCCTCATTGGGTTTCATGTGTTCTTTCAAATACAGCCCCGCTGCCTTCCGCACAGGATTCTCGACATATCGTTGAATCTGGCGCTCAGTCAGAAAGGTCACCGGCAACACGCTGACGAACACACCGATATACGCCGCACAGAAGCCACTGAGCACCCCCATCCGCCCGCGCTCCGGCATCCAACCGGAAACAGCCTGCACCCCGCGAACGCTCAATAACAGCATTGTGAGCAGGTACGGCACCTTGTACCATCCAAAAATAACGGGGACGAGATAGACATAATACACGCTGTAAACCACTGCGCAGGCGGCCAGCGGCCAGAGCGCCCATTGCCGTTTGATAAGAATTGCCAGGGTGCCAATCGTCGACAATACAAACATCAGATTGCCAATGGGACTCTCCGGCCCGCGCGTGAAGAAAATGTGCATGCCCGCCCCGTGCCCGCAGAAGGTCGGCCCAAGCATCACATGCAACTGTTCCGCGAGCGTCATCCACGTGTGGCGTTTGATTGTTTGAAAGTTAATCATGTCCACCTTGTCCCACCACTTCGGGTACCCCAATCCTTTTGCGATGATGGTATTGGGCATCGGCGAACCATAATGAATACAGGTGAAAATGATCCAGGGCGCATATACGGCCAGGGCAATCGGCACAATCTTTAAAAGCTGCTTCGGTTCCTTGAACAGGGCATACACCCCCACGATAATCGTCCAAAACGCGTAATCCGGGCGCACCAGCATGCACAATCCCAGGCTGATCCCCAGAGGCACCGGCTTCCATGCCAATGTGTAATATACAGACATAATCAGGATTAATGCGGAGAGTTGCGTCTCCATCCCCGACATCCCCCATAAAATCTGATGATGCTCCACCGCCGCATATCCCATCACAAGGACAATCAGCGGCCCCGGCAGCCGCACTTTCGAATGAATCCCGATCCCGAGGAGAAACAGGACCGTCAGGGCCGCGGCGGGAATCGACACAAGCTTCAGAAAGTCCACGCCGAATCCTACATGCATCAAATCGCCGATCAGCGGCACGGCAACGCTTAACGGGCTTGTGAATCCGTGCAATGGCGGCTCGCCGGGCCGCACGTGCGTCATCCCGAACCCACTCGCAAAATTTTCCGAATGAAGACAGGTAATGAGGGCATCTTCCCAGTAGCGTTGAGTATAGACCCAGAAGAATATCCGGAGAATCATGGCCACCAGCGCTATAACGAACCCCCACCGCACCACCGGGCGATTCTCCGCATCACTCAGCCCGTCAATCCTTAAAAACCGCTCTACTAGCCCTGCCATGCGCCGCATCAGTAAACCTCTGAATACTCCTGTTTTCCCATTGCGTATTGCGCATAATACCCGAATCAATCCCAAAAAAAAAGCGAGAGGGGCATCGCCTCCGTGCAATGCCCCTCTCAAAGGAGTGTGAAGTGCTAAGCCAGCACGTCGAGGTCGCGTCCTGTCGTTCCAGGAAGCAGCATAGCGCTCCGAATTAGTTCAAGAGCCGCGGACCTCACATCCCCGGATGGCTGCACTTGATCCTTCATTTGCGCCGTCCGGGCGTGATCCTGAAAACGAACCTGGCTCACACCGGCCCCGACGTTGCTGCTGACAGCTGTTGTTCCAGCCATAACAGCCTCCTTTCTGCGTCGGGTGTCTCCCTTGTTCAACTATATCCTTCTTTTCGGCAAAACATTGGCACAACTTTAGCTTGATTCCAACATAATACGAAAATTACTAAAAATGGAATCCGCCCCCCCGATCTTGTTTTTACGGCTCAGCAGGAGCTTCGCCCTCCCCAGCGTGTGTTTTACTTTCGTCTACGAATGTCAGCCGAGGGAGCACAATGACAACCATTAGAGACAAATGGTGATAAATCCGATCTATTTCGCCACTTCCGAATCGGGCTTTGGGCTGGATTCAATCAATGCCAAGGCGTTTTCCATGTAGATTTCCCCGGTGTTTTCCCCCAGGCCCGTCTGGGAAACATAGTCGTACCGTTTGAAGCTGCGCCAATCCACTTTCGCCAGCATGTATCCAAACGCGTCATTTGTCAGTCCAAATAAAAAGGATTTATTGGTGGGCATGTGCCGTTTCACATAATATCCGATATTCGGCAGCGCTTCGCCAGGAATCGTGAGAATCTGCGCCGTGCCGATATCCACCAGGTTCACGCGGGTGGTGACGGTATTATCGGCCGCCATGGGATACCCCAATGGGGATTTGGCGATAATCGCCTGCATCAACTTCGATTCGACAGGAAACGGGACATTTTTCGAGACGCAAATCAACGACGGGTTTTCTTCCACGGGGGCATTTTCAACGATGCGCAATGCTTCATCCGCCAGTAATTCACCAATACGAATGCATTCTTCCCAGGTTTGAATATCTTTACCGTTGGGCCCCCGGCAATCGGCGGTCACCATGCCGCCCTGCGCGCTATTCATGAAGATGGCCATGCCGCCATTTTTACTTTGAATCCTGTCGTAGAGCGGTCCGCACAAATCGGGACAGACAATCCCTTGATCATTTCCGATGACTTCCGGATGAATGGCGTAATTCACCAGCGTGGCAATGGGCTTGCCTTTTTCTTTACCCTTCTTTGCAATCGCCTGGATTACGCCGCACCGGGGATCATACAGTTGCGGGGCATAATAATTGTATGCGATCTTGCCCTTTGCCTCGCCTACGGCAATCTTCAGGGTCACGGGCTGCAACTTCTCCGCCGCTTCATTCACCGCCTCCGCGACCTTGCCGCACACCCAATCCAGATATTTCAGGTCCGCGCCATGTGAACCTTTCAAATCCGGAAAGGCATAGGTATCCGGCGCGCTGTGCGTATGCGTTGATCCAATCAGGATGTTCTCCGCGGGAATCCCCTTGATCTGTGCCCGCGCCTTATCGCAGAGCACGGAAGGAAACCCCAGAAAATCCACGCTGACGATGGCCACACGCACATCGCCCTTCTCCAATACGAGCGCACGTGCGAACAAGTCACCAATCTTTTTATTGACCGGTTCGGGCTCCCCCACTCCGCCGGATACCGGCAGCAGCGGGTCGGGGGTTACAACGCGAAACGCCGCGCCCGCTTTCATGGGGCCGGCATAGCCGGAAATGGCGATGAGAAAGACAGATACAAAACAAACAACGACGAAGAGACTTTTTTTCATGGTACTGGACCTTTATGTTGAGAGTTTTAGTATAGACTTGCCGTGTCCAGCACAAGTTTCTTCTCAAATAAGCAACATGGAGCAAGAATAGGGACTTTGTTATCATTTGCACACCGCAGGTGTGAAAGAAAGTAGATGTCAATCTAAAATTCCGAAGGAATTCAACAACCCAGCCCAAGGGTAAGCGCTTCGCCACTCTGGGTCAATGTCACCCAATCGATGATCCGCTGCAGGAGTTCCACAAAGCATTTAGGCAAAAAGAGGCATACCATCAGAGCGTTAATCACTCACACCGAAGGTGTGACCGATAGTAGCCGGGGCGTTGAGCGAAGCGATACCCCCGGAAAAGAAACCACAACACAACGACCCCGGAGGGGTCGAAGGGATCTATTCTTTGCAAATTACTGTTATGATCCAAGAACCACACATAAACGGTTCCTAAAACAAGAATTCAAATAGAACGCTTAAGAAGATTATTCTGTTACCCCTCCGGGGTGCATTGATAGGGTGGTGAGTACGCTTTCCGGGGGTATCGCTTCGCTCAACACCCCGGCTACTATCTCATCCACCTTCGGTGGTGAAGGGTATCGGTATCGGTATCGGTATCGGTATCGGTATCGGGATCGGGATCGGGATCGGGATCGCTATCGAGCTTTCCACGGCGTCTTGTCCCTCGTAGGCTTAGCGAAGGGGGAAGTCACGCGCCTCGCGGGGCCTGCGTCAGGTTTTGGGGTTTCAAGCGGTGCGTTGTTCCCAGAACTCCTCGAATCGGTTTGACTGGATGACGCAACGCATGACGACTTGTCCTACGAAGCTTCAGCGGAGTAGGATGACGGATCCGGAAATCCACAATCCAAAATTCCCCTTGACATGCAATCTCCGGATATAAAAAACAGCAGTCCCCTATTTACTCTGCCGAACGGATTTGGGCGCTACTATCCTTCGCACGAAGACAAAAACACGGTCAAAACCTCGATTTATTGGAGTCTTGACCGTGTAATCTCAACAAAGAGAGTGATTTTTTCTACCGCATTTCCTGGCCGCCGGTGACGTTGATGGCCTGGCCGGTCATGTAACTGGATTCGCCGCTGGCCATGAACACGACGACATTCGCGATGTCTTCGTATTGGCACGAGCGTTTCATGGGGACTTGGTCGATGTATTTTTGGCGAACAGCTTCCTCGGTAATGCCCTGATTAGCGGCATATTGCTTGAACAGGCTGTTCACCCAGAGCGGCGAATCCAGCAGATTGCCGGGGCATATCGCGTTCACGCGGATGCCTTGTTCGGCGAATTCCAGGGCAAGGCTTTGCGTCACGCCGATGCCGCCGAATTTGGCCGCGGCATAGGCGCTGTTGCGGAAACTGCCTTTTTTGCCCGACTTGGAGTTGATCTGAATGATGGAGCCGCTCTTTTGCGGAATCATGACCCGCGCGGCTTCCCGGGCGCATAAAAAGAAACCCGTCAGGTCCACATCAATAACTTTCCTCCATTTGGCGATGTCAAATTCGATGGAATCGCCGGAAATCAGGATGCCTGCATTGCAGACCATGATATCCAATCCGCCAAGGGTTGTTACGGCGTCATCCACCGCCGCATGCACCGCAGCCGCATCGCTCACGTCCACCGACGCCGCGCCCACATATCGTCCGGTAAGCTCTTTCACGTGCTGCGCCGTGGCTTCCATAACTCCAAGGTTCACATCCCACCCGATGAGGTCACAGCCTTCCTTCGCCAGACGTTCGGTGAGGGCCGCGCCCAATCCCTGCGCCGCGCCCGTAATAATCGCTTTTTTACCGTTCAATCGTTCCATTAGAGGTACTTCTCCAGTAACGCCGCTTCGGCTTCTTTGGTCCATGCCCCTTCGGGGCTGAGTTTGTCTTTTAATTCGGGAATGCGTTCGGGCACATCCTCCAAGGGCATCAGGGGAAGATCCGGAATCTGCGTGTAAATTATCGTCTTGCCGGGATACTTCGCATCCTTCACCGCCTTCAGGCCGGCATGGGCAGCCTTCAGTCCGCCTATGGCCGCCACGCTTCGGTTCGAATCCAATTCCCCCGCTTCCACCAGTTCCAGCACGCGGCGCAGATCACTGATGCGGCTCCCGCTGCATCCGATGATCTTAATGCCGCGGCACAGCGCTTCCAGTGGAATGGAGGCCGTCGTACCGATGCCCAGCCCGGCAAACACATTGACGAATCCGAAATCCGCGGCAAAGCCCACCGCCTGCGTCACCAGCGCAGGCACTGGCGCCAGCACAACCACATCGTCATACCCATTGGGCGCCAATTTGCGAATGTGCGCATTCATCGCATCGGGTGAAGCAAATTCAGACGGCGCCAGCGTGATATATTCCACGCCCTTGGCCTTGGCCATGCCGCCAAACCGCGCCACCAGGTGATCCAGCCGTCCGCGATCCAAGTCGGTTACCACCACTTTAGCGGGACCATTCGCTTTTTCAATAGCCCGCTGCACATGCATCTGACCCATGGGGCCGCCCGCGCCGATAAACAATGCACAGCCGCCCGGCTTCAGATCATTGCGCCGATTGGCTTCCTCAATAGCTTCCAACGAATCGCCGCCGCCCAGAAACCGCTTGTCCTGATAGTGGATCGCGCCCACATCCAATGTCACCATGCCGGACTCCACCGCCTCGCCCACCAGGAACATCACGCCTTTCTTGTCCAGTTTCGGCGCAAGCGCCGTCACGATAGCCGGAGTAGGATTCGGGATGATAATGTCATCGTAGGGTCCCTCCCCCACTCCCTCCAGGTTTCGCGATACACACATAGCCTTTGGGAAACATTCTTTCCACAGCGGTTCTTCCGACACCAGCAATTGCCGTGCGCCCGTCGGTTCCAGGCGATCTTCCAGACAATACGACATCTCAACGCATGCCCACGGCTCCGCCAGCGCCGATTGGCTGTAGCCCGTGTCCGGACGCACCGGCAACAGATAACATCCTTCATCGCCCGCCAGCGCGCGCTCATCCAGATAGGCATACTCCGCCAGACCGCCGGGAATCATGTACCCAAACGCATAGCCAACGCCCTTATAGTAAATATCCGCCTGAACAATAAAGCGCTGGCCTACGCTAAACTGATCTTGCCACTTCTTCCCGATCTTCACCACCGTACACGCGCATTCATGCCCCAGCACCGTCGGATCATTCGCCAGATCCCGTCCGCGCAACCGGGGATGATTCCCCCCTTGTGCAATGATCTTCATATCCGACAGGCATAAGCCCAGGACATCCACCCGCACCAGCACCTCATCGTCCTTGGGTTCCCGCAATTCCACTGCCACCGGCTTGCCGTCCCGTCCGACATTTTCCAACCCCGCGCCGAATACCTGCCACGCACGATATTCCTTGGGCAGCGACGCATCCGCCTTCCGATATTTTTCCAACGTTGACAAAGCTTGCTCCTTTTCCTTTATACATTCACACTGCTAAGAAAGTGACTATGACCGGGAGGGCGAGGCTCCTGCCGAGCCGTAAAAAAATGCCTTGTTGATCTTGTTCTGACGGCTCAGCAGGAGCTTCGCCCTCCCGGTTTTATGTTCAATTTTTTTATGCAAATCGCCGTCACCGGCGGCCGACGGCTCGTGGTTACTTGATGACTTTCTGCCGGTAGAGTTCATCCGGGCGGGTGTCGATCCGCCGCACCGCTTCCGGGCTCATGAACTTGGGACCGCCCACGCTGTACGATCCAATAATAATGTTCGACACCTTCTCCGCCATATCCGTGATATTCGTCACCTTCTTCGCATTCGATCCCAGTGCAAAGAGGCCGTGATTCTCCAGCATGATCGCCTTCGGCAGCACCCCTTCCTCCTCAATGAAACGGTTCACCCGCGCCCGCACCTCCCGCGCCAGCACCAGCCCCGGATCCACATACGGTACAAACACCGACTGATGCCCCATCACTACGATATGATCCGGGCATACCCGGCCGCTCACCGCTTCATACGCGTTCACCGAACACAACAGCGCATTCGTTGCCACGGGATGCGTATGCCCGATAAAATTGTACTCTGGGGAAAGCTGATACAACAGCCCGTGCATCATCGTCTCCACCGACGGTTTCCGTGTTTCCTTTGAATCCAGCAGCGCCTCCTTCAGCACCCGGTCCACATCCGCATCCCCCGCTTTCGCGTCATCCAGAATCGCCGTGACCTTCGAGATCGACACCGCCAGAAAGTCCGATGGCTTCATCGTGGCCAAGGTCGTGCCCGATGCCTTCACGTAAAACGAATCCTGATCAATGCGCGCCGAGGTATTTCCCTCGCCCAGAATGGCATACGTCCGGCCCGGATCACCGAGGTAATGCGACATCTCCACCAATTGCTGCAATACTTCCGACATGATGTTTTCCTATCTTGTTGGGTTAAACCGCGAGTGAAGCATTCAGTATACCAAAATTCCAGGCCCTTTTTCAGATATTCAATCGGTATTGGTATCGTGAATCACTGATATCCACCCCGTTCACTCTGTCTAGCCCGAATACATAGTTCCCATGCATAGAAAGGCGATAAGGTAAACACAGAAAGAAGTTGTTAGGAAAGAAAATTGGACTTGGCGAATGTGTCTTGACGCGTGATATGATCGCCACTTACACAAGGAAATGAGCATGAATCTAGTCGTTGAACGTTCATCTTTAAAGGGAAGCGTTGAAATTCCCGGTTCAAAATCCCATACGATTCGCGCGGTGGCCATTGCAGCGCTGGCGAAGGGTGAAAGCATCATCGAGGAACCCCTCGTTTCCGAAGATGCCATTGCAGCCTTCCGAACGTATCGTGCGTTCGGCGCTTCTATTGAGGATGAAGGGCGGATCTGGCGGGTGTCCGGCATTGACGGCGCCCCCCAAACCCCTGACAACATTATTGATACGGCAAACTCCGGCACCACCATGCGAATTGGTTTGGGCAGCGCCGCCTTGCTCCGTAAAGGGCTTGCCGTGTTCACGGGCGACGACCAGGTCCGCCGCAGACCGTGCGGGCCGCTCGTGCAGGCGCTGAACGACCTCGGGGCCAAGGCGCAATCCACCCGTGGTACGGGCACTCCCCCCATCGTCGTGGAAGGACGCCTCCGGGGCGGCGAAACCAGCATCGAGGCGGTCACCAGCCAATATGTGAGTTCGCTCCTGATCAATACCCCGCTTGGGGACGGCGATACCCGCCTGCGCGTGCCGCTCTTGAACGAAAAACCCTATGTGGAAATGACCCTCGATTGGCTGAAACGCCAAGGCATCCGCGTGGAGCATGCGGAAGACCTCAGTGAATTCCATATCCCCGGCGGCCAGAGCTATCCGCCGGTTCAACGCAGAATCCCCGGCGATTTCTCCTCCGCCACCTTTTTTCTCGCAGCGGGGGCGCTCGGCGGCAATGACGTCACCTCGAACGGCCTGGACCTCACTGATACCCAGGGCGACAAGGCCGTGGTTGACTACCTGCGGCAAATGGGCGCGGACATTGTGATTGAAAAGAGCGGCATTCGCGTGAAAACAGCCTCGCTGACCGGGTGTGAAATTGACCTGAATGCCACCCCGGATGCCCTCCCTATGATGGCCGTAACGGGATGTTTCGCCCAGGGAACCACCCGGCTCGTCAATGTGCCCCAAGCGCGGTTGAAAGAAACCGACCGCATCGCCATGATGCACAAGGAACTGGAGAAACTGGGTGCGGATATCACCGAACTGCCGGACGGATTGATCATTAAAGAAAGTACACTCCACAGCGGTATTGTGGAAGGCCACGGCGACCACCGCATTGTCATGGCTCTTGCTATTGCGGGGACGCGTATTCCGGGAGGCCTGACCATTCGTGGGTATGAAGCCGTGAGCGTCACCTTCCCCACCTTCCTCTACGCCCTGCATAAACTTGGCGCCAATGCACGAATTCAGGAATGACCCTTCAATACAGGATGTTCTTACACTAAAAATAGCCCAAAAACCCAGCGAACAGAGTGAAAGTGAAATGAATATCGTCATCATGGGGCCCAAAGGGGCCGGAAAATCCTCGATTGGCCGCATAGTGGCCGAAGAGACCGGATTCCAGACCGTCGAAACCGACACCCTCGTGGAGAAAATTCACGAAACGCGTGACGGACATCATCTTTCCTGCCGTGAGATCTTTGCCGAGCATGGCGAAGCCTTTTTCCGGGAAATTGAACAGGAAGCCGCCCGGCAGGCCGCCGAACACGACTGGCACCTCATTATCACCGGCGGCGCCATCATGCTCGACCCGGATAACCGCCGCTTATTGCGAAATGACGCTCTGTTGGTCTATCTCACGGCGCACCCGGATATCCTGTGGGACCGCGCCACGCAAAGCGGCATCCCCCCGTGGCTCACCGGCGCCGATGGCAAGCAAAAATACTCCGAGCAACTTCGCTACCGCGAGGATGTCCTGCGTCCCTACGCCGATATCCTGCTCGATACCTCGAATGGCGCTCCCGAAACCCTTGCGGAACAAGTACTCCAGCGCATCAGCGAAGAACTCGCCATCCACTGCCGATCCGCCAATACCTACGGAGAAATCATCCGCGTCACCACCTTTGGCGAAAGCCACGGTTCGGCGATTGGGGCCGTCCTTGACGGGCTCCATCCCGGCACTGAAATTTCCGAAGAACTCATTCAGCGCGAACTCGACCGCCGCCGACCAGGTCAGAGCGCCATTGTCACCCGGCGCAAGGAAAGCGACACCGTCCACATTCTGTCCGGGGTATTCGAAGGAAAAACCACCGGGGCGCCCCTTGCCCTGGTCATCTATAACGAAGACCAGAAATCCTCCGCCTATGACGACATCAAAAACCTTTTCCGGCCCGGCCATGCCGACTTCACTTTCTACCGGAAATACGGCCTACGCGACCATCGCGGCGGCGGACGCTCCTCCGGGCGCGAAACCGCCTGCCGTGTCGCCTGCGGCGCTGTCGCCCGCGAAATCCTGGCCCAACGCGGCGTGCGCATCGTCGCCCACGCCGTAGAGGTTGCCGGCATCCCCGCGGAAACCTGCGATTACTCCGTCATTGAATCCAATCCCGTCCGGTGCGCAGACCCTATCGCCGCGCAGAAAATGGAACAGGCCATCCTCGACGCTCGAAAAGACTGCGACTCCGTCGGCGGCATCATCCAACTCGATATCCTGGGTATCCCCCCCGGATTAGGCGACCCTGTCTTCGCAAAACTCGATGCGCGCCTCACGGCGGGCCTCATGACCATTGGCGCGGTCAAAGGGGTCGAAATCGGCCTCGGATTCCAACTTGCCCGGCTTCGGGGCAGCGAAAGCAACGACAACATGGCCGATGGCACTTTCCTGTCTAATCATTGCGGCGGCATCCTCGGCGGCATTTCCACCGGCCAGCCCATCACCCTCCGGATCGTCGTCAAACCAACGTCATCCATCGCAAAACAACAAAAAACGATGGATACCAACGGGGAAAATCAGACCATTCAAGTTCATGGCCGTCATGATCCTTGCATTGTCCCCCGTGCCATTCCCGTTGTCGAGGCCATGGCCGCCCTCACTCTGCTAGATACTTGGGAAGTCCAAAAGCGTCTCCGCCCCAATTGGGATGAGAAGTGCTGATTTGTCTGCTTTACATATCCGATTGAAGATCAGTAATACGCAAACGTCCAGGTTGCAGAGTAAAAAATTTTCCCCTGAGTTCACTGCCAAATTGCTGAATAATAGATATCACTGATTCACCAAGTTCACACCGTACATTTGCAGGATAACGAATAAATATCACTCCACCGCTTTTTTTTGTTTCTGCATAGAACATACGGCCGAAGTCTTTGTCTTCAGTAATCAAAATGCGGCTTTCTTGCTGAGCAAGTTCAGCCACAACATCATCTTCAGCGCCTTTATATACTTCCGCAATAGCCAAAACATCATGGCCCGCTTTGCGCAAGGCGCGCACCACAATGAAATCACAACTCTCATCCGCAATAAAGTACATAAAACCAAATTTTATGTTATCAGTACTACGTTCTCTTCCAGGGCAATTCTGTCTGCAGCATAGACCAGTGCCGCATGAATATCCTCCAATGTTAAATTGGGGTAAGCGTCCAATAGATCGGATTCTGCCGCGCCTTCGCCGATTTTTCGCAAGATTAACTCAATCGTAATACGAGTGCCCCGAATTACCGGCTTTCCCATCATAACCTTGGGATTAATTTCAATACGATTTTCAGACGGCATAACTTGCCTTTCTGTAGTATTCCTGAAATAGTATACCTTACTTTACGCACGATTTCAGAAGTTACGCCATTCTACAGCTAACCCACTACGTGAAAAAGATTTAAGAGCCAAACGAATATCAGGTTTGGACTAAGCTTGAAAGCTTCAAGATCGGCATGAACAGGGCCACCACGATGCTGCCCACGACCAAGCCCATCAATCCGATTAGTAGAGGTTCGATGAGGCTGGTGAGTTGTTCCACGGTGGCGCGGACTTCGGAATCGTAGAAGTCTGAAATCTTCATCAGCATGGCTTCGAGCGCGCCTGTTTTCTCGCCCACGGCAATCATTCTGGTCACCATGGGGGGAAATACTTCCGCGCGCGCCAGCGGGTCCGCCAGGGTTTCACCATTGCGCACGCTGTCCGCCGCTTCGCGAATGGCCTTGGCATACACTTCATTGCCGGCAGTACGCTCGACGATTTCGAGTGCCTGAAGAATCGCCACGCCGCTCTTGGTGAGCGTGCTCAGGGTGCGGGTGACGCGGCTGATGGAGACTTTGCGCATCAGATTTCCAAAAACCGGCAGGCGCAACTTGAGCGCATCCAGGTTATACCGCCCGCTTTTGGTGCTGCCGTATACGCGCATGAACATGATAATCCCCACAATCACGGCAATAATAATCGGCCATGCGTACCACGTGCGAAGCACATTGCTGATTTGAATCAGAATCATCGTGGGTGTCGGCAACTGCTTGCCAAATTGCCCGAATATTTTTTCGAACTGCGGCACCACAAAGATAATCAACCCGGAGGCAATCAGGATAATCATGCTGAAGGCCACCACCGGATAGGTCATTGATGCCTTGATCTTTCGCTTGAGGTCTTCACTGGCTTCCAGATAATCCGCCAATTGAAGCAGCACACCGTCCAGGTCGCCGCCCGCTTCGCCCGCGCGGACCATGCTGACGTACAGATCCGGGAAAGCCTTGGAATGCTTGCGCAGGGCATCGGAGAACGTTTCACCCGCTTCCACATCCTTGGCCACCGCATCAATCACCGTCTGAAAATTCGGGTCATCCGTCTGTTCCGCCAGAATGTCCAACCCTTGGAGCAAGGGCAAGCCCGCGCTTACAATGGTGGACAACTGCCGGGTAAACACCAACAGGTCCTTGGTGCGCACACGTTTGTTTCCTTTGGGACCGCCACCGCCAAAAGAGAATAACCCTTTCTTTTCATCCACCTTATCCACCTGCAATCCTCGATCCTGAAGCATTTTGGTCGCCGCCTGCGGATTTTCCGCAGTTATGGAACCCTTCTGCTTAGAACCATCCCGTCCGCGTGCCAAGTATGTATAAGCCGGCATTGACGTTCTCCTTCAGTTTCTCCACCGCTAGTATATGCGGAATGTGCCGCCATGACAAGTTTTTTGTTTACTAGTTTGTTTCATCCCCTCCTTTCTATGCTTATAGGGGGCAACACGGGCCAAAAAAACCTTTTGGCCTGCCGGGGCAAAGCCAGTCGCGACAGGTCCACGACCGCGTGAAACAATGCCGCTGGGCGAGACTGGATGGCACTTGGGTAGTGTGACCAGCCCCAGCACCCGGCCAGAGGTTGTCTTGGCCCATGTTGTCTACTACCATGCAAATATCATACCCATTCTCCGTCAAGAACTAAATGCTTGTGCATCAATGTACTACCGGGAAATCCGCCCATGTTAAAATCACTTCACACTGCCTAAAAACTGGCCTTTTGCCAAAGAACCGTTTAGCGCTTCACGTCTTTTTTCAAAACATGCCCCAGCGCCGTATCAAGGGAGGGATATTGGAATACAAATCCCATTCCCGTCAGCCGTCCTGGCATCACCCGGGTGCTCGCCAGCAACATTTCCCGGCCCATCTCGCCAAAAACAAGCCGTACGGCCCATGCGGGCATGGGAAACATCGCAGGGCGATGAAGCGCTTTCCCGATTGCTGCAGTGAATTCACGGTTGGTCACCGGATTTGGGGCCGTGGCATTGACCACACCCCGGATCTCTTCCCGCGCAAGTGCTAAGCCGATCACCCGCAGCACATCCTCCAACGTAATCCAACTCATGTAGGCCCGGCCATTTCCTATTACTCCCCCCAGTCCCAATCGGAACGGGGTGGCCATCTTCGCCAAGGCCCCCCCTTCCTCACTCAATACCACTCCCAAGCGCAGTCGAACTACCCGGATGCCCGCTTTCTCCGCAATCACCGCCGCTGCTTCCCATTGCTGACATACCTCTGCCAAAAATCCGGTTCCCGCTCCACTATTCTCCTCCAGAATTTCTTCCCCCCGGTCCCCGTAGTAACCAATGGCGGAGGCAGACACCAACACCCGCGGAGGAGCAGTAAGCCCGGATAATGCTTCGCATAAAAACCTTGTTCCCTGGACACGGCTCTCTAAAATGCGGCGCTTCTTATCGGGCGTCCATCTTCCTGATGCGATATTTTCCCCAGCAAGATGAACCACCCCCTCTATTCCTTCCAATCCCGCTTTGTCAATAACACTATTTTCCGGATCCCATTCGATAACAGGTCCAGAAATCATCCCTTTATGGCGCACCAACCCCACCGCCTCGTGCCCCTCTTTGGGGAGCCTGTTTAACAATGCCTTGCCAATCAACCCCGTCGCGCCTGTCACAAGGATCCGCATCGTTTCTAACTCCTCCACATGAGCATAGTACCCGTCTCATACCGGTTCAACAATTCCCGATATTTCCCCAACACGCTGCACTCCAATTAAGGGATGCAACTGTTTTACATCTAACAATCAAATCGGTTACAATCGGGCAGTAAACAATAACCGTCCTGGAGTGCAGGCCATGACATCGCTGAACAAAGAATTGGAATTGGACAGACCGATTGAAGACGTGCGGCACGAGACCGTATTGAATCTGGTGCACACGGCAAATCTGCTATCCCTGCATGGGGCGGCGCTTTTCCGGCGATTTGGTCTGACCGAGGCGCAGTTTAATGTTCTGTTTGCCTTGAAGTACAAGAAAAGCGACTGGACCCAGTCGGATCTTGGCAAACGGCTGGTAGTCACGCGGGCCAGTGTCACATCGGTATTAGACAAACTGGAAGCAAAAGCGTTAGTGAAGCGGAGCCCGGTAGCGGGGAACCGGCGGATCTATCATGTGGAGATTACCCGCAAGGGATTGGACGTAGTAGACAAGGTGGAACCCATTTACCGTCGTAACATTCACCGGGTATTGTCCGGACTGGATGATGCGGGGTGCCGGCAGTTAATCCGGCGTTTAGAACATATCCGGGAACAGGCTGCGGCGCAGAGCTGAGCCGCACCTGCCGGAATTACGCACCGTTATTCCCGAGGGAGACGGTGAGGAGAAGAAAGAATGAGTGCATCAGATCGATCTTCCGGGAAGACCCTGGATGCGTACCCGAAACTTGGGTTCTGGTCGCTTATTGTGACGCAGTTTCAGGGAGCGTTTATCGATAATGCCTATAAGATTATCATCACTCTCCTTCTTCCGGTGCTCGTCGCGAATCCGAATTTTCCCGCCACGGCCGCGAGCATGATTGTCTTTAATCTTCCATGGATCATATTTCCAGGAATTGCGGGCGCCTTGTCGGATCGTTATAGCAAGCGGTGGATAACCATCGGAACGAAGATTTGGGAAATGGGCGTGGTGTTGTCCGGCGTGGCGGCGGTCATGCTCCATAATCCGTACATTTTGCTGGGCACCCTGTTTGTACTCGCTACACAAAGCACCTTCTTCAGTCCAGCGAAATACGGCATCTTGCCGGAGACCCTTCCGGAATCACGGCTTTCCTGGGCAAACGGCCAACTCAACATGTGGACATTCCTGGCCATTATTTTAGGAACGGCCGCAGGCGGCATTCTTCTTGACAATTTCAAGTCACAGCTTTGGATGGCGATGTCGATTATGCTGGTTTTATCCATAATCGGCGTGATATCGGCCTGGTTTGTCTCCCCGGCGCCGCCAGCGGAGCCCACACGCAGAATCACCCTCAATCCATATGCAGGAGTCGGGCATTATCTCACCCTATTCTGGCAGGATCGGCGCTTGTTCTTTACCTTGGTCGGCTATTCCTACTTTTGGTTTGCGGGGCAATTTGTCATTGCAGATGTAATAGAACTTGGAAAAATGACCTTAGACAACGAGACCATGCAGAGTCTGTTGCTCTCTATGATGGCTCTCGGCATTGGTTTTGGCAGCTTGGCCGCCGGATATCTGTCCCGGGGCGCTATTGAATTGGGGCTGGTGCCCCTGGGATTGGGCGGGTTGACTGCGATGGGCTTGTTTCTGGCGATTCCCGGGCATGGCTTTATGGCGAATGGCTCACTACTTTTTGCCATGGGCTTTTTTGCCGGCATGTATGACGTACCACTGGCGGCAACCTTGCAGCAGCGCAGCCCCGCCAATATCAAGGGCGGGATGATTGCAACGTCCAACCTTTTCACCTTCGGACCTATGCTCTTTGCGGCAGGATTATTCATGGTCTTGTTTAATATGCTGGGGTGGAGCCCTCAAATGCTCTTTTTGGTCTCCTCAGCATTTGCGGCTCTGGTCACCGTCTATATGTGCGCCACCGAACCCATCATTCTCGTGCGCATGGGGCTTTGGCTGATCAACACATTCTTATGTAAAATGCATGCGGAAGGCCGTCAGCGGATTCCAGAACGCGGCGGGGCCCTTCTGGTGGCGAACCATCTTTCCTTCCTGGACGTACTGGCGCTGTTGTCTTCCACCGGCCGGGACGTCTATTTCGTGACAGGCCGGGAAATTTATAACACGCCGTGGATACGGCGGATAGCCCGGACCATGGAAATCATTCCAGTGAATTCCGACGGTGGTCCGCGCGCCATGGAAGAGGCGGTGGAAGCCATCCGGAACACCATAGCGCGCGGTTGTATTGTGTGTGTTAACATGGAGGCGCAATTGAAGCAGGACGGGGAGCGTGTGCCGTGGTATGCGGATTACCGTCATCTGGTACAAGGTTTGCACGCGCCTATTTTGCCTGTGTACCTTACGCGGATCTGGGAAAGCTGGTACACCTTTAAAAACAATACGGTGGGGTGGAAATGGCCGAAACTATGGCGGTTCCCCATTGCAGTGATCTTTGGCGAACCCGTAGCGTCTCAGGCTACTGCCGTCGAGGTGCGCACCGCGGTGCTGACCCTGGGCAGGGACTGGTACATGCGGCGGAAACATCAATTCCAAGTGTTGCACCATGGATTTATTCATCGAGCCCGCCTGCACTTGAACAAACTCGCCATTGTGGATGCGATTTCAGGAGAAGTCACCTATTTCAAGGCGCTGACAGGAAGCCTGATTTTTGCCCGGAAATTGAAACGCCTGTTAGATCAACAAAAAATGGTGGGGGTGCTGGTGCCGCCATCGGTGGGCGGCGTACTCACCAATGTCGCCATTCAAATGCTGGGAAAAGTGCCGGTAAACCTAAATTATACCGCCACCGCGGAAACCATGGCGTCATGCGCAAAACGCTGTGATATCACGCATGTGCTGACATCCAGAAAGTTTCTGGAACGGCTCCCGCTGCAAGTGCCTGGGGAAACGATATTTCTGGAGGATATCAGGGCATCGGTGACGAAAAAGGACCAGATAATCGGCATGATCTTCGCCCTGTTTGCCCCCATCCGGGTCATCGAGTGGAGCCTGGGCACGCCCCGGCTCACTGAAGATGATCTGGCCACGGTGATTTTTTCCAGCGGCAGTGAAGGCGAGCCCAAAGGCGTCATGCTTACCCAACGCAATATCATCAGCCAGACGACGGTCTGCTCGGAAGTGTTTCCGCATGATGCCAATACGCGATTGATGGGATTTCTGCCATTCTTCCACTCGTTTGGCTTCACAGGCACCTTGTGGATGCCTATTGTTAACGGTGTGGGAGGCATTTATCATCCGAATCCCCTGGAGCCGAAACTGATTGGCGAATTGGTTCAAAAATACACCTGCAGCATTCTGATCGGCACATCGACGTTCCTTCAAGGGTTTATCCGGCGTTGTACTCCGGAGCAATTGCAGTGCTTGATATTTGTGGTCTGTGGCGCGGAAAAGCTCTCGCCCCGCGTTCGCGTTGCTTTCAAGGAAAAATTCGGCGTGGAGCCTATGGAAGGGTATGGCACCACCGAATGCGCACCGATCGTGTCGTTTAACATGCCCAACATCTCTTCGCCAGGTTTCTTCACCAGTTACCTGAAATACGGAACGATTGGGCAGCCGGCGCCCGGCATCATGGCCCGCATTGTTGATCCGGAAAGCGGCGAACCGTTACCCCTTGGCGAGGCCGGATTACTGGAAATATCCGGTCCAAACATTATGAAAGGCTATTTAGGGCAGCCGGAGAAGACGGCGGAAGTCATCCGCGAGGGCTGGTATTCCACGGGTGATATTGCCTCCATGGATGAAGACGGATTCATCACCATCACCGACCGTCTGGCGCGGTTCAGCAAGATTGGCGGAGAAATGGTGCCGCATACCAAGGTGGAGGAGGTCCTCCATAGTCTCTTGGATCTGACCGAACAATCCCTTGCGGTGGCGAGCGTTCCGGATCAAACCAAAGGTGAACGGCTGGTTGTGCTTCACACGCTCACCGAGCAACAACTGGATGAACTGCTGTCCAAGCTGGATAATGCGGATCTGCCGAATTTATGGCGGCCCCGCCCCAATTCGTTTTATCGTATCGAGGCCATCCCGGTGATGGGCACCGGCAAGATGGATATTAAATCGGTGAAAAAGATGGCGATTGCCCTGGATCTTGGCGAATGATCATCGGACCACTCGGCTCGGAGAAAGATGTTCGGCGCTATGACAGATCCACGCCCCGGAATCCGGAGACGGGGATTATCGTGGGTGCGGAGCCGAGAGATTTAGGGCCGGAAGACGCCTCTTGCGCCATCCTGTTTGTGCATGGTTTTTCGGGAACAGGCAATAACTATCATGATTTGCCGGATCGTGTTGCAGATACGGGATGGCGCACGCGGGTAATGCTTCTGCCGGGTCATGGCACCTCCCCTTTCACGTTTGAGACCACCACCGCAGATGAACTGCTCAGTGCAGTAATCCAGGAATTGCGGGCGATGCGCGACCGGTATGAGAAGCTCGTGTTGGTTGGGCATTCCATGGGCGGCGCACTGGCCACCCTGGCGGCAAGTCAAATGCCGCTGGATGGGCTGATTCTTGCCGCGCCGTATTACAACGTTACTTTCAAATGGTATTACGTGCTCACGGCGGAACAGTGGGCGAAAATGCTCAGCCCGTTAATCCGTTGGATACATGCGCCGGCCGAAAATCAACCTGTAAACCGCCGTGAAGTCCGCACGCAGATCCTTTCCTACCCCTGGATCCCCACAAGAGCCTTTCTGACCGCCATGTCGCTGGCGGAACGCGCGCGGCAGTTGGAAACCTTGCATCGGATCTATTGCCCCACGCTTCTCATTCATTCCACGAAAGACAATGTCACATCACCGGAAACCGCCGCCAAGGCCTTTGCCGAGATTCCCAGTGCGAACAAGCGGGCGATTTGGATAGAACACTCCGATCATATTATCTTTTGGGATTATGATCGGGAGCAGGTGGCTGAGGAAACGCTTGCCTTCTTGAAGCAAGTGGGCAGTACCGCCTCATGAGAGTGAAAATGAAGTATTGCACGGAAGAAATTCGTGTCCAACCTGTTTCGTTGGATCTTGTGCGAACCATACGTCATCCGGTATTGCGACCTGGGAAACCCTTTGAGACCACCTTGTGGCCGGGTGATGAAGATTTTAATACGGTTCATTTCGGCGCGTTTATAAACGGAACATTAGTTGGCGTAGCTTCACTATTTCAAAAATCATGCGGCGCAACCGAAGAAAACCGGGTGTATCAATTGCGCGGGATGGCCGTTTTGGAAAAGTTTCAATATCAAGGCATCGGAACAGGTCTTATCGACTATTGTATAGCGTATGTGCGGAGGCGGGGTGGAAAACTGATCTGGTGCAATTCCCGTGCGCACGCCGCCGGGTTTTATCAGCGCCATGGATTTGTCATCGATGGCGAAGCCTTTGATATTCCGGAAATCGGCCCGCATTATCGCATGCAGCGTTCCTTGTAGTGCTTATTTTTTTCCTAACAGCCTCCCACATTCACAACAACGTGATTTTGAATTATAGTTTGGGTATAGTAGCTTACCGGAGTGCATTGTGAAAGCCTCCTCCATAGGCTGGTAAACGGAAACACACCATAGGAAGCGATGTTATGGGCCAACCAATAGTTCCACCCCCCGTTCCCTCATCAAGCACAGGCATGCCCCAACAAAGCCGATTGGCCATCGCGAGCATGGTTTTCGGCATTCTGTCTTTTTGCTGTCTCGGCCCTTTTGGGTCCATTCCGGCCATAATCATGGGAATCATTGCGCTCGTTAAGATTGGAAATGCACAGGCTCCACTCCAGGGGAAGGGATGGGCGGTAGCCGGGCTGGTGATGGGGTGCGTGTCCTTTTTCCTTTTCATCATCGTTGTTCCCATTTCCTTGGCGATCTTACTGCCCGCGCTGGCCCGGGCACGGGAAGCGGCCCGGCGCTCTGCGTGCCAAGGTAATTTAAAGCAAATGGGGCTGGTCTACAAGATGTTCGCAAATGAGAGCAAGGGAAATTATTTTCCAGAGCTATCATCCGAAGCGGGCCGATTGATGTGTGTGTCCAAGGAGATTTTCCCCGACTACTTGACCGATGCGGGTATTCTTATCTGCCCGAGCGATGCGAATCTCACGGCCTCAGAACAAAGCGACTTGGTTAATGAGACCATGATCATTGACAAGGTTAGTTATACGTACCTTGGCTATGTGATTATGAGCGATGATGAAATGGAAGCCTTTGCGGAGGTCTATAAACAACGTGTGGCTCAAAAGCTTCCATTCAATGAGGATCTGGATGCGCCGCCGGGACGCGGCTCGATGGGCACGAACAAATTCTACCGGTTGCGTGAAGGAGTTGAAAGGGAACTCTTGAACGATCCTAACAACACTTCGTCCGCCGCCAAACTTCTGTCAGAAATTCCGATTATGTGGGATATGATTACAGCCGGCCAACAGGGTGCATTATTTTTCAATCACGTCCCGGGCGGCGCAAACGTTCTTTTTATGGATGGTCATGTAGAGTTTAGGCGGTATCCCGGAGAATGGCCGGTAAGCCGCCGCAGCGCAGAGATATTATCTGGTCTTACTACGATGAAACCATAGGTATCGGATGAACATATCCATAATTTAACGGTTAATTATTGCTTTTCAGCGAGGCGATGTCCCTATCGCCGTATAAACCAGCTCAATGGATCATTTCCATAAATGCTCTTGACAAGATCGCGTAAAACTTCCCGCGCCGGATATTTCCCTTCGGCAAATGCGGCGCGGAATCGGCGATTTCGCAGCGAAGGGCGATCTCGTTGAGTAAAGCCCACCCAGCATATATCGGTATCCGTGGCTCGCGGGCGCAACTGTTCAATAATCCGTGCCGCTACATCACCCAATGTCGTGGAAACAAGCTCTGAAGGGACAGCCGGATGATATTGGGCTTCCGGACCTGTCTCAAGATGCGGTGTTAATACAAGAATGTGCCTAAAATTACCCTCCGAAACTCCCATCAGTGTGCAGTTATGCGTTTTCTGATACTGCTCAGCACGTTCAATAATCGCGCTCAATGATGTATCAAGCCTGTAGTCCGACAGTGCAAGGCAGAGCGCCAGAAAATCCTCGGACATCATCAATCCTGTTCGCATAAGAAGGTATTACTCCGAAATGTATCTCCATGGAAGTTTGTACGGTAATAGAATCATTCCTGGCAATCAAAATGCAAAACTCATAGTGCCTTACACTGGACGCAGCAAAACGAAATATCCTTTTACTAACACCGAACTTCAAAAACACGCACCAGGGAATCACCGTGAGTGCGTTGGATGCGGATACGCAGGGCCTTAGTTTCAACTGGATCAAAACGATGACGGACCATACGAAGATAATTGGCATCGTTTTGGGCGATAGTCTTCCAACTGCCGTTCACAAGTGCTTCAAGGGTATAACTGGCCACAAGTTCCGGTTGGATGCCGCGCGTTTGCGAGAAATAGACGCTATCCTCGCCGCTAAGGAATAGCCGCCGGTGCAGGCCGGAATCGAAGGTGATTTGTACCGTTTGCAGACGTTGGGGGGTATCCCATTCCAGTTGAATCCAGGGTTCTCCCCGGCTCATTTCCGCTCGCCATTGATGGGTTTGGCCATCGCCGATATCGCGGTTCCAGCCATCAATGATCTGTTGTGCGCTTCCTTCGGGCGTTGCACCGGAACACGTAATCTTCGCAGTGCGGGCGAGATCCTGTTCGTCTTCGTTTTGAATGCCCAACAGGGCTTGGTCATCCCGCAACAAAATCTGATGGAATGCCTGCATCCGCTTGGCGTCCGCCACGACATCCTTGGGCAGGCAGTGATTCTTTGCACAATAGGCTGCCGCCGTGCCTGCCGCCTGCCCCATCGTGGCGCAAGTCGCCATCACCCGCGTGGAGGAAAAAGCGACATGCGACGCGCTGATATTGCGTCCGGCCATGAGCAAATTGGGACGGTTGACGCTATAGAGGGAACGTAGCGGTATGGAATACGGTTGCTCAAAATGGATCTGTGTGGCCGGTTTAAGATCCTTGCTGTCCATACCGCCGGGCGGGTGGTCATCCATGGGCCATCCGCCATAGGCCACGCGGTCCTGATAGGGTTCCGCCCGCTCCAATTCCGGTTGAATCATCACATGTTCGCCCAGAATGCGGCGACTCTCCCGCTTGCCGGGGATCATACCGACGAAATCGAGCGCCCAATTCGCGGAATCAGGATGCTGGCCGCCGTTCTTGATATAGTCCCACACACCAAGCAATATACGCATAAGTTCGTGGCGAATCTGCTGATTATCACTGATGGTGTCCAGCTCTCCCCCCCATTCAATCCACCAATACCCATATTCCCAGGAATGAATCGAACGATGTTTAAAATCTTCCGGGGTAAATTTCCGCGCCCAGGCCGGCGGCGTGAACGGCATAGGCTGATCATGGCGCTTTGCGAAGAACATCAAGCTGTTGCCCATGGTTTTCGCATCACTTTGTTCCGGGGCGAGGGATTCTCCATAGACCTCGCGCCCCTCGCGGCCCCGCATATACTTGGCCCCTGCCGCAGCCGCCAATTTCCCATCGCCCGTGCAGTCAATGAAGAATTTCGCTTCAATCTCATAGCGCGCTTCGAGCAGCGGACTGATCGCGATGGCCTTTGCGATACGATCTCCTTCCAGGGACGCCTCAATGATCGCCGTATCCAGCAGCAAGGTGATATTCGGCTCGGAGACCACTTTATCGTACAAAATCAAGTCCCAAACATGAAACGAGCGTTGCGGATTTGCCGCCGCCTCAGTGAGTTTGAGTTCTTCTATCAGGCCTGTCTCGCGCCAACGCGCCAGGGCCTTGGAATGATTCGCGCCGCATACATGCATACGGATTTCACTGCTGGAATTGCCGCCCAGCCGCGAACGATCCTGCACGAAGATCACCGATGCGCCATTTCGCGCGGCGGCAATAGCCGCACATACTCCGGCCAAACCTCCGCCCGCCACCAGCACATCGATCTGCACTGTTTTTACTGAATAACGAGCCTGTTCTTCCTGAGTTGGCAGCGGTTCATCCGCCCCCAGCACAGAGGCGCCTAAAACCACTCCGCCAGAAGCCAATACAAAATCCCGCCGAGAATATTTCATACGTCAAATCCTCTTTATGAAGTTCTATTCCGCTTTGATAGAATCTTTGCATTTATATGCGGCATACCAACCAGAAAATGCACCAATAACAATACACACGATTGTTATTGGCAGAAAGAAAAACGGAATAAATACATACGCGATCACATTTGTGGATGAACCAGGCGCGCCAGTGTGAATGCCAAGCCATAACGTAAAATTCACAAAACCTAAAAATCCCAAGAAACAAATAGATGCTGTTTTAGATTCCGTCTTTAGTTTTTGCATCTGTTGCGCGGATAGATTCTTTTTCTCAAGTGAAATCATCCGCAGAAATATCCAAATATTGATATAGAAGGAGGGGATTACATTGGGTATTCCACATTTGATAACGTCTAAATCGGCCCAAACCGCTGCATAGCCACCGTTGCAAAATAGATCCAAAATAACAGAGAAAAACACAGGCATCAAAAAGGTTATTATTGCATTGCAGAGCATCCATTTGTAAAACAGAAGTCTTAATTGATACTTTGGATCGTTTGACATATACACATCCTCGATCTCGTCTCTACACAGAATCGCTGCCAACCGCAATGGGCTCGCTGCATACCTCCATTTTGCATAAAGTCATCCTTAGCTTCTACTATACCCTGACGGTATGCCTCATGAGTATTTTCATCGCCCAAGGAAAGGAGCGCTTACATGAACACTTCCAACCGCAGAAGATTTCTAAAGACCGCCCTGTCCACCGCCGTGGCGTTGCCCCTTGGCGCGTGTGTTACCGGTGAAAAAATCTCTGCCCCACGAAGACCCAACATCATCCTGATCCTTACGGATGACCAAGGCTACGGCGATATGGCGTGTCATGGCAATCCCGATATCCAGACCCCCAATCTGGATCGTCTTTACGCACAAAGCATCCGCTTCACACGTTTCCATGTATGCCCCGTATGCAGCCCGACACGTTCCAGTCTCATGACCGGACGGTATAATTACCGGACCGGCATCGTGGACACCTACCAGGGGCGTTCGATGATGTATCCGGAGGAGGTGACGCTGGCGGAAGCACTATCCGCCCAAGGATATCGAACAGGTATTTTCGGCAAGTGGCATCTTGGGGATAATTACCCCATGCGCGCGATGGATCAGGGCTTTCAGGAATCCCTGGTGCATAAGGGCGGAGGCATCTGCCAGCCCTCTGAACCCCGTAACAACACCTATTTCGATCCTTTCCTCAAGCACAACGGGGAAGATGTTCAGGTCAAGGGCTATTGCTCCGATATCTTCACCACCGCCGCAGTAGAATACATCGAGAAAAACAAGGCCAATCCGTTTTTTGTGTATCTTGCCTATAACGCGCCGCACGAACCGCTTATCGTTGACGAGCGCTATGCGGCCCCTTATCTGGCGAAAGGGATACCGGAAAAAACCGCCAAGTTTTACGGCATGATCACCAATATGGATGAAAATGTGGGGAAAGTGTTGGACACCTTGGACCGTTTACGTTTGGCGGAAACTACCATCGTGATTTTTATTACGGACAACGGTTCGGCCATTCCCAAGGGTATAACCCGATACAATGCCGGGATGCGCGGTTCCAAAGGCACCGTATATGAAGGGGGAATTCGCGTGCCCTGTTTCATTCGCTGGCCGGAACGGTGTAAGACGCCATTGGACATCGACCGCATTGCGGCCCACATCGACATTTTCCCTACATTGCTTGACGTATGCGGAGCAGCCGCACCGGAAGGAGTGAACTTGGACGGAAAAAGTCTGTTGCCCCTAATGGACACCCACACACGCGATTGGCCTGATCGCACGCTGTTTTTCCAATGGCACCGGGGAGATGAACCGAAACCTTATACGAACTGTGCGGCATTGACTCAAAAATACAAATTGATCAACGGAAAAGAACTCTACGATCTTGAACATGATCCTGGAGAAGAAAAGGATATTGCCAAGGATCATCCCGACATTGCCGTTGCCCTGCGGGAACGCTATGATGCCTGGTTTAAGGATGTTGGCGCTGTACGCGGGTATGCTCCGCCGCTCATCTATATCGGAACGCCCCATGAAAATCCGGTTGTTTTGACGCGGCAGGACTGGCGCGGCGCGGAAGGCTGGCACGATGGGAGTACCGGCTATTGGGCCGTACACGTGGCAAATGACGGCGCCTATGACATCAGTGCCGAATTTCCCGCCAGCGACAAACCACGCGAGGCCTGCTTCCGCGTGAATGGCGTTGAAATAAAAGAAACTCTTGCCGCCAATACTGCTGTATGGAAATTCGCTGTCAAGAATCTCCCGGCGGGTGATGGAAAATTGGAGATATCGGCATCATGCACAGGTCCACAATGCGTGACACTCTGGAAACAGTAAATAGGAAGACGCTATGTCACATGTTCAATGTCTTACGATTTTTATGATGATCGAACTCTCCGCACAGGGCGCACCCAATCAAGAATCAAGCAGCATATTGCGCATCCAATCAGAATCGGAACAGGCTGCTCTCTCATACGTGAGTTGGGATACGGAAGGCGGGACCCGCGCAACCATGAATCTTCTGCGCGCCCCTGTTGTGCTTCAAGTTGAAAAAAACGGGAATTGGAAATCGCCCAAACCGTCCCAAAAGAAAAAACTCTCTGAAAAGGCCTTCCGCTACCTCTTGCACAAACCGGAAATCACCTGGGACATCGAATGTGACATTGACCGCATGACAATGCGGTTTTCCGGTGAAAACGCGGCTGATACGCGGCTCTTTTTCCCGTTTGACGCACGCGCAGCCGCCACCACGGTATTTCCCGCCGCGTGGAATGAGGATGGGAGTTTTAGTTTGCCCATTCTTCTCTGCGCGCCGGATTTTGGACAGATCCTGGTTAGCAGCCCGGATCAGGCAGCTTTGAAAGGGCGGATCGAGGGCAGCCGCGCCGATCACACAGTGGATGTCATAATCGACCTTGCCCTGTCCGGCGAAAACAAACCTCTCACGCTGAAATTCGAACCCGCCTGGCTGCCGATCCCAAAAGGATTCACCAATGAGGCCTTATGGCGGGATATTCGCCGCGGGTGGTTCAATATTCTCCAGCCCAGCGCGCGCTGGGGTGATCAAACCCGTTCCTTCAGCGCACCACCCGGAATTCTCTCTAATAATGTCATCAGCGATCCGGTAAGCTGTCTGATTCATCTCTACGCGGACCAGGCATTCTTTACTCCCAATGTGACTCCGGAAATTTCCCTCGCCGCCCATGTGCGCCGCACGGTGGACTATTGGATTCTTCATAAAACCCGTCCCACAGGTGAGGTCGTGGCCTATTGGGACTACGGTGACATGCTCGACGCCAACGCCAGCCCGCTTATCGCCGCATGGGACTATGTCGAGTCCACTACCGACCTCGATTGGCTCCGTCAGCGTATCGAACGCCTGGAATTCATCGCGGACTATCTTGCTAAACGCGATACCGACGGAGATGGCCTGGTGGAATGCACCCACAGCGGGAATTATGGTTCACTGGTTGATCCCGCGCGAAGCGCTTCCGCCTATGACACCATCAATGCAGGATTCAAAGACGCTTACAGCAACGAACTGACCTACCGCGCCTGGCGGTGTCTTGCGGATTTGGAGAAGAAGCTGGAACGCAAAGAACAACAAGCCCACTACACCCAATTGGCGGACCGGTTGAAAGCGGTGTTTTTCTCTACGCTATTTGATCCCGCCACCGGATGGATTGCGTGGTGGAAGAGCGAAGACGGAGAAATGCATAATCTTGCCTCTCCCATGATCAATGCGTTGGCCGTTGAATATGGCTTGGTGGAAAAACAAGCGGCACGCGAAATCCTGCTTCGCCTGTGGGAAAAAATCGAAGCGGTTGGTTTCACACGATTTGAGATCGGGGTGCCGGTGACCCTTGTGCCGGTGCGGAAAGGCGATTATTTGCAGCCCAAGCCGGGCAAGCCTGCCGCGACGATCTGCGGCGCACCCGAACGCGAGGATGGCGCCGACACCTTTGGCAAGTATCTTAACGGAGGATGCTGTGTAAGCGATGCGGTGCATTTCATGACCGCACTCTACATCGTGGATGAAAAAGAAAAAGGGGACCGAATACTGAACTCCATGCTGGACCGCCAAAAACGCGGTGTGTTCCCAAACGGCGGGGCATTCCAGAATGGTGTCATTGATACCTACCCCAAAGGTGCGGAGTTCTTCGACTGGGAGGGCAATACCTGCGGTTATGAAGGGCATCTCACCTACAGTTTTTCCTTCCTGCAGGCGGCTCTTCTGCGGGAACCTGTCATGCGTGCGCGGCTGTTACGGCCCGTGCTGCTGAAAGAACCATAAAAACAGTCAAAATCGGCGATATTACCGTCTTTCTCTCCCCCAGACCATGTGCTATACTTCCGCCCATGAAACCTCTGAAATCCATGCGCGAGTATGGCGTTATTTTATTGCGAGTCATGATGCTGACGCTCGCCATGATTTTATATGCCGGTTGGCCGCAGGGGACGATGCCCGGCGCGGTAGTGCTATTCCTGATTCTTGCCGCCGCGGATACCTACCTGACGTTTGTGCTTATGGCATGGACCTTTGCCGCCGTCCAGTTCTCTCACCGTGGAATAATGCCCTCCTGGGCGAATGCAAGTCTCATATATTACCTCGCGATGCTGGCCTCAGTGACCATATTTGTGTGGCAGAAACGGGTTCTTCGGCGGAATGCGCCTGCGCCGATCCAAGATTCCAGCCTAACAAGATACTCCCTCCTCCTGAAATTTCTACTACTCCTTGCCGCAATCATGCTCCTGACCTTTAAAGGATTTTCGCCACTCCTGACGGCTATTAACCTGGTTTTGCTGGCATGGACATTTTGGTCAATCCCCCTCCCTGCAAAACCCTGGACCCAATCTCTGCGGACCTCCCTTGCCACCACGGGATTGTGCATACTGTCGATTATCCTTTCCGCCGCCATTGTAGAAATTGGATGCCGCCTGTTCGTCAATTGCCCCCCGGCGGCCACCGGCTTATACGACCCCGACCCCGACTATATTTTTCTGCTTAAACCCGGCGCCCAAGTCACCTATTCCGTTCCCCTGTCTCCTGCGAAAACATCGGACATTGCCTATGATATCTCCCGGCAAGGATTCCGAGATCGGGAATATGGCCCCAAGTCCCCCGATGAATTCAGAGTATTGCTGTTGGGCGACTCCGTCACCATGGGTCACGCGGTTCCTCTCGAAGCCACTATATCGCGGCAGCTTGAAGATCTCCTGGCCAAAGAACGGATTGCAAAACGCATCACGATAATCAACGGGGGAATGAATGGGGCCGGCCCCCTGCAGGAACGGGGCATGTTATTAAAACGCGGCCTGGCGCTGAATCCGGATCTCGTGATTCTGCAGTGTTTTCTGATAAACGACATTGATGATTGCATGAACTCCGTGGGCAAAAGCCTTCGGGCCTACGCGTCCACCGGGCATAAAATCGTCAATATTCTCCGCCGTCAGAGCGAACTGCCCTGTAGAATCGATCGGTGGGTGACCGAGCATTCCAAGGCCTACGCCACCGCGATGTATCTCATGGGCACACAGGGCATGATTGCTGAATTCTTATCGGAATGCCGGTTCTTTCCCCCCTTCCCTCAACTCGATCTGACCGCCCCGGATGAAGGGGCGCCGAGTCTCGATGTGAATCGATTGGAAATGTATCCGGAATTGAGTGAGGGATGGTCTCTTTTTGAAGCATACATGCGTATAATAGCCAACGACTGCCGTAAACGAGGAATTGATTTCGCCGTTTACTGCATCCCGAGTCATGAGGAAATCAGCCGGGAATTATGGGATACCATGTCAAAAGGACGCGGGGGGTCGCAGCAATTCGAGCGGTTTCTGGCTATTCGAAAGGCAATGAATTTTCTGGCTCAGGAGGACATCCGCAATATTTATATTGTCGATGCACTGCTTCATTATGAATATCGCATAACGGAAATTTTTTATCCGGTAAACGGCCATCCAACTCCGGCAGGCAACCACGTCATTGCGAAATGTCTCAGGGACTACCTGACCTTGGAGTATTTTCCCTCAAAAGGCCTGATGCATTAAGATTACTTTTCTGAGGGGAGAGTAATTTCGTTGGGATTTGCTTTCTTTTTTGTTTCTGAATCGGAAGCATCCTCCGCCGGTGCGGGCTTCCCGGCTTTGCTTTCGCTTTCATTCACTTTCGCGCCCAGAGGCGGCACATGCGCCGCGGCGTCTTTAATGTCCTCCGCGGCCACAACCGTCACCAGCATATTGTCCCGCTGGCGCATGGCGTCCTGTCTGCTTTTTACAACGCGCATGGCGCCGAATCCCACAAGCTTTCCGTCAAGGGTGAACACCGGCGAAGAGAGGATATCCTCCGCGCGATGCTGTCCAAGGATATAATAGGTCCGGGGTTTTTCCACGACCGTCTCAACTCTTTCCAACAAGACTGAATGCGCGCGCCGGGCCACCTGACTGAGCTGCGTAATAATAACGACCATATCCAGAACCTGGGGTTTGCCCGTGCTATTTATATCAATGCAGGGAAGCGCGCTCTTGGGTTTGTCCACGGGACGTACAAAGGCCAAACCGAAATCCTTATCGCGTAATACGACCTCGGCGTTTATTTCCGTGCCGCCTTCCCCGATAATTTTGAGCGAGGTTACTTTGCTGGTGACTTCTCCGGGCAATTCGCCCATGCTTTCCGCCATGGACACAGGATCCAGAAGGGCAAGGGAGACCACCGTCAATCCCATGGGGTC
>JAKQOG010000089.1 GCA_029565395.1 Candidatus Hydrogenedentota bacterium | reverse complement strand
TACTTTGCGAAACGAGGGTGGGCCTCGGGGAACGAGCCCCCCCCGAAATAGACTGTAGGGGGTTAGTCCGCCTATGGCGGAGTAGACTGTAGGTTCTGGAACCGGCCCCTTCCCCAGTCCTCCGCGGATGCGGGGAGGGGGGAACGCTGGGAGACGAGTTCTCGTATATTCCGCTGCGTATCATGGCATATTGGCCGAATCGGCTTTTTAGCAGATTTAATAGTTCGATATTATATTTTTATGGTGCAATTAGCCGTAGTAGTGATACTATATATTCCGAACTCGTAAACGGCGTTCTCTATGCCGAGAGCGAAAAGAGGCGTTGATGCACTTAGGGATATGAGAAGGAGGCTGAGCGATGAGAGGGAATGCGGGTCTATCGCATGTGAGGAGTTTTTTCTTTGCAGTGGTGATGCTGTTGATCGTGTGCGATGCGTTTGCCGAGACCACGATGACCATGAGCAGGACCGTGGAGGGATTAGGCCCGGACGGACATTTTATCCCCGGCACTACCCAACTGAGTTTTACGGTGACATTGGAGTTGGGCGGGGATATGGCGCGGGTGAGGGCGTTAGCCGTGGAGGAAACGCTGCCGGAGGGTTGGACGTTTGCGGGCAGCGCCCCCACCGGGAATGCACCGAACTTATATCCAGAACCTGGGGATTCCGGCATGGGGGCCTTTATATGGTTTTCCATTCCCACGTTCCCTGCATCATTCACCTACACGGTAAATATTCCAGCCGATGTGGTGGCGCCCGTCACCCTGAGTGGACAGGCCCTTTTCCGGACAACTGACGGGGAACTTGCATCCAATGTGGTGGAGAGTGTCATTCAGAACCCTATTGTTGCCACGCGGACAGTGACGGGTACGGTGGGGCCGGATGGCGCCTATTATCGGCCGGGTACGAATATAGATGTTACGGTAACGTTTACCCGGACGTTCACCGACTCTATGACAGCCTTTGCTTTTGTAGACACGCTGCCTGACGATTGGATATATCTTGAGGAAAGCATCGGGGGGAGCAGTCTCCCGAATCTTACGGAAGTCGATGGCAATCAAGTGTTTTTTGTGTGGTTTTCCATTCCAACATTCCCTTTGACCCTCACGTATCAAATTGCGATACCAAGCGATGCCACAGGGGAAAACTGCCTGAGCGGTCTGGCGTACTTTCGGACCGATGGTCTGGAGCAGCAGTCCAACACGGTGGAGGTATGCCTGAGTGAAGAGCCATGCCTGACGTTAGAGCGGGCGGTTCCAACGCAATGCTATATGGCTGGACAAGACTTGACGGTGAATATCACCTTGACCAGTACGTGTTCCCTGACTTTTCAGACGATTATGGGATTGATAGAAACGCTTCCGGCGGGTTGGACTTTTGTGAGTTCGACGGGCGGCGATATTCCGCCGAACGTAGGCGACAGCGGCACAATTCAGTTCGGATGGATCTGGATTCCTGCTTTCCCTTATACCTTTTCGTATGTGGTGCATGTGCCTGAAGAACAGACGGGTGATGTATCGATAAGCGGCCAAGGGATATTTATGTTCGGGCCGGATCTGAGTACGTTTATAATGGATACGGTTGTATGCGAGGCAGACTTGTCTCCACATGATTGTGACATATACCTTCTGGGCGATAGCGAAATGATGGTGGAATGCGGCGCTGAATTTGTAGAACCTGGTTTTTTTTCTGACTGCGAGGGAGAGTGGGTAATAGACAATCCAGTAGATCCCCATATCCCTAACGATTATTCTATAACGTACACATTTTATCCCATTGATAATGTAGATGGTTACTTGGAGCCTTCCGAAAGTTTCACCCGTATTGTTTATGTTGTGGATACTCTCCCCCCTGAGTTGACTTTGCTGGGCGACGCCGCGATGGCAGTGGAATGTGGGACTGGGTATGCGGATGCGGGGGCTACGGCACTGGATACTTGCAACGGGGCGGTATATGTCGTCGTTATGAATCCTGTGAATACTGCGGTGCCGGGCGATTACACGATCACGTATAACGCGGTGGATGCTTCGGGCAATGCCGCGGTTGAAGCCACTCGAACAGTGACCGTACAAGATACAACGCCACCGGTTATTACAATGAATGGCCCTTCACCAATATCCGTGGAATGCCATACCTCCTATACGGATGCCGGCGCGACGGCCCTTGATGCGTGTGATGACGAGGTTGCCGTTGATATTGCCAGAGAGGTGGATGTCACCAACCCAGGCAGCTATATGATCACGTATGATGCCGTGGATACAGCGGGCAACAATGCGAGCCAAACTTTTCGCATAGTGAATGTGGTAGACACTATTGCGCCGATCATTGTTCTGAATGGTCCATCCACTGTCGAAGTCAATCTTGAAGATAACTATAACGATCCAGGAGCTATTGCAACGGATAACTGCGATGCGACAATTAATCTGGATTTTTATAATTCCGTCAATACCCATGCGATAGGAAGCTACACGGTTATCTATACCGCGACGGACGCTTCCGGAAATACACACACCGTGGGCCGGACAGTCAATGTAGTGGATCATGTTCCGCCAGTGATTACGTTGATTGGCGAAGCGGCGATGACGGTGGAGTGTGGCGACCCATTCATCGATCCGGGCGCCACGGCCATGGACTTGGGCGATGGCGACATCACAGCGCGCATTGTATCCTCTGGGGAGGTCAATGTCAGTGTTACGGGCGTTTATACTATTACGTATACTGTAAGCGACGCAGCAGGGAATGAGGCAGTGCCCGTCACACGCACGGTCACTATCATGGATACCACTGGGCCAGGGTTTTTCCTGTTTGGAGATGAATTTGTAACCGTGGAATGCGGCGGGGAATATATCGATGCCGGTGTTGGCGTGATGGACGCCTGTGATGGGAGCACCACTGTCGTGGTGGATAATCCGGTGAATACGGCGGTGACAGGCGACTATACCGTCACCTACACCGGTCACGACAGCAGCGGAAACGAAGCCACACCCATCACCCGCACAGTAACCGTTACCGACACTATTGCGCCAACGATTATAGTGAATGGCGATTCGCCGATGACGGTGGAATGCGGGTGGTGGTATGTGGAGATGGGCGCTACCGCCACCGACGACTGTGATGGCGATGTGGAGGTAACAGTAGGCGGCGATACGGTGGATACATCGGTTCAGGGGGATTATATTGTTTTGTACACCGCCGTGGATACCTCTAGCAACACCGCAACCGCCACACGCCTGGTAAAGGTAGCCGACACGATTGCGCCGATCCTAACGCTGGAGGGCACCAATCCTCTGAAACTCTCATGCGGCGAGGCCTTTGTTGACCGGGGTGTGATAGCCACGGACGCTTGCGATGCCAGCGTCATGGTCGTGGCCACCGGCGATGTTGATGTCAACACCACGGGTGAGTACACCATGACCTATAACGCTTCGGACGCAGCAGGTAATGATGCAACGCCCATCACACGCACGGTAATTGTTGAAGAATGTTGTGAGGACAACCCACTGTGCTTCTGTGAAGGTGACCCATATTGCCTCTGCCAATACTATCCAGAATCATGTGATCCGTGCATACTCCACCCTGACTTATGTATAAATCCTTGTGACGAATGCGCTCTCGAAATCGCAATCACTTCCCCAACGGGCGACATTGCGGTGCCGATGGGGGCGAATGTGTTGGTGAATCTTGCATCGGTAGTATATTTTTATACTGCCGAATGCACCACGCACCGTGTGCAAGTGGTCTATTATATCGATGGGAACCCCGTTGCCGTATCAACTAACCGTTCCAATGGTTTTGCAGCGACTACAACGCTAATAGAACAAATAACTGCCTACACGCTTATTGCTATTCTCAGAGATCTCGATACTGGCTGTGAAGTGGAAGTCACAAAAGAGTTCTTTGTCAGGCCGGGCACGGACGAAGATAATAATGGTCTGCCGGATAATCCATTCGCACAGTTACCGAATGATGGGGATCGATGGGATGCCATAGTGCCGGGTGTGAGTTGCCCGCGCGCTATTAGCATGCTTTCATGGACGAATCCGGTGGGCGCGGATATCCTTTTGACCGTGGTGCGTCCGGATGACGAGACGCAGTCTGTGACGGCAACCGTGCCACGCGGCCTGATTAATGTGGGCGAACAGGGCATCCTGATTGTAACCCTATCCTGTGATCTGATCGGATTGTTGGGCAATGTTGAGGCTGCCAAGATACCGTCGGAACCCGCTTTCCTTGCGGCAGGGGGTGTGCCGTTCCTGGTGAGCGTTATCGTCAGCAGCGATGGCGGCGCAAGCTTCAACGAACTAGATAGTTTGGATATCCCGGTGACCTTGTCCCTCAATGGACTGGCATTTTCGCCCCATATGAATGCCACCTTCTTGGATTATCCCTCTGATGTGACAAAAGATGATCTGAATCGCGTCCAAATCACGATTCCCGATAGTGGGGCATGGAGTTCGGAGGCTATAGATAATCCTGTAGCCTTTGCGGGCGCCTTGACGGCGGAAACCACCCGATTGTCAGTGTTTGAGGCGATTGAAGAATCGGCCTTGCCGCCCACCATATCTGTCTCCCCTAATCCGGCCTATGAATTCCTTGTGGGGGTCGCTCATTTAGACGATTCCATCACTAACGTGATCAAAGTGAAGAACATCGGCAGCGGAGTATTAAACGGTATGGCCACACTGAATGATCCGTGCGGCGCGTTCAGTATCATTGGCGCTGCAAACTATAGTCTAACCTATGGACAAACTACTGCTGTCACGATTCGCTTTGCTCCTAACAAATGTGGCAGTTTTACGGCCGCGCTGGTCTTCAGTAACACCTATGTCACGCCGAATCAGCAAACAGTGGTTACGCTCCGCGGTGAAACCGCCACTGCGGATTGTGGAAAACCGGCCTCGATATTCGGCTGTGCGCCCATATCCCCTGAAAGCGGATATTTCAGCGATTATTGGGTGATGGCGGGGGTGTTGATGGTGGTGTGTGCGGCTGGCTGGAGAAAGAAAAGGACCTAAACGACCAAAAGGACCCAAGGGACTAACAAATACACACCCTAAAACTTTTCGGTAAACAGAATACACAGGGATAATGAAAAAGGCAGTTGATGCCGGTTCGTTTGCCGGTATTTTAGTTTTGGGATAGCGTTGAGAATGGTTTGAAGGGACTATAGAAAAGGAGGAAGTATGAAGTCAGGCAGGGCAACTCTTTCAATGAAGGGGATATTCATGGTGTTCATAGGGGTGCTGTTAGTTATCACCAACGCCTCCGCCGAGCCTACGATGACCATGAACAGGACCGTGCAGGGATTAAGCCCGGATGGACATTTTATCCCCGGGACGACCCAATTAAGTGTCACGATCACGCTGGAATTGGGCGGGGACATGGAAACAGTTACAGCATTGGCGGTTGTGGAAACGCTTCCGGAGGGTTGGTCACTAATTGAGGGCTCTCTCACAGGCTTTGTGCCGTGGGAAGGATTAGAGCCTGGGAGTACCGGTATTATAAATTTTATTTGGATTGAAGCTCCTACATTTCCCTTGACATTCGGCTATTCCGTGAATGTTCCATCAGATACTGTTTTTCCTGTAACAATTTCGGGACAAGCGCTTTTCAGGACCAGCGACGGGGAGCTTCAATCGAATCAGGAAGATACCTATATCGAGGAACTAACCACTGTTAAGGTGACACGAACGCTGACAGGAACGGTTGGACCCGAGGGGGGATATTACCGCCCCGGCATAACATTGGATGTGACGGTTGAGTTTGCACGCACAGGCGCCGATGCCATAACCGCTTTTGGCTTTGAGGATGGTCTGCCGCTGGGCTGGACGTTGGTGAATGACAGTACCTGGGGAAATATGCCGCCAGATTCCGTCCAGCAAGCTGATACGCTTGTAACTTTTGGATGGTTAACCGTTCCTGTTTTCCCCTTCTTTCTGAAGTACCAAATTACGATTCCGGCAGAGGCTGCCGGGCACGCTTGCCTGAAGGGTGTGGCGCGCTTCCAGACCAATGGCCCGGAATTGCAGTCCAACGAAGCGGAGATCTGTTTGCATGAAGCGGCCTGCCTGGCGTTGGAGCGGGAAGTTCCGTCTCAGTGCTATGAGGCTGGACAGGACCTTGCCGTAAACATCACACTACACAGCGTTTGTGACAATCCTTTAACGGCGCTGGGGCTTGAAGAAGTTCTTCCGGACGGCTGGACTTTTGTAAGCGCCACCGGCGGCGATATTAAGCCCGAAACAGGCGCTTCCGGCACTATTGCGTTTGCCTGGATCACGGTTCCCGTGTTTCCATATACGTTCTCCTATGTGGTGCATGTTCCTCCGTTCCATCAACTTGATCGGACGATTAGCGGACAAGGTCTCTATCGCCTGACTGAAGGAGAATTGCGGAGCTCCGTCGTGGACACAGTGGTATGTGGGGACGATTCTTCTGCATGCCAGCTTGCGATAATGGGTGAAAATCCAATTACAGTGGAATGTAGCGGCACTTTTGAAGACCCTGGTCCTGCTTTGACCTGCGGGGATATTACCTATGGTCTTGAGGACGGTATTCCCGTCGTAGTGAACAACCCGGTAAACATGAGCGTTCCGGGCGCCTATACGATAACGTACACGTATAATGACGAAGCCGGCAGCGAAGGGCAAGAAGCGACCCGGACGGTGAACGTTATTGATATTACTCCTCCGGTAATTTCGTTGGCGGGCGATTCCGTGATGAATGTCGAATGCGGTGGATTCTTCAGTGATCCTGGCGCTACCGCCACCGATGCGTGCGCAGGCGACATTGTCCCATTGGTAAGAGGCATGACGGTGGATGTCAACATCGCCGGTGTCTATATAATCACCTATGATGCCGAGGATACATCGGGTAATCATGCGGTGCAAGTCGTGCGCACGGTCAACGTGGTGGACACTACAGAACCCGTCATCACGCTTAATGGCCCCTCCGTTGTCGATATCAGTTTAGGTGATGAATACATCGATGCGGGCGCACTTGTGACGGACACCTGCGATATGGAAATTGATCTGGACATTGATAATCCGGTGAGCACCCTTACGGCAGGCAGCTATACCGTTACATACGCGGCAACCGATGATTCAGGCAATAGTGCCATTGCGACGCGCACCGTGAATGTTATTGATGATTGCCAGCAAGTCATTCTCCTGACAGGAGACGCCACGATCCCGGTGGAGTGCTGCAGCGTTTTTGATGATCCGGGGGCAACGGTAACAGAATGTCCCGGGCAAGTCATTCCTCAAGTGAATATCGATCCGGTTATTAACACCTGTGTTTCCGGGATTCACACAATCACTTATTCTGCCGAAGGCTTAACGCCGGTGACACAAACGGTGACCGTGGTGGACACAACGCCACCGGTTATCACGCTGACTGGCGATGCGCTTGTGACGGTGGAATGCGGGGGGAACTATACGGATGCGGGGGCTACCGCTGTTGATACATGCGATGGGGATTTGAATGTGGTTACAGACAATCCGGTGAATACGGGGGTGAAAGGCGATTACACCGTTACCTATACCGTAAGTGACAACAGCGGGAACAGTGCCACACCCATCACGCGGCTGGTGAGTGTGGCCGACACGGTTGCACCGGCGATTTCGCTGATTGGCGAGGCATTGGTGATCGTGGAATGCGGCGGAAGCTATACGGATGCGGACGCCACCGCGACAGACGACTGCGATGGTCCTGTAGCCGTGACGGTGGGCGGTGATACGGTGAATACCATGGTTACAGGCGATTATGTTGTTACCTATACTGCCGCGGACTCGTCCGGCAATCCTGCAAGCGCCACGCGCACGGTTCGCGTGGCGGACACTATCGCGCCGGTGGTTACAGTGACCGGCGACAATCCTCTGTATCTTGATTGCGGCGAGCCTTTCAATGATCCTGGCGCGGCGGCCATGGATGCCTGTGACACGGATGTCCCCTGCCAGTATGTCATTGACCCAATCGATTCTGGTTCATTCATCGTGACCTATACCGCCACCGATGCATCGGGCAATGCCGGCACGGCAACCCGCATGGTGGTGGAAGAATG
>JAKQOG010000258.1 GCA_029565395.1 Candidatus Hydrogenedentota bacterium | reverse complement strand
CCGCCCCCACCACCACCAAAACCGCTGCCGGCCCAATTATTAAATCCAAAACTGCCGGCAGAGCCAGCAGAGCCTATGTTGCCGCCACCTCCGTAATTGCCAATGTCTCCCCGCGTTCCATCATTGCCTTCCACACCGGCTTGTCCGGCACTGAACCAAACGCCGCCATTACCCCCCCGGCCACCATTTCCGCCATTACCACCATCGCCACCATCACCGCCATTACCGCCCACGCCGCCCGAACCACCCGCGCCGCCAATGCCGCCGCCTGCCCGTCCCGCCACATATCCTGTTGAACCTGTCACGCCTGAAATATTGATCGTCGTGGCGATCCGCATATCATTTCGAGACAAAATAGACAACGGCCATCGACCGGTGACCGTAACCGTAACGGCAGGCGCGATATTCACATGATCAAACCTGAAAACTTGCACCCCATTTTCATATACCGCTTGGGCGGTATGAATGGGACTTGTTCCCCAGTACATCATTCCCACCGGAATGGTCGGAGGAACATACAGGCCTGTGTCAATCGAGAGGGTGCCTGAGCTGACAATCAAATCCCCGGAGGAGGTGCCCGTCATGGGATTAAATATGTCGGCCCAAGATCCCCCGGCAATCAATAAAAACACGGTAATGAATAAACACGCACCATCGCCATGCCTTCTTAGAACATAATTTTCCTTGCGCATGAGTCCTTCCCTTCCAAAAGTAAAAAATTTATGCCTTTACGATAAGAAGTCACGAACAAATAATAAATAATAGTCCGTCCAACTCATCGTTAAACCGCGCCTTATAATCAAAAGGCTTCTGCACGGTCTGCCTTTTCCGTACCTTGCGTTTTATATTAAAGTAGATTTTCTTTGCTGTCAATCGTTTTTTTTAAATTTAATAGAGAGTTGTCTACAATTTACTTGGCGCACTATTATAAGAATCCATAAAATGGCCAAGCACTTATATCTCTATATCGGCAGTGAAGGGAAAAAACTAAAAGAGCCATATATGGAATAGGCCTTTTTCTCCTCTGGGCAAGTTAACCATCAATAGATTGGCCGCGAACTGCCAGCAATTTGCCCGGTGCCCGGTATGCTTTTGAGAAAACGGGCTATTTCGCAGTTGCTTGCAAAAGAACAAGAGTAAAGTTGATTTAAGGCGTTGATATTTGCTAACATACGTCTCCCGTTACATTGAAACGCGCATGATTCCCATGGCGTGAACCCTATTTTCGGAGGAATGAAGCGTGAAGACGTATGTCCCCAAAGAAGGGGAGATTAAAAAGAATTGGCATGTGATAGACGCCGACGGCAAAGTGCTGGGCCGGGTGGCGGTGGAAGCGGCGAAACTGCTTCGCGGCAAACATAAGCCGCAATACACCCCCTATCTGGATTGCGGCGACTGCGTGGTGATCATTAACGCGGCCAAGGCGCGGGTGACCGGAAACAAGGTGGAAGACAAGATGTACTACCGCCACTCGCATTATCCGGGCGGTCTCACGGAAGTCAACTACCGTCACATGATGGAAAAGTTTCCAACCCGCGCAATGGAGCTGGCCATTAAGGGCATGTTGCCGCACAACCGGCTGGGCCGGGAACTGGCGACGCATTTCCGCGTGTATGCCGGGGCGGATCATCCGCATCAGGCCCAAAATCCCCAACCCTATAAGATCAAATAACCGGGAGAACGTAAACCGTGATTGATGCAAAAACCAATGAGATCGTGGCGATTGGCCGCCGGAAACGGGCGCGGGCGCGCGTGCGCATGAAACCCGGTTCGGGGCAATTCGTGGTGAATGGGGTTGCGTTGGAGAATTATCTGAATCGCGATACACTGGTGCAGATGGCGCGCCAACCCTTCGCGGTCACTGGAACGGTGGACCGCTATGACATCCGCGCGTTGTGCGATGGCGGCGGACTCTCCGGCCAGGCCGGCGCGTTGCGCATGGGCATTGCCCGCGCGCTGGTGCAGGAGAACGAGAATTTCCGTTCAGCGTTGCGCGAGGAAGGGCTGCTGACGCGTGATGCCCGCGAGGTGGAACGCAAGAAGTATGGCCGCCCCGGCGCCCGCAAACGCTTCCAGTTCTCCAAACGCTAAGCATCGGATATTTCCGGAAAGCATCGTGGCGTTCCTTACTACAAGGAACGCCACGTTTTATTTTTAGCCTGCCGCCACGTCTTGGTATTTAACCGGCGGCGATATTTATTGGGCAAGCAATGTGTTGATGTTTGCCAGTGCTTTGTCGATCATTTCACGGCCGGCTGTAGCGGGAACCCATGCAAAACCGGGGTCAGCGCCATAACCGCCTTGTTCCACCGCTTTTTCCGTGGGGATATACATGCAATGGCCGTTGCATAAACCGAAGAAGAGGGTTTCTTTGGCTTTGGATTCCTGCTTGAGCCGGTTGGAATGGTCACAGAAAAATTCTCCCGATCCACCCACCAGGGCCAGTTCGCCGTTAAGCACCAGGGTAACCAGGCGCGGACGGATGATATTGCCCTGGACTTCGTCCATGACGGCGACCATTTCGGGAAAGAATCCCTGTTTGAACATGCCAACGACCAATCCATTGGTAAAATCGACGCGGGAGGGGAATTCCAGATTGTCATACATCCCTTTAATACTGGGATTGGCTGGCACACTGGTTATAATTCCCTGGTTAATCTCTTTCACTTTGTCCGCCACGGCTCTTCCGAAACCACGGATACCCTTTCGATCCTTATTGGTATTCGGCGACAGATCGCCCTCGGCGCCCTGCATGAAGAAGCAATTCGTGTCTAATTCCTGCTCAACAAAGGTTTGCATGGATCCCGGCCATTCCGACGTCCAGCGGTAGTCCCGGACATTGAAAATGGTGGCATGGGCGGCCATGTTCACCATAAGGGCGATGGTCTTCCCCTGCATATCGTCAAACCGCACCACGGCCAGTTCAGGGTCACGCGGTTTAGGATCGTATTTTGCGTGGCGGTTCCGGTTCAAATCGGTTTCCGCGGCCCCCCACCCAATCTTTGCATCGACAAGACCGGCGGCTGCTTCGTTAATCGCGGCAATGATGTTTTGTTCCAATTCCTTGGCATAGGCCACTGCGTCGTCGAATTTGCCTTGTCCTTTGCCCGGTTCATCCACCAACTCGATAACGGGGCCATGATGCGTGTGTGAACCGGACATCATGACATATTCAATGCCGGACTGTTGTTTCACGGCGGCGAGTATGGCATCCGTGGATTTAAATGTCGGGGACCGGCCCAGATCGAGGCCCACTAATGCAGCTTTCACGCCATTGGCCTGGATGACCAGCGTCTTGGCAAAAAGCGGGTCGCAGGTTTCTTTGCCCGGAAAATCATGGCGTGCGCCATAGCCCCACATGGGGATGGGTTTTGTGGGGGTGATATCTTTTTTCGCAAAACCTGCCTTAAACTCCGCCGCACAGGCCGGAGCAACCACCAGGCTGAGGCAGAAGCACACAAGTACAATACGCCGCATAATCAACCTCTTTCTTTAACCTTAATATTCGTTAATAGATGAAAGACTACAAGATTTTCGGCCCGGTTTCCAGCTTTTTGCCGCGGAAGAAGCCATTGCCGGGATTATTTAAGCGATTCCAACGGGATTTGCCAACAACGGACCCGTTGCCGCTGCCAGGTATAGGTGATGGCAACCCCTTGCCTGGTGCGCACGATAGTGGGATAGGAATATTCGGAATCCTGATTGGGATCGTTTTCCAGATGGGCCAGCCGCCGCCATGTCTTCCCATCATCGTTTGAAACAGCAAGGTCCAACGGGGTGCGCGCGCCCCAATCTTTCTCCACGGGATTATAGACCAGGAAGATACGCCCATCTTCCAGACGTAACAAATCGATGCCGCTGTTGTTGTTCGGCAGGTCCGTGGCATATACCGCCGACCAGGTTTTGCCCCCATCTTCAGAGTCGGCGCGCCAGATACGCCCGCCATCGCTCCGCATCAATGCATGCACCTTGCCGGGGGCTGATTCCCAAAACGCGGGCTGAATAGCGCCATGACCTTTGAGCATGGATCGATCGATCACCCAATCCGCGGACCGGGTCCAGGTTTTGCCACGATCCGTGCTACGGTCGGCAAAGGGAACTTCTTTTCTAAATTCCGTCGAGGCAGGCGCGATCCATGCGCCATCGGAAAGGATAATAGGCTGGTTTTTCACGGGTCCGCGCCCGCCTTTGTCACCGGGAACCAGTTCCACAGGATCCGTCCACGTGATACCGTTGTCCGCCGACTGCTTCCAATAGGTTTGCCAGAAAGGAATTTGCGGCCCCACCTTGAAAAACAAATAGACCGCTCCTTCCGCATCGCGGAACAATACAGGATTCCAATGCGCGGTTTGATTGACCTTAGCCGCGAGTTCCGGTTTCGACCATGCGCCGTTCTCGAAGCGGGCCATCCATATCCCCACATCGGGATTCTTCTCTTCGGTGCCGCCGAACCATGCGCTGATCAGTGCGCCGTTCGCCGTTTCGACCACGGTCGAGGCATGACACTGCTTGAAGGGACGGTCATCCGCAAAGATGAAATCCACACGCCCTTTTGCATTCTCCACCTGTTTTTGAAATTCATCCGGGGACATGATAGCGGCCTCCTGTGTCCACGCGCCCACGGAAAGCAGCGCGCCCATCATTCCTAACGCCAACCACATTTTCATCGGGAAATCTCCTCATTCTTGCATCCTTGACAGTAACGCAACCTCCCGGAAAGGTGCAAATCCTTTTATTGGTCCCCTGATTCCACAACATTAGTTATGAATGGCTTTCCGGGCTGCGCTGGCCGGTCCGCACGACCATTAAGGTGCCGGTGATAAGCACGGCGGCCCCGGCCCATTGCATCAGGGTGAGAGGGGCATCATCGAGAAAAATGGAGGCAAAGACAAAGGTCAAGAGGGGCGCAAACAGGTTGCAACTGCTGCTGAAGGCGGAGCCGAGGTATTTTTGCGCGAAATGAAACGAAGGATGGGCGGCGGCCAGGGGCAACATGCCGGAAATAAAGGCGATGAGTGTAATCCTGGAGCCGGCTTCAAAGATACAGACGGGACTGCCGAATAGCAGGGCAACGATTGCAAGACCCAGGGTGATATACACGGAAAGAACGGCAAACATGGGGACGGGATGGCAGTCCATCACGATATGTTTCGCCCATACCACATAGATTCCCCAACATAGCGCCGTGATCATCAGCAATCCAGCGGCCCACGGCACAGTGGCTCCCGTGGCATGGCCGCCGCCCGTCAACACGGCAGCCGCTCCCACAAAACTGAGGGCGGTCCCGGAGAGATAAACCGGGCTCCGGATCACGCGCCGCTCCTCATGGAATAGGAAAAAGCTAAAGATAATGACAAAGACCACGCCAAGCTCGGTGATAAGTTGCGCCAACGTGGCCGAGACATGGTAGCAGCCGACGGTCCACGACAATTGATGCACAATATTGACGCACACAAGACCCAGGATCATGCCTGGTCTCCGCAACAACCGGAGAAAATCCTGCCGGTACAAAACCAGACACACCGCTGACAAAATCATCGCGGCAAACAAATACCGGATGAACGCCTGGGAGTAAGGATCGTAGGATCCCCGCATGTAGCGGATAAACACGGGGGCCATCGCCCAAGCTGACATCGCCACAGCCAAGGATAACAGCGCCGGCGCCTTCCTGCTTCGATTCACCGGCTATTTTCCAATCTTCTTGTAGATAAGCAATGCAGCGCCGGGTTGCGCTGAGATGGCGATTGACAGCCCCCCCTCCATCAATTGCCGACCGGTCATTTCCCTGGGCGGGCCGTCGTCGAAATCGGTCACCACGTAGCGGGCTTCCGGGTCCAAGGCACGGAGCTTGTATTGGGCGGAACCTTCCGGACATTGCGGCCTGCGAAATGCCTGGATCAGCCCTTCTTCAAGATCGGGACAGTCAAACTGCCAAGCCATCCAGACGGTATCGGCGGTGCTGTAATCGCTGAGCGGATAGAAATCACCAAAGTAGTACGGGACCGCCGCGCGCCACTGCGCCAGGGACTTCCTTCCAGCATCCAGATTGAATTCCTTTGCGCGGACATCCCAGTTGAGTTGGAGGAACGGCGCGATACTGCTTCGGAAACTATAGGGAGTATTTTCCCAATTCACGCCGTCGTGATAAGGCAGCCACAGGTCAAATCCGTAGGTGGCGCACTGATTCCCTTCCGGTAGTGTTTCAAGATCCGTGCGGAGCAGGGGCACGGCCCGCCGCATCGTTTCAAGATCATCGCGGCGTCCGCCGCTGGCGCAGGAATCGATTAACATACCGGGGTGCCTGCGGCGCAATTCATCCCAGTACTTAAGATATCCTTCAATGTAACGAATCTCAGTGATGCCCTGCCGGTCTTCGGGATCGTTATCGCGCCAGAATTTGAGCGGATCGATGTTGTAGTCCGAGCGATATAAATCAATGCCCTCGTCCGATATCATTTTGTCGATATGATCCGTGATCCACTGAACCGCCGCCGGGTCGTCCATTTTGAACAATCCGCCGCCCGCGCCGCCATGGACCCATTCGGGATGATTCTTGGCGAGCCAGGTATCCGCGGCCACCCGCTCCACCTCGAACCAGACGATGACCTCGGTTCCCTGGGCATGACAATGATCGGAGATGGCCCTGATGCCATCGGGAAAACGCGCTTTATCCACTTCCCATGTACCCACCTTCGGCCAGCCCGCGTTGTCATTCACATACCACCCCGCATCCATCCACCAATAACTGAGCTTCATGCCCACTTCCGTAAAGCGATCAATGAATTCGATATCGCCGGCCTGGGTGCAGTTGAACTTGTAATGCTGGACACTCGCGGACCCTAGTTTTGGGGCAAGCGGTTTCCCGTGATCCTTGGGGAAATTGCAGTCGAACATCCATCGCCGCCATAGGTTCTGCCCATCAATCCAATCGCCTTTGTAAAAATGAAGCACGATCAAGGGCGTGCGGATTTCTTCGCCGGGATGCAGCTTCAAATGGGTGAGTTCCTGGCCAGCCACGATGCGAAGGCCCGCGCCGGAATCGCGGGTAAACTGGGAGGCCCACTGTCCGGGCCAGCCAATGGCGAGGAGCATCCCCTTCCCTTCCTCCGGGCGCTCCACATTGTAATACGGCCACACGCCATTGCTGGGACGCCCGCCGTCCGGGACAAATTTCTGGGAAACGCCAGGGGCGAGGGGCGTGGCGATTGGCGCGAAACTATCCACGGTGCATTTGTCGCCGATATGATGATGCAGCAGGAATTCCCCTTTCTCGTCCCGCGTAAAAACAGTATCAATGGCCTGAATGGACTCGATGAGGGGGGTGTCCGCCGAACCGCCATTCTTGAGATAGACCGTCCATTCCACCGCCGGATACTTCTTCCAGACAACGCCTACACAACGCACCGCCAGACCGGTCTGTGGGTCCGTGTACGTTAAGGTGTGCTCCGTGCGCTGGGCATCCAGTTCCTTCGTGCTTCGTTCCAGTTGCCAGTTCCCCAGAAAGTCCAAAGAGGGTTGTCCATCGTACGTAAACGATAGGAATGGCGCAGATCCTAAGAAATGGTCCTTTACCCACGCATCCCGTTCCGCAAAGGTTTCCGGCGCCGGATTCGTGGCATGGAGCATGGCGGTCATCAAAATAAGCATCCCAGACATGGCTTCTCCTTCTCAATTCGACGCTCCCCCCTTCCCGGTGGGTAAGTATGGTACTTTATGCCCTACAGTTCAACTGGCAGGATGCCCTGGGGGGAATTAGACTGTAGGGGATTAGACTGTAGACTGTAGGTTCCGGAAACGAGGGTAGGTTTTTGGGGGGGAGTGTCCATGGCGGGTCGATCACTTCCGGCGGAAGTGACGTACTCGCGGGAAACGAGGGTACCCCCATCGGACGCCCAATTGGAATTGAGCGCTACTATTGGGAAAGATTTGAGGAATGTGGATATGCGAAACGAGGGTAGCGCCGAAGTCCGTTCGGCGAAGGGGGGGGGGAATTAGACTGTAGGAAGGTAGACTGTAGTCTGTAGGTTCCGGAGACTGGAACCCGGAGTTTGCGAAACGAGGGGGCCAGGTTTGCGAGACGAGGGGGCCAGGTTTGCGAAACGAGGGGTCCAGGTTTGCGAAATGAGGGGGCCAGGTTTGCGAGACGAGGGGTCCAGGTTTGCGAAACGAGGGGTCCAGGTTTGCGAAACGAGGGGGCCAGGTTTGCGAGAGGAGGGGGGGGCAGAAAAATCCTATTGACTTTTTAAATCTTATTGGTATAATTAATAAGGAACACTTAAAAAGGAGGTGTACGATGCGAAACGGACATTCCTTGGTTTTAGGCGCTATGGTGTATCTGATGGCTATAGGGGCGGCAGTGGGGAGTACGGTGGTCGAGTTTCCGGATCCGGCGCTCGAAACCGTGATCCGGGAGACGATTCATAAACCCACCGGCGATATCCTTGATACAGATTTGCTTGGGGTACAGCGACTGAATGGCGATAACAAGGGAATTACTGATCTCACTGGCCTGGGATTTTGTGTCAATCTTAAAGCGCTATACCTGGATCATAACCAGATATCAGACATGAGCGCGGTGGCCGGGTTGACTAACTTGACCTTTCTTTATCTTGGCAACAATCAGATAACAGACATCAGCGCGGTGGCCGGGTTGACGAACTTGACTGATCTTGATCTTGGCAGCAATCAGATAACCGACATGAGCGCGGCGGCCGGGTTGACGAACTTGAACACGCTTTGGCTTAGTAGCAATCAGATATCAGACATGAGCGCGGTGGCCGGGTTGACGAATTTGACAGAGCTTCATCTTCACAACAATCAGATAACAGACATGAGCGCAGTGGCCGGGTTGACGAATTTGACCCGGGTTTGGCTTAGCAGCAATCAGATATCAGACATGCGCGCGGTGGCCGGGTTGACGAACTTGACCGAGCTTCTGCTTTACGGCAATCAAATATCAGACATGCGCGCAGTGGCCGGGTTGCCGAACTTGACCAAGCTTTGGCTTAATACTAATCAGATATCAGACATAAGCGCGGTGGCCGGGTTGACGAACTTGATCCATCTTTTTCTTTACAACAATCAGATTTCAGACATGAGTGCCGTGGCCGGGTTGGCGAACTTGACCATACTTTATCTTTACGGGAATCAGATAACAGACATGAGCGCGGTGGCCGGGTTGACGAACTTGACCTTTCTTGATCTTGCCATCAATCAGATAACAGACATGAGCGCGGTGGCCGGGTTGACGAACTTGACAGAGCTTGATCTTCGCAGCAATCAGATAACAGACATGAACGCGGTGGCCGGGTTGACGAACTTGACCGAGCTTCGGCTTGAGAATAATCAGATTTCAGACATGAGTGCTCTTATTGACAACACAGGGATAGGAAGCGGGGATATCGTGTGGGCAGATATTAATCCTTTGGGTCAGACTGCACTTTGTTACCAAATTCCGCTTTTGCAGGAACGAGGCGTCACGGTTCATTACAGTGGCAGTTGCCAGGAAGGTCAGGAAGGGGAAGAAGGGCAGGGTGAAGGCGAAGCAGAGGGTTTGTCATTTGAAGGGTCACAGGAAGAGGGTCAGGCCGAAGGGATAAGTGAGGGGGAATGGGAATGGGAAGGAGAAGAAGGAAGCGAGACGTATTGTGAAACAGATGAGGCGGTCGGTCCGCACAGTGCGGATGTTGACCAAGATTGGACGATATCCATGTCGGAGATGCTGCGGGTGACGCAGTTTTATAATTCGGGGGGGTATCATTGTGATGCAACGGGGGAGGATGGGTATGCGCCCGGACCGGGGGATACGGATTCCTGCGCGCCGCACAGCAGTGATTATAATTCCACGGATTGGCGGATTGACCTCACGGAACTGCTTCGGATTACGCAGTTATATAATGTACAAAGATATGCCCTTTCCCTTGAAGGCAGTGAAGACGGGTATGAACCTTATTTCTCAACATCAGATATTACATTATTTCGCCATGTATCACCAAGCGGGGTGGTCACATTGATCTTACAGTACTGTAGAACAGATCATATTACCGGCCTGGGGATTGAGGAACGACTTCCTGAGGGTTGGCAGTTTACCAACTGGGTGAGTGATACTCGACCTGATTTAGGCCCTGCATCAGGAGCGCAAGGAACACTGACAATGGCATGGTTTAATATTCCCACATTTCCCGTGACGTTGTCGTATAGGGTTACAGCGCCGTCCTTGCCAACGGAGTGTGAAGTGTTCCGCGGGCAGGTGCTCTATCGTACATACGGCCCGGAATTTCGTTCAAAGGTGGTGGCAACTCCGGTGAGATTAGGGGAGGGAGGAGAATAAGGCTTGCGGCGGGGGGCTTGAGGCCCCAAACCCCAAACCTTGAATCCTCACGGCAGGTAGAGTTCGATTCGGTCGAGCCAGAAGCGGTTTGCAGGGCTTGGGGACAGGCTAATGCCGAGATTGTTGATGATGCCGCCGGAAATGAGGTAGCCCTGTTGATTGGCTTCGGCAAGGCGTTCCTGGTAGAAATTTCGGCGGATATCGAAGCATTTCCATCCGTTGTCGAGGGTTTTGGCGGGCGCATCGAGGGTGAGGGCGGATTTCTGAGCGGACTCGAACCAGTAGGTGATAAGAAACTGTGTGTCGGAAGGGGTTTCTTCTTTGAGATAGGCGCGCAGTGCATAGGGGGTTTCAGAGACGGGGAGATAGGCGGCAAGCCCGAATCGTGCGCGTCCGTCCTGAGAGGAAGGGCCGAGTTCGAGGAGTGCGCTTACGCCGCCGGTGCAGGAGGCTTCGGGATCGATTTTACTGGCCGCAACCGTTCGGTTTTGCTGATTCTCAATGGCCGCCAGCAGGGGCGGATTTTTCTCCCGGAAATCTTCCACAATGATCAGGGGGGCTTCTTTCCACAGTTGCTTTTTCTGGGCATCGTCCAGTTTTGCGATTAGGTCTGCAAGATACCCCCCCGGATCCCCGCTACCCATGCCTGCGGTGGAAAAGGCGCGCAATGCCTTATCCGGGGCCGAAGCGGCAAGTAATTTCCGGCCTAATTCCGTTCCGAAGGAGGCCAGTTCCACGCGGTTTTCTTCGGTGGCATAGTAATATTTCTGCCGCCAAAAGGCGGTGGCGGCCTCCAACTCTCCCAGAGAATCATCCAGCTTGTTGAGTCCGGCATAGGCTTGTGCGCGAAGCAAATACACCTTGCCCCAGTGGTCGCTGCGGTTCACGCCGGCCTTGAGTGCGCCCGTACACAGTTCGATCGCGCGTTCAAAGTTTTTTTCCGCCAGAGCGGTGCGCGTATAGTCTTCAAACGCGGAAACCTGGTATTGGGTCACCCCCAGAGCCAAGGCGCGGATCAGTAAAATACCTGGGATCAATGCAAGGGTAAGCAGTATCACCAGTCCCACAAGGTATTGTTTGGGCAGGCCGGGATTCAGCGCGATTTGTTCCCGTGCCGGTGTATTTTCAGTCTGTTCTGTCATAAGAATCTTAAAACCCTTCCTGGAAAATCATCCTACGGGTATGGGGCGGGGATGTCAAATAATAGGACCGATAGGGCCAATAGGACCGATAGGGCCAATAGGGTCAGCAGGACGAGAGGGCACGTTCGGGTGTTGGCGGGTTTCGCATTGATTCAGCCACCCTGCGATATCTGTGAATTGCGGCGGTGATTTTTCGGCTGCGGGGGTGGTTTGATTGCAGGGGCTGGAAATCGGTAGACTTGAGGCGATTTGAAGTCTTGGGCGATGGTCGAATTCATTTAACAGTACGGGGTTTGATACAGACATGGCTGACACGAAGAATCCTCAAACGCAGGGCGGGAACGCGGAAAAAGAATCTGAGGGAGGCCGCAAGGGATTGTTTGGCGGATGGAACTCCTGGCTGAATGACGCGATTCAAACCGGGCGCGCGCCAGAACGCAAATTGCAAATGCCGTCCCAGCAGACTGAAACGCCGGCCTCGGCGGCGCCGGTTTCCCGGGATGAGGCTCCCGCGCAGAAAAAGCCATCCGCCGCCGGCCCGGGCAAGATGGTGATTCCCGAAGGCGTGAGCATTAAAGGTTCGCTGACGGGCGGACCCGACACGGAAATTTCCGGTCATATCGACGGCGATGTGACGGTGGAGGGCCGGTTGTTGCTGGGTGCGACAGCGCGGATTTCAGGGAAGATCCATGCAGGTTCCTGCCGTGTGGACGGCCAGGTGGAAGGGCCTGTCGAATGTATCGAGGAAGTAGAAGTGGGCAAATCCGGGCGGTTGAACGCGGGCGTGTCCGCCGGCAAGCGAATCAGCGTGGCGGGCCAGATAAAAGGCAGCATCGTAACCACGGGACAGCTCCGGCTGGTGGCGGGTGCGCTCGTCCAAGGCGACATTCAGGCGCGGAACCTGGTGATTGAGGAAGGCGCGATGTTCAACGGCCAATGCGCCATGCGGACTGTGAAGTGAGGCGTGAGGCCGCCGTATGCGGTGAAGCGAGTGAATAGTTTTTCTGTTTTTGGTGTATATATAAGAGAAAGGCGTCATCCAGGGAAACGTGGAGACGTTTATAAAAAATAGAAAGAAAGACGGGCCGTGTAAGGCAGTACAGCTTTGCACGGTTCTTTGATGAAAAAAGACGAGTACTAAGGAGAAGAAGAAACGATGTTTATGCCTGGATTTTACATGTTTCACCCAGCGGATCTGCTGATGATCCCGGCCATTATCCTGACCGTCTGGGCGCAGGCAAAGGTCCGTGGGGCCTATAGCAAGTATTCGCAAGTGTTTGTCCAGAGAGGCATTACGGGCGCACAGGTGGCTCAGTTAATCCTGCGCAGTGCGAATATTGGCATCGCAAACGGCCCTGCGCGGGGTGCGGCCAATGCCGTGGCCCTGGAACGCATTGGGGGGCAAATGACGGATCATTATGATCCACAGAGCCGAACGCTCCGCTTATCGGAAGACGTCTATAATGGCCGCAGCATCGCGGCGCTGGGGATTGCCGCCCACGAAACAGGCCACGCCCTGCAGCACGCCGATAATTACGTTCCGATGCAGGTGCGCCATTTTATGTATCCGATATCGGCTCTTGGGTCCCGTTTGGCCTTTCCGCTCATTTTCATCGGCCTGATTATCGGCTATGCGGGTCAAGGCGTGCCTTGGCTGGTCACGGCGGGCATCTGGCTGTTCACGGCGTCCGTGGCCTTCACAATCATCACGCTGCCGGTTGAGTTCAACGCGAGCAGGCGCGCGATGCAAGCCCTGAGCAGCGGCGGATATTTGACCGCGGACGAACTCTACGGCGCGCGCAAAGTGTTGACTGCCGCCGCCATGACGTATGTGGCCGCCGCGGCCGTGGCGGTGCTTCAACTCGTCCGCCTGCTGATCATTTTTGGCAGACGCGATTAGTCACCATGCTCGCATCCGTTCATTTCATCCCCTGCCGTGTCCTGTTAGGTGCGGCAGTTTTCATTTCTCTCATGGGATGGTGCATCGCCGAGGAAGATATTCTTACGGTGCGCATGAAGGGGCATGCGGAAGGCCTCGGCGCCACCGCGCGCACCGCCGCCATTAATTTCGCCCAGCAGGAAGTGCTGGAATCCGTGATCCAGTCCATGATCGCCTCGGAGGACATGAGTCCGTTTCAGCCCATGTTTCGCAATGCCGAGCGGTATCTGCGCAATTACGACTTGCTTCGGTGCGACACACCGGACAACGCCACGGACGTGGAAATTGATGCGCATGTGCTCGAACGTCCGGTGCGGCAGGATGTGGCGGCGCTGATCCGGCCCCGGCTGCCAAAGCCGCCCAAGGTGCTGTTAATCGCCGGGGAGCAGATTGGCGATGCGCAGGCGGCCACAATTCCATCGCCGGGCATAGTGGAAACGACGCTGGTGCAGGAACTGAAGAAGCTGAAATTCGACGTTTCCACCTCGGAATCCGTCACGGCCTTGTATCCCAAGGCGCAGTTGATCGAACTTCTGCGGGCCGATATGGAGATCTGCGGGAAATTTGCGCGGGGCACGCTGGCGGACGTGGTCATGCTGGGCGTTGCAACTACCGTGTCGGAAGGCGCAACGGGCGGGGGGAATGTGGCGCGGACCAAGGCTACGCTAACCCTGCGGGTGTTCCGGGGCCTTGATGGCAAAATGACCGATGACTTGACCCGCGCAGCGGCGGTGTATGCCGCAAATCCTGGCGAAAGCGGCGAACAGGCCGTGCAGGACGCGTGTATTAAAATGGCGGGCGATATTGTGGTGGCGGGCATTTTGGCGGCGGTCAGCGCTCTGCCGCCGGATACCATTTTGCTCGTGCTGGAACATCCCAATGCCCGGGATAAAGTGGACGGTGTGGTGCAGGTCCTGAAATCCACGCCGGGCGTATCCGCCGTGGAGGAATTATATTATTCGGATGCGCTTGCGCGCTTGCGCGTCACTTATTCCGGCCCTGTCTCAACGTTGGTGAATCTGCTGACCACGGAAAATCATTTACGGGCGCGTACGGTCATTGGCCGGGAGATGACGATGCAGTTTGTAGAATAAACTCAGGGCAGTTGGCGGGTTTCGCTTCGCTTCACCCACCCAGCAGGATGGAACTGTTTATACTTTTCAAAAAGACGTTTAAACACTTCATCGCCCGGGACCGCGTTACATTTTTTTGAGCGGAGTTCTTGTAAGCGCCGGAGAGCGATCTCTTTCCATTCCTTTTCAAAATCCATATTGGGCACAGTTGTGTTTCTCAATACGATTACGCGGGGCTGTCTTGCATGTGCTTTTGACGGGCCCTGCGCAATGCCACGCGCACTTCGGGATCGTAGGCGGGATCGCCGCTGGTCCGCCACTTGTCGATCAGCGCTTCGATACGGGCGTCGTAAGACGGCACGTAATTATTGATGAGATAGTGAATTTCCGCCTTGAATTGCTGGGCGTGTGAATCGCCACCTTCCGCGGACTTCATCAAGAGCTGCCGCCGGCCTTGTTCCACTTTTTCCCGGTATTCGCGGCTTCCGGTGACACCGCCGGAGGAACCCTTGATTTTACGGCGGGCCTCCTCCCGCATTTGCAGCTTTCGTTCGGATTTTTTCAGCGCCATGGTGATCTTTCCTCCATGCTTGACCTTACTATTATATGACATTTTCTGGATATAAAGATCAATGTGCCTGGGAGGGCGAGGATTACCAGTTCTCACTTTCTAGGTTTTGGTAAAATATTGAATAAAACTCATGAGGCCGTGGGCTTTGGCTTTTACATCGGCCCAGGATCGGATGTTTTTCATCATGCGCAGCATTTGGGAGGGGCGCAGGTAAAACCGGCGCAAACCGACATCGATCAGTTCGTTGATTTCTTCTTTGCTTAATGTGGGGAGGCTTATGATCGAGGCCTGTTCGAAATCCGTCGTCACCCAGTCGCGCCAGTTTTGGGGTACGAGCGCACCTTCGGCTTTGGCCCATTCGTAAAACGCGGTGCCTGGATATGCCACGACCCCCGCGAACTGCGCGGTATCTATATTGAGGCGCTGGGCCATTTCGATGGTTTTCATGGCGGTTTCGCGGGTTTCGCCGGGCCCCCCGATCATGAAACAGCCGTGGATGCGAATCCTGGCTTTGGCGGCATTCTCCGCAAAGGCAACCATTTGTTCGAGGGTAGTGCCTTTTCGCACATTGTTCAGGATCTGTTGTTCGCCAAACTCGAATCCGACGCAAAGCATGCGGCAGCCGGACCGTTTCATCAATTTCAGGATTTCCAGGTCGTTGAGGTCCACGCGTGCATTCGCGCTCCAGGAGAGATTCACCTTTCGGCGGATCATGGTTTCGCAGAGGTCCGCGAGCCGATCTCGCGCCACTTTCATGGTGAGCGTGTCATCTTCGAACATGATTTCTTTGAGATCAGGGAAGAGCCGCTTGTCGTATTCCATTTCCGCCACGACATTCTCGACGCTTCGCTGGCGATAGGCGTGGCCGGTCATTACCTGTGGCAATTGACAAAACGAGCAACGGTGCCGGCAGCCGCGTCCGGTGATCAGGGTGAGAAAGGGGAAGAGCTTTGCTCCATCACGGTAATCGCGGATATCCAGATGCCGCCATGCGGGAAAGGGCAGTTCGTCCAGGTTTTCAATGTAGGGCCGGTCGGGATTGGCGGTATATTCTCCATCTTTCATATACGAAATGCCCAGGCATTCCTGCAGCGGCACGCCGTTGGCCAGATCGCGCAGGGTGTAGTCATATTCGCGGCGGCACACCGCATCCACCGCGCCTTGGGCGGCCCGCAGGGTGTCCTCCGGCTCGGCGGAGACATGCGGCCCCACCAGCACATGCACACCGCCGCCGAGGGCCTCGCGGCATTGCCTTGCGGCATCGATGTCGGCATAGATGGAGGGTGTGGTCGCCTGATAGATGAGCAATTCGGGGCGAAAATCCTTGAGGCGGGGCATGAGAGTGCCGGTGGGCATGTTTTTCGCTTGGGCGTCTATAAACAGGAGTTCGTGGCCTGCGGCCTCTAAAACGGCCACGGCGGTGGCGAGATAATCGGGATGCCGCTGGACGCGTCCGCGCGAGCGCGCAAACCACCGTGCGGACTTGGTGAAGTCCTTTCCGAACATTGGATTCAGCACGGCGACACGCATGGGAAAAATCCTTTCGTGACAGGATTCTATGCCAAATCGCTCTGCTCGTGGTAATTTGAGCCACTCTGGCGGAGCCGGGCCACTTGCGTGTCGTCGAGAATGCGCACATTGCCGAGGGCATGGGCCGCCCAGTAAATCAGCGCGGAATGCTCCACCTTCTCTAATTTGAAGTAGGCATCCAATGGCGAGGCGCCGACGGTCACGGCGCCGTGACGGTCGATCAATACGGCATCGTGCCGCCGGATCAGATCACGGATGACACCGGAACCTTCACGGCTGCCCGGGGTGGCATAGGCGGCGGTGGGGATGGTTCCCAGGGCCATGACCAGTTCGGGGATCACGGGTTCGGCCATGCCATGACCGGCAATCATGAGGGCGGTGGCCATGGGGGGATGACCGTGCACCACAGCCTCGATGTCCGGGCGCTCTTCATAGGCAGCCAGATGCGTGAAGAACTCCGTGGTGACGCGCCCATTCCCGGTGATTTTTTCACCCTGTCCATTGGCAATAATGAGGTCGCTGGGATGCATGAATCCCTTCGAGACCCCGCTCGGCGTGCATAAAAACCGGTTCGGCCCCAAACGCGCGCTGATATTGCCGTCGGTGGCGGCCACCATGTCCTTTTCATACATACGGCGGCCCACTTCACAGATCATGTCACGCAGTTCAGTTTCCGTCATTGGGCGAATTCTCCGGTTCGGACGGTGTTTGCCGCCGTGCATTCCAGCGTAGTAACAGATACCACACGGAAAAACAGACAGCGAACGAAAGGAGCAGGTGGAGGGCCACAGCCGTGGCATGGCCGCTGAAATGCCCCGTTATTACTTTTATGTAGGAACGATACACACGCACATAATTAACCCGCTCCGTGAGGATTTTGCCTTCTGCGTTTTTTGCGATGATTGTCATGGCGGTCAGGGGGAGCCAGCAGGTCAGCAGGAGAATTGCGAGATAGTTCGCCCAGAATGCGAGAGAAAACACATCACGAATGCGTACTTTACGCTCAACGCTCACGGTATGTCCTTGTTTATGCGGTTAAAATACGGGGGTGCACCAGGAACGGTACTGGGACACTTTACCCTGGACCACATCGAAATAGACCTGCTGCAACTTGCGTGAAATGGGGCCGGGCTCGCCGTTGCCCAGCACACGGCGGTCGACGGACCGCACGGGGGCGACCTGCGCTCCCGTGCCACAGAAAAACAACTCATCGCACACATACAGTTCGGTGCGCGAGATGGGGCGTTCGATCACTTCGAGGCCCAATTGTTCCGAAGCCAGTTGCATGACGGTATTCCGCGTGATGCCGACCAGGATGTCCGCCGTGGGCGGCGTAGTGATCAGCTTGCCGTTCATCACCATGAAAAGGTTCATGGCGCTGCCTTCGGCGACTGAACCGTCTTCGCGCAGGAAAATCGCTTCGTGGAACCCGTTTTGTTTGGCTTCGGTGGCCGCCAGCGAGGAATTGATGTAGCTGCCGGTGGATTTGACCCGGCTCGGAATCGCATTGTCGGACAACCGCCGCCATGAGGTCACCGCCACGTCGAGGCCGGATTGCGTGTCGCAGTAGTCTCCCAGTTTGATGACGTAGCAACAAAAACTGCTTTCCACGCCCTTCACGGTGGGTCCGAGCGACAAATCGCTTTTGTAGCAGAGCGGGCGGATGTACACGCCTTCCTTGAACCCGCTACGTTTAACCAATTCGATACAGATGTTTTCGATATCCTCGAAGGATTCGGGAATATCCATGCACATGATGCGGAAATTGCGCGTGAACCGATCCACATGCTCCTTAAGCCGGAAAATGAGGATATTATTCTCCTCCGGCGACCAATAGCCGCGGATGCCTTCGAAAAGGCCCGTGCCATAATTAAAGCCGTGGGTCATGATACTGACTTTTGCGTCTTCGGTGGGAACATACTTGCCTTCAAAGTACGCAATAGGTCCGGGATGCATCGTAGCCATAATACTCACTCCAAGATGGTTGCTTTATTTATTCCAGCATTTATGCGCAGGTAGTCCCGTTCATTGATTTAACGGAACTACTAGTATTGCGATTTTCCCGTCTGGATGCAAATTTACAGCGGGGCGTGCTAATCGTATTTGTGTCTTTGGGGAGAATCGCGTCATAATTTGGTTTTAACAAAGGAGACATGCCTTGAGCAAAAAGAATACTTCCCCGCTTGCACTGCACGGCGGCACGCCGGTGCGGTCCACGGAAAAGACCTGGCCGGCATGGCCGATATATGATGAGCGCGAGAAACAGGCGTTAATGGAGGTTCTGGAAAGCCGCACGTGGTTCTACGGTCCGCGCGTGGAGCAATTTGAGAAGGAATTTGCGGCGTTCCAGGATGCGCAGTTTTGCGTCAGTTGCAACAGCGGCACGGCAGGGCTTGAAATTGCTCTGGAAGCCCTGGGCATCGGGGCGGGGGACGAAGTGATCGTGCCGCCGTATACCTTTATTGCCACGGTGTCGGCGGTTTCGCGCGTGGGCGCCACGCCGATTTTCGTGGATTTGGACAAATCGTGGTGCATGGATCCGAACGCGGCGGAAGCGGCCATCACGCGGCGCACCCGTGCGATCATGCCGGTGCATTTCGGCGGGCGGGTCTGCGATATCGACCGGCTGCGGAGCATTGCGCAGGCGCGCAGCGTTGCCTTGATCGAGGATGCCTGCCATTCGTGGGGGGCGAAGTGGGAAGGGAAAGGCACGGGCGCGCTGGGTCTTTGCGGCATTTTCAGTTTTCAACAATCGAAAAACATGACGGGCGGGGAAGGCGGCGCGATTCTCACGGATAATGAGGACTTCGCCAGACTGTGCCGATCCATCGTCAATTGCGGACGTGAAGCGGGCATGCCATGGTACCACCACATCAATGTCGGCACCAACGCGCGGCTGACCGAATTTCAGGCGGCCCTGCTGAGCGTGCAGTTGTCGCGGCTGGAAGAGCAAACGCTGAAACGGGAGCGCAACGGCGCGTTGTTGAACTCGGAATTATCGGAAATCGAGGGTTTGGAGCCGCAGCCTTCCAGCAACCGGATCACGCGCCGTGCATATCATATTTATTGCCTGCGGATTGACGAAGGGGCGTTTGGATGTTCGCGCGCGCGGTTTGTTGAAGCTTGCCAGGCGGAAGGACTTCCCATCAGCGCGGGATATCCTCTTCCGCTGTACAAACAACCGGTCTTTAAGAAGTTGAAGGATTTCGATTACGACGCCTGCCACTGCCCTGTAACGGAAGACCTTTGCTATACGAGCGGCATGTGGATTATGCATCCGGTGCTATTGACCGAAGAAGAAGACATGTGGGACATCATCAACATCATCCGCAAGGTCAAGGAAAACGCGGAGTTATTGAAGTGATTCATCATTGTGGACTTATCTGCAATCAGGAAAGTTACAATCGCATGAATTTATTTTCCCTATCGTTGCAGCAGGATTTGGATCTTCCCCAGCGGCGATGTGAAGTTAAAGGTGTGAAGAATTTCAAAGCTAAGCTTTTGGGCAAGTGCGTTCCCAAGTGCAACTTGGGAACGAGATGCAAAGATCAATAAAAAAAGGAAAATTCCATATGCCCATTAAGGTGGCGATGATTGGCGCGGGAAGCATCGGTTTCACGCGGAAATTGATGCAGGACATTTTAACCGTCCCTGAACTCGAAGACACCCACTTCGCATTTACGGATATCAACAAGCGTAATCTCGACATGATGGCCTGCATCGCGGCGCGGGATATCCAGGCCAATAAGAAACCGGCAAAAATCACCGCTACGCTAAATCGCAGGAAGGCCCTGGAAGGCGCGGATTTCGTGTTCAGCGTGATTCGCGCGGGCGGATTGGAGGCATTTAAGACAGACATCGACATCCCGCTGAAATATGGCGTGGATCAATGTGTTGGCGACACGTTGTGCGCGGGCGGAATCATGTACGCACAGCGCAGCATCCCCCAACTGCTCGCGTTTTGCAGGGATATTCGCGAAGTGGCTAATCGCAATGCCCTGTTCATGAATTATTCCAACCCCATGGCGATGAACACCTGGGCCTGCAATACGTACGGTGGTGTAAAGACCATCGGCTTGTGTCATGGCGTGCATGGCGCGTGGGAACAGATTGCGGAGGTGTTGGGCATCCCAATGCACGAGTTGGATGTCCTCTGCGCGGGCATCAATCACCAGACCTGGTTCATTTCTGTAAAGCACAAGGGCGTCGAACTCACCGGGAAGTTGCTTGCTGCGTTCGAGAAACATCCAGTCTTTTCGCAAACAGAAAAGGTGCGGATCGATATATTGCGGCGTTTCGGGTACTACAGCACGGAGAGTAACGGCCACTTATCGGAATATGTGCCGTGGTACCGCAAGCGCCCGAATGAGATTAAGAAATGGATCAAGCTGGGCAACTGGATCGACGGCGAGACCGGCGGCTACCTGCGGGTATGCACTGAAGGGCGCAACTGGTTTGAAACGGAATTCCCCCGTTGGAAAAAGGATCCTGCGCCGGAATATACCCCAGAAAACCGTTCTTCTGAACACGGCAGCTATATTATCGAGGCCTTAACGACCGGGCGCATATATCGTGGCTTCTTCAATGTGATCAATAATGGGGTTATCTCCAATTTGCCATCCGATTGCGTTATAGAAGCGCCGGGATATGTGGATGGAAACGGCCTGAACATGCCGGTGGTGGGCGATCTCCCGTTGGCGTGCGCTGCAACCTGTAATGCGAGCATCCAGGTGCAGCGGATGGCCATGGAAGCGGCGGTTCATGGCGACGTCACCCTGCTGAAACAGGCCATGTTGCATGATCCCCTGGTGGCCACCGTGTGCAATCCGCCGGAGATATGGCAAATGACCGACGCCATGCTGGTTGCCCAAGCCCAATGGCTGCCGCAATATAAGCGAGAAATCCTTAGAGCGCGAAAGCGGTTGGACTTGGGACCCAACCTTGGTATCCGAAAAACGAAGGGAGCCGCACGGGTAAAAGTCAAAACCATCGCGCAAATACGCCAGGATAATAAAAAACAGGGTAAAAAATAGCTTGGGAGGTTGGCCCCCCCGCCAACTGCCTCCCGGCAAGTCAGATCGACATGCCAAAACAACAAAAACCAACCATTCCGGCAGAGAAATCGAAAACATTGACCTGCCCGCATTGCCGGTATGAACGCCCGGCCACGGATAAGTTTTGTCATATCTGCGGCTATCCCTGGAGGTGGAAGAAGGATCATTAAAAGGGCATTGCCGGGGAACATCCACTTTGCTATACTCGTTTATACGGAACATATAACAAGAGGAGGGGAAGTCATCATGGCTTCATTACAGAAATTATTGGCCTACGCGGTGAAAAATGGCGCATCCGATTTGCATCTCACGGTGGGGAGCCCGCCCGCCATACGGCTCGACGGCGAAATCCGGTTTGTCGAAACGGAAGCCCTTACCCCCTCCGACACCATGAGTTTCCTGGATGAAATTATGGATGAACGCCAGAAACAGTTGTTTCTGGAACATGGGGACGCCGACTTGGCGCACAGCGTATCCGGTTTGGGGCGGTTCCGTGTGAATGTGCTCCGGCAACGCGGCTCCGTGGGCATTATCATGCGGCACGTGCGCGGGAAAATCCTTGATTTCGCCGCTCTTAATCTTCCTGCAGCCATGAATAAGATTGCCGACATTCCGCGCGGCCTGATCTTAATCACGGGCACTACCGGCAGCGGAAAATCCACTTCCCTTGCTTCCATTATTGATTGGATCAACCAGCGCAAGCGCATGCATATCATCACGCTCGAAGATCCCATCGAGTTTCTCCATACCAATAAGAAAAGCATCGTGAACCAGCGCGAAGTCACCATTGACACCAAAGATTTCTATGTGGCCCTGCGCGCCGCCATGCGCGAAGATCCCGATGTCATTCTGATCGGCGAAATGCGCGATGCGGAAACCTTCCAGGCCGCCATCTCCGCGGCTGAAACCGGCCACATCGTCTTTTCCACGCTTCATACGACCAATTGCATGCTAACGATCGACCGCATTCTCGACATGTTCCCCTCCAACATGCACCAACAGGTTCGCTCGCAGATTTCGTTGCAGTTGCGGGCCTGCATTTCCCAGCGCCTCGTGCCCAGCGCAGACGGCAAGGGACGCGTCCCCGCCATTGAAATCATGTTCAACAACCCCGGTATTTCTATGCTGATTAAAGAAAATAATCTGAAGCAGATTCCGACGGCGCTGGTTGCGGGTCAGGAAGACGGCATGCAAACCTTTAACATCAGCCTTGCCGGATTGGTGAAATCCGGACTTATAAAAGAATCGGATGCCATGATGGCCTCCGACAATCCCGATGAACTCAAGATGAACCTCCAGGGCATTTTCCTGAGTTCCGGACGCGGCGGCATCCTCAAACGGTAACCGTTCGCTCAGGATGTCGAACGAGGTTTTTTCATCAATCTCTACATGTGTTTGCGATTTCGAGCAGCGGACATCTTTGGCGCACACGCCAAGAAGAAAGCAAAACACAAAGCCGGGAGGGCGATGCTCCTGCCGAGCCGTATGACAAACTATTCAAAGTGCTGCGTTATTTTGTTTCTATGTAGATCTTTTTCGACGGCTCAGCAGGAGCTTCGCCCTCCCGAAAAACGTGACAAAGACATTAATGCTAAAGGTTTTCTCTTTCTGTAAAATAAAGGTGTGCGTTGTAGTTGTAATTTATGAAAGGAAGCTTCATGAAAACCGTACTTAGATCATTGTTGCTCGCATTTATCTTGTGCCTTGTGTTCTCCGGAATGGCGTATGCAGGCAAAGGTAAAGCCCATAAAACTGAAAACATCATTTTTGTCATGACGGACGGCTTGCGCTGGCAGGAAGTCTTCTTTGGGGCGGAAGAATCGCTGCTAACCAAAGAACATGGCGTCGCAATTCCTGAGTTGAGCCAGGCCGCTTTCTGGCGGAATTCCCCGGAAGCACGGCGCGAAGCGTTAATGCCATTTTTATGGAAGGTGATGGCCCAAGAGGGGCAGGTTTTCGGAAACCAGGCCAAGGGAAGCATCGCCCAAGTGAGCAATGGTCTTAATTTCTCCTATCCAGGCTACAGTGAGACGTTTTGCGGCATTGCCGATCCGCGGGTGGACAGCAATAAGAAAATCCCGAATCCCAATCTGAATGTGTTGGAATGGCTCAATGGGATGCGCCGGTATCGTAACCACGTGGCGGTCTTCGGCGCCTGGGAACTCTTCCCCTACATCCTGAACCGCCAGCGCAGTGGATTATTCATTAATGCCGGCTATGAGCCCATCTCCCAGGTTAAACTCACCCCAACGTATCAGGTGCTAAACCGCCTTAAAGATGAAACGACCCGCTTGTGGCATGGTGAGCCGCTTGATTCACTCACCTTCGAAACAAGCCTCGAATATTTTAAGAATGAAAAACCCAGGGTCTTTTTCCTTTCTCTTGGCGAAACCGATGAATGGGGACATGAAGGCCGGTATGACAAGTATTTGGAGACTGCGCGGATGGCGGATAACTGTGTAAAAATCCTTTGGGAAACGGCCCAATCCATGCGGCGGTATCGCAATAAAACGACACTTATATTTTCCACGGATCACGGGCGGGGCAATGCCCCGGAAGGATGGAAGAGCCATGGTGAAGAGATGCCGAATTCCGAGAACATCTGTATGGCATTCATGGGACCCGATACTCCGGCGCTGGGCGAGCGCAATCAAACAGAACGCGTGACGGCAAGCCAGATCGCGGCCACCCTGGCCGCGTTCCTTGGAGAGGACTACCGGACCGCCGTGCCTAAAGCTGGTGAACCCATACGTGATGTCCTGCCCCAGAATTAGTTTGCGCTTGGGCCTTTGCGCCGATTAAAATCCCCTTTTGGGCTCGTCCAATAGTTGGGATGACTGCACAACTGTTAAGGAACTATTAAGGTATGGCTACGAAACGCGCATCGAAACAAACCTTTGGCGTATTGGTTGGCAACCGGGGTTTTTTCCCCGATATTCTGGCGAAGGAGGGCCATGAAGTCATTCCGGCGCTTCTGAACAGGCTTGGGTATGGATCGATCATTCTTTCCGCGAAAGACACCAAGTACGGTGCGGTGGAAACCTGGGCCGATGCCAAGAAATGCGCGGACCTCTTCAAGAGAAATCGGGAGAAAATCGACGGCATCATCGTCACCCTGCCCAACTTCGGCGATGAACGCGGCGTGGCCGATACACTCAAAATGGCCGGCTTGGACGTGCCGGTGTTAGTTCATGCGTGGCGCGATGACGCGGCCAAGATGACCATCAAGCACCGCCGCGATTCCTTTTGCGGAAAAATGAGTGCGTGCAACAACCTCGTGCAATACGGCATTCCCTTCTCCATCACTTCGGAACACACCATGGACCCCGCCACGGAAGAATTCGAGGATGAACTCCACAATTTCGCCGCGATCTGCCGCGTGGTAAAAGGCATCAAGAACTGCCGGATCGGGGCGTTGGGCGCGCGGCCCGCCAATTTTACCACCGTTCGCTACAGCGAAAAGCTGCTCCAGGAGTCCGGGATCACGGTGGAAACGCTTGATCTTTCCGAAGCCTTTGGCCGCGTTGGAAAACTGAAAGATTCCGACCCCAAAGTAAAAGCGCGCGTGCAGGCGATCACGAAATACGTCAACACCCGAGGCGTTCCGAATGCGGCGCTCTTGAAGATGGCTAAATTCGCCCTTGTGGTGGATGAGTGGATGCTGAACGCCGATCTGAACATCACAGCGGTCCAGTGTTGGACCTCCATGGAGGAATTTTTCGGGGTTGTCCCCTGCACCTGGATGAGCATGCTGAGCAATGCCTTAAAACCCTCCGCTTGTGAAGTGGATGTTTGCGGCGCGGTAGCAATGCACGCCCTTGCACTGGCCGCGCAAACCCCCAGCGCCCTGCTTGATTGGAACAATAACTACGGCGCTGATCCGGACAAGTGCGTGGCCTTCCATTGCTCCAATCTCCCCAAGGCTTTCTTCCAGGACATGACCATGGACTACCAGGAGATCATTGCCGGCTCCGTGGGCAGGAAAAACACGTATGGCACCGTGGTGGGCCGTATCAAGCCCGGCCCCATGACGTTTTGCCGTATCAGCACCTTCGATGACGAGGGAAGCATTGCAGGGTATATCGGAGAAGGCGAATTCACGAGCGATACGCTAAAAACGTTTGGCGGATACGGTGTCGTAGCTATTCCGGACCTGCAATCGCTTCTGCATCACATCTGTGAGAACGGTTTCGAGCATCACGTCGCCATGAACCGCAGCCAAGTGGCCCGGCCGGTCTTTGAAGCCCTCGACAACTACCTCGGCTGGGATCTCTACTGGCATCAGGGATAAATGCGTCCATCAAATGGTCTTTTCCCCGGTTGATTCGGGTGCAATCGTTCTGGGATAATGCCGCATCTGCGGCAGGGAACGGCACCACGGAGGTTACCCATCCATGAGCGAACCAAAGCAAAGCATGTTTGTCTTGCCGGACGGCAAGAGTGTCCGGTTTACGTTCATCCTTGTCAGCTCCCTATTTCTTCTCTGGGGGGTCTGCAATGGGATGATTGACGTGATGGACAAGCATTTCCAGGATGAACTGGGGCTGACGAAGGCGCAGTCGGCCAATGTCCAATTCGCCCACTACCTTGGGTATTTCCTCATGGCGCTTCCCGCGGGCTGGCTGGCACGGCGTTTTGGCTGGAAGGGGGGTATTATCGCCGGTCTACTGTTGGTGGCGGTGGGAGGATTCTGGTTTTTGCCAGCCACAGGTCTTCAGGCCGCGGCGCACGCCGGAAGCGTCTCGAAAACCACAGCGTTTGTAGGTTATCTAATCGGGGTCTGCGCCATTGCCTCAGGGTTGACTTTCCTGGAAACCGTGGCCAATCCCTACACCACGGTGCTCGGACCGGCGCGGTATGCCGCGACGCGCATCAACCTGGCGCAATCATGCAACGGGGTGGGTTGGATTCTCGGTCCGATCATTGGTGCGCAATACTTTTACTCCAAAGATCCGAAAATCTATTTTCCGTATGTTGCGACGGGTATCCTGGTGCTTGTTCTGGCGGCGGTGTTCAAGTTCGCCTATGTGCCGGAGGTCAGAAATGAAGATGACTATCACATAGACGATAGCCAAGCGAAAGTCTCGCATTCTCTTTTGTCCCGGTGGCATTTTACGATGGGGGTGCTGGCGCAATTCCTTTATGTGGCGGCCCAGGCGGGCATCTTCAGTTTCTTCATCAACTGCATGACGGTGGACACAAAAACAAGCTTTTGCATGGTGCCTGCGATTCCCGAAGCGTGGAATGTGAGCCTTCTGGAACGTCTGTTTGAAACTGGCAAGGACGGCCTGCTGCACATCAGCAGCCAGGGCGCGGCCAACCTGGCGTCGGCGGCATTCGTGTGCTTCCTATTGGGCCGGATCAGCGGCGCCTTTCTCCTGAAGAAGTTTTCCCCGCACAAAGTGCTTGGTTTTTACGGCACAGCCAACATCGTGGTCTGCCTGCTGGTATTCTTCAACCTGGGCTGGATATCCGCCATCAGCGTCTTCCTCAGCTACTTCTTCATGTCCATCATGTTCCCGACCATTTTTGCCTTAGGGATCTTCGGGCTGGGCGACAAGACCAAGAAAGCCTCGGCGTTTCTCGTCATGGCCATCATGGGCGGGGCTGTTTTGCCGAAACTAATGGGGCACGTGGCGGACGTATACGACATGAGCCGCAGTTTCATCGTGCCGATGTGCTGCTTCGTATTCATCGCGTGCTACGGCTACTTGTGGCCTAAGTTGAGCGGCGCCAAAGACATGCACGGAGTCCAGACAGCAGGGGGGCATTGAGAAAAGCGAGGCGATCCGAATCACTGCAATCCGGTAATTCCGCGCAATGTGGCCAGTTCACTGTCCGTGAGGTAACGCCATTCCCCCGGGCGCAGTCCGTCCGCTTCGATATTGGCAAAGGCAATCCGCCGTAATTTCTTCACGGGATGCCCCACCGCCGCGCACATCCGCTTCACTTCGCGTTTGCGGCCTTCGCGCAATACCAGTTGAATTTGAGTTGAATTCGATTCAACGCCCAATAGGGATGCTTCGGCCGGAGCCGTCATGCCATCGTCCAATTGCACCCCAAACGCCAGTTGCTCCAATACTTCTTTTGATATCCGCCCACGCACCTGTGCCCAATATATTTTATTGATACCATACCTGGGATGCATAAGCCGGTTGGCCATCTCGCCATCGTTGGTTAATAACAATACGCCCTCGACGTCCATGTCGAGGCGGCCTACCGGGTACACACGGGATCGGACGCCCTTCAGGCAATCCAGAACGGTCTTGCGTCCGAATTCATCGTGTGCCGATGTCACCACTCCGGCGGGCTTGTTCAAGACAAGGTAAACCCGCTCATCATGGGCAATTGAGTTGCCGTCGATGGTAACCGTGTCTTGGTTCGGCTCAATGCTTTGGCCTACGGTGGCCACGGCCCCGTTTACAAGCACCCGCCCTTCTTCAATAAGGCGTTCGCAGGCGCGGCGTGAAGCCACCCCGCATTCCGCCAGGTATTTTTGAAGACGCACCAAGGGACTACACCATTTCCTTTAATTCTTCAATGGAGGGAAGCTCTTTCAGGCTCTTGAGCCCGAATTGAACCAGGAATTCATCGGTCGTGCGGTACAATTTCGGACGGCCCGGCAGATCGGACACCCCCGCCACCTTAATCAAGCGCCGTTCCTGCAATTGTTCAAACGCATGCGACACGCTCACCCCGCGAATCGATTCCACGTCGGGACGCGTCACCGGCTGCTTGTACGCGATGATCGCCAGTGTCTCCAAAAGCGCCTTGGACATACGGTTGCTCTTTTTGATCTGGAACAGCCGCCGGATATACGGCGCAAACTGTGGTTTGGAGAGAAACTGATACCCCCCCGCGATTTCATGCAACGTATAGGGAAGGTCGTCGTGCTGATCCAGTTCCTCGCACAATTCCATCAATAGCGTCGCCACAATCTCCGGGTCCATGTCGCCCATGGCTTCAGCCAGGCGTGCGGCACTCAAGGGGCGATCACTTGCGAACAGCAGCGCATAGAGCGCCTGCCGCGACTCTTCCCGGCCCAGCATGCCGACCGGTTCGAGTTCGTCACTTTCTTCCTGCTCTTCATCCGGTTCTTGCAGATCCAATTCGTCCGTCATAGTCACCTTGCTATGGTCATGCCCATTACATTCAGCAGGGGCGTGATTTCTTCCATCATTTTTTTAAACTTGTCCGGCCGCAGCGATTGCTGCCCATCCGAAAAGGCCTCCGCCGGACGCGGATGCACTTCCACGATGATGCCGTCGGCCCCCGCCGCCACGGCCGCCCGCGCCATCGGCGTTACCAGGTCCCAATGGCCCGACGCATGACTGGGGTCGATAATCACGGGAAGATGCGTGTATTTCTTCAACACCGGCACCGCCTGGATGTCCAGCGTGTTGCGCGTTTCCGTCTCAAAGGTCCGGATGCCGCGCTCACACATCACCACATTTGGATTGCCCTCGGAGAGAATGTACTCCGCAGACATTAAAAACTCATTAATTGTTGACATCATTCCGCGTTTCAGCAGAACGGGCGTCGAGGTTTTGCCCACTGCGCGCAACAGCCCGAAATTCTGCATGTTCCGCGCGCCAATCTGCAGCATATCCACATAATCCATCACTACCGACACCTGTTCAATCGTGACCACTTCCGTGACCACCGGCAGCCCGTAGCGTTCCCCCGCCTCTTTCAACAGCCGCAGTCCTTCCTCCTCCATTCCCTGAAAGCTGTACGGCGACGTCCGCGGCTTGTATGCCCCGCCGCGGAGCATATTCGCTCCGGCTTCCTTCACCGCCGCTGCCGTCTCCATAATCTGATCCCGCGATTCCACGGCGCACGGCCCCGCCATCACGCAGAAAAAGCCCTTACCTATCTTCACCGGGCCACACTCCACCATGCTGCTTTCCGCCTTCACCTCCCGGCCCACCAGCTTAAACGGTTTTAAGATGGGAAACACCTGTTCCACATGTGGCAACGCTTCCAAGGCCTGCAAACGGTACTTGCCCCGCTCATCCCCCACCGCCGCTATTACCGTCCGCTTCTCGCCCACGATAATATGGGCGTTATAGCCCAATTCCTCGATTTTCGAGACGACGAAATCGACGTCTTCCTGCTTCCGCGACGCCATTACAATAATCATGACACTGCCATCCTTCGTTGGGGAAAATCAGTCCAATAGTATACCGTGCGCCAGCCAATCAAAGCAAAAGACGGCGAATTTCCGGATAAGAGAAAAAACACAGACAACCACGGACGAACACAGACGTTTATGGACCCCGGATTTTTTTAGAGGTGTTGTCCGTGTGTGTCCGTGTCTTCTTTGCTTAGTTTCACTTCCGATACCACCCACCCCTAACATTCTTCTGGGAGTTCCTCCCCGGTAAAGCCGGGGGTCTTTTAAGGCAGGGCAGGGCCATTCATTGTCAGGGCCTATAGCAGTTTCCACACCTTCTCTTAAACAGGGGGGCGCCTATTGGGGTTAAAGAAATGGCGAATTCAGAGGAGGTTCTTTTTTCATATATTACTTCCCTGCACCCGGAGCGTATCCATCTTCCGTTCCCGCTTCAATGTGATAACAACCCGAGTTGAAAAACTGGATGATTCGCAGCAGTTCCGACAGAGTTATGGACCAATCCTGCGGAGCATAATCCGCATCATACGCGCCGCACGTCTGATCACCAGCCCCCGGCGCATATCCATCCTCAGAACCCGCATCACAATGGAATCCTGCACTATTAAAAAACTGAACCACTCTCAACAATTCTGAAAGACTAATCACCCAGTTTTTATTCTGATCCACATCATGCTGCCCTGAGGGCGGCACCGGATATACCGACAATTCGGCTTCTTCCGACACCAACGTCGTTATTCCATCGCTGACCGTGCAACGATACACTCCTGCATCCCCTTCTGTCAGTGGTCCCAGCGTATACACCATAACATTCGGCCACCCCAACGGGATTCCGTCTTTTTCCCACACATACACAATTGTCCCTTCGCCTCCCTCCACTAAAATCGAGGCCGTCCATGACATGCCCACATATAATGAGGCACTTCTAGGTTGTTGAACAATTTTAAAAGCATGAATCTCCCCTTCCAGGGGGGAACCCTCTACCTCTCCTTCACCCTCTGTCTGGCCTTCACCTTCTAGCAGGCCTTCTACCGCACCTTCTTCTTGACCTTCGCCTTCTATCAGGCCCTCGGCTTGACCTTCGATCTGGCCTTCGCCCTCTATCAGGCCCTCGGCTTGACCTTCGGTCTGACCTTCTACCGCACCTTCTTCTTGGCCTTCAATTTCATTTATGGTGTAAACCTCTCCGTTGAAGAAACCGCCTACAAGCGACTCATCGCATATGTTCCGGATGTCATTCGATTCCAGGACATCCAATCGGAGTGTTCCGGCGCCTTGGCCTGTGTTCACGATCACAATAAATACTTGCCCGTCGCCACTAACTCCAGTAACACTTGCCCCGGTGATAGATCCGGCTACCGCTAAGGAAAAATCCCCGGCCTCGACCCCGGAAACATCCTCGGAAAACACAACCAGGAACCGCACTGAGACAGCGGCAGCAGGACTTTCATCCAAGCAGTTGATTGCTATCACCTCAGGAGGGTTCTCCGTGTCCGGCGACATTTCGTATGCGCCGCGATCCACGCCTGTACCTTGTGGGCGAAGGAATGAGCGCAGGTCCATATCCGATGCTCCGGTTGCGGTGCCGGTGTCGCGGCAGGGGGAAGTGCATGCGAGCCGGAAATCACCACCGCCGGCATTTATAAACAAAGGGTCGGTATTTAAATTGCCGGTGCCGGAATATCCATTGCGCACATTGCAGTATTGAACCGTAACCGAATCAGAAAATGTGACAATTTCGCTGGGAGTATTCATCCAAAAGATGGAGTTGCAGTAGACAATTGTCGAACGGGCGCTCGAGTTTCCGTTCGGGCTGTTCCCATACAAGGTGCAATTCATCATATTGCACGTGGAAGTTTCGACATTAACCCCGCCGCCGCCATACGCACTGTTGCTATAGAAGAGAGAGTTGACATATTGCGCGGATGCCTGGTAATGCTGCGCGCCGCCGCCATAGCTAGTGCATGAGTTATTCCGGAAGATACAGTTTTTAAATACAGGGGAAGCACCGGCGCCATTGTAGACACCGCCGCCTGATGCAGTGGCCACACTGTTCTCGAAAATGCAATTCGAGATCGAAGGAGAGACACTATTGTTGGCCATGGCTCCGCCATAGTTGCTTTTGCCATACCGTAAAACAAATCCGTCAAGTATGCTGTCATTAGCGCCCACGGCGCACCGCCGGGCATTTTCTCCATCGATAATCGTTGGGCAGGCAGTCCAGTTTCGTTCTTCCCGGCAAATCTCCCTTCCACAGAATCCGCCATAAATAGCGACCCCCGGCGCCATTGTTAACACAGGATCGCTGGCGGAATGATAGGTTCCTTCAGCAACCCATATAATGCCCCCGGTTGGAGAAGCGGCGTTCACCGCCTCCTGGATGTTTGCAAAGGCAGTTTCCCAAGAGTTTCCATTATTTGTTTTCGCAGCCGATGCCGCATTCACGAAAAAAACAGGGAGAACTCTTACCGTGCGGGATATGGTTTGCGCACAATTAAGAAACAAATCGCACACATCATAAGAGATGGTATAGGTTCCAGGAACGCTGGTGTCAATTGGCAGGCCCGTTGTAATGATGTTAGTGCTGATATCTCCTTCACAATCATCCTGTGCAAAAACACCGGGATCGTTATAAGGGCGATTTTGTTCGTGAAATAGTTCGGACAGGCCACGCAACACCACTATTGGAGCTTGGGTGTTAGGAACGGAAATGGTTAAATTAACGGAACATCCGCCCCCTGTCAGGCCAACAGGATCTTGTTCTATCACGGTTTGATCTGGAAAACCCAAGGCACAATTATCTTCCGTAATAATTCCGACATATAACCCGGCATTCAGGATAGCGTTCTGCGCTTCCGTCAACAGCATCCCTATGACATCGGGAACAGGGGTATCCCTCTCGAACTCGTAAGCGCCCATATCGGCGAAATCCGGAGAACCTTTTCCGGTGTTTATGACATTGGGATCATCCCACCGTTCTCTCCCGGAGATGTCCGTTGATGCCGAAACGTCGCCATCCGCCGCATCGATACATGGTGAGTTGGGGCGCAGGCGGTAATCTCCGACAGAAGATTTTGCGAAAGAAGGATTATCATAGATTATGGAATCTCCCGTCAGATCAGTATCATAAACACACGAGTAAGAAAGTGCAACTGATTTCCCGGCGCGTAACCCTATCGATCCCCATACGATGGAACTTCGAATTTCAGGAAGACCTGAATAGGTATCAAAATTCAGTTCATCATGAGTGTTTCCGACAAATGTGCTTGAGATTATTTTAGGATTTGCCGCGCCTAAAAAATATGCGCCACCATTTGTGTTGTCGCATATTAACGAATTAATTATGGTAGGGATGATTTGATGAAAATGTAATCCGCCGGCGGAAACCACCCATGTGGAAGCATTATTTCGAATAATGCATCCGGATATACGTGCGACACAATTGTCATAGCCCAAGCCACCATAGTCAGTCAATTTTGCCCCTCCGCCTTCGTACGCAGTATTGTGAGACAATTCGGTGGAAAAAAGATAGAATCGTGCAGGCCGTCCACAGTTCAGATATATGCCTCCACCGTACCCTGTAGTGTAACCGCCCGTGATATGAACACAACCCACAACGGCCATAAGAGGTCCCGGATAGTATGTATCCGGGATAAAAAGAACCGTGCTTTGTACTCCGTCCGGCGGTTGGAGGATGGTGGCGTTTACCCCCCAGGCTCCGGCGCCAATCAATGCCAGATGATCTTTCAACTTTATGACTTCTTTATAGGTTCCCGGTCCGATTCGGACAATGCCTGGTCCAGAAACACTGTCAATAGCATATTGAACCGTTTTCCAGGGCAGCAATTCAAAGCCATCGCCGGTATCATCATCGCCCGTACCGTCATCCACAAACACAGTGGTGGGCGATTGCGGATCCTGGGGATCGGTTCCAATCGCCCATTCCCCATAATTAGGCAAAAGATCTTCATCCGGGTCGAGATCCGGATCCTTTGCATTAACCGGGTTCAATCCATTCTCATATTCCCAAAGATCATCCATACTATCGTCATCGGAATCGTTCTCAAACAGATTGCTTCCCGCTTGTGTTTCGAGATAGTCCACCAAACCATCCCCATCCTGATCATGATATAGGGCAAGACTCATGGAACCACTGGTGCGTTCAGAGGTCCAAGTAAATGTAAAAATAGTGGGTGGCGGGACTGCGCCTGAAAAAGTGCCTGTGGAAAACTCGATCCATTGGTTGCCTTCACTAAAATCAGCTTCATTTTTGGTAATAACAACATGGGACGAGGCACATGCGGCGGTCAGCGTACAAGCGTTTTCCGAGCCTTGAAAAAAGCCGTTAACCGCGGTGAACCACAGATTGTGTCTGGCCAATTGCTCATTGGGGAGAACAGAAAAACCATGAAGCGCAAACATGAGCATAATATCCCGAATATAAATACGTTGATCGGCGCCAGGAACCAGCGCATTGGGAAATGAGTCTGGTTTTCCCTCTTGTGATATCACTGCGTCAAGGTCTATTTGCGCGTTTTCCGGAAATCCGAGTTCCCATGTGCTGCTTGCCGTAACGGTCATCTCTGCTTGACCGATGAAATTTCCGGATTTGAGGGTGTACGTATATAGTCCTGGAAACAACCACACATTGGCGGGAGTAAGGCCGAAATATTGATAATCCACAAAGGCGCTTGCAACCGATGGAATGCTTGACACGGTAATGGATGGCAGAAGCGCCTGCAATGTGGTATATGCCGAGAGATACTGCGGATCGGCCGGGTTATGGAGAAAAAGGGCGTGGGCCAGGAAATCCTGAATAACGGCCGCACCGGCTTCGCTTGCCGCAAGTTCCGTAAATGTAACGACGGCGTTTGCATACTGTTCGCGTTCCAGTTGATTGACCCCCTGCATAAAAGAGGTTTCCGACACACTGGACTCCAGTTCAAAATCATTCCCGCGGAGGATGCGCAGATTACGATGGGCCAACACATTGGTTGAGGTGTGCTCAAGATACGCACTGGACGCCGCAATAGCCCGCATCAGCCACCATACGGCGTCTTCCGTATTTCCCAGCCGCGCCTGTACAATACCCATGCCACACAACGCGTCATAACATTGCACATCATTGGTCAGCGCTGAGGTGTAATCCTGTGCGGCTTCCGTGTAGTGGGCCAGTTCTTCGTGGCACCATGCTCGGTTGGCATAGGCGGGCGCGTAAGCGGGATCCAAGACTAATGCTTGATCAAATTGTTCAATCGCACTAGTGGTTTCATCGTTTTCAGCGTATACCTTGCCCAGATTGAGCAAGAACCGTTTTTCGCTGGCATCCAATGCGATTGCCTGCTGAAGGGCGGCCTTTGCGTCCGAATACTGCATAAGTTTGGCAAGCGCGAGGCCGCGATTGGAGTGCGCGATCGCATAGCTGGCGTCCTGAACAATTGCTGCGTCATATTTGGTTACCGCCCCCGCATAATCACCACTTCTGTAAAGTGCATTTCCCTGGGCCACAAGCACTTCCGCGGCCGTGGCGTCTGCCCATACATTCGGCAGATCCAATAGCAGGAAAAAACCGCCTATACCCAGCAAACAAGCAAGTACACGTTTTACCCTCATGGCGAACTCCACACAATTAGCCACATGGCACGTAGGTAACATGACCGCCACAACCATAGGCCGCACATCCACTCGCGCCAAACACGCTACACGGATTTACGGCATCACACGAACAGACCTGATCGCACCCGCAGGGATTCGCTGGGACACAACCGCAGACAGCATTGCAGCCACAGGGGTCAGTTCCACTTGGATCAATAAGTTCCTCCATTAAGGAAGGCTTTTGCAGCGCGTTCAATCGTACGAGCACGAATTTCTCTTCAGAAACCGAAGGGGAGACAGGTTCCGGTAAATTTGTACGTGCTTGATCGAGCCGATCATTGTATTGAGGCACTGGGGCTATAGGTGTTTTTTCATCCATAAACAAGCTCCTCGTTCCGCGGGTGTGCTCTTCGTTCTATTTCATCCACATAGTGTTGCAGCCGAAAAAGGGTGATTTTGCGAATTGCCTCGCATCGGGCGCCCGTTAACGTCAGGTTCACGTCGTTATAAAACCGGAAATTCCTGGTGGCGCAGTCGCCGCCGCACGAATACTTGCAAAAACAATCCTGGCAGGTTTCCAACTGATTGATGTTACGGGATCGCAATAATTCCAACCGTTCACTATCAATCGTAAAAGTACGTTTTCCTTCCTCAAATTTCCCGATGATAAACGTGTTTGCATATGGCGCACAGGCGTCGGTGGTTTCAAAACAGGCGGAGATCAATCCATCCGGCGTGATGTTGAACGGCTCATTGAATGCGCCGCAAAAACAGGCCACATGGGATCCCAAAGGCCGCATTCCTGAAAAGTGCAGTTGAATCCCCTTATGTTTGGCAACTTCAAACGCATGGTTAAATGCTTCTGCGAAGTGCATCATATCGGGGACCAGTTCCCGCTGCTCATAACATCGCCCGGCGGGCGACACGGGCTCGATTTTGATAATGCGGGGGTTGAATTCGCTGGTCAAGTACTCAACTATATTTAAAATTTGATGCAAATGTTTCCGTGTTATGGTCACCTGAAAGGAATAATTGAATCCTTTGTCATCAAGCACACGAATTCCTTCTTTAAGCAAGGGGGAACTGGGGTTTCCATTCAACAAGGGGCGCTGTTCATCCTGTATTCCCGGCGGGCCGTCAATGGATATCGACACATTATCCAGATTATCCGCAATCCATCGTGCGCGTTCAGGACCGAAACAGCCGTTTGACGACATCCCAATGCTTGATTTTAAACGGGTATTATCTGATTTTGTGCGCGCATAGCACACAAGTGTCTGGAACACCGTCCATGCGGCCGTGGGCTCACCGCCACCATGAAACCCCACTTCAATGCGGTCACGGCAAAGCTTTTGGGCATTTTCAATAACAAAATCAATGGCCGCCTTGCCGATTTCGGCTGGCATTGTCATGGGGCGTATATTTGCATTTGCATAGCAATAACGGCAAGCAAGATTGCATGTATTGGTTAAAAACAGCGTAAGACGGGTTGGCGCATAATCGTGGTTGCCGGGAAATTCAGGTTTCATTTCCGGTTCTCCGCCAATAATGCCGTTTTGCATAAGTGTCCGGATAACCGGATCGTTTTCAACAGCATGGATATCGCCGCCGCTTGCATGGATTTCCGATAAAAATCGGGCTGTTTGGGTGCCAACGGACAAAATAACATTTCGCAAGGGCGCATACACCAGGAACCTGTCTCCCACTGGAATCAGAAAAAGTTCTTTATCTATTCTCATTTAAAACGCACTCTTTTCGCGCCAATTGCATCGCACGTGACACCCCTCATTCATCAGAATTCCAGACGCAACCATTTGTTCCGTGAATCGAAGAAAATCCTTTTTCTGTTGTCCCCTGTTGTCATCCGGATAAGCCGTCCGGATTATCTCAAGAATATCAGTCAAAGCGGGGCGATTGCCCTTTTGATACGTATCAATTCCGGGAAAGGAATCAAACGCTAGAGCACCGCGTGAATCCACTGCATATTGGATAGATTCCCCTTTGTATGTTCGACATGATAAAACAACAGATCCATCCCGATAACTTTTCGTATATGCAGGATTTCGAATAAGCCTTGCACTTAGCTGGATGTTAGATTTTTGAGTTGATGCGTGGTGCTTATCCGCAGAAGCGCCAACCTGCAGAAGAACAAAACCTGACACGCCATATGCAAGGAAATTTCTTCGGTTAAGAGAATCCTGCATGCTTACCGTCCTCCCACGATTTCCACCTCAAATATGAGCTTCCGTCCCTATGTAACAAATAATAACAAAAGTACTATTAAATCTCAAAACATGAACATAATTAGATTCGATGTGCCAAGTTTCGATAGTGTTACTTAGCATGCAGATGTTTCGTTATAATGGCCGAAAAAGGAGTTGAAAGATGCTGATGAGTCTGTGCTTGGGTGTGATGGCGGTATTGGGCGCGCCGGAGGCTGTGGTGGATACACCGTTCATGCAGGAATATCATGAGGCGTTTCCGATCACGGCGGAGGAGCAGGAGGAGGCAAATGATGTTCGGTGTGTATTGGCGGAAGGGCCGGATCAGGTGTGGGCGGGGACGAAAACGGGTTTGTACCGCTTGGAGGCGGGGGAACACAAGTGGCATGGTCCGGTGGCGGGTGTTTCGGAAGGGCCAGTGTTCGATCTTCTGTGCGACACATCGGGCATGGTATGGGTTGCCGCGTGGGATGGCCTCTACCGGAGTGATTCGGATGGCTTCAAAAAGATCGATCTTATTCAGGCGCCGCTGGGCGCGTTGTGTGTATATAACGGCGGTATTGCGGCCTTTGGTCCGGACGGGTGGTGGGAGGTGAAGGGCGAGATCATCACGGCACATGAACTGCCGTGCGCGCGCAGCATCCGCGCAGTGATGGACGATGGTTCGGGGGGATTGTGGATAGCCACGGGCGTGGGCTTGACGCATCAGCACGGCACGGGCGTCACGCTGCATCAGGTGGGTGACGAAATTTTATCGGCGGATGTATATGGCTTGGCAAAATCGCCGGAGGGCGCGGTATGGGCTGCTGGAATGGGCGGCATCACGGTGTTCAGGGACGGCGCACGCGCCGGGGAGTTCACGCCGAAGGAGGGATTGCCGAGCGTATATGCTAAGTGCGTGGTCCAGGGGCCGGACGGGCGCATGTGGGCCGGCACTGCGCAGGGGGTGGCGCGGTATGACGGCGCCTCGTGGTCGTTACGGCACAGCCGGCGCTGGCTGCTGAGCGACGAGGTGCGCGATATTGTGTTTGACGGCGCGGGCACAGCGTGGATCGCCACGGCAAAAGGCGTGAGCGCGATCCGGCAGCGCCGCATGACGCTGGCGGAGAAAGCGGAGTATTTCCAGGACATATGCATGAAACGTCACGTGCGCAAGCCATGGCTGGTGGAAAAATGCGTGCTGCCCAAGGCAGGAGACGTTTCAAAGTGGGAACCGATGGACGATGACAATGATGGGCAATACACGGAAATGTATCTTGTGATGGAATCGTTCCGGTATGCGGCCACGAAAGATCCCGATGCGCGCGAAAATGCCCGGAAAGCGTATGAAGCGATGCGTTTTCTACAGTCGGTCACCGAGACCAGCGGCTTTATCGCGCGCACGGTCGTCCCCACCACCTGGAATCATGTGCATGATCCCAATAGAAGTTACACGGAACCGGAAATCGCGGAAAAGCGGGTAGAGGAGCCCCGTTACAAGCCGGTGGAGAAGCGGTGGCATCACAATGGCGAGTGGCGTTGGAAAGGCGACACGAGCAGCGATGAAATAACCGGTCATTTTTTTGGGTATGGTCTCTATTACGATCTGGCGGCGGATGAGGAGCAAAAAGAATCATTGAAAGATCTGGTCCGGCGCGTGATGGACTACGTCATCGACCATGGCTATGTGCTGGTGGACGTGGACGGCAAGCACACGCGCTGGGGTGTTTGGGCTCCAGAGCGGCTCAATGATGATCCCGATTGGCGCATCGAACGCGGGGTCAACAGCGTGGAGATTCTGTCGTACTTGAAAACGGCGTGGCACATCACCGGCGACGAGAAATATCAGCGCGAGTATCTCCGGCTTTTAAATGAGCACAACTACAAGGAAAACGTGCGGCATGCCAAGACCTATGAAGTGGCGTGGTGCACGCATATCGACGATGAACTGCTGGCGCTGGCCTATCCGGGCCTGCTGCTGTATGAAACCGATCCGGAACTCCGCGCGCTCTACCGGGAAAGCCTGGATCATTGGTACACCGGCGCGAGCAAGGAGCAAAATGCGTTCGCCAACATGATCTATGCGCTGCTCACCGGTAATGATCCAAACCTGAACGATACGCTGTTCATGCTGCGCGATACTCCGCTCGATCTAATCGACTGGACCATTGACAACTCCACGCGGGAAGATATTCATATGCAGCGCGCCCCGATTTTTGAAGATTTGCAAACCAACCGTTTGTTGCCACCGAGCGAACGCGGGGTGATCCGGTGTGATAAAAATCCCTGGACAGCCGTGCAAGGCGGGGAAGGAAGAACCGAGTGGGCGCCCACGTTCTGGCTGCTGCCGTATTGGATGGGGCGGCATCTCGGCTTTATCGCGCCGCCGCAATAAACGCCTCGATATTTTCCGTGGCCACGCCGGGCGGCATTCCGCCTCCGCAGGACAGGATCAGGCGGCGGGTATGTTCCAGCGGCGCAAGCATCGCACGGACACCCGCGAACACGTCGTCCGGAGTTCCCTGAGCGAGCACATCGCGCGGCGGCAAATTGCCAAGAAATGTGACCTCGTTTCCGGCCAGCGCGCGCATTTCATTCAGGGAGTGTTCGTAACTGAAATTGAACAGGTTCACCCCCATCTCGCGAAGAAATGGTGCGCACACCAGCCCGTGCGCATCGTTGTGGAAAAACCGCACGCGCGCGTCAATTGCGTTAAACACCCGCTTCAAATAGGGCACGGCGAATTCCATAAAATCGTCTTTGCCACAAAAGCCCACAAGATCATCCAGCAGGAAAACACCTTGGATGGATGGGAAGGCCTCCGCCTGGACCTGCACCCACTCCACAAGAAATGACGTGATGGTTTCGAGCAGCGCGTGCACCGCATCCGGCTGCATTTTCATGCCCATCAGGAATTCCGTATTTCCAACAAGGAAACCTGCGATATTCAGAGGGCCGCGCGCCACGGCAAAACGGATGGCGTGCCCTGAGGCATGAATGGCGGATTCCGCATGCTGCAATCGTTTCAAGACAAAGGGTGCCAAACCGTCCGTGCGTGGATTCGGACAAGCGAGGCCCGCAACACGATCCAGCGAGTCGAGCACCCGCTCCGCGAAGGGGAATTCATTTTCGTGCCATAGACACTTCGCGCCAAACGCCGAAGGTTCGGTGCACATGCCGTATTCCGCCCAGAATCCCGGAAGAAAAATCACTTCGGGAAAACGATTCATGACGTTGAGATTCGCGTCCAGCCAGTATCCCTCATGGGTGTAATAATCGAGAATGGACATACCCGCCCAGTTTGGCAGCCAGGGGCTGTCGATGATGAATCCCACCGGTGCGGGGTCTACGGATTCTCCCTCTATTACGGCGAGCAAACATTCCCATTGTTGTGAAGTCATCGTGAATTCCTTTTCCCCACAGCATACCGGAAAAATAGCCGTAGCGCCACGGGCGCGTTGTTTTTATTTCAAAAATCTGCAAGAATGCGGTTTCAGCAACCTTGAAGGGAGATAGAATCATGGACAAGATGCTATGTTTTTCCGTTGTGCCGTTGGTTTTGCTGAGTGTATGCAGCGCGACGGCTTCCGCCGAAGATTTAAAAATTGGGATCATTGGCCTGGACACTTCGCATGTAATTGCGTTCACCGGTTTGCTGAATGATACCAATAATAAGGCGCATATTCCCGGTGGGAAGGTGGTCGCGGCGTTCAAGGGCGGCAGTCCAGATATCGAAACAAGCGCTTCGCGCGTGGATGGATACACCAAGGACCTCCAGGAGAAATTCGGCGTCAAAATTTACGATACCATCGAGGAAATGTGCAAAAATGTGGATGCCGTGCTTTTGGAGAGCGTGGATGGGCGTCCGCATTTAGAACAAGTAAAACCGGTATTCAAAGTGGGCAAACCGGTTTTCATCGACAAGCCTGTCGCCGGGTCATTGCATGATGCCATTGAAATCTTCCGTCTGGCCAAAGAGAGCAAGGTCCCGTGTTTCAGTTCTTCTTCGTACCGCTATTATGAATCGCTTATAAATGTCCTGAAACAGGATATCGGGGGCGTGAAGAGTTGTATCTCCATCGGGCCTTGCTCCCTTGAGCAGCATCATCCCGACCTCTTCTGGTACGGCGTGCATGCCACCGAAGCGCTCTTTACGGTTATGGGCGTGGGCTGTGAATCGGTTGTGCGCACCACCACACCCGACACCGACGTCGTCACCGGCACATGGAAAGATGGCCGCGTCGGCGTTCTGTACGGCATCCGCACCAGCGGCACGCCGCATAAAGTGATTGTATTTGGGAGCAAATCGGTGGCCGAACAGGAAAACAGCGGCGACTATGCGCCGTTGGTCGTGGAAATTATCAAGTTTTTCCAAACGGGCGTGGCGCCTGTCTCCGCGGAGGAGACTATCGAACTATTTGCCTTCATGGAAGCGGCCGATGAGAGCAAGCGTCAGGGCGGGGCGCCGGTCCGCATCAGCGACGTTATTGAAAAGGCCAAATAATCCGGTATAGCCGGGCGGAAATTTACTCGCCCCGTTGTGTGCGGGAACCATTATGCAGGGGGTAAATAAAAATGCCGGCCTCGCTCTTCAGAGGAGGCCGGCATAAATGCTTCGTTCGATGCCGACAGCCGATTACTCTTGAATCGTGACAGAGATATCATCCGCCATGGATGCGCCTTCTTCGGCGCCGCGGCGATAGATGTTGAGATTGCAGGATGCAGGGTCTACTCCTGCGGGCAGAATAAAGCTCCATTCCAACTTTTCCCATTTTCCGCTTCCGGAATGGACTTTCCGGGTATCCGCGCCTTTTTTATCCCGGGTGTAACCAAAAACGATCGCCACCTGGTCGGGTGCGGAGGCTTTGAACATGCCTTTGACAGTCACTTTCTTCCCGGGAACGATAGCCGTTTTCGGAAAATCCTGTTTCACGATGACGAATCCATCGGCCTGGGTTGCTTTGGGCAAAATCATGGAAGCTTTTCCTTTGCCCGCATCTTCTCCCTTCTGCAGGGTGATGTCTTTAAACTTATCACCATCCTTTTCCTTAACAATCCAACCCGCCGGTTTTCCATCCTTCCAGTCTTCAATAGAGCCATTTATGACAAGTTCTTTGGCGGGTTTGGCCGGCGCCGTGCTTTTCTCACTGGTGGCAGCCGGTTGTGCCTGGGTCTTTGCGGGCGCCGTGGTTCCTTGAGCGGGGGCAGCCTTCTTTTCCGTTCTTTTTGTGGAAGATGTCGATTTTGCAGCATCACAGCCCGTGGCAAATATCAAACACGCACCCATCATTAATGCAATAACATGCCATTTGTACATTGTTCACTTCTCCTCATTTTCGTTCAGCAGCCCCGCCTATCGGAGGCTGAATGCACGGCAGTGTTTGAACTGCGGCAGCACCGTGCAACATGATTTTTACGTTGTCGGCATCATAACAAAAAAGACACCATCCTTCAACCAGAGGCATTTGCGAAATAGGCTTTTTTCTCCTCTGAGCAGATGAAGAGGCAACGATTTTGCTGTGAAATGCGAGTAATCTGTCCTGTTTCCGGTGATCTTTTGAGAAAAAGGCCTATTTCGCAAATGCCTGAACCAAAAACGTTAAAAATGGGGTGTAGGTTGACGCCAATTGTCTAAACACGGAGAACTGTGTTCACCAACGGCGCACTTCGCCATAGTCCGGCGCTTTTACCAAGCGCCAGTCATCCCAGATGACGCTAAGCGGAAAGACGTCTTTCGGAGTGTCTCCAGGGAGAAATGTGGAGAAGAGAACTGTGGCGGAGGTTCCGGGTTTTGTTTTGAATTGCCCGCATTTTGTTTTAATAAACTCGGAGGGTCCAAGGTCAAGCACATGCGGAGAAATGCGCTCAAACTTGCCCTGACCGGCCACCTGCCAAACGTCCAGCACCACAGGGGCTTGCGACAGGTTTCTTCCTTTGACGAAGAGTTCATAAACCGTATCGGGCTCAAGCCCCGACACGATGAAATGGAATCGTTTCAGGGGATCCGCCGTTTGACAAAAAGCGTCCCACGTTTGCCGGAGTGCAGTATCACCCTCGCCCACCTCGGCTTCCTCCCTTGTTACATGGGATTGTTCATTTGGCGCATAAAATCCGGCAGGAGCTGCTTCCTCTTCAGGCCACCGTTCCATGCCTCCGTTTGTGATGAGGTTATGGCACGCGGCGCGATATGCGCGCAGAGGCGCGGGCAACGGATACGGTTGCATTGTCTGATGCCAGGGGAGTTTTTTCCATTCAGAGGTCAGGGTGAGTTCCATGATAAACGCGAGCTGACCCGGATCCTGAACGCGATACACATTCTTTATGTTCGGCAGATTGCTGCTCAATACCGCAAGCCCCTCAAAGGTCCGTCCGCCTTGGATGGCGGCGATTTCCTCGATAAGGAATTCACCGGGCGCATCAAAGACCGGAATGAAACGTCGCACGGGGGCATTATTTGCATTGAATAGTTGGGCGGCTCTGGGGCTGTAAGTAAAATTCATGACATCCGCCGCGGCGGTGTAGCGGGGCCAGAACCAGAAACTTCCGCCAGATACGCCGTCGAGTTCAACCACGAGCACTTCAGGATAGGTTTGCCAGTCTTTCATGCTGTTAGCCCTGTCTTCCGCGGAAAACAAGTTCTTGGGCTTGAGCAGTGTCATGCCCGGGCGGGGCGTGTCAGGGACTTGCTCCACCGGTACTGGTTCAAGGTTCGCGTTAGCGTATCGTTCATACAGGAACTTGACTTGATGCTCTTGGATAAGCCGGGCAATGAAAAGGGCGAACACCAGCACGAACAAAGAAGTGGCGGTAAAACAAGTTGCCCTCCGTACGGAAGGCGTCCAGCACAATGCGGGGTGTTTCAGGATTTCTTGGAGGCGGGTGCGGCATTGTGACTTTCGGAGCGTTCGTACTGCCAAAACGGCCATTGTGAGAGAAAATCCGAAAGCCCAGAGGGGCAGGACCGCAAGATGGAAATAGTGCCTTCCTGCGAATTGGAGACACGAATAGCCGCCGAAATAGAGCAGAAGAAAGAGGGAGGCGAAGCCAAGACGGAGATTGTGGGCGCTCAGTATGATCAAGGCAACGACAGCGTAGAAAGGTCCGAAAGTGCCGAGGTGACAGAAGATTGGCCAAAGCAGGCCCAAGACTCTGTTTATAAACAGATTTTCTTCGAGGAAGTCGGGATTGCCGGCATAGAAAGACATAGGGGCTTGTTGTAACAGCCTGACTACGGATGCGTATGCGCGGGTAATCATATCTCCCGGGAAATATTTGAGCATGGTGAAGAAGTAGCGTTTCCCGGCATCCTGATACGCCTGACTCTCATAGGGCATGGGGCCGGTTGTTTTGTCCACTAGCCGGGCTTGTGCTTCGATAAACGAGAACATACAGAGATCATTCATGAGGGGCATCCAGGTATAGGGGGTAACGCCTATGCCCAGCGTCACGTCATGGGGTTCCACAAATCCGCCGAGGACATGGTGTGCGGAGGTTTTCGCGGAGGTCTTGGCGAGCAGGATCGGGCCTGCCGTTATAATGAAGCACGCGAGCATCACCAATACAGCGGCTATGCGCCTTTTCCACTCGGTGCGCGGATTGCCCGGCAGAAAAACGGCCAGGACGACCATGGCCGCAGGGAGGCAAATCAGCACGTCCATGCGAAATCCCCTGCCGACGCCTATCACGGCGCCCAATGCGGCCGCCACTGCGATCAAACACCGCCAGTTCATTGGCCGGAGCACGGCGTATCCCATCAAGAAAAGAGCGGCAAGCATGAAGGGGACTTTTCCATAGTCGCGCAACAGGGGCAATCCGTGAAGGTGTGCGGGCGAGATCAGGAAAACCAACGAGAAAAAAACGGCCAGGAAGCGGTTCATGCCCAGGCGGAATAGGGCATAGGCCGAGAGGATTGTCATCCCGCATAACACCCCATACAGGGGAAGAAGTGCTTTCCAAGAAACACCGAAGATCCACCATGCCAGAGCAACGGCATAAAGAAGATACCGATGGCCCTTGTGGAAGTAATTGGGAGGATTCATGCCGGTGTTTGCAGGAATAACCCCTGTCGGCAACATTTCGGTGTGGCGATTTAAAAATTCATTAAGGGCCTTGGGGGCAGGTTCCGGGCATCCGAAGGAGTGACCGGTGGCGAGTGCGGCGGAAGGCATCAACCACCATCCCTGCCAATAGCCTTCTGGAACTTCCGTCCACACGGCCAGATAGGTCATGCTGAAAATAACGGCCACAATAAACAGAGCGGCAGCGGGCCATGCATCTCCGCGGAGGATATCCGCCATCCGCGACGGCGATCTGTCTTCCATGGTATTCATGGGGCAAGCAAGCTCCTTGGGGGTGTCGTGCGCCTATACATCAAATGTCCTCCGAAGGAAATCCATCGGGAGTTGGCCCAAGCTCCACCAATCGCCAGTCGTCCCAAATCACGGAAAAGGGTTCATTTGAAAGCTCGTCCGGATAATTCCCGTAAACACTGATAATGACGCGGGCATTTTCCTCGGGGCGCGTCGAGAAGAGCAGGGTGTAATCTTTGAATCCATCGACTGGTCTGATAGGGGCAGGAAAACAGCGGCAATGGAGCGATTCACCGTTTTCTGATGGCACGGCCTGATAGATAGTTATGGAGCATTTCGTTTTTGAGAGGTTGTTTGCCTGAAATTGGAACATGTACCGGGTATTTGGTTTTAGATCTTGGACTTCCAAACGGAATTGATTGAAGATGCTGGTGGATTCCTTCCGGGTCCATGTTTGCTTGAGTGCTGCATGCCCTTCCCATACCGTTTCGGTTTCCTTTTCGAGGAGGGCATTTATGGGTGGATAATATCCGGATGGGACGCCGCTGTTCCACTGTTCGAAGCCGCCGTTGCCGAGCACATTGAAACATTTTGCCGTTCGTATATAGGGAGGCAATTCGTGGGGTTGCATGGTGCGGCAACGCGGGAATTGACTCCAATCGGAGGGGAGGTAGGTAGTGAACATCATGGGCAGTTGGCCGGGATTTTTGACCTTGTACAATCCTTTGAAGCAGGACATGTACTGTTTTCGCATGGCGATTCCCAGGAATTTGTTTGCTTCATCCCTGGTCTCGTAGATGGGGAAGAAAAAGCGGTTGAGAGGAGGGTTTTGCGTCGACCATGGCTCGAAGGCGCGTGCATGAGTAAGAGAGAGGGTATTGGGCTTGTTCTTGTCCGCGTACACAATCTCACAGGTGGGCAGGAGCATATCATTGCTGAATTCCGCCACGAGATAGTCAGAGAAGGTGTCGGTGCGGCCAGTGCGTTCCGGCTGCATCAGGAAAGCCGGTTCGCGTTTTGCCTCGAACATGACCAGATGAGGAAGGAGCGGGTGCTGGGTCTGTTCGCAGGGGATCTCTTCGAGTTCGCTGGCGTCTAGTGCCGCGTACAGGTCTCCGACGGTATAGTGCTGGCAGACGCGCGCCACGCCCAGCGGTCCGAACATTACGAGAAGGGAGAAAATGGAAAAGACCACAACGCGTTTTATTGGGAGGGACCACCACTCCTTTGGATTGGCGATGCATCGTACCATTCGAGTCCGGTTTTCGGCGTTGCGGAGACGTCCTGCCCAGGATATTGCGCATCCGAGGACAAATGCAGGAAACCAGAGCGTCATGAATCCCAGATGGAAAATATGGCGATACCCGAACTGAAGGGAGGGATATCCCGCGAAACAGAGGAATAAAAACAAGGCGGCGATGCCCAGTTGAAGATTGGAGGCGGCAATGAGTATGAGAGCGGCTGCGGCATAATACCGGCCCCAGGCATCGGCATGGGCCGAAGCCCAGGCCCCGTAATCCGCGATATACTGCAAGATCCGTTTTTGTTTTTGGGTATGGATATCATAATAAAGGATTTCATCCGCGGGTGCTGCTTCCACGACTCCCAGTATGCTTCCATAGACCCGGGTAATCAGGTCTGCCGGAAACGTCTTGGCGAGTTGGATGCAATAGCGCAGCGCCACCTGTTTGGGAACGTATTTTGTTTTGAAGTCCGGCAGCGGCGCTCCGGCGTCTGCATGCTGGAGATAATAATCAATGGCGGTTGCCGCAATAAAGGCGTCATTGTGCTGGCCAATGAGGGAGTATGGCGCACCATCCAATGCCATCAGGTTTAGAATAGTATCGGTAAAACCGCCTAGCAGATTCAGTCCGGTGTCGTCCTCTCCCGCGGCAGAAGCTTTCAGGACGGGATAACCTGCAAGGATGGTGCAGGCGAATATGATGAGCACCATGGCGGCCCGCGCGAAAATGTGACGCAGGCCTTGCCATGGCATAAAAACAAAGAGCAATCCGGCGGCCATGGGGGCGAAGATCATGACATCGCCGCGAAATCCGATTCCTAAACCGATGATGCATCCGAGGACTGCGGCGAGACCAAGAAGGACGCGGGTGTTGACTTTGTTTTTCACCAGATAGCCGCAGATGAGCAGGATGAGCAGGATGAAGGGACCCTTTGAGAGATCACGGGGGCACATCAACATGCCGAGGCAGGAGGGATAGCAGGCAAAGCATGCCGTGCAAAGCAGGGAGAGGCCGCGGTTTATTCCGAGCCGAAACAAACCATAGGCTGCCGCGATCATGACGCCATAAAGCGCTGCCTCGAGCCCATAGATTGCGGACCAGGAAAACCCCCGCCACCGCCAGCAGAGGCCGATGGCCCGCAGAAGATACTGATGGCTTTCCACGAATCGGAAGGTTTTGGGCCTGGGCAGAGACGGGATGCTGCCAGTGAATCGCTCTGTTTTCCCAAGCAGAAAATCCCACAATTCCGGCACAGAAGATACATCCAAGGGCCGCAGACCTTGACCTGCGGCATACGATACGGAGGCGGTGAGGTTGAAATTAGGAAACAATGGCAGGCTGGAAGGCGCCGGAAAGCTCATCGTGGCGTGCAAGTAGGCCATTGCCATGCAGAAAGCCAGCACGGCAATCCCGGCCGCCCCCCACCAATCGCCCGGCACTCGGCGGACTACGCTGCCCAGTTTTTGGGGCAGACGCCGGGGGGGATGCGGTTCTATGTTGTCGGTCATTATCGGCCTCAAGATTCCACGGTGTACTTGGTTTCACATATTCCCGGCTGCGGCACAGACACTTCTTCCTCTGCGGACGCCAACATGTGATACACCCACTGGGTGCATTATTATGAAGGCGCTTGAAGAGGTTGTCAAGGTCTGAACGCGAAGTCTATAACGATAAGATCTCGCGATCAACGGGGATTTCGCAACAGCACGCGGATCTTTCCGTCCTGCGGATGGATCGTTATTGCAGGCTCGCCCGGAATGCGGCCCACCGTGCCCTGCGGAACCGCCAGCGAATATATGAAACCATTATATTTATAAACGATTTCCTGAGGGCGGGTTTCGGTAATGGGCACTTTCTTTTCCCCGCTCCAGGCAAGCTGCAATCCCCAATTCAGCTCTGCGGGCACACCGGTGATCTGAAACTGCATCGTTTCCTTTTGAAATAGGGCTTCCAGTTCTCCAATATCCAGCAACGGCCATCGCACACGCAGTTTGCCGTCCCGTGTTTCTTCCACGATCGGCGCGCGGCCGCTCAACGGAATGGTTTGCCCGTTCACCGTGGCCACGGGGGTCAGCCCTGCCCGCGTTTCCTGCGTGCTCCAACGAAATCCGTCCACCACCGGAAGCGTGTCATATATACAGGAAGAAGAGGGCTCAACCGCCGTCAGATAGCGCTCCGCATACCGTTCATCAAACATATGGATGTCACGAATACACATCTTTTCTTTATCCCAGAAGACATTGACACGGTAATACCGGGAGTTATACCACACCGAGGCGCGGCCTTCGTCCTTCCAATCTTCAAGCGCGGTCACTGTGGTTTCGGGCGTCGTGCGGAAGGTGTTCCGGAACCATTCGGCGGAAGCGGCCAAGGTCTCCACACGCACCTTGCCCTGTTTCGACAACTCTTCCAGCAATCCGATCTGATCGGTTAATCCCTCGCCCATGACGGGCCAGCCAAACGAATTTTCCTGGCCCACCTGGGTATAGGCGAACGCCAGACAGGGGGCATCGGTCAAGGTGCGGAAGAACCACCGCACCCACGACGGGTTTCCGCCACCGTCTTTGTAGGCAGGTTCCAGCGTAACCACACTCTGTGCGGCTTCTCCAAAGCCCGCATCATATTGGTAAATCGGATCGCTTCCCAGCATGCGGAACACCGGCACGGGGATTTGCCCGCCCGCATGTTGCGCGGGCATATACGCATTCTTGCGGCTGGGATAATAGGCCTGATTCCAGTATCCGCCCCAGAGGGTGTACCCATCGGTCCCGATCTGATCCTTGCAATTACACGAGGCGCTCACGCCGTACTTGTCCGCCATATAACCGAGCGTGTGGGCATCCAGAAACCAGGACCCCACGGATTTCGGAAGATAGCCGAAGGTGTTCTTGAATTTCTCCATGAACACATCCACCAGTTTTTCTCGCTCCGCAGGCGGATATCCCACGGAAAATCCGACATTCACGTGCCAGTCCCAGGGATAGCGCCCCCGCCATTTCAGGCCCGCGGCCTCCACCATCGGCTGCACCACCTCAAACCAGCCCCCAAGCTCGCATTGCTGCGGCAATTGCTCTTTTAACAAAATTACAAACCGCTCCTGCTCCATGGCATCGTATTGAATCAAGAAGGTGGCGGGTAATCCATGCTGTTTGATCAGTTCGAGTTGCTTGACCACCGGCAACAGCAGATCCACATCCGTTCGAGGCTCCACGCCGCGAATGAAATTCACGATGTTCACAATCCTGGGCGCCATTGTTGTTCCCATAAGGTTCTGTTTTTCCTCCTGCGTCTGCGCCAAGGCCCAGCCACTGCAAAAAACGCATAAGATTACACCAACACCACATTTCAGCATTTTATGTTGCTCTCCTGATTTACGGGAATTGCTTTACAAACGGCATAGTAGCAGAAGCCGGGGAGACAGTTGAAAATATGACCGCACCGCCGGTTGTTTTGAATACCCATGCATACTTTGCCATACTCCCTGCTGGATTTAAAGAAGAAAGCGTTGTTTTAAACGGCATGAATGTTTCTTTTGTATTAAATCACGTAGTGAGTGATCTTGCGGAGGTGTTCCGCAAGACCTTCTCCCGAAATCCCCATGCAGGATGGATATGTGCGAAAGCCCATGCGCTCAATGCCGCAAATCTGCTCCGGAGCCGGCTGACGCGTCAAAAACGCGTGGAGTGTCCCTGTTGCGGTTGGACAGGCTATGCGTTTCATGCCCTCGACGGCGAAATTTGCGTGCTGGCTGAGGCGGAATGCCCGCACTGCCTTGCCCAGGAGCGGCATCGTATGATCCAGGTTTTTTTCAACCGTTATCCGGATGCCCTTTTATCCGGCAGCGGCGATATTTTGCACTTCGCCCCGGAAATGCAGGTGCGGAACCTTTTGCAAGGCGAGGGACGCCGGTGTTTTAGCATGGATATCGCCCCTGAGAAGCTCAGGCCGCTTACCGGCCCTCGGTTTCAGGCCGATGCCCAGCGGTTGCCGTTGCCTGATGCTGTATTCGACGCCGCCGCCGTGCTGCACATGCTGGAGCATGTGGACGATGACCGCGCCGCGATCTCGGAGATCGCGCGCGTGATCAAATCCGGTGGAAAGGCCTTGATCATGGTGCCCTTCGGCATGCATTTGGCCCGCACCATGGAATTCGGACGTGGCAACGAACGAATGTTCGGTCACGTACGGGATTATTCCCCTCTTGACTTTTCCGAACGCTTACATGGATTTCAGGTTCAGACGTTTACACCAACAGACCTGTTATCCCCGGAAGAACAGCGCCGTTTTAAAATACCCGGCAGCCAGATTATCTTCCTGTGTACAAAATAAAATACTTTACCAAGGGAAAAACAGTATGTCACGGTTTCGGCAAATTGCGTTGGGCATTCTTCTTGTTTTCATCCTGTTGATTCTACTTGCGGGTAGCATTGGCTGTTATCTCGCGTTCTACGATCACGGAATCAACTATGATTTTGATCCGCAAAAGGTGGCCGCATCTGAAACCCGAATGTGGAAATTTTATTATACCGGCCAGGGCGAGGATCTTGGTTGGGAGATGGTGTCTATCATGCGGGAGCAGATGGGCGTATCGTTTCTCACCGCCGCGGCCGTGGTCGAACCCATGGCGCGCGGCACCATGATCTTTGCCCGGGCGGAAGGCAATTACGAAACCACCGTGCTCCCGAAACTCGAAGAAGCCTATGCCAACCTCGCGAAGGCCTGTAATACGAACTGGGACGCCCGCGAACTTGCCAAAGCGGAATTGGATTGGTGGGAGGCGCGGCGGAGTCCTGACACCTACGATCCCGCGATTGTCGGCGCCAAAATTGCCCACCTCTATGCGCTGCTCTACGGCCAAACCAATCCTCAAATCGAACGCGCCGGATTATTGCGCGCCCAAGCCGCCGCCCTCCGCGACGAAGGCGGCCCTAATGCCGACTGGCCCGCTATTGAACAAATGCTTGTAGAGTCCTACACCACCCTCCGCGACGGCATCCAATCCGGACGCTCGTAGATTCCCAAAAACTACAGCGCATCAAACGGCAATGCGGTCACACCTGGGCCAAGGGGCAAGCGGACAGAACCGGAATGAATCACATAACCGGGCAAGGATGTATCTGGAAAGTCTTCCTGAAATGTTTTAATGGACACGGCCATGGCGGGCCGTGGCGTTGCGGAGAGTTTTACTTCTATAGGGACTATCTTACCGCCCGTTTCCACTAAAATATCCACTTCCGTGCCAAATGACGTTCGCCAAAAATACACGTGCGGATCAGTGCCTTGATGGATATGCGTTTTTACTATTTCGGAAAGCACGGCGGTTTCCATGATAGCCCCGCCCAAGGGTCCCGCCATCGCATGTTCCGGATCTTTAAGGCCGGTCAGATAACAAAGCATTCCAACATCGTTGAAGTAGACTTTTGGAGTCTTGACCAGGCGTTTTCCTATGTTTGCAAAATAGGGTCTGAGCACGGTTACCTGATAGGTGGCTTCCAGCACGGATAACCAGGATTTAACGGTGTTCAGGGCAATGCCAAGATCTCTTGAAAGCTCTGAAAGGTTTAGCAATTGGGCGCTCCGCGCCGCCAGCGCCCGTAAAAAAATTTGAAACTGCGAAAGATCGCCCACCTGCCGGATCGTACGCACATCCCGTTCCAGGTAGGTTTGCACGTATCCCGCATGCCAGAGATTGCAGTCCCTTGACGGATTCACCGCTAATTCCGGATACCCGCCACGCAGAAACTCTTTCCATAGCGATCCGGACGATATACGTTCATCCCGTTGTTTTTGTTTCTTGGATTCCCAGGGCAACGGCGTTTGCGGATATCCCATAATCTCACGGCGGGACAGGGGCAGCAAACGCAGGACAGCCACGCGGCCCGCGAGCGACTCGCTGGTTTTTTCCATCAAAAGAATGTTCTGGGAGCCCGTAAGAAGGTATTGACCAGCCTTATTGCGGTGGACATCAATTCGCTCCTTCACATACGGAAGCAATTCCGGCGCATGTTGGATTTCATCGAAAATCACCGGCGGCGGATACATCTCTAGAAACCCGCGGGGATCTTCAAGGGCAGATGCACGGATATCCGGCGTTTCCAGCGAAACATACCCATAACGCTTGCTGAATAAATGTTTTAACAGGGTGGTCTTTCCGGACTGGCGGGGGCCGGTCAACACAACGGCAGGAAACTCAGACACCGCCTTTTTCAGCACCGGCTCCAAGGAACGTTTAATATACCTGCCTTGTGGCATACCCAATCTCCTTACGTGTAATTATGCATTTTAAATGCAAAATTGCAAGTAAAATCTTCGGAGTCAGGCGGGTTGCGTCTTGGCCTTTTTCGCGGCGACCAGGGCGTTGATCAGTGCGATGCGCATTTTGGCGCCGGCGGATTTCCCCGTGCAGCCGTCGAGCACCTTGATATCCAGCCGTTTTCCAAACCGGCGGTGGTGGTAATACACCCAGAGGGGGAAATGGTATAGCCGGATTTCTTCCACGGCCCCGATATCGGGCTTGTTCATCTGACCGCGTTGCGAGAGAATAAAACGGAGCAGGCCTTTGCGGGCGGCTTTGACTGCTTCCGTTTCCTCCAGTTTTGGGGGCATGCAGTCTTCATCCAATTCCCATTCCACTAATTGATCCGAGCAATCCATGATGGCGCATTGCCCGGACCACCCGTCGACGGAGGTCCAAACGCTGTTGCTGTCTTTTCGGGTGGCGGCCTGTATGCGGATGGCATACGCGGGCATCCAGATGCGTTCGACAAAGGGGGGGATGCGCGTGGCGGGATCTTCCGTACTTGCAACACGCACCGGACGGCTCAGCAGACCATAGAGATTGGCCAATCGCGGACGGCCAAAATACCGTGCGGCGAATTCCCCCGGAACGCCGCCCGGAAGACAATATACTTGCGTCACGAGCGTCTCTTATTGCGGGCGAGCAGGATGCGCCCGTACGTGATGGCAGCCACGCCAATCAGCAGCAGGACGCCAGCGCAGATGATATTCACGATGGCCGCGCGCATGTTGGTTTGGGCGGCGAAATAGGTGCCGATCACCACGGGAATCCCTACAGCCACAATGAACAGCCCTAGCGCTACATACGTTTCGCCGTCGCGTTTCTCCATGCGGATGTTTACGTTCTGGTCGGAATCCGACGCTTTAATTTCACTCATAACCGTGTGTCCTATCGGGTGAAGTAAAAATACACTAACACGTGCGGAGTCATGGAAATAATCGTCCACAACCGCAGATCGGTCCAGATGGATTTATAGGGCCGGCCACGGTTTACATACTCCTTATTCAGAATCAGGCACACCCACAGCATGGCGCATACAAACAGGCCCACGCCGCAGATGCTGGCCCAGGTAACGGAAACACTTCCCACCGTGAAAGGGTGTTGATCCACCCAGTTCAGAAACTTGTCCACGGGATGGAAGATAGGCGCCAGAATGGGATAAAAGAGCGTTTTGAACAGACTTTCTATCCAGGCTTCCATTATTGAGCGACCCTTTCTTGCAGTGCATCTTGTGCTTCTTCATCGTGCACCACGGAACTCCACACCATCCCGCGCAGTTTTTCATCGGGCTCGCGCGGGGTGAGCAGGCTAACCACAATGGTTACAATCAAGGCAAATACGAACGACCACCACGCCACGAAGAGGAAGGGATCTTCCGAGGGGAAGAGGCCGGGGGTGTATTTAAGGACAAAACAGCACATCACACCGAGCACCAGGCCCGCAAGCCCACCCCATTGCGTTGCGCGTGGCCAGATAATGCCCAGCAGCAAAATGGCCAGAACCGGCCCCTGGAACAGGGACAGAATGGTCTGCATGAACACATAAATTTGTTCACGATCAGCAATTGGTTTCGCCAAGATCGCCGTGCTGATAATCAATGTTGCGGTAATTACCCGGCCCAGACGCAGCGCCAATTTCTCCGGCAAAGCCCCTTTGCCAATCCATTTCCGAATCTGGCCCACAATATCCGTGATGAAAATGGTGGTAGTGGAGTTCAAGGTGGCGGAAATATGTGACATCATGGCTGCAAAGAGTGCGGCAAACATGAGCCCGCGTAATCCCGCCGGCATCAGCACGCGGATCATTTCGGGAACCGCACGGTCGGCGTTTTCCCGTCCCAGGGTGGGCAGCAACACCACTGCGCACAAACCCGGCAAGGCCACCATCAGCGGGATCATAGCTTTGAGGAAACCGCCGAACAGCATGCCGCCCTTGGCATCCCATTCCGACCGTGCACCGAGGGTGCGCTGCACAATAACCTGGTTGCCGCTCATGTAAGCCACCGCCATCACCAATCCCAACCCAAACACAATGCCGGTCCAGGGGAATGGGCCGGTAGTGTCGTTGGGCAATAGAATCCGGAAGTGATCCTGATATTCCGGCCCCATGGCAATCACTTTTTCATGCAATGTGGTCCATCCGCCCACTTCCCACAGGCTTAGTGCAAGCAGGCCAAACCCGCCGACATACATAACGATCAACTGCACCACGTCCGTAAATACTACCGCGGTCAAGCCACCGGAAAAGGTGTATATGCCGGTGATACCCGCCGTGATCCACAAGGTCCAATACGGATTCCACCCTAACACGGTATACATTAGTTTATCCGCGGAAAGCCATTGCATGATGGCCAGCATGAAAAATAACACCACGACCCATATCATTCCATTGATGAACTGTACGGCGGCGTTGTAGCGGCGGCCCAGGAATTCCGGGATGGTAAATACGCCCGACCGCCAGAAATACGGCACGAAGACGAACGCCGCAATGACCATGGCGGGCATCGAACCCATCCAGTCAAAATTTGCCGCGGACACGCCGTTGCAGTAGGCCGCGCCGGCCACCGCCACGAAATCCGTGGCCCCGATGTCGCTCGTGACGATGGAAAAGCCGATGGCCCAGAATGGCAAAGCCTTACCCGCGATGAAGAAGTCTTCGGCGCTCCCAACAAAACGAGTGCAGTATACGCCGAGCATAAGCGAACCGGCCATGTATACTAAAATGATGATCCAGTCAATAAAATGCAGACCAATAAAAGACTCCATGGAGAAACTCCGCACACTGCGTTTGACCGTCGTTAATCCCCTGCGAGAACCCGCAAGGGAAAACAAGTATGCCAGAATTGCCCCGGATAAATAAAATTACCACCCGTAATGACAAACGCGCCGTGTCCCGCCCATAACGGAACACGGCGCGCCTTGACCCAAATTGTTCAGGAAATTAGCAGGGCAATTCCCAGCCTTTACGGTATTCTTTGCTGACGATTTTTTCCGGATTGGATATGTCCATCACCACACCCTTGATATTGTCCCAATGCAGCTTTTCGCCCGATTTAACCACCAGATTGCCAAATTGGACCATTTCCGCGAAGGGACCGGCATAGTCGAAGTTCGAGCAGGGCACTTTCCCGGTCTTGATGCCGCGAATCCAATCGAAGTACGGACTTTCGTCGGGGATGCGCTCGGCGGTTTCCGGCGGATATTGGTAGTCCTTCATTTTTTCAATGGGCATCAGACGCGGCTCGCCGCCGTATTCGCCCGCGGTAAGCACGCCCTTGTCGCCTACAAAGAAGGAGCCGTTCTTGTTGTCATCGCCCAGCACCTGGTCTTCCGGAATGCCTGCGGGGCGCTTGGGCCGGTTGTAGATTTCCTGTCCGGTGGCGGGATCGGGCCAGTGACCGTCATACCAGTACACATCCACCGGCGGCATGTCGCCCCGCGCGGGGAAGGAATACTTGATGGTAGACATAATCGCAAAGGTCTGATCATTCCGGCCGCGCTGTTCCATCACTTCCACCGTGTAATCCGTGGCTTCCACCAGTTTCAGCGCCATGTAGGCGGGGTCCATGATATGACAGGCCATGTCGCCCAGGGAACCGCCGCCGAAATCCAGCCATGCGCGCCAATCATGCGGGGCAAGCTTGTGATTGTATGGGCGCCACGGCGCGCAGCCGATCCAGCGGTCCCAGTCGAGGTTTTCCGGCGTGACTTCCGGAGGCAGCGGCTCGGCCAAGCCCTGATTGTCCCACACCGGACGATGCGTCCATACGTGCGCCTCGCGCACGTTCCCAATCGCGCCGCTCCAGATCATTTCGCATAGCGTGCGCACGCCGTTGCCGCAGTGGCCCTGGTTGCCCATCTGCGTCATTACGCCGGTTTCCTTCGCGACGTTTTTCAGCAGACGTGCTTCGGCCACGGTGTGCGTGAGCGGTTTCTGCACATAGACATGCTTCCCCATCTTCATCGCCATGTAAGCGGCGGGCGCATGTGTGTGATCGGGCGTGGAAATCGTCACGGCGTCGATTTCCGGCATTTTTTCCAGCATGTTTCGATAGTCTTTGAACTGCTTCGCATCCTTAAGCCGGTAAAACGATTCACCCGCGCGATCCCAGTCCACGTCACACAGGGCCACCACGTTTTCACCGAGTTTATGGCAACTCATAATGTCCGAGGTGCCTTTGCCCCCCGCGCCAATCGCCGCGACGTTCACCTTTTCATTCGGCGACAGCTTGCGCGGCACCACCTTGGCTGTGTTCGGTTTGTCCTGGGCGCTTGCAATGCCCGCCACGGCGGTGGTCGTGGCCGCCGCCAGGAACGCCCGGCGCGTTAAACTCTCGTATTTCATGTTACTGTTCCTTTTCTCTTAGATCCACGGAAAACACCACAAAGGATTCCCATCATACCACGCTCACCAGGCATAGGTCACCTCGTTAAAGGGGAAAAAGAGTACTGCCTGGAGATAGGACCAACTAATCTGCCCATTTTCAGGTGATGCACTTTCTTATATGGATCCATGGCAAAGATCCAAAATGAAAGCTTTACATTCCCACGCAATAGCCGTCTTCCGTGGCCTCTTCAGGACAATAATGATAACCGCTTGAATTGAAGAACTGTATCACCCGCAACAGCTCGGAAAGGGTAATTCGCCAGTCGTGCGGATTGTAGTCACAATCGTGTGACGCACAGGAAGTATCCCCCACGCCCGGCGCATAGCCGTCTTCCGTGCCTGCTGAACAATGGAATCCATTTGAATTGAAGAACTGTATCACGCGCAACAGCTCCGACAAGTTTATGCGATGATCCCCATTTTGATCCGCCGTGTATATTCCCGGCTCCCCTTCCCCTTCTTCCACACTTTCCCCCTCTACGGCGCCCTCTCCCTCTTCCACACCTTCCGCTCCACCTTCGCCTTCTTCACCCCCCTCGCCTTCACCGGATTCCGTGCTCAAACAAAAACTGAGATCAAATTCGCCAAAGAACATCGTATCAAAGATCTCAAACGCATGCTCCTGATTTCCCTGCGGCGAACTTAACCAATTAAAGGATTTTCCAGATTCATCGTTCTGGATGGAGAGCCATCCTTCCACGAGGCTGCACGGCGGTTCAATCACTGCGTCAAACCGCCATACCGGCAGATCAGTCACCATAAAGCCCGTCGAAACCGAGTCGGCCATCACGGTATATTCACACACCGTACCACCCGGCGCCGATTCTTCCAAATTCGCAAACCGGATCACAAACTGACTGCATTGCGCGGGTGTGCCGTCATCATTAAACACCATGCCCCACCAGCGCACCCCATGCACCGCTTCGCCGGAAGTCTGATAATTATCCCAGGCCCTGTCCAGATCCATCGTGCTGTCCGTCGACTGCCATTGTTCGTTCACCGGCCCTGGCAATTGACTGTACACCGTTTCCTCCAGACAATCCTGTCCCGGAATTTCTCCCTCCACACCGCCTTCGCCCTCACTAACACCTTCAAGTTCTCCTTCGATCACACCTTCCCCTTCATTTACACCTTCGATTTCCCCCTCGATCTGTCCTTCAATCACGCCTTCACCTTCAATTACACCTTCTATTTCTCCTTCGATTTGTCCTTCAACCTCGCCTTCACTTTCACCTCCGCCTTCGGGCGCAACACACCCCTGCTGCACTTGAAGTTGATAGACACTGCCATCGCCGGGTGCATAAGAGGCCACCCGGATTAAATAGGGCATGCCCGCGGCAAGATTCACACAAAGCCAGGAATACACAATGCAGTAATCGTCATTACATTCCAGCAGATTCAGATTCGCGCAATCACCTGAAAAAACAGCCAGCGTGGTGTCGAAAAAGCTTCCGCACAACGAGAACGTATAGTCATCCGTAACGGCCGGTGTAAAGCGGAACCACACATCTTCTCCGTCATTCGGGCGGCATATCCCCGTGACGTCGGAATTCGCCCCGGAATTCGACTGAATATACACGTTGTCCAAAATAAGGTCCGTGGCTTCCGAACAATAATCATTGCCCGGCGGCGTCTCCCCTTCGCTTGCCTCTCCGGTACGCAAGCACACATCGTCCACTGAAAAAATACCCGTGGTATGCGCCATAAAAATCAACATGTGCGGCATGCCGTCGGCGAAGGCGGAAACATCCCGTTGGACGATATGATACAAGGAATAGCCGGTCGTGGATCCCGTGGCCTCAAACAGCAGCGTGGCATCAATGAAGACCCCAAAATAGTCCTCAGGCTGATTCAGCCCCATCTGCAAATAGAATTCCAGCCAGAGAGAATCCAATGTCACGATAGTGAACTGCTGCGTCAATGTGACATTTTCACCGTCCATATTCCCCCCAAACCACGCCGAGTACTCCCCCGTATGCGGAGCCAACTGAACGATCACGGGAAAACCGCTCTCACTGATCTCGTTCCACGCCTCATCGGGAACAATCTCAAACCCGCCATTTTGCACATAGTTGCCCGCGCATTCCGCGTCCGCTGACGGAGCCCATATTCCCATACAAAACCCCATCCACACAATAAAAAAAACCCGCCGCGCATGCACCTCGTTTCGCATACACCTTCACTCCTTAGTTGGATTTTTAGTATAACACAACATTTTCGACTGACGCCGCCCGCCTTGATCCAGCAACCTTTGTCTGCCATAGTGGAAGGATTACGGCATGGAAAATTGCTTTTTCCTGCCGTTGAATAAACCAAACCGGAAGGAACAGATCATGGCGAAGATACACATCGCTCGAAGGACATTTTTGGGACAAAGCGCGGGAATAATCGCAGGATTGTGGACGGTCAATGCCTTTTCCGCGGAAGAAGCGAAAAAGAAAGCAGATTGGACGCCGTTGTTTAACGGGAAGGATCTTTCCGGCTGGAAAGCGGAAGGGAATGCGGTGTGGAAAGTGGAGGATGGATGCATTGTGGGCGTTCAAGGCCCCAACGGCGCCGCTGGCGACCTCTTCACCGACAAAGACTATGCCGATTACGAAGTGCGCGTCACCTATAAGATTCAATGGCCCGCGAACAGTGGTATATGGTTCCGCTATCAGAACCCCGACAAGTCCTATCAGGCGGACATCCTCGAATACAAGAATCCCGAATGCTATTCCGGCACGATCTATTGCCCTGGCAAGATGTTTCTTTCGATGAATACGGACAAATCACTCGAGAAAAAGGACGATTGGAACACCATGACCATTCTGGCCAAGGGCGATCATCTTGTGGTCAGCCTGAACGGCAAGCAAGTCGGCGATGTTCATGAGAATTCCTTCACCACCGGAAAAATCGGATTTCAGATTCACCCCGGCGACGAATTCAACAAAATGAAAATCACCGTGAAGGAAGTCATGATCCGGCTTTTGTCGTAATGAAACATGCTGAAAAGAACGCCTCGGCAGGCATCTTTCCTTCCGAGGCGTAATTATTCAGCAGCAATCACTTTTGCAGTGCAGTTAATGCATTCTGCGCGGTATCGTGGATAGTGGCGTCGTCGCATTTTCCCAACACGGTCTTGAGCGCGTCAATGCCGAGTGTTTTACCTTCCGGACTCTGTTTGCCCAGTTGTGTTGCCACATTGATCACGGCCAGTGCGGCTTCAGTCTTCACCGCTGGATCGTCCAATTGCGGGAGTAGCGCGGTGAGCGATTGTGGTGTTGGCAGGGCGCCCCAGGCGGATAATACGAGCTTTTTCTCGTCGGGACGCTTCACCAGCCCCATGGCGTCCGTAAGCATGGTGATTTTTTTGTCCACGGCGGTTTCGCTTTGCGCCAGGCGGACGTAGCCGCGCAATCCCAACACCTGCTGGCTGAGATCGGCGCTTTCGGCCAGTTTACGCAGATGCGGGGCGGCGTCCATCGTGGTCCAAGTAGACAGCAGGTTCAATGCTTCCGTGCGAATAGGTTCGTTGGGGTCCGCCATGGCCGCCAGCACCGTATCAAGCGCCTGCACGCCGCCAATTTGCGCTATGACACGGAGAAAGATCACCCGCACTTCCATCGGCGCTTCCTTCATCGCCGTCAGCAACGAAGGCAGCATCGGCTCGCCCGTACGCACGCCAATCGCGCCCAAGGCTGACTCTGTTGCGGAACGTTCCGCCGCTTCCGTGCTTTTCAGCATCAACGCAATCACCGCAGGCGCTTCCGCCTGCCCGCCGCGGCGCTCCAGCGCGCGCAACCCCGCTCCACGCAGTTGCACATCGCTATCGTTCACACTTTGAACGGCCAGCGGGACTGTTTGCGCCGCGCGGCGGTTCGTCAGCAGTTCCAATAACTTCACCCGCACAGGCACGGCGGCGGTAGTAAAGCCATTGGCCATGGCAGCGTCGATTTCCGGGCCTTCCAAGGCCGTGAGCGTTTGCGATGCGGTGGCGGCAATGTCTTCATCCTCCGAACCTAACCGTTCCATCAAGGCGGGTACATTCTCCGCATTGCCCAACGTCGCCAATGCCTTCAACGCGGCCAACTGTACGTTCTTATCCTTACTGGCTACCGCCTCTGCCACCGCTGGACGCGCCGCCGGGTCTTTACGCGCCGCCAAGCCCCGCAATAGCGCCACCTGTCCTTCCTCGGGCAATTCCGGCAATTCCTTCGCGTAATATTTCGTGTCTTTTTCGCCTGTGGTTTCCGCGACAATCTGCGCCGCCATATCCCGCAACACGGGATCATCGCCCTCTAGCGTGTCCTCTATCCAGTCGGCGCTGGGCTTTGCATAGGCCAGTCCGCGAAATGCACCCATACGGATGTTCATGGCCCTGTCCGGATCGAGCAATTGGTTGAAAATCTTCGCGGCCTTCCGGGGTTCTCCGTTTTTATCCATTTGCTGCGCCGCCGCCAGCAGCCCTTCATATAACGCGGGTTTTACACTTATCGCCACCGTGTCTTGGGCATCGAGCAGTGCGTCCGCGGCCTCCGATGTGGCGATTCGGCCCAAAGCCCCTGCCGCCGTCCGCGCTATATCCGTGTTGGCATCCATAATAAGTGGAATCAACAACGGCACCGCTTCCTTATCCCGCCGTGCGCCTAACGAAATCACAATGCCCGCCTTGGTCAAATCCGTGGCTTGGGCAAGACCATCGCGCAACGCCTTCCCCGCTTCTGCGAACGGCATGGGCTCCAGCGCATACCGGGCGATGTGCGAAAGCTTCGCATCCGGCAATAATGCCGCCAGCGCGGGAACGCTTTCCGCAGTTCCAATTACGCGCAGCCGCCGGCAGGCCGCATCCTTCGCGAACCAATCGGCGTCGCTTTTCAACACCGCGATCAGTTCTGCTTCACTGGCATCTTCCGCTACTGTGGTTTTACTGACACACCCCATCATCATGGCCGCCATACATACGGCCACCACTGCACTCAACCGCCATTTTCTATCGTTCATAAGTCATTCGTCCTTTATTTGTCCGCTGATTCCCGATCTCACAGATACCACGGTTCCCGGTACGCCCGAGAACGCAGGCGGTTCGCCTCTTCATCGCCGATGGCCTCTTCTTTTGCCGGATCCCATTTCACCGGACGGCCCAGGCGCTTACAGATGTTCGCCACGTGGCATGCCGTAATGGAATGATGCGCGACATCCGCGTTCGATATGGTCTGCTGGCGGGTCTTGACGCAATTCAAAAATTCGCGCACATGGTTGCCCACGGGGTACCCGCCTTCAAACTTGCCTTCGCCCATCAGCGATTTTGGATGCGCTTCCAATTCTCCCGAGTCGCCCGTTTCCACCCAGCCTTCATCGCCCTCAAAGCGCACAGGACACGAACCGAACCGCAGCCCCGTGCGCAAGACCAGCGTGGCGCCGTTGGCATACCGCCCCAAATAGCGGTCGCCCTCCTTCCAGAACTCGATGGGGCCGGTGTCATCCGCGCTGTTCGCCCACTGACACAAATCCGCCGTATGGCTGCCCCATTCCGTGATCGCGCCGCCGCTGAAATCCCAATGCGAACTCCAAAATCCGCGCGTTGGGGTTTTCTGGTTATACGGACGCCATTGCGCCGGACCCAGCCAGCGGTTCCAGTCAAACTCCTCCCGGGGCGGTTCCGGCTCACCGGGCAGTACCGTGTCATATTCATGGCCAATGCCTGCCTGCTCAGCGTGCAGTTCCTTCAGGCGGCCCAGCTTCCCGCTGTGGGCCAGTTCCACCGCAAACCGGAAATTGGCCACGTTGCGGCGCTGTGTTCCGCATTGGAATATGCGCCCCAAGCGCCGCATGGTTTCCGCCACGGCGCGTGATTCCGCAATGGTCACGCTCATGGGCTTCTCGCAATACATGTCCTTCCCGGCGCGCGCCGCCAGGATCGACACCCCCGAATGCCAATTATCGCCCGTGGCAATCAGCACCGCGTCGATATCCGGGCGATCCAGGAGTTCCAGCATGTCGATATAGGTTTGGCAATCCTTGTTTTTATACCCATCATTTACTTGCTTACGGGCCTCTTCACGCTTATTCTTGAATACGTCACACACCGCCACCATCTGCACGTCCGGCTCTGACATGAAGGAACGCATCACATCCCGGCCGCGTCCGCCCAAGCCGATGGTGCCCATCACAATCCGCTCGCTCGCCGGCGCGCGGCCCGCCGCGCCTAGCGCGGAATTGGTGATGATCAGCGGGGCCGCTACGGCACCACCCACGGCGGCGGCGCTGGTTTTTAGAAATTGACGGCGGTTCAAAACAGGTTTTCGTTCGATTCGTTTCATAATGCTTCCCTTATGAGTATCGCAACAGGATCGCTGCGAATGGGTTGTACCTTATCAGGCCGAGGGAATCACGGCCCGCACACAAACAAGGGCAGATTACGCCGAGCGGGCCATGGACTTCAAGAAAGCCAGGCCATTCACCGCCAGGTTGTCCGCGGAATCATAAATCGGACGCCAGATGCAGGCTGCGGCGCATAAATCCACAATGCCCGTGGCAAAACTCTCAATGGTAATCCAACCGCCGTAATGAATATCGCGCAACGCCGCAAAAATCTCTTTCCAGCGCACCTGGCCCGTGCCCGGCACCCCGCGATCATTCTCGCAGGAGTGGAAATGGCCCAGCAGCGGCCCCGCCGCGCGAATCGCCGCCGCCGTATCCTTCTCCTCAATGTGCGCATGGAACGTGTCGATCTGCACCTTCAAACTGGGATGATTCACCTCGCGCACCAGCTTTAATGCATCCGCGTTTGTGTTGATCATATATGTTTCAAAACGGTTCAATGTCTCAATCGCCAGAAAAATCTTGGCGCGTTCCGCGTGTTCCGCGCCAGCGCGCAACCCGTCCACCGCCCACTTCCACTCCTCCAGGGTACGTTCCCGGCCCGGCAAATACCGCACCGGCGCATACAACGGCCCCGCCGCCGCCTCGCCCCCCATCTCCGCCGTGATGTCCACAATGCGCTTCAATCGTTCCACACCCTTCTGACGCACCGCCGCATCGCCACTGGTCAGGCTCGCATTTTCCGGCATGATTGCGCACGCGGTTAACCCCATCTTCGCCGCTTCACACGCCCGCCGCGTCGCCGCCGCATCCAATACATCCAGGTCGCCAAACAAGATCTCCACCCCGTCATAGCCCATATCCGCCACCTTCTTAATCAGATCCACCTGGTCCTTCGTAAACGACGCTGTATATACCAGCAGGTTCAATCCGAACCGCGCCTTCAGCGGCGGTTTTGCCTCTGTTGCCGCCTGTGCCGTTGAAAGACTCGCCGCTCCGGCCGTTGCCGCCACCGTACCCACAAATCCCCGCCGCGTCATTGACTTCTTGCTCATATCCATCTCCCAGGAACCGCCCTAAGTGCAGTTGCCCGCGCCAGAGGGATATTCCATTGCCTTTTACATCCATTTCCCTCTATACCAACACATTCCTGGCCGGTATTGCAAAACTAGAAATTTAAAAGCAGGCTTGTTTAAACGATATGCTTTTCATTACACAAGGCGTCAACCTCAGCAATCGTATCGGTTTATGTGAGCGACACACCACTACTGAGCAAGCATTTTAATCACATGGGAAGTAACGCGGATTTCGATTGAAGTTCTTTCGTTCCGCTTCTTGGAGTTTTAGTGTAATCTGGACATTGTCATCGGGATTCTGGATAACAATATTTTGTACAGCGGCTCTTGTTTCCGGCTGGCAACCTTTGCCCTGATACCTGATACTGCGCACATATAGGGTATAATTTCCAGGCTCAAGACATATAAACTCTCCGAATGGACGTTCAGTATAACTATTTTCGAGCCAAGGGTGCGACCACACTTCCGCAACAATATGAAAATTGTCTCTTGCCCTGCCTAAAAATCGATACATTTCAAATTCCACGTATGGCCATTCCCCATATTCATCTGCGTCCACCGGCACATCACCACTGAATAGAACTGCGCTATATCGGTTGTCGTCTTCGGGATTGATAATTTTATAGTCAATACGCGATGTATGCGGCGGTATGGGTACGTCAAAATGATATTTATCACCAGGCTTTAACGTCCCCTCGTAAATTTGCCATTTTTGCTGATTTCGTGAGTCTGTAGCGAGTTCAAAACGCAATATGAAATTTCCGGAAGGAAAGTCCGGGATACTCATATCATTGGATGTATAATGACACCCTCCGCCGCCATATATCATCTCGCCTGTTTCAGGTCGTTCAACAAGAAACGAAAAGCCTTTGTCTCCCTTAAATTGTTCCGGAAATGTACATGAAACCTCCCCTGGTAATGCTGAGAATTCCATTCTTATAGCAGCCTCCTGGCCAGGCAATAACTCTTTCTCGCCATTCATTTCAAGTTTACCGATACAAGACGAGTTCGATATTTTAGAACCATAAGAATAATGGTATTCCATTATTCCCGGGGGTAACCGTTTAAAGGAAAAAGAACCATCCGATTGGACAGTGCCTTTCAGAGAAAAATCTTGGCCCCGCCAAGCATTGCGCACCAAAATGGATACTTCCCCGCCATTCACGGGGGTTTCATCAAATGTGACCTTGCCCGTAAACCATGCGCATCGGGTTAACTGGATGGTAAGCCGACCATTGGGCAATGTTTTAAGGAAAAATTGTCCGTCAAAGGGAACACAGTCTCTTTGGTAAGCTGCAATCTGAACAACTTCCTCCGGAATCCATGGCAGGGAAAAAGAACCGTCTGCTTGTGATATGGCCATCCGGCTTTCCTTTGTCTTGCGGGCATATTGGACTTTGTTTATATTGGTTTTCGGAGCATAATTCAGAAAAATGTCGACATCAGGAATTCCTTTCCCGGTTTCATCCACAACCATCCCGCGGATAGGTAAAGCTTTATCCATGTACATGACATAGTCTCGTGTATACCCCTGTTCTAAATTACTTAAATTTGCTTTGTACAATGCGTATCCCGGCGCCATGCCATAAAAAGTAACGCTGCCGATGGAACCAACCTCCAAAGTATATTCACCAGATGAATTGCAGTAAGAGGTAAAGGCGGGCGGGGGCCAATTGAATTGCGAATTATAGTCAAAAGGCCAGACTGTATGTCCCCACTCAAGACAACCGTACCTCCAACCGAATTGGACCTCAGTAATGGGTTGATGCGTATGTTGATCCAATACATGGACGTGAAGACGGGCGGGAATGGTTTTATTGCCCGTTTCGTCTGTATTGCGTACTATAATGAACTCCAGTAACAAAATTCCGCCAAATACGAAGGGTGTAACAATCAACGAAACGATGAAAGTGCGCACGGTGACCCGTCTGCCCAGGAATGGATATTTTGAGGCAATTCCAGCAAGCACTTTCTCCCAAAAGACTCCAAGTGCCACTCGTCTCAAGCGGATGTCCCGTATCATTTTCATACCCTGTCTCCTTCTGTGCCGTACATCGCCGGAACAGATCCTCTATCCCGGCGCACCGTGGCCAAGAGTTGTGGTGAATTCAATCTATAGGTCAATTGAGCACGACTTTTGGGGACATAGAGTGAAAAAAATTTGTATTCCGGATGGATACTCTCTAAGTTCTTCTGTGATAATGTCTTACAAGCACAAAAAGCACTCCTCGACCCAAATGAACCATGACTTGCTGCTCGCCAGAGTAGCCGGAAGAAGATACTTGTGACGATATTTATCCTTGCAAATTATCCATGAGTTGGATAAAATACAAGGATGATAGACCGGCGAAAAGAGAAAGAGGTTCGGGAAGCACTCGCGCGGCAGGCCGCCGTCGCATTAATTGGACCACGCCAGGTGGGGAAGACAACGCTGGCGTTGCATCTTGCTAAGGAAAGGAAGGCGCTCTACCTTGACTTGGAGAATCAGGCGGACAGAGATAAGTTAAATGATCCGGTTTTTTTCTTGCGGCAGTATGAAGACCGGCTCGTGGTATTGGACGAAATACACCGGGCGCCTGATCTTTTTCAAACCCTTCGCGGCCTCATTGACCAGGGGCGCCGGAGCGGTAAACGGAATGGACGTTTTCTGTTGCTGGGTTCAGCCGGGATTGATCTATTGCGTCAATCAGGCGAGACACTGGCGGGACGTGTGGCCTATGTGGATCTGGGGCCTTTTGACGTCCTGGAAACCAAGGCAACCCCGGAGGCCATCAACCGTCTCTGGATCCGCGGCGGGTTTCCGGACAGTTTCCTTGCGGGGGATGATAAAACAAGTTTTGCGTTGCGCAAGGATTTTATCCGCACCTATCTGGAGCGGGACATTCCGATGTTTGGCCCTCGCATGCCATCCGAAACGTTGGGGCGGTTGTGGACCATGCTGGCGTATAACCAGGGCACGATGTTGAATGCCTCGCGGCTCGCAGGCAGTCTTTCCATCAGTGCTCAGACTGTAACACGGTATATTGATCTCTTGGCGGATCTATTGCTGGTGCGGCGATTGCCGCCTTTCCATGCAAATCTCAATAAACGTCTGGTGAAATCGCCCAAGATTTATGTGCGGGATAGCGGCGTGCTCCACGCCTTGCTTGGTGTGATGGATCATAATCAAGTATGCGGTCATCCAGTCGTGGGGGTGAGTTGGGAAGGGTTTGTTATTGAAAATCTTCTGGCGGCAGCCCCGGATCGCACCTATGCAAGTTTCTACCGGACGGCGGCCGGGGCGGAAATTGATTTGCTATTGGAATTTCCGGGGGGGGAGACTTGGGCGGTGGAAATCAAACTGGGCTCGGCGCCCAAGTGCGAAAAGGGGTTCTATCATGGCCGGGAAGATGTACGCCCCGCAAAATCATTTATTGTGTATTCAGGCCAAGAGCGGTATCCGATAACGGAGAATGTCGAAGCAATCAGTGTCGGGCAGTTAGCGCAAGAATTGGCCGGACGGCATTGATCCTGGGAGAAATTGCCGCAAAAAGAAGGGCTAAGGGCAGGGTATGTGAGGCCCTGGGAAAAGAAAAGTTGCAGATTCACCTTTGTGGGGGTAATTTGGTAGGATAAGAACTCGTTTTTGTGTTGGAAAGTATCGGGGTCTTTTTAAAGGAGAAAGGCGCGCGCTATGAAGAAGATTTCAATTGGCACTTGGGCGTATTCAATCGGACCGTATGCGGATAATCCGGTTCCGTGGGAAGAAATCCTGGAAAAGCTGGCATCGCTGGATTTCGATGGGCTGGAACTGGGCGGGTTCGGCGTGCATCCGAATCCGGACCTGTTGACGTCGAAGGATCAACGGGACGCCTGCAAGCAGGGCGTGGCGGATGCCGGGCTGGCCTTCTCCGGACTTGCGGCCAATCTCTGGGGCGAGAAACTGATCAATACGGAAGATACCTCGCACTATATTGATGAATTCAGCAAAAACCTGCAGTTCTGCGTGGATCTGGGCATTCCGGGCATTCGCGTGGATACGGTGCAGCCGCCGACGATCTTCAGCGAGGTGGATGCGGATACGGCGCGGAAACGCGTGGTCACCACCTGGAAACAGTGCGTGGCGGAAGCGGCCGACAAAGGCGTGTATGTGACCTGGGAATTCGAGCCTGGCTTCGCGTTCAACAAGCCGTCAGACATCCTGCGGATTGTGGACGAGGTGAATCACGATAACTTCGGCGTGCAGTTCGACACCTGCCACGCGCACATGGTGGCGGCGGTCGGGGCGCGTCAGCCGGGACAGAAGGAAACGCTGCCGGGCGGTGCACTGGAACTGGCCCAGAAACTGCGGGGCAAGATCAACCATCTGCATCTGATCGATTCCGACGGCACACTGCATGGCGATGAAACAAGCACCCATGCGCCGTTTGGCGAGGGCATCCTCGATTTTGATGCGCTGATTCCAGAAATACTGAAGAGCGGCATCCCCCATGATTGGTGGACCATCGACCTGTGCTTCTGGCCGGACGCATGGACCGTCACGGAGAAGTGCAAGAAAGCCGTCGACAAGCTGAACGAGAAGTACGGGAAATAAACATTCCCGAGTGATATAGTAAATTCGATAGTGTATTGCTTGGTTCAGATTCAACGTTATGAATTGCGTATATTCACATTCTTGGGTATGAGCGGTAGTAGGTCCCATCTCCAGGTGGGACACTACATTCGAAGTTCGCACAGAATTCTGGAAAAGAAAGTCCTACCTGGAGATAGGACCTACTAATTGAGAACAAATACTTTTGACGCAACAACCACTCTTTAAAGTAGGCAAAAAACCGCGGAAGGTTTAAAAAATCGGAGATCTTTTTATGGCGAAGAAGAAACTGAATATCGGATTGATTGGGTATGGTTTCATGGGCCGGGCGCACTCGAACGCCTACCGGAAAGTAAACCAGTTTTTTGACGTGGGGTATGAGCCAGTGCTGAAGGCGGCGTGCGCGCGAAGCAAGGATAAGGTGCAGCCGTTCGCGGAGCGCTGGGGCTGGAAAAGCGTGGAGACGGATTGGCGCGCGCTGGTAGCGCGGAAAGACATTGATGTCATTGACATTGGGTGTCCCAATAACCTGCACCGCGACATCGCCATCGCGGCCGCCAAGGCGGGCAAGATGGTGTTGTGCGAAAAACCCCTGGCCATGAATGCCAAGGAAGGCAAAGCGATGACGGCGGCCGTGGAGAAGGCGGGTGTGCCGAATATGGTGTGGTTTAATTACCGCCGGGTGCCCGCGATTGCGCTTGCGAAACAATTCATAGACGAAGGCCGTATTGGCCGCGTATTCCATTACCGTGCGAAGTATTTGCAGGACTGGACCATCAGCCCGGATCTTCCGCAGGGCGGCGCGGGCTTGTGGCGGCTGGACGCGGATGTGGCGGGCAGCGGGGTCACGGGTGACTTGCTGGCGCACAGCATCGACACGGCAATCTGGCTTATCGGCGGCGTGGACAAGGTTTGCGCCATGACCGAGACGTTTATCAAGAAACGCGCGCTTCAGGATGACCCAAGCAAAATCAAACCGGTGAAGATTGACGACGCGTGTGCGTTCCTGGCGCGATTCAAGAACGGCGCGTTGTCCACATTCGAGTCCACGCGCTATGCGCGTGGACGGAAGAATCAGAACACCTTCGAGGTGAACGGAGAACTCGGCTCGATCTATTTCGACCTTGAAGATGCACATCAGCTCCAGTATTTCGATCACCGGGATGATTCAAATTCGCGCGGCTGGCGCACTATTCTTGTCACGGACAGCGATCATCCCTACATGAGTCATTGGTGGGTGCCGGGCTGCGTAATCGGTTACGAACACACCTTCATCAATGCCCTGGCCGATTTCCTGCAAGGGTTGGAATCGGGCGTGCCCGTGCGGCCCAATTTCCGGGACGCATTGGAAACACAGTATGTATGCGATGCGGTGTTGAAATCAGCGGAAGTGTCGGCGTGGCAGAACGTGGGCGCATAACAAAAAAGAAAGCGAGAACACTATGAGTGCAAAAACAATAGCGGGACGGGCATTGGAACAAGGCAAGGGAATCGTGCGGCTTACGCCCACATGGGTGCCGCGATCCTTCTGTGTGCCGGGGCGGCGGCTCAAGCTGCATCCGGACGATTATTACGCGCTGGGCGGCGTCCGGGGCGGCATCGATGAACGCTGGTTTTCTTCAACCACACCGGCGGACAACGGCCCGCTCACAAGCCCCAATGAGGGTCTGAGCTTCATCGTGATGGAAAACCGCGGTAAGACGGAAAAAGTGCTGTTACGCGACGCCGTGGCCGAATTGAAAGGCGCGCTGATCGGCGACCGCATCTGGAAAAAGCACGGGCGCTGGCCGATGTATTCCAAGTTTTTCGATAACAAGGGCGCCCTTCCACATCACATTCATCATGACGACAAGCACGCCGGCCTTGTAAATCAATTAGGCAAGCCGGAGGCCTATTATTTCCCGCCGCAGGTGAATAATCACGGCGGGGATTTCCCCTACACCTTCTTCGGTATTCAGCCGGGCATAACCAAGGCGCAAGTGCGCGAGGCCTTGGTGAATTACACACAGGGCGATAACAAGCTGACAAACTTGTCGGCGGCGTATCGCCTGGAACCGGGCACGGGCTGGGATGTGCCGCCCGGCGTGCTCCACGCCCCCGGCAGCCTATGCACCTATGAACCCCAAAAAGCCTCCGACGTGTTCGCCATGTATCAATCCCTGACAGGCGACTCAATTGTCCCAGAGGAATTGCTCTGGAAAGACACCCCGCTGAATCGCAAGGGCGATTTTGATTATTTGATTGACGTCATTGATTGGGAACAGAACACGGACCCGGATTTCGCTAAAAAGCATTTCATGCGGCCCAAGCCGGTCAAACCGTTGAAAGCCATGCAGGCGGAAGGCTACATCGACCAGTGGATTTGCTATAAATCTACCGCGTTCAGCGCGAAGGAGCTTACGATCCTGCCAGGCGCCAAGGTTACCATCAAGGACGCGGCGGCCTATGGGTTGATCGTGATGCAGGGACATGGCCGCATGGGTGTGTGGGATATCGAATCCCCGGCGCTCATTCGTTTTGGCCAGCTCACCAGCGATGAGTTCTTTGTATCGGAATCCGCCGCGAAAGCGGGCGTTATCATCAGCAATCCCAGCAAGACCGATCCACTGGTGATGCTCAAGCATTTCGGACCGGACAATCCGGATCTTGTAATCAAAAAATAACCGTACACGATAAACAGCCCCGCCACTCTTTTATGATTGGCGGGGTTATAAATTTTACTTTCACGGGATCAAAACAAAATTTCCGTGCACGCGTGATTTTCACGCACGGGAGGGCGAGGCTCCCGCCGAGCCGTAAGACAAAACACATCTTCTTGATCTTGTTCTTACGGCTCGGCGGGAGCCTCGCCCTCCCATGTAACAATAGGAATCAGCAGACGGTAACAACAAGCCCCGTCTCGCTAAGATTAAACTCGAAAAATCGAGCGCGGTCATTGGGCGGGTTGTTCTCAATCTCTTGACGGAGCGCTTGTGCGTCCGCGGGTGATTTACACACCAGAAGCAGAAATCCCCCACCCCCCGCGCCCATGAGCTTCGCACCATGAATATACTGGCGCATCCGCTTCAACAAGGCTTCGATTTGTTCGTTTGTGGAACCTGGATCAATGCGTTTCTTCAGTTCCCAAGCAGCATCGAGCGCCCTGCCGAATGCCGCCAGATCCTGCCGCGCCATGGCGTCGGTCACACGGATGGGGAATGCATGAATGCGTTCCAAGGTCGTCATGGCGGCGCGTTCCCGGTCCAGATATCGCCCCACTACATTTTGCAGGATGTTTTTCGCGAGCCGCGTGATGCCCGTGTAATACAGGAGCGTGCAGCCGCCGTTTGCGTGCTGATCCAACACCGTGGACGGCACAAAATGGATCATGGGATCCGGCACCAGGCCCGGCTGGGCCGTACTCACCTTGACCTGCCGCACCGCGCCGCCGACCTGATCTTGCCAGCCGCCGCCGGTGGTCATGGCCTGTTCAAGGCGCAGCACGCCATGGAACAACTCGCGCTGGGTGAGCGTACGTCCCATGAGCCGTTGCACCACCGCTAAAACAACCGCACCCACAATGCTTGAAGTGCCGAGCCCGCTCCCGCCGGGAATTGCGGCCAGTGTGGTAAGTTCAATGCCGCCGCCGAAGTATTCAAGCATTTTCTTCAACGTGGTGTTCTTCGGCCAGGGCGCCGTATCGAGCGAGAATCCGGAAATCGCGAGTGCAGCCTTCGGCAGCGAGAATTGACTCCAGGTCCGGCGGTAATTCATCAGCTCTTCTAACTCCTTAATCTCGATGCGCTCGCCGAAGTCAATCGAAGCAAGGCGTATCACCGGCTGCTCGATTACACGCGCATATGCCTGGATCGGCGCAGTGCCATTTAGATCCACGGCAGCATTGATGACACATCCGCCGCGCTCCAGCGCATAGGGAGGCGTGTCCGACCAACCGCCGCCTAAATCGAGCCGCGCCGGCGCACGGCCCCAGACAATTTCATCTTTCCTCAGTGCATTTTTCGGGCAGGCCTCCATGCGCGCCCCACAAGACAAGATCGTGTTGTTCAAATATTCAAACGCATGCGCGCGGGCGCGGGCAGCCCATGCCGCACTATCGGAAAAAGCACCGGGATCAAGTCCGATATTCGCAAGCCAGGCGCGTTCCGCCGCCACATCATCCCAAGCTTGGCGTAAAAGTTGCGGCGCCTGATCCGTCAGGTGTAACAACGCTGAACCCAGGGTGTGCAGGATTCGCGAAGCGTTCAGGGAACTCAAATCGGCTTCCGCACCCTCTTTTACATAATGACGCCGGGCCTCACGTACGATGGCGGCCACCCATGGCGCGGCCGCGCCGGATTGCATCATTCCATACGCCAGTTCGGGCGCGGAAAAATTGCTGTCAGGACGAAACATGCGCGGCAGGGCATGCAGCACCTCCTCCGCACGAATGCGGGCGCGGCGTTCATGAAACGCCTCCTGATGCGTCCGCTCCGCCATCTCGGCAAAACTGTAACGCTCGGCCATGCGCCACAGATCCCATTCCGATGCCGCGGCCTTTTCAGGGTTCATCATCCATGCCCAACGGCGGTATCCTAGCGGGTCCGGCTCCGCGGGAAATAGTTTGGCATTCCATATGCCACGCTGGGATTCCTCAATGGATTCGTCCCACACATCTTCGGGCCAGGTGCGGGCAAGATGGAGAAAGTCCATCACCGGCACACCGCAAATTGAGCCGCCATGATTCGCGGTTCCTTTAAAATCATCGCCGGTCTTGTAATACCGGATAAACCAGACCGTCTCGCCGTTCCGGTTATATCCCTCAATCACGTCGAGACAGGCGTGGGGCGGCATTGCGAAGGGCTCGTGTACGTCCACACCGGCAATGACATTATCACCCGAAAGGCGCAATTCCGCCTTGATTTTGCATCCTTCCACCCACGCATCCTTGCCATGAATGCGGCCCGCTTCTGAAAAAATATTGCAGATGCTCAGGCATTCGCGTTCCCGCGCTATGCTGCGATCCTCCCGCACCAATTCATGACCACTGGAAATCAATTGATGCGCCGCACCGAAATGCAAAAAAGAACAATGCGGCAACACCTGCACTCGAAACGGTACCGGCGAGAGCGCCGCGAAAAACCGGCGCAAGTCCGGTTCCGGCCATTTTGAATGGTAGATCTTCGCGTTGTGCAGGTAGTGTTTCACATCACTCTCCTCACCCAGCGCGCAACACACTTCGCCATAAAAATCTATTCCATGCCGGCCAATGGCCTCCCCCATGGAGGCGCTCCAGGCAAGACTTCCGTCTTTTGTAAGTCCGGCTTCACACAGTCTCAGCAATGCCGCCGCCGTGGCCGCATCAAAACTCATCACGCCAATATCGAGAATCGACCGATCATAGCGATCCACCACGCTATGTTTCCGCTGATCATGCGTGGACGGTTTTTGTAAAAAGCGCCGCACCTCGCCGCCGGCATGCGCCACATACACGCCGTGCTTCGACGCCTGCTCCGGTGTGGCATAGCACCCCAGCCCGTTAATACCGGGCGCATCAAACCGCACCAGCGAGGGATCAAGTCCCAGTAAAACATCGCCGGAGGTAATCACGATCTGCCCCTGATCCACCATGCCGGAAGGCAGCGAAAAATACCGGGGAATCTGCCGGTCGAACAGCGTGGTGCAAAGTATGCTGTCACTTTCGCCGGGAACCGGCACAAAAATCTTGCCGCAGGGACCATAGGCGGGAACGCGTTTCGAATCGCCGCCTGCATGCACAATCAGAATGCGAAGTGTGCACAAGACGGATTCCCGCGCCTCCGGCGTTGAAATATCAACGCCCCGGTTCGCAGCCTCACGGTTAAGTACAGTGATCAAGCAATAGATCGTACTGCCGCCACTGCCCACGCGCTGTCCGCCCGGATCCGCCACGACAAGCACTTCGCGCGCATCGCTCAGAAATCCCAACTGCCGCCGCAATCGCAATTGCGTTTCATACGCCTCGGCCTGCGCGGCATTGGAAGCCGTGACCACGAGGTAATCCCACGGTTCAATTAGGGCACTCACTGTATTTCTCCTTGCAGGACGTTACGCACGCCATTTCTTGACGGCGCGGCTAAAATCGTCCACGTCAAACACAAATCCAAATGCAAGCGCGACCCGCCACAACGCTAACTCCTTGGCCCACTCCTTTTTCGCGCTCTCCTTATTTTCCACCGCCGTCGTGGCTTGGCGCAACGCAGAACACAGTATTCCATATTTCTGCATTTCCGCCATGCCGCCAGGCGACAACAACAGACACCAATTAATCGCAAAACCACAATACACCAAATGATTAATGCAGCGCTCCTTGCACAAAGCGAAAAGCTGGCGGCCGTTTTCCGCTATGCCCTCCTCCCCCACCGGCTTTGCCTGCGGCGCGAAATCCAGGCGGTCGAAACCGCGCTTAACATCGGCCTGATTCTGTTTCCCAACAAATACATTGTCGCTCCGAAATTGTTCCAATTGCTGCCGCACCGGGTCCAGGGTAATTTTTTCCGGAGCGGGTTCCGGCGGCCCCGCCAATGCCACTGCACGCTGATAACCTGGAAACTTCTTATAGTATTCACCGCCGCCCACCACATGGAAGAGAGTGAGGCCAGCATTACGAACCGTGGATAGCAACTCGGGAAACACCTTTTCGAGGATTGCATACGAACGGGGAATATACGGCACGCACCGCCACCACCCCGGATACGCCTCGCGGGTTCCCGCATTCCACGCATGCATCACCACCACCGCCGTGTGATCCAACGAGAAGTCCAAATCTTGTTTCTTCCACCCGCCAAAACCTTCCTCCGGCACTTTTTTCTCATAGTCCGCATCAAAGTGCTGGTAATACCATGCTGGAATCCGCACCGTCGGACCCGCTACCTCTTCCTTTACCACAGCGGCCACAGGCGCCGGGTGAAGCATGGGGACCGTCAAACCAGCCCCCAGTGCGGTGCCCATACCCTGAAGCATCGTCCGCCGGGTGATCGTTTGTTTTTGCATCCGGCTCATCATCCTATCCTTTCGAGTGTCCTTCATTGTTCACAATACTAAGAAATTCATCAGGAGAAACGATTGTAGGACCACCATCGGGGAAATCTTTTGGATTTCGTGTAACCCAATAGGCGGATCGCGATTGGAGCGCACAGTGATATTGAATAGCATCCTCAAAATCATCCAAATCAGCATCAATAGCCTGCGCAATGATCTGATCGGTCACGGAGACCGTCTCAAACACTTGATGAAGAAGACGTATGGCCCCCATGGCCCGTTTTTTACCTGCTATATGCCGCACAATGTAATAAACATTGTTAAAGCTAATTGCGGAGAGGTAACCCCGCACCTTGCCGGATTCCACGAGGCTCCATACAAGTGCAGACCACGCATAGAAGGGCTCCCGCTGCGCAAAAACGTCTATCACAACATTCGTATCAAGAAATATTTTCATTTGCGCAGCCCGTATTTTGAAGACAGCGCCTGTTGGAGAATATCTCTCTCGGATCTCCCTTTGGGCAATTTGACCATGCCTGAAGCGCGCCGGGTTAAGGGACCGAGAGCCTTGTCATCCAGTTGACGGATTTTAACCAAATTTTCAATGTAGCGGGAAAACATGGCCGAAACACTGGTTTTTTGTTCTTTAGCCAATTTCTTCGCCTGCCGGACCAGCAGCGAATCCGCCGAAAGTGTCAATTTCGTAGTCGCCATTGCCGTTGCTCCTATACGTATCTTTTAAAACATAGGATACGTATAGTATCTTGGAAAGTCAATGGGCTTGATTCATAGATGACATACCAGTATTGTGGTCTCTATGCAAGAAAGGGAGATTTTCGATGACACAACGTGAAATTCGTCGATGCTTGGGTATTTTTATGTTCTTTATGGTCCCATTGTGTATACATGCGTGGAGCCAGGAAAAATTAATCCCGCCCATTAAGCCCTCCCCACCAATAAAACGTCTGATCGTCAATAACGATGGGACAAATCTGTTTTGGCGGGAGGATCTCAGCATGGAGATGGTGCGGCGGCATGTGGCGGAGTGTCCCAATGCCGTGACCACCTATATGCTGTGTCCGAACGGCATCCAGAAGATGATGTATCCCAGCCAGCACGAGGAATTGTCCACGCGGAGCGCGTTGCCAAAATTGGTGAAAGAGGGTGAGGATCCATTCGGCACATTTATTGAAGGGATCAAGACGCGGGGCATGGAGGCATTCGTCACGTTTCGTATGAATGAGGTGCACAATGCGGACAATCCAAAAGACCCCGATTTATGCACGCTCTGGCGGGAGCATCCGGAATACAGGGTGGCGCGTGGAGAGAATCCATCGGACTGGATGTCGCAATGCCTGGATTATTCGTTGGAACCAGTGCGCGAACATTCCCTGGCCTTGATCACGGAACTGATAGAAAAGTATCAGCCTGATGGCATCGAACTGGATTGGATGCGGTTTCCCCGGCATTTGAGCGGCACGGGTGAGGAAGTGTGGGAAAGGCGGCAGTTTTTAACTGATGTAGTGGCCGCCGTACGCGCGAAAGCAAACGAACTAACTGTGAAGATGTATAAGCCCATGCTTGTGGCAGTGCGAGTGCCGACAAGCCTCGAAGGGTGTCATGCTTTGGGCGCGGATATCGTGGAATGGAACCGACAGAAACTGATCGATTTCATTACGGCATCGCCGTTCCTGGCATCCGATTTCACCATGCCTCTGAAGGAAATGCGCGAGGCACTCAAGGAACGGCCTATTCCGATCTATGCAGGAATCGAGTTCGGGTACGGCGGCGATTCCCACAGCGAAGAAAGCATTCAGGCTGCCGCAATGAGCCTTTATGATTGCAGCGCGGACGGTATCTACCTCTTCAATTTCCCGTGCTGGCGCGAGACCAAACCACATCCCTTCTGGTCATGGATTCCCCCACTTCGTGATCCCAACTTGCTCAAAGGACGCAATTTGCTGTTTCCGCTGATTGATAATCATCATCGCATTCCCAACATTGATCTGCCCACCCAGTTGCCGCTTGAAATTCCCGCAGGCGCGGTAAAAGAAATTCCTTTGCACCTGCCAAAACTGGCACTGGCAAAAAACAATCCCATGGAACAAGCCACATTAACCATTGATCCGAAAGAAACACTCTCTGTAACACTCAATGGAAATACCGTTGGATTGGATGGCGATGTGCCGTTGGAAGCGCTTCACGCGGGAGACAACACGCTGGCGGTGACAAACACCGGGACACAATCCATTTCGGTAAAGGCAGCTTCTCTCGCGCTTTCGTATCCATTGGCAGTTCCAATGAGAGATACCACCAACCATGCAAAATTCTATGTGTCACCGGATGGTTCCGATGACAACCCCGGCACGAAAGAACTACCGGTTAAAACCATTCAGAAAGCCCGCGACATGCTGCGTGACCAGACTGTTGATAAAACAAAAGATTTCACGGTGGTCTTGCGCGGCGGCGTCTATCGCCTCGATGCCCCGCTCACCTTCGGCCCGCGTGATTCCGGCAAGAAAGGCGGACGCGTGATCTATGCGGCTGCTCCTGAAGAAACACCCGTGATAAGCGGCGGCGTTTTAATTGCTGGCTGGGAACAGGAAAGCAATGGACGCTGGAAGGCTTCGGTACCGCTGAAGGATTTCCGGCAATTGTATGTCAACGGCAAACGCGCCCAACGCGCCCGGGGCATATGCCCGGAAAATGTGGAACGCTACGGGGATCAGAAAAGCATCGATGCGGATGCGGGATTCCTTTTCCCGGATGGGGCCATGGCCGATTGGAAAAATCCGGGCGCCATGGAACTTGGCTTTTATAATTCCTGGAGCCACATGATCTGCCGCGTGGAGCGCATCACGCGGGATCTGCAAGGCCGCGCCGTAGTGAAAATGCTGCAACCGTGGTTCACGCTAACCTCCAATAAGGAAGGTGTTCAAGCAAAACTTCCGGAGTATATGGAGAATGCGCTCGAACTGCTCGATGAACCGGGAGAATGGTACTACGACCGTCAGGATAAGATTCTTTATTACCTGCCGCGTGACAGCGAAGATATGACGAAAGCGGAAGTAGCAGCCCCGCAACTGGAAACATTAATGCGTGTGGAAGGCCGCGCGGGACAGACCGTCCGCAATATCGTATTTCACGGGATTACATTCGCCGACGCCACATGGACCCGGCCGAACCGTATCGGGCATCCGGACGTCCAGGCAAATTTCTGTTTTAACAATACCAACATCTTTACACGGGACGGCTCTCTGGTCAATGTGCACAATGAATATATCAAGAGTCCGGCGAATGTGGTGCTTCGTCAGGCGGAAGGCTGCCGCTTTGAAGGTTGCACCTTTACCCGCCTGGGCGGCGCGGGCCTGGACATCGAACGCGGCTCAAAAAATAATTTCGTGAATGTGTGCGAATTTTTCGACATCTCCGGAAGTGCAATACAGGTGGGTGATGTTCTGGCGGTGGATCATCACCCTAAAACACCCGGACAGATTACCCGCAACAACCGCATCGCCAACAACCGTATTCATGATATCGGCATGGAGTATCAGGACAGCATCGGTGTGTTCGGCGGCTACGTAGACGGCACTATCATTGCGCACAACGAGATCTTCCAATTGCCATACAGTGGCGTGTCCGTGGGTTGGGGCTGGGGCGAGGAAGATGCAGGCGGCGGTGCATACGAGAACATCCCCTACCGCTATGTCTCACCCACTCCCTCCGGCGCAAATCAGATCGTGGCAAATCATATTCATCACGTTATGTTACGCAGGAACGACGGTGGTGGCATCTACATGTTAGGGAATCAACCGGCCACCGTGATTCGCGATAATTATATCCATGACAACGGCCCCGATGGCCCCGGCGGCATTTACCTGGACGAAGGAAGCGGATTTATTGAAGTCACCAACAACAGCGTGTACAGCGTGCCCACAGCGATGAATTACAACAACCGCGCCCAAGACCGCATCACTACCTGTTTCGAGCACGACAATTTCTTTGACATCATGCCGAATCAACCGGAGTTCTCCCAGGCAGTTGCGGACCACGCCGGCCTTGAGAGCGCATATCGAAAATAGATTTTAACGATGCCGAATGGTGCGTGTTCTTTATATCGGATTGATCAAACCAGTCGGACTAGCCGGACAGAATTGATCAGACCGATCCGTCCGATCCGTCCGACCTGGCAGATTACTTCCCAAAATGTGCGTCTATCACGGGAAAAATCCTGCAAAAATGTGCTATAGTCTACTCCTTCCCAAAATATTTCGGGTTGATCGCATGAAAGGAATTTTTTCATGGAAGTACAATGGATGTTAGATAAGCCCCGCTTTGTTCCCCCGCTGGACGAAGGATTTCGTCCGGCCATTTTGGCGAACCGGGCGTTTCGTAAAAAAGTGGAAGAATCGGGCGGCGGCGTTCCGATGATTCTTGCCTTGGAAAGAACAAACGGCGCGGTATCGCGCTTTGAAACACGAGTTTTTCCCGAAGAACATCCCCTCGCGGAAGCGAACCTGTTTTATATCGAGCGTCTTGTGAAATTTCTGTTGTGGCAGCGCGGCGGCTGGAAAGTATATGCAGGCGGCCCGAAATCCATCGGCAACTATCTTGCTCAGTGCTACAAAGACAGTGGGACGCGCTCGTTCGACTACCATTTCATGGGTGAAGATGTGTATGAACGCACGTTCACCATTAAGACCTGTTCGCCGGAAGATGTACCCCCCCGAAACGAATCCACGCAGCCGCTGGGCCGGCATCTGGAAGGCTGCCGGATCGGGTTTGATCTAGGGGCTTCGGATCGCAAGGTTTCCGCCGTAGTCAATGGCGAGCCCATCTACAGCGAAGAAGTGGTTTGGGAACCGCGCAAAAACAGTGATCCAATATACCACTATACCGAAGTGATGACCGCCATCAAGACTGCTGCCTCGAAAATGCCGCGCGTCGACGCCATTGGCGGCAGTTCGGCCGGCGTATACATCGACAACCGCGCCATGGTGGCCTCACTATTCCGGGGCATCCCCAAAAACCGCTTTAGCGCGGTGCGCGAAATGTTCGTGCGGATGGGCAAGGAACTGGGCGTGCCCCTGGTGGTGGTAAACGACGGCGAAGTTACCGCACTGGCCGGTTCGATGTCCCTGGAAGACAACGGCGTGCTGGGCGTGGCACTCGGTTCCAGCGAAGCGGGCGGCTATGTCACACTGGACGGCAACATCACCGACTGGCTGAATGAGCTGGCTTTCTGCCCGGTGGATTACAGTCCGGACGCACCCCGCGAGGAATGGTCAGGCGATCTGGGCGTGGGCGCGAATTACTTCTCTCAGCAATGCGTGTTCCGCCTCGCGCCAAAAGCCGGCATCGAATTGCCGAAAGACGTGACGGATGCAGAGCGGCTGAAATTTGTGCAGCAGATGTTGGAAGCGGGCCATGAAGGCGCGGTGAACATTTGGAAGAGCATAGGCGTGTACATGGGCTACGGCATTGCGCATTATGCCGATTTCTATGATCTCAAGCATGTACTGATACTGGGCCGATGCACGTCGGGAAGCGGCGGCACGTTGATCCTGGACGGCGCTAATGAAGTGCTTCGTGCGGAATTCCCCAGTATTGCCAAAAACGTGCATATCCAACTGCCCGATGAAAAGAGCCGGCGGGTGGGCCAGTCGATTGCGGCGGCCAGCCTCCCGATTGTATAAACGAAAGGACTTGGCATGAAGCTGAATCTGGATACAGCGGAACTCTACATCCCCGACGGAACACCGGAAGAAACCGCCCTGTCACGCACCACCCATCTTGCGATCGCGGCGCATCAGGATGACATCGAAATCATGGCCTATGACGGCATCCTGGCATGTTATCAGCAGTCTGACAAATGGTTCACCGGAGTTGTGGTGACGAATGGAAGCGGATCGCCCCGCACCGGTTTGTATGCGGATTACTCGGACGAGGACATGATGGCGGTGCGCCGCCGCGAACAGAAGAAAGCCGCCGCCATTGGCGAATATTCCGCCATGTTTCTTCTGGACTACCCCAGCGGGGCCGTTAAGGATCCGAAAAACCAGCAAACCATCTGGGATCTGCGCGCCATTCTCGAAGCCACCCAGCCGGAAATTGTCTATACGCACAATCTCGCAGACAAACACGACACCCATGTGGGCATCACGCTTCGGTTAATCACTGCTATTCGACAATTGCCCGGGAAAATCCGCCCGAAAAAACTCTATGGCTGCGAAGTGTGGCGCGACCTGGATTGGATGACCGATACGGATAAAACGGCCTTCGACGTTTCCGCCCACGAAAATCTCCAAGCAGCGTTGCTGGGTATTTTTGATTCCCAGATCGCTGGCGGGAAACGGTACGACCTCGCCACGCTCGGACGCCGCCGTGCCCACGCCACCTATCACGCCTCGCACGGCGTTGACGAAACCACCGGGACCATTTTCGCCATGGACCTCACACCCTGCATCACCGACCCCATGAAAGAACCGATGGATATCCTCCTTGAGCATATCGGCCGTTTTCAAGAGGAAGTCAAGGCGCGGGTAGGCAAACTTCAATAACGGTGCGCATAGCGTACCCTGCCAAAGAAGGGATAACAGTATGTCAGTAATTCTGGTTAGTGCATTAAGCATTATGTCCGGCGCCGCCGGAACGGATTGGCCGGAAACATGGCGCACGGTATGGGAAAACCCTCCTGCGGAATTGCGCCCGCTGCAAATTGTCCATGGCGTACCAGAAAATCAGGCCACGCCGGAAGGCATGGCGGCATATCGTGATGCGGGTCTCGGCGGCATCGTGTGCAATGTCAATTTCAACGAATACCTGCGCAACGAAACACATTGGGCAACGTTTCTCAAAGCCGTGGAAGCCAGTCATTCATCAGGCTTGGTTACCTGGATTTACGATGAAGACGGCTATCCCAGCGCATCCGCGGGCGGCCTCGTGCTCGAAACAAATCCAGATCTCGAGGCGCTGGTTCTCGCCTACGACCCTTCACAATCCGATCCGTTTGTACTCCGCCGCGCCTATGAATTCACCCACGCCAGCAACAATTTTTACGCAAAACGCCGCTATCCGAATCTACTCGAAGACGCCGCTACGCGCCTGTTTCTCGAAAAAACACACGATGCCTACGTCAAACGCCTTGGCGGGGATTTCAACCGGTGCATCACCACATTCTTCACTGACGAACCATCACTTATGGCCGTGGATTTGGGACCACTGGATAAAGGCCGAACCGTAGACACGCCGGATCCCAATGTAAAGCCGCTGCCCACCGTGCCTTGGTGCTCGGATCTGCCCAAGGTGTATCAAGAACGCTACGGACAGGACCTGATGCCCCTCCGCCTGAGCCTGTTTCAGGGCGATTCCGAACCGGATCAACAAATACGCCGTCAATTCTGGAAACTCGTGGCCGATCTGGTGGCTGAACGCTTCACCGGCCGAATCCAGGAATGGTGTCTCGCGCACCATGTCGCTTCATCAGGCCATCTGCTGCATGAAGAATCGCTGCTGCATCACGCGCCACTTTACGGAGATAGCCTGCTCTGTCTCAGCCGGCTGGACATTCCCGGCATGGACATGCTCTCCAGCAAACCGAACCATGTCGTGCTTGGAGGAAGCCGAACCCACACCGGATGGATGGCGGCCCTGCTCCCCGCCTCCACCGCATTCTTCAATGGCGGACGAAAAATAATGACCGAAGTCAGCGATTTCGCGGAAGGCGGAAAAGCCTCCTTGCAGGAAATGCTCGCCACCGCCGCCTGGCAGGCCGCATTCGGCGTCACCGAATTCACCTCTTACTATGCTAATTCCATGAAACGTATTCTGGACGCACAAGGTTCGGATTGGTCTCTGGAAGCGCAAGAATCCTATAAACGCTGGTGTGACATGATTGGCCGCATAAACGCACTCCTCCGCGAAGCGCGTCCCGCTCCCCGCACCTTGCTCTACTACCCGATTTGCGACGTTTGGGCTGGCTATCATCCTGTAGCGGGCCCGCTCAAACTCGATCAACAGCCCGAACGCCTGCAAAAGACCATCCGGGCTTTCGCATGCCTCGGCCGTCAGTTAATCATGAATCAAACACCCTTCGTTCTCGTGGATCCGGCTTGGCTCGCGGAAGGCGAAGTCTCTGACACGAAAACCCTGCGTATCCGCAACCGCGAATTTGACGCAGTGCTCATCCCGGCGGCGTCGGCATTGCCCAAAGACGCCGCGGACGTGGTGGACCGTTTCCAAACGGCAGGCGGGCGCGTGATTCGCAGCGAAGAATCCGATGAAACGCCCGGACTGCGCGAACTGGCACCATTCCCCTTGACACCAGCCAATCCCCGCATTGTACTCGGTCGCTTCCTGCGGGATGGCCGTGAAATCCTGTTGCTCGTAAACATCGGGGAAGAGGCATATTCGGGTTATATCAAAGTGCCTGCAGGCGCGTGGACCCACGCCGATCCGGCTACAGGCGAAGTGAAACCGGCTATTTCCTCGCCGGAAGGCGTTGAAGTAGTCCTCCCCTCACTGGCGACAGCGCTGTTTGTTCAGCATCCGGCGGGATAACCCGGTCTTTCTCACGTCGAAATCCCGTATTCCGCCACCTTCCGGTAGAGGGTGCTCCGGCCGATCTTAAGCATATCCGCCGCTGCGGGAATATTCCCCCCGCACATCTGTACCGCCCGTGCAATGTGCTCCCGCTCCAATTCCTCCAGCGAAGGAAACGGTTCATCATTCTGCGCCTCGCTGTTTTCCGCCGTGAAGTCCTCCAACCGGATTTTCTTCCCTTTCGCCACTACCACGGAACGCTCGATCACATTGCGAAGCTCCCGTACATTCCCCGGCCACGCGCGTTCTTGCAGCGCCTGGATCGCCTCCGGCTCGAAGCCTTCGACAAGACTGCGGAAACGGCCCCGCGCCTGATTCAGAAAATATTCAGCAAGCAGCGGGATGTCCGCCGTGCGTTCCCGCAACGGCGGGATTTGGATCTCAAATGCATTCAGCCGGTGATAGAGATCCCGCCGGAAGCGCCCCGCGTTCACCTCCATCGCAAGATTCTTGTTCGTGGCGCATATAACCCGTACATCCACCTTGATATCGGATCGCGCGCCAAGCCGCCGGAACGTGCCCGTTTCGATGGCGCGCAACAACCGCGCCTGATTGTGCAGGCTCAGGTCGCCCACCTCATCCAAAAATAACGTTCCGCCGTCGCTCTCTTCGAACAAACCGGTTTTGTTCGCGTGCGCCCCAGTAAACGCCCCGCGTTCATACCCGAAAAGTTCGCTCTCGAACAATTCATCCGGAATGGCCGCGCAATTCACAATGGTCAGCGGTTTCCCGGCACGATCCGACAAATCATGGATAAGCCGCGCGACCAGTTCCTTGCCCGTGCCCGTGTCGCCCATAATAAGCACATTAAGGCCCGAACGCGCGCAGGTCCGTGCCACCGCGCGAATTCGGGCAATGGCCCTGCCCGTCCCAATAATCGCCCCGGCGGTCGCCGTGCCCGCCAGCAAGCGCTGATTCTCCCGTTCCAATTGTTCCAAGCGCTCCACGGCCTTTAAATATGGCGCCGCCGCATGCGCAACTGCCAAAAGAAACTCCAGGTCATTCTCGTCATAGATGCGTTTTGGCGTGTCCACCTGAACCACAATCGCCCCCACGCTTTCCTTGCCCAGCGCCATCGGCGCCACCAGCGTCGTGCGGATGCCCATCTGCCCTTCATGCGTCCACCGTTCCGGCAGCAAAATCCCTTTCGGTTCATAGATCGCGCGGACAACAATATCGTTCAATGCACGATTCGATGTCAGCGCCGTGGCTTCTTCCATGGGAAAGATCAACAGTGATTCCTGCTCTTCCTGGCACAGCGCCACCCAATATGCCTCCGGATTAAACCGATCCTGAATCCGTTCCGTCAACACCTCCACCAGCCCCCCAAGGCTTTCGCACCGGCTTAATGCACGCCCGATATTGAACAACGTCGCAAGATCTTCCGCCGTCCGCGGTTTCCCCTTTGCAAACAAACTCTCTTCGTCCTCAGACAAATACGTCGGCTCCCCAATCTTCAAGGAATGCGTTGCCCCAAGGCTGACATTACGCGCCTGCCCTGCCGCCCCCCCCGATTGCAGCGATGTAATAAAAAAAATCGCATTCCCCACTGCTATCTCATCCCCTACCTTCAATTCCGCATGCTTGATCGGAACTCCATTCACAAATGTCGCATTACTGCTCCCCAAATCGTTCACGAAGAGGGCGCCTTTCGACAACCCTATCTCACAATGCCGCCGCGAGACAATGGGATCATTTATCGTGATCTCGCACGCCACATCCCGCCCTAACACTATCGGCGCTTCACTTATCAACCACGAAGCCCCTTTAAATGATCCCGTTTTGGCTGTGAGATGGTACATCGTCAAACGCCTTTCTCCAGTTTGTGAGGACAACCCGCACAATACATAACAACATCATACCACAATGCACCCTCTTGTCCCAAATCGGGATTTTTCCCCGTCTCATTTTGAGATCGGAGATCGCCGTTCTAAACAGGTTTCCCGCCCTTATCTGCCTATAGATGCATAAGTCCTCATGTTCCAATACTTTATAAGCCGCTCAATCTCATAATCAATCTTGGCATTGATATTGCTTTCTATTAACAAGAACGTGGTTAGCAACCGTGCGGTCAGAGAAAGTCGAATAGGTGCTCTTCGGGCAGGATTACAGGCTGGCAGGCCCGGTCTATTGCTGAGTTGAGACAAGAGCTTGTTTCCTCGCTTCAGACCGCCTGCCGGTCTGTTCAAAAAAAGTTTATTTGTTGGCCAGGATGGCGCCCCGGCGGATGATTGTTGTGAATCATTTATGAGGATTATGGAAGACCGCCGCGGCGTCGCGGGGTGACGTTAAGGCGTGCACTCCGGTGAGGCGGTGGACCGCGCAGAGGATTATGGTCCACCGGTAAACGGAGACGGCGCCGCAGGGTGAATAAAGCAACCCTGCGGCGCGCCGATCTCTACGCGTTGTTTTTAGCTTTTCCATCGGGAGATGCGCCGCGTTTTGTGCGCATTTCCAATAATATCTCTTCCGCATTCGGCACGCCCCGTAAATAGAACGAGGCCGTAAGCAGATGCCGGGTTTCCTCATCCAGATCGCCATGACGCCCCAGCCGGCGGAGGCGGTCTTGCTGAATATGATACAGACAAAGGGCCGCAGCAACGGAAATATTAAAACTGCGCGTGAATCCCTGCATCGGCACCATCACGCGATCATTCGCCGCCTCCAGCAACTCCTCACTCGTTCCCGTCTTCTCATTCCCGAAAAAAATCGCCGTGGGCACGTCAAACCTCACCTCCGCAATTGGTTTGGCCTTGCGTACGTGCGTAACCACAATCCGGTAGCCGTGCCGCCGTAAAAACTCCACACAGGATGCAGTATCCTTCCAGATACGGATATCCAGCCACTTATCCGCGCCCTGCGTCACCCGTTTCGCTTCCTTAAAGGCCTTTGAGGTGTCGATCATGTGCAGCGGCTGACACCCCATGGCCTCCGCGCTGCGCATCACCGCGCTCACATTCCCTCGATCATAGAGCCCCTCGGTCACCGGTACAATGGAATACGTGCGTTGCGCGATCACATCCCGGATGCGCGCATGCCGTTCATCACTCAGGTAAGGCCCAAGAAGATCCTGGATCTCCTGTGCGCTGAACGCTTCGCCCGCCACCCAAAAAGGTTCGGCATGTGGACACAACGGGTTCACGTTTCGGGTTTAAATCCTTCCACCAGTCCGTTCATCCGTTCATCCGGCTGGATCTGATGAACACGTTCAAATCCGGCCGTTTCGAGCCCTTCGCGGATTTCCGCGAAGGTATACGAATTGCCGCCCGGCGTGGCCGCCAGCATGTTCACCGCAAAAATCGCCCCGCTCACCGGCGCGGTGCGATCCGGGCTCATCACATGGTCGCGAATGACGATCCGTCCGCCCGGCGCCAGGCTCCGATTCACCTTCCGGTACAATTCACTGTTTTGCTTCCGATCATTCTGATGAATAATCGCTGAGAGCAGGGCGAGGTCATGCCCGCCCGGCAGTTCATCCCTGTAAAAATCACCGCTCACCAACGTAATGCGATCCAGCAACCCCGAATCGCTCAGCCGCCGCCGCGCCATCTCAATAACATCCGGCTGATCAAATATCGTGGCCCGCATCTCCGGCGCCGCCCGCAGAAAAGCTTCCGCATACGTGCCCGTGGCTCCGCCTACATCCAGCAGGTTCTTGGCATTGCCCGGTTTGATCGCCGCCACAACAGTGCCGGCCAAACGGCGGGCCACCACATGCATCGCATGGATAAAAGCCTCCATCTGGCCTTCTTCGTCAAACCGCGCGGGAGCATTCACCGGCGAACCTTTCTGCACAATCTCCGTTAAGTTGGACCACCGCCGCCATAATCCCACCGAATGCATCACCATCGGCAACACCGATTCCGGCGCCTTCGAGGACAATATTGCTGCCACGGCCGGCGGGCATAGATACCGGTTGTCCGTTTTCTCCAGCAATCCAACGGCGGCCAGCGCATCCAGAAGAATCGCCATGCCATGCGCCTGCGTCTTTGTCTTTTTCATAATCTCCGGCAACGTCATCGGCGCGTGCTCCAATAACGTGAACAAATCCAACTCCGCCGCCGTTAATAAAATGCGCGACTCCATAAACGCCCGCGACATACTTAACACTGAATCCGGACTAAACGCCTGCATACTGCTGATTCCTTTCCTTGTTACATAACGTCACTACATGGCCATACTATCAAATCATGTTAACTTCCATTCAAACCGTGTTGGTGCGCTTCCATGATTCTCATCACCATCGGCGCCAGAAGCCGCCCCGCTTCCTGCGCTCCACGTTCGGTAAAATGACAGTCGTCATAAAAATATTCTTCCCGCCCATTCATAACCGAAAGATCCACACAGGGCACATTTAACTCCTTGCAAACAGACAATGTAACTTCATTGTAGCGATCCATGCATTCCCGCAACGCCGCTATGCTCAGATACTCCCCATCCTCCAGCCAGCCAAACCAACACCGTGCAGTGAGCGGCAATGACAAATCCGCACGCCACAATACCGGCTGCGTAGTAAAAAGAACGGCAAAGCGCCGTTCTCGGCATATGGTGACGATTTTCTTGATGCGTTCCTTGTACTCATTGAGTCCGCGGGTAAGATCCGGGATCTGCTCCGTGATATGCGCCGCAGCACGCTTTTCCTGCCGAATCTTATATTCCGTCCCGCCTGCCCCCTCCACCGTTTCCGGTTTCGGACGCGGCAATCGCAATGTATGAACCAACTGAATCACACGGGACCGCGTCCAAACCGGACGCCACGCCTCCTTTGTTTCACGCACGCGCGGAACCAACTCCCCTTCAAATCCCGCCTCACTAAAACGATCATAACGGGTCAGCACCTCTTCATTCGCCAGATACCGCCAGAGATCATTGATACCGATTTGAAGAATCACACAGTCGATGCCCTTCAGCAACGGCGATGTTTTCAGGAAACGGATATGATCCCGCGTGTCATATCCGCTGATCCCCACATTCCCCACCCTTACATGCGGTTTTTTCCCGCCATTCAACAATTTCATCAGTTGCGAAGGCCAAGTTTCCTGATCATCCAAATATACGCATTCGGTTGTGCTCCCGCCGACACACAATACCCGGAAATCCTCCTTTTCAGGCACACTGGCCTGGCGTATGCCCTGTGCATCCGTCGTGTAATGAGAAACGCCTTCAATCCCCGGAAGATACTCCGCCACAGGGGTGAAGACCCACCGCATGTTAGGCCCCCGCGTATGAAATTGCTTCTCCGGACGCAGCATCCGATCCACGCGGTCCGCACCTGCTTCCAGCAGTGCCCACGCCACCACCAGCGCCCCCAGCAACAACCACAACTCCTTATTCCATCGGGACAATACAGCGTAAACAGTTCCCACATAACATCCCGCCACCATCAATCCCGCCAACCCCAGCATCCCCCCAACAACAACAAATTCCACCATGCCATACGGCCGCCAGCCCAGCGCTTCACCCACTACACTGTCCGCAGCCCACAACACCACGGGAAGGCCAATTGGCCCCAACACAATCCATCGCCTTTGACGCATTTCAATCATAGTGGCGCTCACTTTACCATGTTCCCCAAATTCCATCCACCTCCCCCTTATCGCTATCGATATCGCTATCGCTATCGATCTCAAGCATCCTCTCCCATCGTCTCCATTCCGTCCATTCGTTCTCTCTGGACATTCCCCCCCCATTTATGATCTTATTATGCATTACAAATCCGGAGGAATGGATGTCATGAAAGTTTCCGTGCTCAGTGATTGCCAAATTCAACAACTCCATGAAGCTTCTCTCACCATTCTGCGAAACGTGGGCGTGCATATCCCCCACAACGAGGCCCTGCGCCGTTTTGCGGACGCCGGCGCGGATGTCGACGCCGCCTCTCAGCGCGTACGCATCCCGGAAAAGGTCATCTCTTGGGCGCTGGAAACCTGCGGCAAGCAATTCACCCTCTATGGCCGTGACCATTCTAAAAGAGCCATATTCGGTGCGGGACAACGAAACTATAACACCGCAGCGGGGGAAGCCTTCTGGGTTGAGGACGACTCCAGCGCGCGCCGCTACGCCACCCTCGACGACGTGGGTACTGCCGCACGCCTCGTGGACGCTCTGCCCAACATCAACATTGCCGGAGCCATGAGCGATCCCCACGAACTCCCCCCGGAATACCGCTGTGTATACGTCGCCGCCGAACTCCTCAAAAACACCACCAAACCCATCATGTTCTGGTTCTATGACCGTGCCTCAGCACGCTTCGTTCTCGAACTGTTTGAGATCGTGGCGGGCGGCCGCGAACAAATGGCTCAGTATCCCATCGCCTATCCCTTTCTCGAACCCATCAGCCCCTTGCGGTTCCCCCACGACGGCGTCGATCTGCTCTTCGAAACCTGCCAAGTGCCCTTACCCGTTCCCATCGGCCCCATGGCCCAAGTCGGCGCCACCGGCCCCGGCACCCTCGCAGGCACGCTCGCCCAGGAAAACGCAGAAATCCTCGCTGGGCTCTGCGTCGTGCAACTGATTCGCCCCGGCACCCCTGTCTGCTATGGAGGCATCCCCCACGCCTTCGACATGCGCACCACCCAGATGATCTTCGCCGGACCCGAACAGGCCCTCATGGCCGTCGCCATGACCCAACTTGGCAAATTCTATGGCCTGCCCGTCTACATCAACGTCGGCCTCACTGACAGCAAGATCGCCGACGCACAGGCAGGCCTCGAAGCAGGCATTACCCTCGCACTCGGCGCACTCGCCGGCGCGGACATCTTCGGTCACCTCGGCATCTGTGGCATGGACCAGGGCAGTTCTCCCGCCATCCTCATGCTCCAGCACGAACTCATCGGCTATGTCGAACGCCTCGCGAGGGGCATCACCCTTGATGACGACACCCTCGGCCTCGAAACCATTCGCGCCGTCGGCCCAGGCGGCAACTACCTCGCCGAAGAACATACCGCCATGCATTTCCGGAACGAACTATGGTTCCCCCAACTCCTCGACCGCCACTACTTCGAAACCTGGTCCGAACTCGGCCGCCCCGGCATGCTCCAACGCTGCATCGATCTCAAAAATGAGCTTTTAAGATCGCATACCCCCACCCCACTCCCCGACGACACGCAACGCGAAATCGACCAGTTGCTGAACGCGGCGAAGAAACACCTCGAGAAATAAAATCCTTTTACACCCCCATTCTGAGGCAGGGTACCCGCCGCGCACCGATTTAGGGGGAGAATCGATAATCGCGAGTATCCAGGCATGAATCATAAGTAGCCTTATCGATGCGAATCCAATCCGACGACTCGATACCCCGGCGATTAAGCGCCATAATGCTGGAAGGAAACGCGGACGCTACCTTTAGCCAACGATCTTGTTCACGGGCAATAACCCGCAGTTCTTTCGCGACTTCTGAAAGATCCTGATCCTGGCTGAAAAGAATTGCTACATCATAATCGCCATGATGTGCCATACGAATAACATCAATGGCAATACGAACATCAATGCCTTTTTCTTCGCCTGCAAGAAAGGTATATTGGGTGCCATCGGGCATTTGCACCCTTTTATGCCGGTAGCGAAGCGGACGTGAGAAAACAACTACACGCTGACGGCCCATGGTTGCCATTTTCGCGGCCCAAAAATGATTCCAAGCCGCATTATCTTCAACCGCCGGAATACCCGTGTAAAAACGCACTTCCTGTAATTGCCACCCCTGCTTCAGGCAGATTGCTTCAGCCAAAGCTTTAACATCATAGTTCGGATACGTGTAACCAAACGCATCTTTTGCCGCGTGGTAAAGATTCTGACCGTCCACAAAGGACACTGCTCGTTTACATACGGGTTCGACAACCATATAAAAGCCTCCCTAGAAATAAACCCGCCAGAGGGCTTTCGCCATGTCCAGCGGGCAGCAAGTCTAAGTGTATTATCCTTGAGAAAACGCGTAAAGTCAAATAGTAACTTCAGGCAATTGCGAAATAGCACTTTTTCTCAAAAGATCGGCGGACGCAGGGCAAATTACTCGCATTTTACAGTCGAATTGTTGCTCTATCATTCGCCCAGATGAGAAAAAGGTCTATTTCGCAAATGCCTCTAACTTGTGTTTCTCTTTTTTGCACTCTGCATAAATGATCTCACTATGTGTACCCTGCCCATGCTCACTTTTCAACATTTCACCCTATCCGGACGGCTTTTTTGACTTCTGTCGCCTGTCTACAAATCGGTTCTATCCTCCGGCATTTTTGCCTCAAAACGCAACGTAGCCCGAATAGTCCATTCCACGCGCTGCGCGCGTGGAAAGAAGGGTAAAGAGAAACAGCGCACAGGGCAATAGCGCTACAGAACGTAGCGTTACGAAGTCCGCACAACCCGAAACCCAACAGCGGGGTACCGGCCGTCCGGAGTGCTGTGGTAGCGACAGGCAGAACGGCCGCCTGCACTGCTATCGCCCCACGAACCGCCGCGCAAATCCACGCAACGCCCTTGACTTGCCCGTGTTTACACCTCTTGGAGTATAGTCCTATTTTCCTGCTTTCACAACCCCCTTCCTCCATTTCAGCGGTTCATCAACATCCGCCCCTCGGCCCCTCTGTACTACTATCTTTCAATTTCAAGCATTTTTTCAAAGAAATTGTTCTCACTACATCCATACGTCATTCAACCTGAACACTATCGGTGTCAGACGCTTTCTTACTTATCCGTGCGGATCCGTCAAATCCGCGTCATCCGCGTTCTATTCTTTGGTTATGGCTATGCCCCTCTGTATTCACTCCGTTCTTGGCAAACGCAAGGTAATAACAGACCCCTGGCCGGGGGTGCTTTCCGCCTTGATATCCCCCCCGTGCCCTTCGATGATCTTGAGACAGAGTGCCAGCCCCAAACCGGTGCCTTTTTCCTTGGTGGTATAAAACGGCGAGAAAATGCTCTTGAGTTGCTCTTCCGTCATTCCGCAGCCTGTATCCCGCACCGACAGCGCGACATACGTATCATCGGCTTCCGCGCGCAGATGAATCTCCCCTTTTGCTTCGATGCTTTGCACCGCGTTGAGTAATACATTCAATAGCACCTGCCGCAGCTTCTCCGCATCCCCGCGAATTCTCAAACCAGCATCCAGATCCATGCGGATCGAAATCCGCGCCGGTTCATACTCGAGGTATCCCAAGGCGTCCCGCACAATATCCACACACGCACAGCGCGTCAGATTCAATTCCACCGGACGCGTAAACTCCAGCAATTCCGTCACCACCCGGTCCAGCGATTTCACACCCTCATTGATCTTATCCACCAGCCTTCGCCGCGGATCCTCCTGCGGAATATCCTGTGCAAGAAAGGCCGCAAACCCTCGGATTCCGCCCAGCGGATTCCGGATTTCATGCGCCACGGTCGCCGCCATTTCGCCAATCGCCGCGAGCCGGTCCATCTGGCGCAATTGCTCCCGCAACGCGATAATCTCGCTGAGATCCTGAAACGTCTTTACGCGGCCCAGCCGCTTGCCATGCCCTTCCACCACAGAATCCCGCTCATTAATCGGCACCATCCGCCCGCTTTTCGCGCGCAGTTCCATCGCACCGGGAATCCTCGGCGCCGCAAATACCCGCCCGAACACCTCATGAAACAAATGCCCGATCACCTCGGCGGGTTCATATCCCAAAATGGCGGCGGCGGCCCGGTTGAAGCGCGTCACTACATCCTCCGTGTTCACCGCGATCACGCCATCGGACATGCTTTCCAACAGATTGCTCAGATACTCGGTGGTAAGCGCGAGTTCCCGGTTTTTCGATTCCAACGCCCGATCCAATTCCGCGATTCGCGCTTCCAGCCGCCGATAGGCCTCCTCCATCGCCTGGGAAGATCGTGTAAACGCTTCCAGCGCCTGCGTCAGCGTTTCTATGTTCGTTGTCTGACCGCTCATGCTCTCCTGTCGATAAAGCCCGGATCCAAATCGCCGCCCGGACGGTATTTGTCTAACATACCGCGCCCGCGTTGCAACGCCTGCGCCGACTTTATCCGCTTGTTTTTCGCGGTGTCCAGTTGCGCAATAGCCGTTTCAAAGCGGCGGGCCAACTGTTCTGTCAATTGCCGGGATCGTTCCGACAACGTTTTCACTTCGGCCCGATCCTCTTCCGATACATTTTTGGCCTGTTCCCACTCCTGCTGCAAGCCGCGCTGTTCCCGCACGAAATGACGCAGTTCCTGTTCACGAGCCCGTTGCCGCGCCGCCAGCACATCCAGTTCCGGTGCATCCAGAGCGCGCTCAAACTGCTCCAATTCCCCCAATACCTGTTCCAGCCAGGCAATCTGCCGATGAAGATAATTCGTTACACGCTGAACGACATTCGGCATGGTCACGGCGGGTTATCCTTCCTCTTTGGGAATTTCGCCACTCACATTACTGGCCGCGGCGCCCCGGAGACGCTGCTCAATTTCCGCATACCCCGCTTTCATGCCGGCTTCCTTCGCCCAAGCCGAATCCGTGGCGGCCACTTCCTTGAAAAGCGTCAGGCTTCCCGCAAAATCGGCCAGTTCCAACAAGGCATTAGCCCGCTGGTATTTGGCCCATACCGGATCGGTTTTGATCCCCTTTCCGGAAAATGTGGAAACTTGGGCCGCGGTAATGGCCATATCATAGGCCTCCGCGGCCTCGCGATAGTCGCCTCTTCCGTAGAGATAATCTCCCCAGGTGATGGCCGCATCCACCAGGTAGGGCGTGTCCGCCGGGGCATTGCGTGTTTCAGCCGCTCTCTCCATCACCATCCTTCGCGCCGCCGCCGTGCGGTTCGCGGCAATATAGGCTTCAAGCAACACTTGCTCATCTTCCGGTTTGCGCGCATCAGGATAGTTCAGGTATGCAGCCTCCAGTTTTTCCAGAGCGCGATTCGGATCAACACTCAGCAGCGCTTTCCCAAACTCCGTCAAAAGCCCATACGCCATGGGATTGGAAAGCTTGGCGGCATCCACCCGCGCGATGATCGGCTGTGCAGCCTCCAGGTCTTCTGTGCGAAGCACGTCGATGGCGGCTTCCGCCAACGATTCGGGTTCGGTGGACTCCGCCGCAATCTGTTTGGAAATATCCGCGGCGGCGGCAGTCAGCCCCAGATCCCGGTACACCCGCGACAATGCGATCAAAATCGGGAGCCGCTCCTCCGGTTTTGCATGGGTTTCGGCAAGCTGCTGCAACTGCTCCACCGCACCGCTCACCTTATCCATCATAAACAACACCTGCGCCTCTTCAATCGCCGCCGTAAGCGCCTCCGGAGATTTCGGATATTCTTCCTTCACCTTGGCGTAGGCTTCCCGGGCCTGCTCATTCATGGTCAGCGTCCGGTAATGACGCGCCGCCACGATCAGCACCATCGGATCATTGGCCCCGGCTTCATCCGCCGCCATCAACGTGGCGGCCGCGCCATAAGGATTTCCGTCCAGCCCCAAAAATTCCCCGTAATTTCTTAGAGCAAGGGGATCCTTGGGAAAACGCACAACCGCCTGCTGCGCCAGATTCATCGCTTCCTTTCGATCACCCGCGCTCTCCGCGATCTGGCTCAGCTCCACCATCGCCGCGGAAAGCGCCGGTGCGCTCGAAAAAAAATTGATGAGGTCATTGAGTGTTTTCCGGGCATCCTCCACAAGACCCTTCTGACGATAGGCCTGTGCCAGCATCAGGTACACCTTGTCATTGCCCTCTTTCGCCGCCGAGGTCTGCAAGCAGGTCTTCAGATGATTAATGGCGGCATCATAATTCTTCTGATCCATCGCCTGACGGCCCAAACGCAAAAATGCCTCCGAACCCCGCGGCGAACCCGGCTCATTGTCGGCCAGCCGCACATACAGCGTGCGCGCATCATCTTCCATGCCCGCCATGGCATACGCATCGCCGAGCACCAGATGCGCTTCCGAGGCGTACGCTGAACCCGGATACTCCTTCAAAAGACGCTGGGCATATTCCGCGGCCTCCTGGGGATTGCGCAAACCGTTGCCCAGCTTTGCCGAATCAATCAACACCGTGTCAAGCAACGGGGCGCCTGCAAACCGTTCAATAATCTGCTTGTACACATCGTAGGCGGCATAGGGCATGTTGTCCATTTCATATAACTTCCCCTTCCAATGCAGTGCCTCCAACGTGCGCGCATGTGCCGGATTATCGCGCGTCAAGGCATCAATCTCATTATGCAACTCCTGGTACTTGGGCGAGTCGGGTTCGTATTCAAATCCCTTATAATGCGCCTCCAGACACAGGAAACGGGCGTTCGTATATTCCTCCCCGCTTTTCGCTCTGGCCATTGGTTCCTCCAACACCGCCGCGGCCTTTTCATATTCTTTCGCCGCAATAAACGCTTTGGCCTGTTCCATGGCCTGATAAAGCGTAATACCCGCTTCTTCAACGGCTCCCGCCGGGGCCGGAAGTTCCGGTGCGCGCTCTTGATTCAGATACAACGCTGAAAATGTACCCAAACCCACCAGAAGCCCGGCAGCCAGCGCCACCCCAATCCGAGGGAGTTTTCTCCGCACAGAACGCCGTGTTTTCCGGGGTGCGGGCGCTACCACAACTGCGGATTCCATATCGATCTGGGGCGGAGGCGCCGGGGCAGTCTTCTGGGCAGCGGGTTTCGCCACAGGGACTTCCAGAGGGGTCGTTTCAGGAACCGGCGTGGGCGAGGTGGCGGCTGCAGCGAGATTCTCCGAACCAACCTCCGCCGTAGCGGCGCTCTCCTCCGTGCTGGCCGCGGAAATCAGCGCCTCGATCATGTCTTGCGTAATACTCTCCGAAAGGGCCGCCGGTTCCTGCGAACCGGAGGGTGGGGGGGCGCCCTCATGATCAAATCCTGCTATCAGAGCATCCAGATCCGATTGACTCAGACTCACTGCCTGAGACAGCGATTCTTCCTCCGACGGGCCACTCGCCACAGACCCGGATGATCCCGAAGGCGGTCCGCCCTCCAAACCCGCAGTATCCGCCACGGCATCAGGAGAAGGCGCAGGTGTTGAAGTGCCCGATGATGTTTGCTGTGCTGGCGTTTCCTGTAATTCAGCCAGCAACGCATCCAAGGCCGCTTGATCCAGTGACGCGCCACTTCCGGTTTGAGGGGCAAGATGCCGATCTAATTCTGATTGAGACAAGGCTTCAGCTTTGTGGGGTTCCTCGACGGGCGGCGGCACTTGCCCCGGCGGAGTCTGAGAAGAGTCCACAGGACCGCTGTTATCGCCGCCGGGAACGGCCGCCCTGCTTTCGGTTGACTTGGCCTTTGACGATTGCGCCACAATCTGATCCAGTTCCTCTTGCGACAGCAGCACCTCCGCCTTTCCCTGCGGCTCCACCTTGGACGCGTCGTGAAACACTCCCAATTCCGACACCAGGCGATCCAAATCCTCCTGGGATAGATTCCCTTCCTCCGGCGGCGAAGATGACACAGGCTTTTGTTGAACAAATCCTGGTCCGAGCATCGACCTCGCTCCGTCCTGTATGCGTTTGGCCACCTCCGAAGGTTCCTGTTTGCCTATCTCCTGGTTGTGCTCCGCGATAAGCCGATCCAACGTAGCCTGAGACAACTTCCCCCCCGAATCCGTACCATCGCCGCTAAGCAGTTCATTGCTGACCGGCGCTAGAAGATCATCCTCGTCCCGTTTCACCAACGGAGAGTCGTCTGAAAGCGCATCCTCCTTTCCCAAAGACGTAGTATCCAGCAAAGCACTCGACTGGCCACTCTGTGCCGCAATAAGTTCATCCACAAGACCTTGATTCAAAACGGCGGCCTCTGGCTCGGACTCAGGCGGCTTGTGTGGCGTATTCGCTGAAGGCTCTTCAGAACTTCCGGGGCTATGGTCTTCCGATTGGGCCATATTTTCCAGTGTCTCTTTCTCTTTCAGTACAGTCTTAAGTGATATTGTGCAATTTTCCATTCAAGAACACAAGATATTGTACTTCCCGCAACATCTATCCGAACACACCCAGCCGCCTGTTCGAAGGTGTTCAGGGGGCTGCCAAATAATCGTGCCATTCCCCCATTCCGGTATAAAACCATGACTCGCGACAAACTTGAAGTATTGGTAGCGCCTGCGTTAGCCTATGCAATCGGAAACTATCTGCACGGCATCCAAAAAAGAATGCTCTGGCGCAAACCGTTGAATCGAACAACCCGTTGGGCGGGGGTGTACACATGGACAAAATCTTCATTAACAAATGTGGCAAGACGATAGTGTGTGCGTTGATAACATTGAGCCTGTCCTGGATGGCTCATGCCTCCACCATGTCATTAACGGAAGTATCGGAAGGAGCCGCTTTCCCGGCGCCCGTGCCACCGGGATATGGCTGGTACAAATTCGCGAACCATCTGCACACGAACGTAGAGCCCGATGACGGCTATATATCGGTCAAAGATGTGATAAAAGCAGCGGCATCCAACGGCGCGACGGTGTGCGCAATAACCAGCCACCGCACCATGAATGCATGCAGCGACGGCGATTTCCATGAATGGGACGGATGCACGCCCACGTGCGGAGAAGAATGGGGCGGCGGCGAGCATGCGGGATTGCTGAACATGGATGGAGGCGATCCCATGGTAGGGTGGGCAATTCTGGACATGATCGCCTCCGTACAGGCACGGGGCGGTTTTGTTATCGCAAACCATCCCGTCGGCTTTGCCGGGGAATGGGACGACCCTCTTTGGCCGGGCATCAGCGGCGTAGAGGTGTGGAGTACCATCTGGCTGGGCGGGAAAAATGACGTCTCCGAACAATGGTGGCAGAACGACTTGGAACACGGCCGCCGCGCGTTTTGCATCGGCGGCAGCGATGTCCATTATCCCTTATTAAATACCCTTTGGCCCTGTAACGTGGTTCTATCACCGAGCAGCGACGCCGGATCCATTCTCGGCGCGGTGCGCAACGGCTGCCATTCCATCACGGCCGATGCAGGCACGGGGAAATGCGTGGTATGGGCCGATATGGAAAATGACGGAACCTATGAAACCTTAATGGGCGCCGATACCCGCATCGATGAGGTACGCACCATCAAACTGCGCGCGGAGGCCTTCGATCACGAGGGTGATATGCTCTCGATCTACACCTCCGTCGGCCATGTGAATACCTGGACAGTTGGCGAGGGAAATCCGTGGGCCATTGAATTTACATCAACCGCCGGGCCGGATACCCGTGATTTTTTCCGTGCGGAAGTAAAAACCTCCCTCACGATGCTCTCCATTTCAAATCCAGTTTATGTCAACACGATGCCCTATATTCGCAACGTGACTCCAAATCGCGCCCACGGCGCCGGTGGAACTGCCGTCACTATCGACGGTACGAACTTCCTGGATGAAATATACAGCGTGATTGTATCTCCGGAAGTGCCCGGACCACCCTTTCCCACCGTCAGTGTTCCGTTAACCGTCACTTTCGGAGGAATCCCGGCCTCAAATGTGGTCAAGGTGAGTTTCAACCAAGTCACGGTGGAAGCCCCGGCAAATCCAGTGGACGGACCAGTGGATATTGTCGTGAACACAGTGAATGGCCCCGCCACATTGGAGGACGCCTTTACCTACGATAGCACCCCGCCTGAAATTACGCTAAATGGGGATACGGTGATGTACGTTGAATGTCAACAATCCTTTTCCGATCCCGGAGCATCCGCCGATGACACCATTGACGGGGATCTTACGGCTTTCATTACCGTTGGCGGCGATACCGTAGATATCACCACGCCGGGCGAATACATCATCACTTATGACGTCAGCGACAGCGTCGGCAATTCCGCGGAACAAAAGACGCGTACGATCATTGTTTTCGACGACACACCCCCCGTTATTACTCTATTCGGCAACAGCGAAATGCATCTGGAATGCCCTGCTGCATATCATGAACCCGGCGTAAATGCATTTGACGAATGCGACAAAGAAATGAGCATGTTGGTGGTCATCGGTGGAACTGTTGACACCGCAACACCGGGGACCTATTTCATCACCTATGATGTACAGGACCGCGCTGGCAATAATGCTGTTCAGCAAGTTCGAACTGTCCTTGTAGAAGACACCACGGCGCCGGTTATCTCCCTTCAAGGCGCCAATCCGCTGGTGTTGTCGTGTCATGCCGACTATATTGAACCCGGTTACACCGCAATAGATGCCTGTGATGGAACCTTGACAGCGTCGGTTATCGTAGACAGCAGCGCAGTGGATATTCATGCCGAGGGTTTTTATACGGTCAACTATTCTGTGGCGGATGCATCCGGAAATCCAGGCGTACAGACCCGAACTGTTGAAGTTGCAAGCCCCTGTGGCGGAGAGGAAGGCGAAGGTTCTCTCGAAGGGTTCGAAGAGGGAGAAGGCGCGTTTGTTTGTGAAAACCACCTCGGCAGTTGTGACATTCACATTTGCAGCGAAGACACCCCCAAAACCATTCTCCCAAGCGAAACCACCACCTCCACCCTTTATGTGCCAGTGTTTGATTACATTCTCGATGTGACTGTTTCTATCGAGATTGTACACCCGCGAACAGAAGACTTGGTGGCCTTTTTGCGCTCTCCCAATGACATGCAAATCCTGCTCTTTTCATATCCGGGCGCCGGCGGGGCAAACATGACCGGCACCGTCCTCGACGACAGCGCCACCGCAAGCATCGCCACCGCCAGTCCGCCTTTTACAGGTTCCTTCAGGCCACAGTCTCCCTTGTACACATTCGACTATGCCAATATGCAAGGCAACTGGTCCCTCATGATTACTGACGCGGGCACGTCAGGATCCGGCACCCTCCATTCATGGAGCCTGACTTTCAATCCATGCCCGGAAGAAGGCGAAGGGGTGGAAGAAGGCGAACCTGAAGGCATGACCGAAGGGGAAGGCTCCATCCAAGAGGGAGAGCCTGAAGGCATAACCGAAGGGGAAGGCTCCATCCAAGAGGGAGAGCTTGAAGGCATGACCGAAGGGGAAGGTGCAACCGAAGGATTACCCACGGAAGGGCAATCCGAAGGTATTAGCGAAGGGGAGGGCTTCATCCAAGAGGGAGAATCTGAAGGAAGCGGATCACTGTTCCACATCGCGGATCAGAATGCTGACTGGATCATTAACCTTTCGGAACTCCTCCGCGTGATCCAGTTCTTCAACTCCGGCGGATTACATTGTCTGGCGGGAACGGAAGACGGGTATGCACCCGGTGCCTCCGGTGATACTTCGTGCATCCCCCATTCCAGCGATTATAATCCGTCAGATTGGCATATCGGCCTTTCAGAACTCCTGCGCCTTATCCAATTCTTCAACTCCGGCGGCTATCATTCCTGTCCGGGATCTGAGGACGACTATTGTCCAGGCATAGCCTAATTAAAAATGCCTAAATTACCCTAATGTGTGATCGGAGTCTATTACGATCACGGTGTTTAAAAAGGCCAGAAACGGTGGAAGATCACGTTTGACAATGTGCCAGAGTGTTTCAACATCATCATTGTGCATAGATACATTCCGCACTTTCGAGGATAGCCCGTTTCCTTATCCAATTATTGCTCCGTTCCACGGCACGACGGGTAAGCAAATCAACTTTCCGCCCCAGAATTTCTTGGAGTTCCGCTTTCATTTCCACCATATCCAGGAGACTCCATTGAGCATCAGGTGCAAATGCGACTAAAATATCAATATCGCTATCCTGATTAAAATCATCCCGCAAGATGGAACCAAAGAGACACATCTCGGCAATATTCCATTTGTCACAAAAGGTGTCGATCTCTTTTTTGTGCACTTGAATTAAAGCATTCATGCCCAATGTCATTTCCATAGTACGTACACGTTTATTCTTATATCCGACATCATATCATTTCGTTATGCAAAGTTAAATACGATCCCTTGAAAGAAGAGCGTGGATTCCCACTCTATCTGCTATGTACAATACATTCCGGCATCAGGAGAGTATTTGCATGTTGAATGAGAAAGAACTGTTTCAGGTGCGCGTGGCGCTGATTCAAGCATTTCTGCGGGATAAGAGGTATGACGGTATCCTTCTTTCCCGCGCAGACAACTTCGCCATGGCTACGGGCGGAAAACGCAATTATATCTGGACCTATTCCGACGTGGGCGCAAATTCCCTCTTCATCACCCGGCAAGGTGAAGCGTATTTTGTGGGGAACACTATCGAAGAACCCCGGCTCATGACGGAAGAACTGGGCGCACTGGGGTGTGGCATAAAATCTTTCCTGTGGTTTGATGACTCCGCCGCTGGCGTGGCCCGCAAAGCATTTCATGGAAATCTCGTTTCGGACGATGGCTCGCTGGGCAGTAACGTCCACGCGGAACTTGCCGTACTTCGAGCATTGCTGACGGAAACAGAATTAGAGAAATATCGCCGTCTGGGCCGCCTGGCCTCGGAAGCCATGACCGCGACCCTGCCTCAAATACACGCCGGCATGGCGGAAGCGGATATCGCGGCGATATTGATAACGGAAGGTTCGAAACGGCGTTGTCAGGTGCCTGTAACGCTGGTGGCTGCGGATGAACGCATTGCCCGTTTCAGACATCCCCTTCCAACTGCCGCACCGCTCCTTTCCGGATCGCTGAAAGAACAGCCGGTAAAAAATTATGTGATGGTGGTAGGCTGTTTTATGCGGGAAGGATTAGTTACGTCAATCACACGATTCAAACAGACCGGAGCGCTGCCACAGGGCATTTCGGACGCTCTGTCACGCATTTGCGGCGTGGATGCGCTGATACAGGAAGCCACACTGCCCGGTAAAACACTCGGTGAAGTGTTCAGCCAATGCATGCAGGCGTATAAAAGCCTCGGTTTCCCGGAAAACGAATGGCACAACCACCATCAGGGCGGCCCTACCGGCTATGCGGGCCGAACCTGCCGGGCCATGCCGGGCGAATCATTTCCAGTGCTCGATACATACTGGCCGCGACGCGTGCGTGAACTGATGGGCCAGGAGATAGCATTTGGTTCAGCATTTGCCTGGAATCCCTCGGCGCGCGGCGTCAAATCGGAAGACACTTTCATTTTGAACCCCGATGGGACCAAAGAAATTGTAACGCTCACGCCTGAATTGCCCGCCATTGATCTCGTCTTGGTGCTTGGCCGCGAAACAGATGTGATAAAGACGCCTCTGGCCGTTTCGTAGTCTGCTTGGATACTGCCGCCAGGAGTTGCGGCAGAAAGGATATAGTAGTTATAGTGGGGCGGAATATCGGAAAAAGACGTGGGAGGGAGTATGAAAACCGGCATTAGTCAATGGGCTTTTCCTGGCGATATGCCAGCAAAGTCGGCACTGGCGCTCGCCAAGAAGATCGGCTTTGAATCGTTTGAACTCTGTGTGGGCGATGAGGGACCGGTTCTATTGAACATATCAGAAAAAGAGGCTTCCGCATTGCGGGTACAGGCGGACAAAGCAGGCATTGCCATCACCAGCGTTGCCTCCGGCATGGGCTGGAAATATCCCTTGAGTTCTCCCGACCCAGCCGTGCGCCAAAAAGGGTCGGAAGTCATCGAACGCATGCTTCAGATAGCCCGTTGGGTGGGCGCGGACTCGGTTCTCGTGGTGCCGGGGGTGGTGACGCCGGAGGTCTCGTATGACGCCGCCCTTGAGAATGCCCTAAATACGATTCAGGACTTGGTTCCCGCCGCGGAACAGGCCCAAGTCTGCATGGCCATCGAGAATGTCTGGAACAAGTTTCTACTCAGCCCTGTCGAGATGCGGGATTTTGTTGATCAGTTCGAAAGCGCACATGTGGGCGCGTTTTTTGATATCGGAAACGTCCTGCTGCATGGATATCCGGAGCAGTGGATTAGCATTTTGGGGAAACGCATCCGCAAGGTGCATGCAAAAGATTTCCGGGTGTCCGCTGGCAATCTCGATGGTTTTGTAATGTTGATGGAAGGCGATGTAAATTGGCCCAAAGTGGTTGCCGCGCTCCAAGCAGTGGGTTACGCCGGACCACTCACTGCGGAGTATGGGCCTTATCCGCATTCGTGCGAAACCCTGTTGCGCCATTGCCACGCCAGTTTGAAATCTATTATTGCCTTGGCTAAAAGCTAAGGAGGAGAATGCAGTATGAAGGTAGCGTTAATCGGTTGCAGCGGCATGGGCAACGTGCATGCCCAAATGGCCACAAACTGCGGCCTCAAGGTATCAGTGTTTGCCGATAAAAATATCAAGATCGCCAAAGCTATTGCCAAGCAATATAAGGGCGAGGCAATCACGGACGGCATGGCAGCCTGCGAGCGGACAGATATAGATATTGTAGCGATTGCAACGCCCACGCCCACGCATCTCATGTTTGTGAAAGCGGCGGCCAATGCGGGAAAACATATCTTTTGCGAAAAGCCGTTTTGCCGGACGGCATCGGAATGCAAGGAAGCCATCGCGGCGGCGAAAAAAGCCAAGGTAAAGCTTTTCGTGGGGCATGTGGTCCGGTATTTCCAGGAATTTGAGGCGATGAAAACACAGATCGCCGCAGGAAAGATCGGCGAACCTGGCTTCGCAAAACTCTACCGTGGCGGTCTTCTGCCCATGGGCTCCGAATCCTGGTTCCGGGATTTTGAAAAAAGCGGCGGGGTAACCTTCGACTGCATGATTCATGACCTTGATTGGCTGCGTTATGTTTTCGGAGAGCCGGAACGCATTTTCTGCCAGGCATTGATGTATACGAAACGCGTCCCTTTTGATTATTCGCAGGTCACCCTGCGTATGAAAAGCGGCCTCATCGCCACCGTGATTGGCACATGGGCGCATCCCCATGGTTTCCAGGTCAAGGCAGAAATCTGCGGCAGCGGCGGCATGATCCAATTCAATAGCAACGAAGCCCCCATGGCTGCGATGAAGCGTGAAGTGAAGACTGGGCCGGACTGGGCGCTGCCAAGCAGTCCCGTGGATATCAGCCCCTATCAACTGGAATGGGAAGATTTCATCGGCTGGATTCGAGACACACGTACACCCCGCGTGACGGCACACGACGCACTACGGGCTGTGCAAATGGTGGAAGCGGCGCTGCAATCGGCCAAAACCGGCCGCCCCGTGGCACTGTAAGGGAGAAGTTATACCATGGCTAACATCGGAATCATGAGCTTCGCTCATATGCATGCTTACAGTTATGCCGCGTGTTTGAAACAGCTTCCAGGATGCGAACTTACTGCAGTATGGGATGACAACATCAAACGCGGCCGGACCGCCGCAAAACAATTCGAAACGAAATTCGTCGCCAATCTCGATGCCTTTCTGGATAGCAGCCTCGATGGCGTCATCATCACTTCAGAGAATATGAAGCATCGTCCGATGGCAGAGCGGTGCGCCGCAGCAGGCAAATGGATTCTGTGCGAAAAACCCATCGCTCCTTCCGTAGCAGACGCCCAGGCAATGGTGCAGGCATGTAAAAAAGCCAAGGTGGGCTTGGGCACGGCCCTCCCCTGCCGGTTTTCTCCACCTTTGATGGAAGCCTGTACGCAGATTCAGACCGGTGAATTCGGCGAGATCGTAGCGGCATCCTGCACTAATCATGGCCAGTCACCAGGCGGCTGGTTTGCCGATGATGCCTTATCGGGCGGCGGTGCCACCATGGATCATACCGTGCATGTTGCCGATTTATTGCGCTGGATTCTGAAAAAGGAATTTGTGTCGGTCTATTGTGAATTGGGCAACCAACTGCATAATAAAGAATTCAAAACGGACGACGTGGGCAGCCTGCAACTGGAAATGGAAGGTGGCGTGCAGGTATCGCATGTCGCCAGTTGGAGCCGCGCAAAAAGTTTTCCCACCTGGGGCGATGTCACCATAGAGTTCATTGGCACAAAAGGTGTGCTTTGGGTGGATGCTTTCAATCAAAAAATCAATGTGTATAACGACGCAGCCATGAAAGCCGAATGGGCCTATTGGGGCGGCAACCCTGATCTGGGCCTCGTGGCCGACTTCGTGCGCGCCGTCGAAGAACGCCGCGAACCCACCGTCACCGGTTTGGACGGACTTCGTGCCACAGAAGTCACAGCCGCCGCATATCAAGCCGCAAAAACAAAAAAGCGGGTGCCCATTAAGCGCACTCGTTAAACCGTTTGTTTATCAGATTTGCGGTCAAGCAGATCTAAATAGTTATTTTCAGATGCAAATAATCTTGAGTACGCGGCACAAAATGTATTACTTTGTCATTGCGAATATCCTCCCGCCCTTGGCGACAATTTGAAAAAAATGTACGGATGGGAGGGCGAGGCTCCCGCCGAGCCGTAAGACAAAACATCCCGGCTTGTCATTGCGAGGAGCGTTAGCGACGAAGCAGTTTCGACATAGTGTCATCACTTTGTCGTTACGAGAACCGCACAAAAGATGGTGAGAGACAATAGTTAACCGCGTGTAGTACAAAAACACAGGGAGACAAGAGATGAAAACGATCACATGTTCTTTTTTTATCCTTTTAGCGTTGGTTATAGGTGCAACCACCGTACAGGCACAAGATCAGGCCCCCGGAACCTCGGTTCCATTCGTGTATGTCTGCCAAGATGCAGGCGCGGGCGCCTATGAAGCCTTCCCGGATGTCTGCCGGCTCAATGACGGACGTCTCATGTGCGTGTTTTATGCGGGGTATGGCCACGTGGCGATGCCGAATGAAAAACTACCAAAGGGCGGGCGCATTTCCTATTGCACCTCCGGAGACGAAGGCAAAACCTGGAGCAAAGCCGAAACCCTCTATGACGGACCAGACGATGACCGCGATCCTTCGATTGTTCAGCTTAAAAATGGAACTCTCCTTTGCAATTTCTTCTCGCTGCGCAGTGCGCCGGAAAATAAACCGCCCTGGATCGGCCTGGGCACTTGGATCGTAACTTCAACCGATCTGGGTAAAACGTGGTCGCCCCCCCAACAGGTATCCAAGGAGTATTATTGCAGCGCACCCGTGCGCCAGTTGTCCGGCGGAAGCCTCATCCTGGGCCTGTACGCCGAAAAAAACGGGAAGGGATGGGGCGCGGTCACGCTGTCAAACGACAACGGGAAAACATGGAGTCCCGAAATTGATATAGACAACGGCGGCATGAACCTGGATGCGGAAACCGACATCATCGAACTCAAAGACGGTTCCCTGTATGCCGCCGAACGTGGCCGTGATGAAACGGCTGCATGGTCCATTTCAAAGGACCGTGGAAAAACGTGGAGCGTGAGCAAGGGTTACGGGTTTCCGGGCCATTGTCACTATCTCCACCGCAGTCCGGAAGGAATCATCCTGATGGCCCACCGCAAACCCAACACCAGCCTTCACTACAGTCTGGACGAAGCCCAGACGTGGAGTCCAAACGTGGTGGTGGACGACTGCGGCGGCGCCTATCCGTCCATGGTGACATTAAAAGATGGCTCCATCCTGATTGTGTATTACGAAGAGGGGGAAGGCTCCAGCATCCGCGCTAAGCGGTTCAGGGCCACACCACAGGGCATACGCTGGATGTCCGTGCCTGAATAGATACAGTTTGTAAAACGAGGAATTATGGAATGGTGACTAGCATGATACTTACGATCTTCGTGGCGCAGTTCGCGTGTGGCGCACTGCCCACGGAGTCTGAATTGTCCGAAGCGCGGCAATGGACGTCTGCTAAATTTGAAGGAAAAGTGGAAGCCCAAGCCCCGCAGATGAATTCTCTCGAAGTTGTGGCGAATAACGATCCCGTGCAGAGCAATGCACGCGGCGGAAAACCCATGAACATCGCTGGGAAACAATACACGCGCGGGCTCTATTGTCACGCGGTAAGCAAAGTCGTGGTGCATCTGGCACAACCAGGTGCGCGCTTTGAAGCAATCGCAGGCGTGGACAGTAATGAACAAACCAGCGGCGGCCGCGGCAGCGTGGTATTTTCGGTGAACGTCAAGGAAAAAGAAGTCTGGCATTCGGAACTGATGCGTGAAGGGATGGCAGGTGTTCCGGTTTCCGTCCCGTTAAACGGCGCGACCGCCTTTGAACTCACTATCAGTGATGGCGGCGATGGCATCGGCTGCGATCAATCCGATTGGGCCGACGCCAAAGTCACTCTGCAAGATGGCAATGAGGTATGGCTCGGTGAACTCCCCATCGTCAGTCATCAGCGGGCGCCATATTCCCCTGATCCATTTTTCGCATTCACCTATGGTGGCAACTCTTCTCAAGATTTTCTTAAAAGTTGGGCGTTGAAACGGGATCAGAAGAAACTCGATGAGCAGCGCACGCAATACACCCTGACCTACACGGCCCCAGAAAAAGATCTGGAAATCAGATGCGTTGGAGTCGCCTATAACGACTTCCCCACAGTTGAATGGACGCTGTATTTCAAAAACACCGGAACAAAGGACAGCCCCATCCTCAACGATATTCTTGCCGTAGACACAACCTTTGAAAAAGGCTGCGCGGAAGACTTCGTACTGCACCGGAACAAAGGAGACAATTGTACGGCGGACAGTTTTGAACCCATTGACGACATTCTAAAGGCCAAAACAGATAACCGCATCGCCAATACCGGCGGACGCCCCACCCAAATCGAGTTTCCCTATTTTAACCTTGGCTTCGGTTCCCAGGAAGGACTCATTTTCGTCGTAAGTTGGGCTGGACAATGGGCTGCACAATTCACCCGCGGCGACAGCGAAGGAATTCGGCTGCGTGCTGGGCAGGAGCTCACCCACTTCAAACTTCTCCCCGGAGAAGAAATCCGAACACCAATGATTGTGCTTCAATTCTGGAAAGGTGAACGCCTCCACGCACAAAACGTGTGGCGCGCCTGGATGATTGCCCACAACATTCCCCGTCCTGGCGGCAAACTCCCGCTGTTACCTGAATTAGCCGCCTGCAGTTCTCACCAGTTCGGCGAAATGATCCATGCAAATTCAGAAAACCAGAAATTCTTCGTCGACAAGTATCTCGAACGCGGTGTCAAGCTCGATTACTGGTGGATGGACGCAGGATGGTATTGGAACAAGTCCGGCTGGCCTAACACCGGCACGTGGGAAGTGGATACCAACCGCTTTCCCGGCGGATTACGCCCCATTTCAGATCATGCCCATGCCAAGGGCGTGAATATCATTGTGTGGTTTGAACCAGAACGGGTCACGGAAGGCACTTGGATCACCGAAAACCATCCCGGCTGGGTGTTTGGCGGAGCAAAAGGCGGCCTGCTCAATCTGGGCAATCCCGAAGCACGCGAATGGCTCACTGACCATATTGACAAACTGCTGACCGAACAAGGCATCGACCTTTACCGCCAGGATTACAACATCGATCCGCTGTCCTTCTGGCGCAACAATGATACGGAAGACCGTCAAGGCATTACGGAAATCCGCTATATCGAGGGCTATTTCACCTATTGGGATGAATTGCTTCACCGCCACCCCAACATGCTGATCGATTCCTGCGCCAGCGGCGGACGCCGCAACGATCTCGAAACACTGCGCCGCGCCGTACCCCTGCTGCGTAGCGATTACATCATGGAGCCCATCGGAAATCAATGCCACACCTGGACGTTGTCCTCATGGTTCCCCTTCTACGGCACCGGCACCTCGAAAACCGACACCTATCTCATCCGGAGCACCCTCTGCCCCCATTTCACCGCATGCTGGGATCAACGCGATGAAAAACTCGACTATCCCAACTTTGCGCGCATCATCAAACAATGGCGGGAATTCGGCCCCAATTACTTTGGCGACTTCTACCCCGTCACACCGTATTCCTTGGCCAATGATCAGTGGATTGGCTGGCAATTCAACCGTCCTGAAGCCAAACAAGGCATGGTACAGGTATTCCGGCGCGCGGAAAGCGTCTACGAAGCCGCAGGCTTGCCGCTTAAAGGCTTGGATGCCGCGAAAATCTATCATGTCACCAATCTGGACGCCCCCGATACCGCCAGGGACTATCCCGGCAGCGAACTGATGGAGAAAGGGCTGCCGCTAACCATAACGGAAAAACCAGGAAGCGCCTTCCTGGTCTATCAGGAGCTGTAAAAACTACCCAAAGAACGCACCCAAAGAATTCAGCCCCCCGGATGGCTGCCGATATGGCCATCCGGGGTCTTCTCTTGAACCGATTGCGGCTTTTTGCTTGCCCCGGCATCCTGAACGGTACGTCTTAATCAAATACCCATTTTCTTCTTGACAGGACACACCCGATGTTGTAAAATGGCGTATCGGACACGTGTCCGGACACGTATTCGGCTACTTCCATTCCACTGGGCAGGATTAAGGGTTGCAGCATGAGTGGCGTTGGGAAAGTAAGTGGCAAGACACATAGTACTGAGCCATGGAAAGGTAGAGTGCATAGTATCGCACTCCGATTCGTGCGCCCAATAGAAAATCAACCACATCCCTGCTTTTCACCTCAAAAAACGCTGAAAGAGCGATCATCAAAATCCGGGAAATGTGCCTTAAGGGAAAAGGATTTTTCTATGCATTATTACCGGCAATCTACCCATGTTTTGCTCGTGTTTACCTGTTTTTTAATAGGAATAATCCTATTATGGCCCATCCCAAGCTGGGGGGGGACGCGTACTGGACCCAGCGGCTACACCATCACGGAAGACCTTGTCTCCACGGGCGGCACGCTGCTCTTGCAGTCCGGCTTCTCCCTGAACGGCGCCACGGGTCAAATCGTGGTGGGATATTCCCTGGACGGGTCGGGCAATGTCGTGTACCACGGGGTGTTTGGCCCCTTGTCCGGTGAAGGCGAGGGCGAAGGGGAAGGAACAACCGAAGGCGAAGGACACGTTGAAGGGCAAGTCGAAGGCGAGGGACCGTTGGAAGGCGAAATCGAAGGGGAGGGCGAGCCGGGCGAGTTTTCCGTCACTATTCTTGGGGACACCCCCGTTACGGTGCGGAAAGGCGCCCCGCACACCTTCGAGACCGCTGTCTCCGGCCAAACCGGCCATGTTTCGTATCAGTGGTACATTGAGGCGTCGGAAAAAGTGTTTGAACCCCTTCCGGACTCGGACGGTCCGAGCTATGCGATAGAAAGCGTACAGCCCGAGGATGGGGGATTGTATGTGTGTGAAGCGTCGGACAGCCTGGAGACGGTGTTGTCCAACACGGTGGAATTAATTGTGGCGGCGGGTGCGCCCGCGGCCAGTGGTCTGGGTCTGGTGGTATTAATCGCCGTGACTGTGCTGGCCAGCGTAGTTGTGGTGCACCGGAAGAAACCCCAAGGGAATTAATGCGTTGCGAGTGAACGCACAAGGATACAGGAGGATATCTACTATGTTTTCGATTCAACAGCATGGAAAAGCCCAAATCCTGGCGCTGTTTTGCCTCATGGCGCTCTGCGGAGGGGCCATGGCGGCCAGTACGCTGAGCTACCAGGGGGTGTTGCGCGATGCGTCTGGCGTTGCGGTGCCGGACAACACGTATGCAATGGAATTTACGCTGTGGGATGCCGAAACCATCGGCAACCAGTTATGGGCTGAGAGCCATGCCGGCGTGCTGGTGAAGGGCGGGGCGTTCTCGGTGGTGCTGGGGGGGAGCACTTCGCTGGGCACGATCTTCACGGACCACAGCGCGGTCTGGCTGCAAGTGGCGGTAAACACGGGGGGCGGTTTGGAAATCTATGCGCCGCGGGTTCCGATGACGGCGGCGCCCTATGCGCAACAGGCGCAGAACGCGGACACGCTGGATGGGGTGGACTCGACGGGTTTTTTGACGTCGGCGCACAACACGAACGCCTCGGCGCATGCGAACATCAACCTGGACGGTGCGCGGATCACGAGCGGGAAGATCAACAATTTACGGTTGAACACGGGACCGGGCCTTGGTTTGGATGCGGACACCGTGGACGGGAAGCAAG
>JAKQOG010000081.1 GCA_029565395.1 Candidatus Hydrogenedentota bacterium | reverse complement strand
TGTTATTTTTCCATAACACTTTGCGCAGCACGGTAAAATTGCGCTCTCCAATATTAAATGTTCCTTGTTCGTCCAGCAATTTGGCGGCTCCAGCGACCTTGGCCACGAGCCGGCGCATGGGGGCGCCCCGGTCGAGCATGGTTTGAATCAACCGGGGAACCCCGGTGTCTGTGAACATCTCTGGCACTTGGGCGGCTTTAACAGGATCAATTTTAGACAGGGGCAGCATGCAGTGGATCATACCGCCTATTCGCAGCACCGGATCATAGAGGGTTAGTCCCACGCAGGATCCCAGGGAATAGGTGACCAGCACATCGTCGGGCTGGTCCGCGATTCGCATCTCCGAAATTCCTACCGTATACTGCACCGTTGTTTCTCTCTTGTTATTTTTTCGTTATACCCGGACGGCGTTCTGTTTATCTCCAACAGAGGCGCCTCCGGGGGACTTCAACTATTGCGTTTTCTTTATTCACTTCACGTAAACGGACGGCCGTACAGACTGAAATTTGCTTAACATGCCCGTAAGGCTCTCGGCGTGTCCAACAATCAAATTGCCGCCAGGTTTTAATAAACGGTAAATTTCCGCAAGAAGGTTCTTTCGGATGGTATCGTCGAAATAGATCATGACATTCCGGCAGAGGACGATATCGAAGGGGCCTTTCATGGGAAACGGGGGGGTGGACAGATTGAGCCGCTGAAAAACGACCATTTCCCGCAGGATGGGTTTGACGGTGTATAAGGGGCCGTCTTTGCCTTGGGCGCGGGTGAAATACCGTTCCTGCAATCCTTTTGGGACAGGCTTAACCTTGTCGGCGCCATAGCAGCCCTCCCGGCATTTTTGGAGCACCCGGGTCGAAATATCTGTTGCGAGGATTTTTATGTCCACAGTGTAGCCGTTAAAGGCTTCGGAAAGGGTGATAGCCAGGGAATACGGTTCCTCGCCGGTGGAACTGGCGGCAGACCAGAAACGGAACCGGCGCTGGCCATTTGCCAGCCATTTACGGATTTGTTCGGTAATAAAGTGGAAATGCGCATCCTCCCGGAAAAAGCTGGTTACATTCGTGGAAATGACATCGAGCAACTGGACGATTTCTTCTCCCGTTGAGTCCTGGATGACCCGGTTCAGGTATTCCTTGTGGTCGTTCATTTTGAGCGCCCGCATGCGTTTGCCGACCCGGGCGGAAACCAAAGCCTCTTTCCCCGGCCCCAAGGTTATGCCGCTCTTTTCGTATATGATCTCTCTGAATTTATTGAAGGTCCGTGCGTCCATTGTTATCACCCATTCTTCCAATGTCTGTTTCGCGCTTTCCTCCATCGAACGAAACCGGCTGATTCTCCCGGAATGATTATGTGGCGCCGGTTTTCGCTAATAGCTCCTGTATTTTTGTCACAATTGTAGCGGGTTCAAAGGGCTTGATGATGTAGTTGCTTGCGCCGGCCTTGAGAGCATCAATCACACGGCTTTTTTCCGCCTCGGTGGTGACCATCACAATAGGCATGGTTTTGCCCTGGGCGCGGATTTCCCGGACGGCGTCGATGCCCAGCATATTGGGCATATTCCAGTCCATTAATACGAGCTGATAGTCTTGTTGTTTCGTGGCGGCTACGGCCTCCACGCCGTCTGATGCTTGATCCACGTCGACGATGTTTGCCCGGGCCAGGGCGCCAATCAGCACTTTGCGCATCACGGCGGAATCGTCTACTACAAGCGCTCTCATAGTTAATTTCCTTTCTTCGCTTCAATCTTCATGGTAACCCGCATGGCAAAGGGGCCCAAATCACTTTCGAACGCGACTTCGATCCATGTTGTTTTGATGGGATAATCAAGACTGAAGCTGTTGCCCCGCACCACGGTAGGCAAACTGAGTTCTATCGGCGGCCCGTTTTCTATTTTGAAACGCGCCTTGGCGCCGCCAGCCACGATATTTACCATTTCGGCAATGGCATCCGAGACGGTGTCGTCCATTACCCGAAGTTCCGTTCCCAGCAGGCGATTGGCTATTCCAAGGGCGGTAGACACGGGAAATGCGAGCGCCACCATGCCCTGTGCCTGCCCGCTGAGTCCAATCAGGGCGACTATGTCACGGGGGCCTGCTGCATCGCTTTGTGCGAGGCCCACATTACCGCGTTTGATGGATGCACTCAGCATGGTTCTAAACAATTCGAAAGTGCTCTCAATAAACGGATTTATGTACTCTACTTTCACAAATACTCCTCCTGCGTTAATGCTCACCATCCATTTCCCGTCCTGTTTGGCATCTAAACCGTCAGGAGCGGAAAAGGTAGTATTCAACTGTACAAGACTCTTTCTCTTTTCTCAACTGCCATCACCGTTGTACGTTTTTTTCCTATGTCTCGTCAATATCGTCGCCATGAACACTGTTTAGTCTGTTTCCAGACACACCGGGCTTATTTTTTCTCCGCTGGCCAATTTGACTAGACCGCCCACATCCAGGATAAGACCCACTTGTCCATCCGGCATGATGGCGCCGCCTGCGATGCCTTGGGTGCCTTGCAACGCTTCACCGAGTGATTTAATTACAATTTGTTGTTCTCCCAATATTTCATCGACAAGCAAGCCGGTCCGCCGGCCCTCATCCTCGACGATCACGACAATGCCTTCTTGGATATCCTCGATGGCGCTCTCAACGGAAAACAACCGCGCCAGCCGGAATAATGGCACCAAATTGCCTTGAATTTCCACCATCTCTCCGCGTTTGACCACGGTGGACAATTGCCGGAGTTCCGGGCGAATTGACATCACAATGGACAACGTTGGAATGATGTAGCGTTCTTTTCCCACCCGGACCACCATCCCGTCGATAATGGCCAAGGTCAGGGGCAGGCGAATGCTGAATACGGTGCCGCGGCCTGGCTCTGAGTGAATCTCCACCTGTCCACGCAACGCTTCAATATTGCGTTTGACTACATCCATGCCGACCCCGCGGCCCGATACGTCCGTGACTGCCTTGGCCGTGGACAAGCCGGGCTCAAAAATCAGATTCCATACGTCACGATCGCTCAACACTTCGCCCTCACGCACCAATCCACGGTCCAGGGCTTTCGCCAGTATGTCTTCCCGGTTCAATCCCTGGCCGTCATCTTGAATCTCAACATAGATGCTGCCGCCTTTGTGAAAGGCGCGCAGTTCCACCCGTCCAACGGCCGGTTTTCCAGCCCGTATTCGTTCCTCCGCCGAGGCCTCGATGCCATGATCCACCGAATTACGCACCATGTGCACCAGTGGATCCCCAATTTTGTCTACTACGGTCTTGTCCAGTTCGGTATCTTCCCCACAGGTGACAAATTCCACCTGTTTTCCGGACTTGCGCGCCAAGTCCCTGACCAGGCGCGCCATTTTTTGGAAGGTTGCCCGTATTGGAACCATGCGCAATGAAGTACCCATTTCTTGAAGCTCCCGCGTTATTTTGTCCAGTTGAGCCATGCTCCGCGCCAACTCCGGAGGCATAATGGACTTGAGTTCCATGGACTGGCTTACCATGGATTCCGCAATGACCAATTCGCCAATCATGTCCACCAGATGATCCAATCGGCCGGCGTCCACTTTTACTGCTTCCCTGAGTTGTTGTGCGGCAGACTGCTGAAGATTCATTTGGCTCCTCAAAGCCTGGGCTACGTCTTTTGCTTCCGCATTGCCGGAAGAAACCAGCAATTCGCCCATTTTGGGTCCAGGGGCCAGATGCTGTTGTTGTTGCAGTGCCAACTGAACATCTTTTGGATCTACAGCCCCCATCTCCGCAAGGATGGCGCCCACTTTTCCCAATTCCGGGTTGTTACGTTGGATTTCCAACGCGGTGTTGACTTGTGTGGGTATGGTTTTTCCTTGCTCAACCAGAAGTTCTCCGAGGGGTTTGTGTTTGTTGACGGCACGCTGTTCGGACAACGCTTCATCAATGGCCTGGGAGGTGACACGTCCGGCGTTGACCAAGGTGTCGCCCAAATTTTCGCCGGGCTTGGCTACAATGGAGGCTGTTGGTTGTGGACTTGTCACAGGTTTGCCCTCGGCGGCGGCTTTAATTCGCGCTACAAGCGCGGGAATTTCCGGGACGACGGGCAGTGTGCCTCCGCTTTCCAGAACACTTTTCACACTGGCCACCAGGCGTTTCAGCATGTCCACGGCATCGAATGTTACGTCCATGACGACACCGGCCAGAACAATTTTATGTTTGCGTGCAAGGTCCAGGAGGTTTTCCGCTTGATGGGCGACAAGCTGCACATCCTCCAGGGCGAGGAAACCTGCCACGCCCTTGATGGTGTGGAATGCCCGGAAGACGGCATTGAGCGCGTCGTCATTTTCCGTATCCGTTTCCAGATTCACCAAGTTTATATCGGCGGCTTCGAGATGTTCTATGGCTTCTATCACAAACTCGCCCAGCAATGCGGGGTCGCCTTCAAGATACCTGGAAGACACCGGCTTGGCATCTTCTCCGTGCCGTGGATCGGCGGTGAGTTCCTCTGGCGGCGGACTTATCCTTTCTTTGGCAAGATCTGTTGACGTGGAATCTTCAGAAGTGGTTTCCTCTGAGATCTCCACATCTGTTTTGCCAAAGTTCAGACTCTTGGGCCATAAGAAATCCCTGGTTTGGCGATTGTCGCGCACCAAGGCCTGGATATTGGCCACCACCCGGGAGAGATCTTCCAGAGCTTTTTGTGGATCGTCCACTTCTTCCAGAATGATCTGCTCGGTAAGAACCGCCGCGGCGCTCAATATGCCGGCGAGGGATGGTTCTTGCGCATTCCGGGCCAATTCTTCAATGGCCTGAAGACTGGAATGGACATCCGCCAAAGCGCGCAGGTCGGTGGTATCCGCCATCACCAGCAATTCAGCGAGCCGTTCGACCGGTTCAACGAGTGCTTGCATTCCCATGGATTCATCCTCTACATGTCTCTTGCCTGGTCTGTTTTGTCCCTATTATAGCCAAGAGGGGGCCTGGACCATAGAAATCCATGGTCCAAGCCCCTGGCAGGAGTTTTTAAAAGTCGCGAAGGTCAGATTCGTCGAGAGGAATGACTTCGCTGGGGGATACTGTTTTGTTGCCGGCGTCTTCTTTTTTTGCTTCAATCAGAAGGCGGGTTTTGGCCCGGGAAGAATCGGGAGAGGGCCGTTGTGCTCTTGGATTTTCAACTTTACCTACATGGATGCGGCGTGCCGCAGCCGGAGGAGATTGCCTTTTCACTGTGGTGTTTTTGGCTGAGTTTCCGCCCACGATGCCCACCAGCACCTGCACCATTTCCTCCAGCTCTTTCGCTTGTGCCGACAGCTCTTCGCTGGCGGACGCGGCTTCTTCGGAATTGGCGGCGTTGGATTGGGTCACTTTATCCATTTGGGCCACCGCCGTATTTACCTGTTCGATGCCCTGGGCCTGTTCGTTGCAGGCGGCGGAGACTTCACCCACCAGTTGGGTCACTTTCTGAGAACTGGTTACGATACGCTCCAAAATGGAGGCCACTTCCGAGGACACGCTCACCCCATTGTCTGCATTCTTTTGTGCATCCGCAATCAACGAGGAGGTATTCTTCGCGGCTTCGGCGCTGCGTTGTGCAAGGTTTCGCACCTCCTCCGCCACCACGGCAAAGCCTTTCCCTGCATCGCCTGCGCGTGCTGCCTCCACCGCGGCGTTTAGGGCCAGCAGATTCGTCTGGAAAGCGATTTCATCGATGGTTTTGATGATTTTGGCGGTTTCATCGGACGATCCCTTGATTTTGGCAATCGCCGCTGCCATGCGCTGCATTGCTTCGCGGCCTTTGTCCGCCCCTTCCCGCGCCTCATTGGAGGTAAGGTTGGCTTGGCGGGCATTATCGGCGTTTTGCCGGGTCATGGCGGTGATTTCTTCCAGCGAAGCGGAAGTTTCTTCCAACGAAGCGGCTTGTTCGCTTGCGCCTTCCGCCATGGATTGACTGGACTGCGCCACTTGGTTGGCGGCCGACTCTACCTGGCTGGAGCCATGCGTCAGGTTGGTGATGACGTTGTTAATGGGTTTGGTGATGGAGCGGGTGATAAAAATACCCAGGAAGATGCCAACAACTACCGCCACTGCCGTGAGCGCAAGGGCCAGCATGCTGGTGAATTGTGTCACTGAGTCCACAGAATTCTGCATGGATTGCTGCAGACTCTGAATGGAATCGACCACCGTTTTGGCCGCGCCGGCCATGTTGGCATCCGACGCGCGCTCATTGAGTATTGCCGTATGATATTTTTCGCCGTTTGCGGCATAGTCCTTGAGTTGCTGCGTGATCGTATCGGCTACGGCAACTAAGGCAGAATCATCCTTTACAAGTTCTTTCCATGCCGCGACGCCGGCATTTGTTTTTTTCAGTTGATCCTGGAAATTCTGCCACTCGGTATCCCCGTTTTTGGCGATTACATATACGCCCATTACCCGTTGGAGGAAGAACGGCTCAATCACCTGGGTCTGCAACTGAACATCGATATTCGCCCATTTAATGATCGCGGCTGGATCGCCCGACTGTTCCGCGGCCTGCTTGCCAGGCGCAATCGAGTCGCTGGTGACCTTGTTTACAGCGGCTGTAATTTCGCCGCCGATTTTTCTCCAGCCGTCCATGGCGGAATCTTTTTCTCTGCGTTGGTCCGCCAGATCCATGAAGGCTTTCTTATACACTTCACCGCCGTCGAGAGCCGCCTTCACCAGTTTTTTGTCTTCTGCGCTTAGTTGTGCGGAATCGTTTAGTTTGCCCAGGTCCGCTACCATTTCGGCATAGGCGTCTTCCCATTTTTCCGCGGCATTTTTGGTGTCGTCGCCTGTTTTCTCAAACCCTTTGACGGCAAAGTCCCGGCGCAGTGTGGCGCATTTATTCAATGCTTCCAAGGTGGTGGTGGCTTGTGTATTTGCTTGCATTTGGTTATTGACCGCACGCAAGCCCAGCCATCCGGCACATCCAATGACGGCCACCAGGAATACCAGAATAAAGAACCCCGTCCCGATTTTTGCAGAGAGTCTCATTCGTTTAAACATTTCCTTTTCTCCTTTATATCTTCCGGGGTCTCCCAACCCCATGTTGATTATTTTGTTTGAGTTCTCTTTACCACGGTCCCATTCCCAACGATCACGGTCAAACCACTTGTCCAATGGCATTCACTTCGTCAGTGGAAAGTACTTTGTCCACATCCAACAGCATTACTACTTTATTTCCGACCTTTCCCATGCCTAGAATGAAATCTGTCCGGATGCTTGACCCAAAGGAGGGGGGGGGCTCGATCTGACCGGCTTCAATGTAGAGCACCTCGGATACTTCGTCCACGATCAAGCCCATGGTAACCCGGTTTTCCGCCCGCATTACCTGCACGACGATGATGCAGGTCCGTTCTGTGTCTTCTTGGGCTTCCAAGTTGAATTTTAAACGAAGGTCTACGACAGGGATGACCCGTCCCCGCAGGTTTATTACCCCACGGACGAAATCAGGGATCCGGGGGACCCGGGTGACGGTCATCATGCCAATGATTTCTTGTACCTTTAGAATGCCCAGGCCATATTCTTCCGTGCCCAGTGCAAACGTTAGATACTTGCCTCCCAACGATTTCAAATCTGTTGTGGAGGTTGCGTTTACCGCAGTTGTCTCGTTCATATCGATTCCTCCTGAATCTTGAGTGCTCTACTCTGTTCGGACTATGGTTTCCGGCCCCATGTCCTAATGGATTTCCCAGCGATCCCAAAACGGAGAGGGTGGGGGCTATATTGCGGAAACGTTGTTTTCATTCGTTCCCATTTTTCAGCGGCCCTCCCACGCGTTCCGCTAAAGAAATCAACTCTCCAAGCGTTTTGTTCTTTTCGGTATGATCCTGAACAGAACGCATTAGGGGACGCAATAGTCGTGCCACTTTATACCCTCTTTTATAAGGTCTTGCAAGACAATGAGTTGTCGTAAAATACAGAAAGCTTGAAGGGGAAGAGGTTGGTATAACTAATGTTATAGCGAATTTTTATTTTTTCGGGCAAGGCGTTTAAATATAATGACTTACGAAGATTATGACGGAAATGAGAAATATGCCTGAAGTTATGGGTTGATTTGGGGTAGAGTTCTGGGTTAATGGACCGGGTGGCGCTTTAGACGTTTGCTCAGGGCGGGTTGGGATATCCCCAATAGCCGGGCCGCCACGGTTTGATTGCCGTTAGCCCGGCGCAAGGCTTCATGTATCACGATCCATTCGGTTTCTTCCAGCGTGGGAAGATGTGTCATGGAGGTAAAAGGAGATTTTCCTGACGATTCTTCGGGATGTTCGTGGAGATCTGATCCGGAGTCGTCGTCTGACTGGATCCGCTGTGAAAACGTGCTGGTGGAGAGCATGCCGCTGGTATGTTTGCTTACAGCGTCAAATACCATGGACTCCAATTCCCGAACGTTGCCGGGAAATGAATAGGTGGCGAGAAGATCAAAGAGTCCTTTTGCCGGGACGGGGGCTTTTTTGCCCATGGTGGCGGATGCCTGGGTTAAGAAATAGTCCACCAACAATCGAATGTCATTTCTGCGTTGCCGAAGAGGGGGTATATGAATATGATGGCATTTCAACCGGTAGTACAAGTCTTTGCGGAATCTTCCGGATACCTGTAATTTACCGAGATCTTGATGGGTGGCCACCAGGATTCGGGCATCGGTGGATTCGGGTTCGGCGCTTCCGAGAGGGTAAAATTCTTTTTCTTGTATTAGCCGAAGGAGTTTAATTTGCGCTATTGAACTCAGATCTCCGATTTCATCGAGGAATAATGTGCCACTTTTGGCCTGAGCGATAAGACCGGGATGATCCTTGTCCGCGCCGGTAAATGCGCCCTTTCGATGCCCAAACAGCGTATCGGAAAAAAGCGTATCATCCAAACCCGCGACATTTACCGCGATAAACTGCCCTTCCCGTCCGCTGAGGGTATGCAGCGTTCGTGCTATCATTTCCTTGCCTACACCCGTTTCGCCGGTAATCAATACCGGCCTGGAGGAGGGGGCCACGGCTTCCACACATTGGAATACGGCATGCATGGCGGGGTCTTGCGTTACAATGCCCGCAAACACTTCCGGATGCAATAATTCTTGATTTTGGAGGCGGTAGGCAAGATCCGCGCAGGTTTGCCGAAGTTCCAGAACCTCGAAAGCGCGTTCCACGCCCGAAAGCAGCCGGCTTCGCTCAATGGGTTTGACCATATAGTCAAAAGCACCGGATCGCATGCATTCCACGGCCGTTTCGATATTGCTGGCGCCGGTTACGACGATTACCGGCACATCAGGATATTCCTGACATATTTTCCCCAGCAAATCCAATCCGGATATGTGGGGCATAAACAGATCCAACAACACCACCCCGATCTTCTGTTGGGCAAGTACGGCCATCGCCTTCCGGGCATCTTGACAACAAATCACGTTTTCTATGCCTTCCATGCGCAGGATGAGTTTACAGGCCTGGAGAGAAGTCCATTCATCGTCAATTGCCAACACCGGCAAGGAGGACGTCATAGGCATATTCCTCAAGAAACCATACGTGCAACGCGATTGCCTTGATGCAAAATGCATCCGCTTCCGGGCATGAGTTTATCGCGAATACTTCTCTTATGCAAACTGGTCATATTCCCTGAAACACTGGCGGCATGGAATTGCTTTGCCGCTGCCCCGATGGGCGGGGTGCTCTCTGGTTTTCCGAGGCGCCCCATGAAAAGAGAGGGTGCTATCCGTGGATGCCCGGCACAAGCATCCTCACGGCATGGGATATTGGTCCCGGGAAGGTCTTGACTTCCAGATGTCCACCATGATTCGACGCTATCCAGGCGGCAAATGAGAGATCCATGAAGCTGGAGGGGCCTTTGTACCGGATTTCCGGCGCGGGATCCACGGGCTGCCAGTTTTCTGTGGCAACGTCATTTCCGTTTTCCGCGGAGACTTCAACGGTTATGATTTTCCCCTCTTCCTGAGAGTCTGTGATTATCTTCAGTTTGCTGTCGCGGTCCGGAAGGGTTTGACAGACGTCTTGAATCATGTGAATGACCACTTGCTCCAATTGCTGGAAATTGCCATGGACAGGAGGCAGTGTTTTTGCGTAACAGAGACAGAAATTGTTTGTAAACTTTCTAACATATCCCATGAGCAATTTTGCCGCAGCCTCTACTACTCCGTTAGGATCTATTTTCTCCATGCCGTGGTCCTGCCCTTGATACACATACCTTCTGATTTCGTCCGTCATGCTGCGGATATTGGTTAATCCTTCTCTCACGCCGGAGAACATCCTTGGAATTTCTTCGCGCAACTCATCATAGGAGAGGAACCCAATCTTGAATCCGGATCGTTCCTCATTAATGCGATCCAGCATGGGGCCAACCGTTCTCCATATTTCCGATAGACTTTCAATGCCCATCATTGCGTTGTTGTTGGCATTATTGAGATCATGCACAATCCCCGGCATGCATGTTTTTAACAGTATCATTCTGTGAGTATGAATTGTTTCCTGGTTAAGCGGATGTTCCATGTTAGTATTCACCGCGCCCTCGCTTTCAATTAGAGTGCACTTATGACAATTCTAAGCGTTACTCTTTTAGAACATCAATATTTCAACCAGTGGTTTTTGTCTGACTTTTGAGTCGATCCCGCGCATTATTTATAATCAATCAAACATTACGTCAAAAGGAGCCATCCAATGAACCATCTGATGAGACAATTCGTTTTGGGGTGCCTGTGTATTGGGCTGCTGTCGGTGTTGAACATTCAGGCGGACGCCATGACCTTGTATGTCGCCACAAATGGAAATGATGCATGGCCGGGAAGCCTGGCGGAACCGAATACGGCCCAGAGCGACGGGCCGTTGGCCACTATCGCTGGAGCGCGCGACGCGCTTCGTACACTTAAGGCACAAGGCAAGTTATCCGAACCGGTGAAGGTGGTCATTCGTGGGGGGGAGTATTCCATCACGGAACCGATCGTCTTCACGGATGAGGATTCCGGGACAAAAGAGGCCCCCATATGCTATGAAGCGTATCCTGGAGAGGTTCCGGTAATTAGTGGTGGCCAAACGGTTTCCGGGTGGCGCCAGGAAGGCGCGCTCTTTGTGGCGGATGTCCCGGAAAATCTGAGATTTAGCGCGTTATGGGTTAATGGTCAGCGCCGTCAGCCCGCGCGCACTCCGAATGCGGCGCATCCTTTTGGGGATTATCCCCCCGATTCGGATTTCCTGTATACGGAAGGTCCGGTAAAGGAAAAAGACCCCGCTTCGGGGAAAGAGGCCAACAGCGCCACGAAATTTCAGTATAAACCCGGAGATTTGAAGCCTTGGGCGAATCTGGAAGATGCCCTGGTGGTGATATTCCATTCCTGGGCTACGTCTTCGCTGCGCATTAAGGCGCTTGATGAAGAGAAGCATAGTGTGGAATTCACAGGCCCCGCCCGGTGGCCGTTTGCCTATTGGCTTAAAAATCAGTGGTATTTCGTGGAAAATGTGTTTGAAGCCTTGGATGCCCCGGGGGAATGGTATCTGAACCGGAAAACAGGGAAAGTGTATTACATGCCGATGCCCGGGGAAACGCCGGACAACATTCAGGCAGTGATACCGGTTGCCAAACAATTAATCCGGTTGGACGGTAAGCCGGCGGAAGGCAAATTCGTGCACTATCTAAGCTTCAGCGGCCTGAAAATGCACTATGCCGAATATACGATTGCGCCGGAAGGCATTAGCGATGCGCAGGCGGCCTATACCATCCCCGCGGCATTCGAAGCCACGGGGGCGCGGCATTGCACGGTGGATCGGTGCGAAATTGCCCACGCGGGCACCTATGGTTTGTGGTTCCGGGCAGGGTGCCAATACAACAGCCTCACCCATAGCGAGATTACGGACATGGGTGCGGGCGGGGTGCGCATTGGCGAAGGAGGCAATCCCGCGTCTGATAATGAGGCCGCTTTATGGAATGTGGTGGATAATAATTTCCTGCATGACGGCGGACTTATGTTCCGGGAAGCAGTGGGGGTTTGGATGGGCCGTACTTCGTATAACCGGCTTTCCCATAATGAGATTTGCGATTTCCGTTATTCTGGGATTTCTGTCGGCTGGTCCTGGGGGTATCAGGAGAGTTCCGCGAACCACAACATTATTGAATTCAATAATGTCCACGATGTCGGCAAAGGTCAACTCAGCGATATGGGTGCGATTTACACGCTGGGTATTTCCCCCGGAACCGTTATTCAGAATAATTACTTCCATGATGTGTATTCGAATCCGAAAATATCGGGCGGCTGGGGGATCTATTTTGATGAAGGCAGCACGGATATCCTCGCCACGAATAATATTGTCTGCAACACCTTGACCGGCACGCTGCATCAGCACTATGGCCGGGATAACCGGGTGCAGAACAATGTTTTCGCGTTTTCGCACCGGGAACAGTTAATCCGGTCGCGTCAGGAAGAACATATCTCCTTTTTCTTTGAGCGGAATATTGTTCTTTTTAACAATGGCAAGCTGCTGGGCAGCAATTGGAGCAATGGCAATTTCCGGAATTTCCAAAACTGCTATTGGGACACCTCAAACGCCCCTATAGCGTTTGCGGGCAAGACGCTGGAACAGTGGCAAGCCGAGGGACAGGATGTGCATTCGGTGATAGCCGATCCCATGTTTGAGAATGTGGATGCGCGGGATTTCCGGCTGAAATCGGATTCACCCGCGTTAAAACTCGGCTTTCAACCCATTGATATTTCCCTGGCGGGGCTTTACGGCGAAGAGGAATGGGTAAACCAGCCCAAAACCATCGAACGCATCCCCGCACCCATGCCATCGGCCCCATAAATTAAGGAATTCATTGTAATGAAGGCAGGGAAACAGACAGTGTGGCGTTTTATCCTTTTCTGCGCCATATTCGGAGCATCGCAAGCGGCGCCAGAACCGGCAAAGGAATCACCTATGGAGATTGATCGCGCTACGCTGGTTCAATGGACTGCTCCTTATCGCGGATGGCATTACTACCCGGATCATGTAATACCTCCAGCCCCGAAAGACGGGTTGAATTTCAAGATGACGGATTGCCCTTTGGTATGGAGGCAAGGCGATGAGTGGCGGATGTTTTATACGGGCTTTGATGACCGGGGATATCAGACCGCCCTTGCGGTGAGCCGGGATTTGGTGCATTGGACGCCGAAAGGGCTGGTCATGAGTTTTGGCGCCCCGGGCATGTTTGATCATGGCGGCGTGGCGTTTTGCACGGCGCTGTTTGATTCCTATGACGTCCGCGGTCCGCGCACCCTTAAACGATGGAACGGGAAATTCTGGGCCCTGTATTCGTGTTACCCGAAACAAGGGGGATATGAGTTGCGGCCTGGGGCGCAAGGAGCCGCATGGAGCGAGGACGGTGAGACATGGCATCGCGCATCGGACTCCATGCCGATCCTGTCTATTGAAGGTGCGGCGGCTTGGGAAAAAGACTGCATCTACGCGCCCTGGCTGGTGGAACATGACGGGAAGTTCTGGAATTTTTACAATGCGGCGAATGGCAGTATCGAACAGACCGGCATTGTAAACAGCACGGACCTGCTGCATTGGACCCGCTATCCGGGCAATCCCATTATCAAGAACGGTCCTCCCGGAAGCTATGACGAACAGTTTTGTTCAGACGGGAAAGTGCTGCATGACGGGGACCATTGGGTCATGTTTTATTTTGGCGTGGGGAAGGGCGGCGCGCACATCATGGCTGCGTGTTCGCGGGATGTATATCATTGGACCAGTCATCCCGAGCCGCTTTATAAGGCGGGCGGGAATCCGAGTGGATTGGACAAGCAATACGCGCATAAAATCTCACTGGTGTATAACCAGGAAAATGATACGTTCTATATGTTTTATTGTGCAGTGGGCGATAAAGGCCGCGGCATCGGCTTGATTACCAGCAAATCGTTGGAATGAGGGAGTATACAGATGGCAGATCGAATTCGATGGGGGATAATAGGATGCGGCAATATTTCGCATAAATTTGCCGAAGGATTACGTGTATTGGAGGATGCGGAACTGCTGGCCGTGGGATCCAGAACCCAGGAGAAAGCGGACGCGTTTGGCGCGGAGTTCGGCGCGCCACGCTGCTATGGGTCCTATGAAGCCTTGGCAAATGATCCCGATCTCGATGCCGTATATGTCGGCACGCCCCATCCCATGCACAAGGGCAACAGTATTTTGTGCTTGCGGGCGGGCAAGGCGGTGCTCTGTGAAAAGCCCTTTGCCATCAACCGTCGCGAAGCGGAAGAAGTGATAAAAGTGGCTCGTGAGGAAAAACGATTTCTCATGGAAGCGATGTGGACGCGCTTCTTGCCCATTATTGTCAAAGTACGTGAATGGTTAAAGGAAGGCCGCATTGGCGAGCCGCGCATGATCCAGGCGGATTTTGGGTTTCGCGCGGGCTATGATGAGGAAAGCCGCCTGTTTAGTCCCCATTTTGGCGGCGGGGGGCTATTGGATGTTGGAGTGTATTGTGTCTCGATGGCCTCGATGGTCTTCGAAACACCGCCCCAGAAGATTTCCGGCTTGGCCCATCTTGGCGATACTGGAGTGGATGAGCAGGCCGCCTATGTGCTGGGGTATTCCGGGGGGCGGTTGGCCTTGTTATCCTCGGCGGTGCGCACGAATACCCCTCATGAAGTGACCATTATGGGCACGGACGGCATGATTCGCGTGCATTCCATGTTCTGGTGCGGAACCCGCGCCACGTTGACGGAATCCGGCCACGACCCCATCGATGCGGAACTCCCCCTGCTGGGAAATGGATATAATTATGAAGCTGCTGCGGCAGGTCAATGCATCCGGGAGGGGAAACTCGAATGCGAAACCATGCCGCTCTATGAAACCCTTGAAATCATGGACACCTTGGATCGAATTCGAGCCCAGTGGGGCCTGAAATATCCGATGGAATAAGCCTTTCAGAAATGGAGTAAAAAACGAATATGAAGTATGGCCGGGTGCCGGGAATCGGCAAAGAGATCTCTAGACTGGTGCAGGGCGCCATCATGTTGAGCGTGGAAACCGAAGCGGAGAACATGGAACTGCTTGATGCCGCCTTCGACGCAGGTTGTACCACGTTTGACACGGCGCATGTCTACGGCGGCGGGGATTGTGATCGCATTCTAGGCCGTTGGATAAATCAACGGGGTATTCGTGACAAGGTGGTGGTGCTGGGCAAAGGGGCACATCATAATGCAGACCGGAAACGGGTAACGCCCTTTGACATTACCGCGGATATTTTTGATGTTCTGGCCCGAATGAAAACGGACTACATCGATTTATTTGTATTGCATCGGGATGATCCTGGCGTTCCGGTGGGGCCTATTGTTGAAGTGCTGAATGAACATAAAGAGGCAGGCCGCATTCATGCGTTTGGCGGATCCAATTGGACTGTGAATCGCATACTAGAGGCGAATGCCTACGCCAAGGCGCATAATCTCACGCCGTTTGCCGTGAGCAGCCCCCATTTCAGCCTTGCGGAACAAATTGAAGCACCCTGGGATGATTGCATCACGATTACGGGCCCTGCCAACCAACATCAGCGGCTGTGGTATGAACGGGAACAATTTCCGCTGTTCTGCTGGTCGAGTCTGGCCGGTGGATGGTTCTCAGGCCGTCTCACCCGGGAAAATCAGGAAGAACACGCCGAAACTCTTTATATGCGCTGTTATGGATGCGAGGATAATTGGCGGCGATTGGATCGGGCCACCCTGTTGGCGCGGGATAGGGGTTGTTCGGTAACCCAGATGGCCTTGGCCTATGTGTTGAATCAATCCTATAATGTATTTCCGCTGGTGGCGGCCTACACCCCCAATGAATTTAAAGAATTGACCGCCGCATTGGATATATCGCTCACTACTCAGGAAATGGCTTGGATGGATTTGCGCGCCGGCCATCCGTCTGAACAATCATAAGAAGGAACGTGTAGTATGAATTCCTGGAAACGCTTGCTGATAATCATTTTAGCGATCATAGTGATTCCCATTCTGCATTATTTTTCCAACTCTTTAACGGCTCATCCATTGGAAGGGAAGCCTGCACCTGGTTTTCAACTTCCCTCGCTGGACGGGCAACAGGTGGAGCTTTCCAGCCATCGTGGCAAGGATGTTGTCGTATTGGATTTCTGGGCTACCTGGTGCCCCCCCTGCCGCAAAGGCCTTCCGATTATCGACCGATTGGCGAAAGAGTTCTATGGCCGGGGAGTTGTCGCGTACGGCATCAATAATGAAAAACTGCCCTTGGTGAAAGAGTTCATAAAGGAACAAGGGATTGACCTAACCGTGCTTACAGATCCTTCCAATGCCGTATTTGAAAAATACATGGTAAATGGCATTCCGCAGACGGTTATCATTGGAAAAGATGGCGTAATCCGGAAAGTGCATGTCGGGCTTTCCTTTAATTTTGAAGGATCACTTCGCCGGGAAATCAATAAAGCGCTGACGGAAGAATCGCCAAATTAAGTCCTGTATGAGTAAAAGGGACTCGTTTATGCCGCTTTTCTATCGTTTCTTGTCATGTTGCCTCCTCGCCTTTTGCATGAGTACGGAGTTTTCTTATGCCCAAGTAAATGTTTGGATCAGTTCTGAGGATGGAAAAGCGGCCCTCTCAAAAGGAGCACCGCTGGAATTGAAAAAAGCGAAGAGTCCAAGAAAAAGAGATATTATTGTCGATCCCGCCCAAACCTATCAATCAATTGTTGGGTTGGGCGGGTCGCTGGAACACAGTACGTGTTATAACCTTTCGCGTTTGACGCCGGAAAAGCGGGAGGAAGTCATCGAGCGTCTGGTCAGCCCCGCAAAGGGCATCGGCATGAACCTTATGCGCATTTGCATTGGAACATCGGATTTTGCCGGCGAACCCTATTATTCCTATGATGATGTTCCTGAAGGGCAGGCCGATCCTGCACTGGACCATTTTTCCATCGAGAAAGACAGAGCGTATGTACTGCCGGTACTGAAGACAGCGTTGGCAAAGAATCCGGAACTGTTATTCGTGGCTTCACCCTGGAGTCCCCCGGCCTGGATGAAAACGAATGATTCCCTGGCGGAGGGCGAATTGAAGCCGGAATGGTATGGCGCATATATGTTTACTGCGTCGGCAACACCCCGGTCCGTCGTTACCTTTCAATGGAAAGAACCGGGACGGGTTGAGCAGTAGGCCGTCTCCGTGGCACTATACATGTTGCATCTGCCATGAACCAATATAGGATGCGACAAGGACGTTAGTGATGAAAGCGAAATATGTATTCGTGATTTTCCTGTTGATGCTGGGATTTTATGGGGGAGATTCCATGGAATATATTCATGCACAAGGCATGCCTGAGAACCCGGCGCAGACGATGCCTGGTCCTGTGGCTCCTCCGCCAGGCATGGAAATGTATGGATTGGATGAACAAGATTTTCCCCCGTTGCCCGTATATTCCGGGGAGCCGGACGTTATCGGCATACCGGAAAAATCGCCGGCGCCCCCATGGCGGGCCTCCGCCTCATTTGGACGTCAAGCGGCATATGATTCCATTTTTCAAGCAATTGCCGCAAAAGACCTGTATGCGTGTGTGGATTTTATCCGGAGTGGTGCGGATCTAAGCGCGCGGAATCAGGAAAATCTGGATCCGCTTTTATATGCGGCGCAGCAGGGATGCGCGAACATAGTGGAGGAGTTGACACAGGCAGGGGGGGATCCGGCAGCCAAAGAACCGCAGGGGCTTATGGCCGCGCATCTCGCCGCCATGGCCAACAAAGTCTATACATTGCTGGAACTGCATGTGCGGGGGTTTAGTTTCGACGTGCCGGATCAACGCAATTATCTGCCCAGCCATATCGCTGCGGAAAAAGGGAATGTGGATGTTATCCGGATGCTTGCCGCGCTGAATGAAAATATCACGAGCGGTGTTGAGCGAGACGTGCACAGCGGGCCGGCGATTGTGGCCGCCATGGCGAAACAATGGGATGCCGTTTCATTGCTTCGCGCACTGAACGTGGGGTATGGCCTCCATCAGGCCGTTCGATTGGGCGATTTCCAGTATGTAAAAGAAATCATCAAAGCGGCGCCGGATTCGGTGAATACCAAGACTTTTTCAGGGGGCACGCCCCTGATGGCGGCCACTATGGCAAAAGACCTGGATATGATGAAACTCCTGCTTGGTGCGGGTGCGGATCCTCTCGCCGAAGATAATGATTACAGAACGGCCCTCAGCTTGGGCGTGAATATCAAATTCAAGGAGGGGATTGATCTGTTATTGGAGCATGGCGGGGATATCAATATGGTGACGCGGTCATTTGCGGGCGATTCGGTGCTTCATCAAGCGATTCCAAGCGGGGATATTGAAATGATTGACTTTTTGATTTCCCGGGGCGCCGCAATCGATACGGTCAACAAGAGCGGTATGACCCCCCTTCATGTGGCAGTGGATAACCACCGTCTTGATGTCGTCCAATTGCTTGTTAATAAAGGGGCCAGCATCGAAAATAAAAACCAGGATGCATTTTCCCCCTTGCATCTGGCGGTGGAAAAAGGTTTTCCGGATATTGCCGTGTTCTTGCTTGATCAGGGAGCGGATATCAAGACCAAAGACCGCAGGCGTTTTACCCCGCTGCATTCAGCCGTAATGCTGGGAAACGCGGAGATGGTGAAACTGCTGATTGAACACAATGCCGATATTACCTTCAAGGATAAAGAAGGCCGAACCCCGCTGCACCTTGCCGCGGAAACGGGCAACATGAATATTACTCAGCAATTGGTGGACAAAGGATCGGATATCGAAGCAGTGGATCGGGAAAAACGGACGCCGTTGTTCTACAGCATCATTAACGATCATTCCACCATTATGGAGTATCTGTTGTCCAAAGGGGTAAACATTGGGGCGCGTGATTCAGATGAACGCACTCCATTTATAATTGCTTTGTATCATCAGCGTCAGACTATTGCCAGAAAACTGATGGAAATTGGCGCAGAGATAAATGTAATAGATCGGTTTGGGCGCACCGCATTGTTTGCCGCGGCGGAAAATGACACTCCGGAGATGACCCAGTGGCTGGTTTCGCTCAATCTGGATCTGAATGCAAGGGATAACACGGACTGGACCCCTTTACACACCGCGGCGGAGCGCGGTTGTTTGGAAACGGTGGAATGGCTGGCTCAAAAAGGGGCAGAGGTAAATGCACAGGATAAGAAAGGCCGGACATCGCTGCATATTGCATCACGGCGGGGTCATATTATGATTGTAAAGTCTTTAACCGCAGGGGGAGCGGATATTCGGGCCGCGGATAATGAGGGGAAACTGCCATTGCATGTTTCCGCGGCGGCAGGACATTGGGGTCCCATGCAGCTTTTTATTTTGCGGGGGTTGAATATTGATACGCCGGATGGCGACGGGAACACTCCCCTGCATGCGGCTGTGATGAACGGACATTTGCGAACCGTCAAGCTTTTAGTGGGAAAACGCGCTGACACCTGTGCATTGAACAAGGCAGGTCAAACGCCCTTGGCCCTGGTGCTTGAACAAGTAAAGAATCGCCCGCCGGCGCTTGGACTTACCCCGCTGCAATTGGCCATGCGGATTGGTCAGGATCGCACGGTGATGTTTTTGCGGGCGGTGGTCTATCAGGAATTGATTGATGCGGCCAGGTTTGGCGATGTCGAGCGGCTGGATAAAGTGCTGACGCTTAATCCAGAGTACGTAAATGGCATGTTGTTCGGGCGTACCCCATTGCATTTGGCCGCCTATGAAGGCCAGCAGGCCGCGGTTGAATGCTTGCTCAAGCATGGCGCGGATACCAATCTGGTAAGTGAAACCACCGAAGGTTTTTCACCGTTGCATGAAGCTGCGCAAAGAGGGCATATTGATGTAGTGCGCGTGTTGTTGGCCCACGGTGCATCCAAAATCCAAAAGAGTGCTTCGGGGAAAACGCCTGCCGAAGTGGCCCGGAACTCAGGACAGCCAAACGCCGCGGTAGTTATTGATAGCGTTGTACAATAGGAAATCCTGTAAAACCGGAAACGGCTGGCCCGTGAATGTCTTCATGTTCTGCCCGCCGATATGACGTGCAATAAG
>JAKQOG010000230.1 GCA_029565395.1 Candidatus Hydrogenedentota bacterium | reverse complement strand
GGGAATGCATGGAAGAAGGGCTTTTTTTCGATGGGATCGATTTGGAGTCCTGCGACATAGCCGCCGGGCGCGCACAGTTCCCCGTCGCGGTTGAAGCGTACTTTGCAGATGCCGGCGCGGCCTTCGCGGATGAGGCAGCGGTGTCCGCACGCGAGACAACGCAAGGCGCCCTCTTCTTCACGGTGCGTCAGGGCTGGTGCACTGGGAATCGTGTGCTTCTCCAGCAGATCCTTTATGCTCGTGCTCATGGAAATAGTATAGCACAGCTTGAGGCCGGAGGCCGGAAGGATGTATGCAACTCTTTCAGAGTAGCTTCATAGGGTTGGATCTTGACCCAGGGTAGCGAAGCGCAACCCATGGGCTGGAATTATGCATCCCCTTCGGGGAACGCTTGGGTGATCCGCGGGATGATGCGGTGTCGATGCTCTTGAATATCCCAGGTGGCATGCCACCTGCCACGCCCATCCTGAATTTGGGTGTTATGACCACCTGTTGAAGCAACGTGATCTCCCGTGGGGTCCGGGACTCGATGAGGGGTCCCATTCAGGATTGATGCCGTGGGTATAAAATCCAGCCTGCGAAAGATTGGGCGCAGAATCAATCTACGCCAACGCCCAAAGTAGTTTTAGGAGAAAGGCGGAACACGGACGGGCACCCTCCTTCGTTCCACACTGTGTGGAACTACGGAGGGCACGCGGACGGGCACGGATGCGGGTATCGGGTATCGGGTATCGGGTTTCGGGTTTCGGATCGATAGCGATGGCGATAACGATAGCGATAGCGATAGCGATGACGATAGCGATAGCGATAGCGATAGCGATGGCGATAGCGATGTTGAGAATATTAGGGGCGGGGCATGTTGCGAAGGAATTTTACCTGTCGTTGGTGAATCCGCTACCATATGCGTCATGATCGAGGTTGAACATCTCACGAAATATTATGGATCGATCCCTGCCCTGGAGGATGTGTCGTTTCAGGTGGGTCAGGGGGAGGTGATCGGTTTTTTGGGTCCGAATGGCGCGGGGAAGAGCACGGCAATGCGGATTTTGACGGGATTTTCGCCGGCGACGCGGGGTTTTGCGCGAATTGGGGGGTATGAGGTGCATGCGCATCCGCTGGAGGTGAAGCGGCGCGTGGGGTATTTGCCGGAGCGTGTGCCGCTGTATGATGAGATGGTGGTGTCGGGTTTTTTGCGGTTCGTGGCGGAGGTGAAGGGGGTTTCGCGTGGGAACGTCAAGGCGGAGGTGGGTCGGGTGATGGAGCGGTGTTCGGTGGTGGATATTTCGGACCGGATGATTGCTCACTTGTCCAAGGGATATCGACAACGGGTGGGGCTGGCGCAGGCGTTGATCGGGAGTCCTCCGGTGTTGATTTTGGATGAACCGACGGTGGGTCTGGACCCGCGTCAGATTATAGAGATCCGGCAGATGATCAAGGAGTTGGGGAAGGAGCATACGGTATTGTTGAGCACGCATATTTTGCCGGAAGTGAGCATGGTGTGCGAGCGCGTGATCATTATTAATCATGGGCGGATTGTGACGGAGGATCGGCTGGATCGCTTGACGGGAAAGGAGGGGGATCGCACGCTGGAGGATGTATTTATGGAAGCGATTGCCAAGGAAGGCGGGGTCCGGGGCGAACCGGAGGCGGAGAAGCAGTAATGAGCGCGGCGGGCCGAAACATCTGGGCGGTATTCAAGCGGGAATTCAAGAGTTATTTCCTGACGCCGGTGGGGTATGTGGTGGCGGGGATGGTGGCGGTGATCTCCGGTCTTGCGTTCAGCATATCGTTTATTACGTTTGCCAAGATCACGCAGTCTCCCTCGCAATACGCGTACAGCAGCGTGCCGGATTTTGAAGAGACGCTGCTGGGGCCGTATCTGGTGTTTTGCGGGTTGCTGATTATGTTCATTTCGCCGTTGATCACGATGCGGCTGCTGGCGGAGGAAAAGCACAAGGGCACGATAGAATTGCTGCTGACGTATCCGCTTCGGGACCGGGATATTATTTTCGGGAAGTATTTTGCGGCGATGGCGATGGTGCTGGTGATGATGCTGGTGGTGGCGGTGGATCTGGGGATTGTGTCGCATTTTGTGCATGTGGAGCCGGCGGTATTGGTGTTTGGTCTTCTGACGGTGGTGCTGATGAGCAGTGCGTTCATCAGCGTGGGTTTTTTTGTGTCGTCGGTGGTCCAGAATCAGATTACGTCGGCGGCGCTCACCTTCGGCCTGTTTTTATTGACGTATGTGCTGGGCAATCTCGGCGAGGAATTGCCCAAGGTGAGTCCGGTCCCGGCGGATTGGCCCGGGGCGATCCAGGGTCCGGTGAGTTTTGTGTATTTTATTTTCCGGGGCTTGGCGGTGGAATTGGCGATGGACGCGCATGCCCGCGATATGACGCAGGGCGTGTTTCAACCGAAAGACGTGGCGTATTATCTGTTGTTTACGGCTTTTTTCCTTTTCCTGACATTCCGTTCGCTCGAAAGCCGCAAGTGGAAGGGATAAAAGAAAACAGGGATGCGATAGAAAGAAATTCGAGTGCGAAAGAGTATTGGCATAGTGGCGCTGGCGGCGTTGGCCGTTGCGCTGAATTTGATGGTGGGCGCCCGGGAGGTGTTTTCGCTCTGGGTGGTGGTTCCGCTCGGGTTGTCGGCGCTGTTCGGGATCCTATGGGCCGTTTTGGCGCTGGGAGGATTGGCGGGGCAGGCGCGGTTTGAAGGCCGGGCCGCGGGGATACTCAACGCCGTGTTTTCTTCGGTGATTTTTTTGGGCATCTGCATGGTGATCTTCGCCATGGCCAAAGCGTGGGATGTTTCCTGGGACTTGACGCAGGAGGGCCGCCGTGATCTTTCGCCGCAAACGGTGCAGGTGCTGCGCGGCATGACCAAGGAAGTGAAGGTCACGTGTTTTTTTCTGAACGTGGAAGAGGAATTGGTGTTGATTGCCCGTGACAAGACGCAGCGGTTCCTGGAACAATGTCAACGCTATACGGATTTGTTGAAGGTGGAATTTTTGGATCCGCAGGTGGATCGGGCGCGGTTGGAGGCGCTGGATGTGACCCATAAGTCGGTGCAGGGGACGGTGGTGTTGAATGCGGGTGCGCGCCAGCGGGTGATAACGCTGTCGGGGGGCAGCCCGCGGATGGAAGAGCGTGATTTTACGAATGCGCTGGTGAATGTGCTTCGGGATGCGGAACCGAAGGTGTGTTTTTTAACGGGGCATCATGAACGGGACATTTTGGACGAGGAGGATTCGGGGGCGTCGATGTTGAAGAATCTGTTGGAGGGCGAGGGGTATAAGACGGAGCGGATCGGCATTAAAATCAGCGCGCCGGAAATTCCGGCGGACTGTGATGTGTTGGTGATTCATAATCCCACGGGTGATTTGCATCCGCAGGAAATCCGGGCGCTGGATGCATTCGTGGATCGCGGCGGACGCCTTTTCGTTACCCTGGATCCATGGAAGACTGTGCGGCAGGGGCGTTCGTCGGAGCAGTTGCGCCCATGGCTGGAACGGCGGTTTGGGGTGGTGGTGGGCAGTGACATGTTGTTGACCAATCAGCAGACGAATCCGTGGCAATTGGAATTGACGACGGACAAGCAGCCGTTTGAAAAGACGGACGAGGGGTTTATGAAATTCCGGGGGTGTTTTAACGCAGAGCATCCCATAACGCGCGGATTTGATCAGTCCATGTTGCTGGAAGCGTGCCGGACGGTGCAGGCGGCGGAAAAGCTTTATGAGGGGATGAGTGTCGATGCGTTGTTGCGGAGCACGCCGGATTTTTGGGCGGAGACGGACGTGGCGAAGGTGTTTGAGACGCGGCAGGCGCAAAAAGATGCGGGTGAGCGCCAGGGGCCGTTGACGCTTGCGGCGGCGTCGGCGGTGGCGGTGAAAACGGGAGTGGCAGGTTCAGGAAATTCCCGTGAGGCGCGGCTGGTGGCGGTGGGGGATTCGGAATTTGCCTCGAATTACCGCATGAACGTGCCGGGCAACTTTAATTTCGTGCTGAATTCGATTGCCTGGTTAAGCGAGCATGAAGAATTGATTGCCATTCGGCCCACGGGCAAGGAAGATCCTCCGCTGGTGCTTTCGGATCGGCAGCAGCGCGCGGTGGTGTGGGTGTCGACCTTGTTTACGGCGCAACTGGTGGTGGCGGCGGGGCTGGCGGTGTTTTGGCTGCGGAGGAAGCATCAGTGAAATTTCGCTCCACACTGTTGCTGGGTTTGATTCTTGCGGTGCTATGCGGCGCGTATTTCGGCATGCAGCACTGGCGGGTGCGCGAGGCGCGCCAGGCCGCAGAGGCCAAAAAGAAGTATTCATTTGAGGCGGACGAAGTGCAAGCGCTGGAGATCCACCGATTGAATGAATCGCCGTGCGCGGCGGAACGCGCCACGGGCAAACCGTGGGTTATTACACAACCGGATCCGTCCATTGTTCCGTTGCAACTGATGTGGGATCGCGTTGCGCAGTATCTGGCGCTGCTGACCAATGAGCGCACGATTTCAGAGCAGGCGGGAGACGCCGCGCAATATGGCCTGGACGAACCGGCGCTGAAGATGGAGGCGCGCCTGGCTTCCGGCAAGGTTATCCGCTTGAAATTTGGGAAGCTGGATCCCACGGAAAGTTACCGCTATGCCCAGGAGGACGATGGTGGGATTTTTCTGGCAGCGAAAAACAGTTTTTTTGAGTTGGATCGTTCTTTGAATGATTTGCGAGATCGGTTTTTGCTGAATGATCGGGAATCGCCGCTAGTGCGGTTTGAATTTGCCCGTATCTGGACCGGGCGCAAGGAAGCCGCCATGGAAAATCCGCCGCCGGTGGGCACGGAGTCCGTGGCGGTGGTGCTGGATCGTGCCGCGAAGGATGCGCCATGGCGCATGCGCGCCCCAGTGGATGCGCCCGCGGATCAGGAAAAAGTGGAGGAGTTGGTGAAACAGGTTCAGTATGCCATGGGCGAAGGATTTGTGGATAAGCCAGCGTCGTTGAGCGAGTATGGGCTGGATCCGGCATGTTTTCGCATTACGGTGGCTGATGTAAAGGATGGCACGCCGCAAACCGTGTTTATTGGGGACAAGACCGAAGAAAAGACCGGCAAGGTATATGCGCGCCGGGCGGATCGCAATGCGGTGTTCCTTGTCGATGGCAATTTAATTAACCTGTTTCCCCATTCGCCGGACGCGTTTCGGGAGCGCCGCCTGGTGACGCGGTCCGCGAGTGCGATCAAGAAGGTGGACTATCGCGCCCGGGACGGCAATGCGTTTGTGCTTGAGAAAGAGGCGCAGGGCGGGTGGAAGGTGTCTCAACCGGAAATTGAGGAGGTCAGCCCGGTGGCGATTTCCGATTATATTGCCGCGTTCAAATGGGTGGTGTGCAGCAGTTTTCCCGGTGGAACGCCGGAACAGTATGGATTGAACGATCCGGACGTAACGATTAGCCTTACGTATGAAGGGGAGGAAACGCCGGGGGTTCTTCGATTTAAACCGGCGCCCAATGATGCCACGGGCAGCGTCTATGCCACTCAAGACACGGGGGAAGTGGTGATGCTATCCAAGGAAGGGGCGGGCGTTTTGATGGCGGATGCAACGAGATTCCGCTCCAGGCAATTGATGCGGTTTAGCAAGGCGGACGTGCAAAAAATCGAATTCCAGCTTGAGAATCAGGGGTATGTGCTGGAAAAAGCCCATGATCAGTGGGTGGTGAAGCAGCCGGAGAATAAGCTTCTTGAAAATCAGAGCGATGCGGCGGCCCTGGTGGATGCGCTGGCGCAACTGAATGCCGTGGGCGAAGTGAACAATCCTCCGGAGGCCGGCGCGCTCGGCCTCGATGCCCCTGTGTTTACGGTCTATGTGACGACACGCCCTTCCGGAGACGTGAATGCCCAAGGGACACGTTTGGGGCCGCTGACGGTGGGGAAAACAGACCCGGAGAACTCGGTGCAACGGTACGCGACCAGCGCGGGGCATCCGGGTGTTTTTCGTATTAAACAGGAGTTGATTGATACGGTCCGGGAAACCTGCAAAGGCATCCGTGATCAATAAGGGTCGTGGCCTATTTTTTGTTCAATATTATTTACTTGAAACCGGGTCCCCTATCGGCGTTATACTGCTTTATGGATGGTGGAGATTACTGTGGTGCCGATAATTTATTTCTTGACAAATATTACGAATTTTGCCAGGAGCAAACAGGTGTCAGTGTCGCCTAAAGCCAAGCCGTTTCGGGAATTGCGGCATTTTTCTCTATTGACACCAATGATGGGCTATGCTATAAAACACAGAGCGAATATTCGGGGAAATCTATGTTGGAACAACGTCTGGCAGGCAGGAACAGACGGTGTCGCGGTATGCCCGCGCATGAAGAGGCCGTTGGATACGGTCGTCAACATGCGGCGAGTGGATGCGTGCACCGGTGTGTTTTTCGTGTCCAGCGGTTTGCATATGTAGGATAGTGAAAGCACGTTTCCGGAGCCGGAAGGCGCGGAAGCGGAAACATGTTTTGCCGGAGGAGAATGTCAACGTGAGCATTAAGTACGGCGCTACGACAGGGCTGGCTTTGGCCGCGCTCGTTTTACTGGGGGTCATTGGAATGGCACCCGATCAACCGCAGGGCGCAGCCGCGCCGCAGCAGTTGGCGAGCATTGCGGGCGTGCCGCCATCCCAGGGACCGGTGCATCTTGCCGCCGTTCCGAAGACGGCCAAGGCGGCGTTTACGTGCGAGGGCAATCTGCTGGCCGATCCCAGTTTTGAATCGGGCAGTCCGAATGAAGCCTGGCAGGAATCCTCCACGGGGCTTACTCCGTTGTGCGATGCCGAGTGTGATGGCACGCTGCATTCACGCACTGGGGAGTGGTGGGTGTGGTTTTCGGGGAATGCCGATGCGGCCACGGACGGCGCGGTGTGGCAAACCGTGATAATTCCTCAGGAAGAAGAAGCCTCGCTCACGTTTTATTTGGCGATCCCCCAGGCGGAAACACCGCTTTCCCTGAAGGCGTTTATGGATGATACCGTGGTGTTTAAGGCGACGGAAGCGGATGCCGCAAATTACACCGGTTACAAAAAGGTGGCGGTGGAGGTGAAGGAGTTTGCGGACGGCCGGGCGCATATTGTGCGCTTTGAAGGGCACATTGCGGCGGGAGTGTCCATGGGATTGTATGTGGACGATGTATGTCTGCGGAATGCGCCGGCGAATGACAAGGCGGCGCCCGGTGCGATTAATGATTTAGGCGCGGTAGGCACTTCTACGGAGACGATTGCGCTGTCGTGGTCGGATGTTGCCGGCGAGACGCAATATCTTGTCCAGCGCAAAGACACGCCCTTGGCGCCCTGGACGCAAGTGGCCAGCTTATCCAGCGGCACGGAGTTTTATGAAGACTCGGGGTTAAGTTCGGGCACACAGTATTATTATCAGGTGTTGGCGCATAACAACGATGGGGATACGGCGTCAAACCAGGTTTCCGGGTACACGTATTGCGTCCTGACGGTTCGCATGGATCCTCCGGGCGGGGGGGGCGGCAGCGTGACGGTGGCGGGCAAAACCCCATGTTATGCCTCGCCCTGTGTGTATGAGTTCGCGTATAACACGACGGTTCAGTTGAAGGCGCAGCCGAATAACGGCTATGTATTCAGGGATTGGCAAAACACTTCATGTATTTCAGAACAATGCAATGTTCTTATGAGCGGCGATCAGGACGTTACGGCGCGGTTTTGGACGATCCAGCCGCCGACCAATGTTCAAGCGGAGCCAGTGTCCAATCCCGGATCCGTCATAGGTCAGCCCCGTTCAATCATCAGAGTGACGTGGTCGTATACGTCCACGGCGGATATCAGCCAGTTTATCATTCGGTGCATCGACGCGGAAAGCAATACGATATACGCGGAGAGGTCGGCGAGCGCGGAAGCCGTAGAGTTCGAGTTTGCGGATTTGTGGCCCTGCACCACGTATCGTTTCCAAATGGCCACGGTAGGGACGGGAAGCCAATCGGATTGGTCGGCTCCGGTTACCGCCAGCACCCATTGTATAACGCATATAGAAATCTCCGGCATCGGCGGCGGTTCTGTAACGGGGCCGATTGGAGTAAATGATGGCATTAACTGCGGCCTGGACACGAATTGCGATGAGGAGTATGTTTTTGGTTCTTCGGTGACGTTGACAGCGGTGCCGGACGAAGGTTTCCAATTCATCAGTTGGGAAGGTTTGGGGGCCTTGGATGAAGATAACGGGATTGACTGCGTTGTCCGGATGAATCGCAATGCGGAGATTGTAGCGAATTTTGCGGAGGATCCCTGCATAGACGTGGATGCGTCGTATTATGCCGGAGCGACCACGGGATCAGTGCCGATGATCGCGGTATTCTATCCCGTGATAGAGATTCCCGGCACATTTGAAGTGGTGGACACGCTGTGGTATGTGCTGGGTCCGGATCCCGAGGAGGTGGATGGGGTCTATGTATTTCCCGATACGCTGGACCCGGTAGAAGTGCCTTATGTAGAAAATGCCCCTGTGTATTTGGGGGGGGCGGATTATCCGGTGTTTCTTGTGCCCGGAACCTATGTCGTGGGCATGCGTGTGAGGATTCAGGATCCGAGCAGTTCAACCACCTTTATTTGCCCGCCGTTGGGGGATGCGCCGTATGTGGCCCCGGATCCGGAGAATGCGGATAACCCATTGGTTCTGGAAGCGTTGCTGGAAACCGCGAACTTTGAAGCGCAGGACATGATTGGCGCGAATGATGGAGCGGCGCTGACGCCCTTGAACAATTGGGTGCCGTTGTTCTGGTTCAAAATGTCGTACAAGGATGACAGCCCCGCGCCGCGCGTGCTCACCTATTTGGAATATTCGATTCATGGGGATACCGCCCCGGCTCGTCCTTATCCTCGCGGGGGCGGCCCTCTGGAGGAAGACATTTTTGAATATGGGCTGTTTGTGGACAATGGTCCTGAAAGCAAACCGGACCAGGTGTTTAATTTGGAATATGATGGGCGGTGGGTCTGGCGCCAGGGCGGGTATCTGGGCCTTCCCTCGTCTGGTTTCCGGTTAGAGCCGGGGTCTCCGATGTTGAAGTGGGACAACCATGGTTTCCCCTATGAAATGCCGGATTTCGCGGGGAATTACAACATCAATGACGGGCATTATTATTTGAATTTCTGTTTTGATCCGCGCCCCAAACCCACGTGCCGGCGTACGGAAGAGTATTATCGCTGCTATGAAGGTGTATCAGCGGTGAATTTCTATCCGACCCAGCCGGATGGATTCCATTATAGCGGTGTATATACCGGCTGGTTGAATCCGGAGAATCCCAAGTTCCCATTCTTGCGGACGTACAGCAACATAAATGATCCGTACGGCCCCTTTTCCAGCAACTATCCTGGGGATAACCTTCTGACTATTCCCAAGAGTTCCGGGGCGCCGGATACTACCGCGGCGGTGTTGAACTGGGTGTTGGCCGGCGTAGAACCGCAGGAAGGCTATATTGTCGCGGTGCGTTTGTCTTCCCTGTGGAGTTCCACGCAAACCTTTGCGTACACGCTCCATTATGCTGCGATGCAACCCTGGGCAGGCCCTTATCCCTCGAACGAGTTAATCCTGCTTGACACCCTTTATCCGCATGACCAATATCTGGTAGGGGAATTTCCCCTGGATGATGATGGGACCTCGTTCGACAGCTACTCCCCCGATTTCTGGGGAACGACGCACGAGGAGTTGTCTGAAGCGACCGGTTATTCTTCGAGCTTTGACATATTTGACATATCGGGCGACGGGATCAGCGGCTATATGCCGGGCATGTATCACAACAACTGGAACTGGCAGATTCGGAAATATACGCCCATCGGCGAGCATGCGCGGCCCCGCTGGGACATTAGCGACACATTTTTTGAAGCAGTGAGCGGGGAATGGATTGACCTCCGCCGTTTGTTCGCAGCCGATGCGTGGGTCCCTGTAATTGGGGTGAATATGCATGGACCGAACTGTTTTGACCAACCGGACGAAATCAACCTTATTCTTACTGATATTGGCGGCGACCCCTTTGGCATTCCGGGCAATGGCGGCTTTAATCCCAATGATGCCCTGGAGGTGATGACGACCTCGTTCAGCGGCTCGGCGGATTATGCGGTGCAATCCGACTTTTCGTTTAACGGCGCCTGGCTGTGGTGCGACACGGGAACCAGCGCAAACTGCGCAACCCCTTTTAATTGCACGGCCAACGGCATTTATGATCCGCCCAGCGCGGCAGATGCAAGCGGCGCTTCCTATGGCATAACCTTTACGGATTACCCCATGTACCCGGCGGATATGACGAATCAGGACGGATTTGTCAATCAGGGGATAAATCAGTGGGAATATATTCCGTTCCCTCCGGGCGGAGGCGATCCGTGGTGGAAAATCAAGATGAAATTTGATGGTGGACGGCGCCGGAATCCGGGTGACCCGTGCACGGGTGGATTTGAGCCTGTTCCGGATGCTATTGGGGGCTTTGTCTCGGTGGCGGATTATTTTGTCGTGCTTCATACGGACAGCGGTTACCGGGACCTGTCGGGGCTTCCGGGCGATGGCGATGGCATCAAACTGGGCGCGGATTTCCGGGCGTTTATTGAGCCGCGCCGCTGGGATCCCCGGAATGGCGGCCATTGGGCCGGTGGCATCAAAACCACCAATATGATGTTGAACGCCTATCCTGATTTCGATCCGGGCACGGATCCCTGGCAGGACTCGCCGGATTGGGATATCGTCAATTCGCAGACGGTGAAAGAACAGCCGTGGTGGCATGAACGGCTGCACATCCAGGACAACGTCAAGCCCATGCGCTGCGGGATGGAAGTTCATGACTTGGTGTTAACGTACAGCACGTGCAACTCGTATGCGAAGGAAACCTTTATTAATCTTGGTCAAATCCCGCCCAAATTCGATCCGTGGGTGGGCTTCCTGAGCGCTCTGCATTCGATGGGGAATGAGAATTTCACCGATGCGGGCGGTCTGACGTGGTTCAGTCTCTGGATGGATCCGGTGAAGATTTACGAATCCAATGATGTTTTCGGGATCATGGGCATCCGGTTTTACAATTTGTTTGAAGCGGGAATCCAGCCCGACATGTCAGAAAGCATATACGACAACACCGGCAATACCGATCAGTACACCAGTATTCAATACTCTTTTGAAACTGTACCCTTTAATTTGAAGCAAGAGGATGCCACGGTAAGTGAACTGGGCGGGCATCTGGAATTTCCGCGGTCCTATTTCTTCCCATTGCCCCCTGAACAACCCACGTTGCCGGACTACACCACGTGGCCGCCCGCGGAGTTACACCCGGATGGATTCCCGGTGGCCGGCTCTATTGATCTCAGCGGCACAACCATAGACTATTCAATGGCCTATGGCGCGGAAAGCCTTGTTTACCTGGATGAAAATACCACGATAAACAATACGCCGTACATGGAAGCGGATTATCAGCCCTCGCAAACCCCCAATGAAGAAACGTATGAAGATGACGTTGTCTATGTGGAGTTGCTGGATTGCTCGATCTGCGGGCAAAATCTGCTGACGGACGGACCCCTGTATTATATCGACAGCAACGGCGGCAAATACCGGGTTCTGGAACAAAACGGATCCGTGCTGACTCTGGACCATGGACGCCCGGCGTATACCGGCAAATACTATGAAGTCTCGCATCAGATGCTGGATGAAAACTGCGATCCGGTGGTGGATGGTCTTGGGGATCCCGTCATGAGCGCGAATGTGGACTTCCCGTTTTATCCGTACGATCCGTGCGGGCGGACGGGCCGCGACTATGCCATCGTGGCCGGGCGGTGGGTGCTTGCGCGCGATGTGCTGCGGAAGGGCCAGTATCCCCGGATGGACGATTGGGAGCCTGGACTTGACGATCGTTTTACGATTCCGGCGGACAAGACGCACGGCGATCGTGCCGCGCGAATTCTCAAACAGCATATTGAATATAACTCGATGCCCACGGCGATGCTGGGCATCAATCTGACGGCGTCGGATGATCCGGTGGTGAACCGGTTTGCGCCGACGTCGTTGAACCGGATCACGGTGGCCTTCTGGGGTCCTGAATTCTCGAAGAATGATTTGGCGAAGCTGGATTCCGATACCGGCGCGCTGGTGTCGTCGGGCGTTATGCTCTATGAAGACACCAATGGCGACGGTGTTTTTGACGGTCCCATCACTTTTGGCGACACCATCGTGGCCTACAACGATCGATTGGTAGCCCTTGAGCCCTCCAGTTTGAAATGGGCCAATGCCCCTGAATCGATTGATCTGGATGGCGACAATGTCCCGGATGATATCACCGGCGACGGTCTGGTGGTGCTCTCGGAATCGGAAGCCTCCAATTATGAAGGCAATCCGCAGTTTGACGGGATGCTGGATTTGGCGTGGGTGCTTCAGTTGGAACCGCTCTTGACCTGGCTGCTGCCCGAAGCGGATACCCGCAATGGCGGGCCAAAACCGCCGGATGTGCCGTGGGATAAATCAGGAGGCATGGCAGCCATTCTTCCGGGATCCTTGGTGCAGTATATCACCGCGGAGTGGCCTTCTTTTTGGGGTGCGGCCCCACAGATTATGGATGTTTCCCCGCTGGCCGTTTCCGGTGACATGAAATCGGCGGAGTTGAAAGCCCTGACACGCGGGGGGAATCAGGGCGATGATTTGTTTATCGTCATCCGGACGTCGGAAAGCATTGCGCAGTTTGAACAATTCCGCTGCTTTGTACCCGCGCGTTTGCCGAGCCGCACCCCGCTTGCCGCCACGTATGCCGGTATAGACATCGTGCGAGGGCTGACGCCGGCCGGTTCCACCGTGGGCGGTCCTGTGGAGAAACTCAGTCCCGATGAAGGCGCGGTACAGGATTTCTATGGGCATGACATGCTGGAAGCCGCGGTGCCCAGCCGTATTATCGATCTGTCCGAGGACCTTGTGTCCACCACGGTCTCGCCCGCGGTCCCGGTAATACTGCCGGGCGGGCCGCCCGTGGCCGTGCTTGGCATTGATTGTGCGGCCAACCGCCCGGAAAACCTCATCGCCGAGGGCACGCAAGGGGAAACCTCGTCCACCGTGTTTACCCCTGGTGATGTCGAAGCGGATGCGGACAGCCCCTACTATTCGGTTGGCGGCTGGACGAACAAAGCGGTCGGATTGTGGCTGGTGGGCATGAGCGCGGGAGAAGATCAGGATTCCCGGCTCCAAGCGTATGAAATTACGGCGGTGAATGGCGATTCTCTGACGTTGCGGGGCGGCGCGCCGCGCAATGGAAGCCGTTGGGCAGTGGTAAAAGACCCGACCTTCCTGGAACAGGTAATCGTTGAGTTTTACGATCAAAGCAACCAAACCCTGGGCCGGCACTTTAATCCTTATAATGATCTGCTTCCGTTGGACATTGAAGATCCGGCAAACGACCAGGTCAGCGGGGTTTCTCTCTACCGCGATAATGACTGGGATTCCCGGAACACCAATGGCGTGTTTGATCCCCCGGTGCTTAATGCCAGTAACGAATTGGAGTACATCGACCTGCCGGTCCGGCTGGATGATCCTCCCGTGTTCATCGGCGTGCAAGGCGAACCGGAATACCAGGTGAAACTGGTGTTCTCCTCGCCGGGCACGGACGACACCACGGGCCGCGTGAGCGTGCCGTATGAGAATCAACCGAACCTGCGCCAATGGATTCCGCAGGAACTGGGCACGTCTCCTTCGCAAGCCACGTACGGTTCGGATTTCTTTGTTGTGTTGCGCACGTCCCGCGATATGCAACAGGGCGATTCTTTCCGGGTGGGGGTTGTTTCCTGGGGACCCATTACCCCGACGGAACCCGATCCCGACACGTTCTCGAACATTCTGGGCACAAGCCAGAAGGAAGACGAGTTTGACAAGTTCTCGGAATTCCCGTGGGGCGCGCGCGGGCTGGGCTTCATCACGTTTTTCCAAAATCCGCCGGACATGTATTTCTGGACCTATGATCGCGTGCGTGAACGCGTGGCGCCCACGCATGAGGTGGATCACAGCCAGGACGACAGAAAGGTCAAGTATTGGATTCGCAGCAATCCGAATCAGGCGGGCATGACCCAGACTATTTATTCCCTGCCGCAAAGTGAAGTGGACTTTACGGCGGACCGGCACCGGCAGGTGGTCGGCGGCGACATTCAGTTCACCTTGATCGCGACCGGCACCGTGGTGGAAGTGCTGTGGGATTTTGGCGATGGGAACACCAGCACCGAGCGCAATCCGTTACATACGTATTCCCAGGCGGGCTTTTACACGGTCAGTGTTACGGTGACGGACAAGTATGGCATCGAGGTGACCGAGACCAAGACGGATTTCATCGAGATTGTGGCGGCTCCGTTTGTGGATTTCATGGCCGATCCGACCACGGGCACCATTACGGAAGACTTGATCGGCGGGCGTGGCTGTGGAGTGGATGTTCAGTTCACGGACTTGTCCGTGGGCACGGATTTGATGATACCCAAGGTCTGGTTCTGGAATTTTGGCGACAATACGACCTCCACCGACCGGGCCGAACAGAATCCCGAACACCGGTATACGAAGGAAGGCTTCTATACGGTGACACTGGAAGTGACCTTCGAAAATTCGGATACGGGTGCGACGCAGGCGTACACCTACCGTATTCAAGACTACATAACGGTCCGCCCGCCGGTGTCGGGATGCGGCATTACCGATGAAGGCGAAAGCGAAGGCGAATCGGATGAACCGCCCGCGGAGTTCAAGGTCGAAAGTAAAATTAAGGATAAGGAATCACTTGTGCCCTTGAATGACTGGGTGCCGCTCATCAACTTTACGATGGGCTACCCGGCGGACAATCCCGCGCCGCGCTTATTGAGCAAACTTGTTTACACACTGCGTCCGGATGAACGCGAACCGGAGACGCTGCACTATGGCAATCAAGCCGGGCCGTTTTTCTCGGACATTCTTGAATTTGGGCTCTTTAAGGAGAATGACGGGGGAGACGAGGGTGATCTTACCCTGGACGTGAATTATGATGAACTCCTCTATGTGTGGGACAGCCAGGGCAATACCTCCTTTGGCGCGATTGGCACGATTTTGACGGACTACACGGTGGAAGGCCTCAGTTTGGCCTATGAGCTCGATTTCATCGGCGATGGCACGGCGGCGGAGCCGCAGTTCCCCGTTCTGGCGGAGCCAAAGGCTGATCCGGACAATGGCCTGAATGGGGCGTCGTATCATATTGCAGTGCGCACGTCGGCCACATGGCGCAGTCAGACGACCCTGAGCTGCAACGTGTTGTCCGCCCAGATGGTGAAGGAGAGCGGCGCGTATCCGCTCGATAGCGAGAACAAACCGGTTGACTCCTACACCCCGAATTTTGCGGATGGGGAGAAGTTAGAGCCTGACGCGGCATACTCCTCCAGTTTCACCGACTGGGATGTCACGGCCAAATGGAGTGAGAAAACCGTTCCAGGATTGTTTGACACCTGGAACGCGCCCATGTACCTGTATACGCCCCCGGCGGAGTTTACGCGTCCGCGCTGGAATAAGGTGAGTCAGTTGATGGATATCACGGCGGGCGAGATGCTGGAATTGCGGCAGCTCGCCTCTGTGGATACGTGGACGGCCCTCATTGGCATTAACCTGCACTCGACGAAGTCCTTGCATTTCGACCAGTATGAGGCCGGGATTCAGGGGCGCATAGAGACCACCAAGGAGGCTGCGCAGTTGCGCGAGGTCAATGTGGTGTTGACCGATATTGGCGCGGATCCGTTTGGTTCGCCGGGCAACGGCGGTTTCAACCCCAATGACGGACTGGAACATTATACGACCAATATCCGGGGTTTGGGGTTGGAAGACGATAAGAATGGCGTGCTTGCGGAAGACGTTACGTACAACGGGCTTTGGGTATGGCATGACACCAACAACAACGGCATCTTTGATCCGCCCGTGCCGCGGGCGAATGGCGGAGTTGATTTTGCCGGCGACTACCCCATGCTTCCGGAAGCGTTTGTGTTTGATTATTACAATGAAGAAGAAGTGCATGCCGATGACGGCGGCTGGGAATATCTTCCCTTCCCGCCGGGCGGAGGCGATCCGTGGTGGCGCACCACGCTGCATTTCTACGAAGGACGCCGCCGTCCCATAGCAGAGATTGCGAATAAGGATAATGTGGACGGCTATTTGGAAAAGACGCCGGATAATGTGGGCGGAAGCGCAATGTATTCGAGCAGTGACTGGACCTGCGATTACTTTGTCGTGGCCCGCACCGACAGTGGTTTCAAAGACGTTTCCCTGGCCCCGGGTGATAATACCGGTCTGACCATGGGGGCGGATTTCCGCGCGTTCATCGAACCCCGGCGCATTAATGCCCTGGGTGTAACGACGGGCGGCATCTATGTGGACAGCATGATTCCGGGCATTGAAGCCTATAATCCCGATTTGGGCAATATTGTCTGGCAACAAGATCCCCGATGGGGTGCGAATGAACCGTGGTGGCCCGAGCGCACGGTCAATGAGAAGTCCACGAAACCCGTTAAGTTCGGTGTCGACGTGCATGACTACGTGTTGACGTACGAATCCGATTCGATTTACCGCCAGCAAACGGACTTGTTCTTTGGCGGCGGCTCCATGTCGGATGGCGGACACTGTTTTGGCTATGATTTTTCAGAAAGTGATCCGACCGATTTCAGCCAGTGGATGGATCCCTTCGGTCTGGAGCGTTCCCGCTTCCTGAATGGGCATACGGTGGGCGTAACCTATTGGCGGATTTCCGGCTCGCGGGTATTTACCCTGGGCACTTTCACGCTGGCGCTTTCCTATGATGAATCAATGAGTAGCGGGCAGTTTGCCTATGAAACAGTGCCCTTCTTCCATGCTACGTCAGGCCAGGGCAGTGATTTGCCCCCGACGGGACCACGTTCCTCGGCTTATTCTCAACCGCCCGCCCAGCCGTCTCTGCCGAGTTATGACACCTGGCCGAAGACCCTGGGTCCCAATGAGTATCCCAAGTCCATGGATTGGGCGCCGGAAGACACCAAGGCCCGATTGCTCACGCAGAAAATAGACATCAACAGTGATGTGACGCCGATGCTTGGGCTGAATCTGGCGGGATCCGCCGATCCCTTTGTCAATGCGCGTGAGGAGACGGCCCTTGCTTCGATTACGGTGGCTTTCTGGGGCCCCGATTTTACACCGGATGATTTGGCGGCACTGGATGCCGCCGGTCAAGATCAGGACTCCGGGGTGTTGCTGTATGAAGACACGGATCTTTCGGGCATGTTCGAGATCAGCAGAATGTTTGAGGCCTATATGGATTATGCCGTGCCCGTAACAGGGTTGGATACTCCAGTGAAGCTTCGTAATCTTTCTTGGCCGAGCCAGCCGGAATTGATTGACCTGGATGGCGATGGCGTTGCGGATGACCTGGATGGCAACGGTCTGGTAGATGATAGTGACAAGGCGTGGGTGTTGACGTTAACGCCGCAGGATTTGTGGCAAGTGCCGCACAAGGATGCTGCTGCCATTGAAGACAGTTTCAATGCGACGATAGGTTGCGGGACGGTTGATTTTGGCGCTGATAAGGCAGCCGTTAAGAGCGACTCTTCCCCTGTGGTGAAAGTCGAGGAAGCGAAGCAGACGGAAGGCGCGACGGAGGGATCCACGGAAGGAGCCACGGAGGGAGAGGCCGGCGTTGTTGAACTGCAGCCGGGCGATGATTTGTTCGTTACGGTGCGCACGTCGGAAAAGGCCAAACGCTTCGAGCAGTTCCGCGCGGTGATTCCCGCCACGCTGCCCACCCGTCCCGAAGGCCAGCGCAAGGGCGGTATTCAATTCCTGCCTCAGGTGAACACCAGCGGCTCGGCAGGAATCAAGAATAATCCGGATGAAGGCCCTGTCCAGGACTTCTTCGGACATGACATGCTGGAGGTGAATATTCCGGCCAAGATCCTGGATGTCACCAACCAATCGCAAGTGATTACGATTGGCGGCGCGGTCTTGCCGGTGCTGGGGCTGGATCTATCGACCAACCGGGAAAGCGCCGGCACCGCAGCGAGCGGAAGCCTGGGCACGGGTGGCGACAAGTCGTTCACGGTGCAAGGCGCTGCGTGGACCGCCGATGTATTTGCGGGCGATTTTCTGCTGGACAGCGCCTATGAGCCGTATCAGATTGTCAGCAACACGGCGAATCAGTTGAATCTGTTGAGTGGAACACCGCGCACGGGTTCGTGGCGGATCGTTACGGAACCCAGCTTCCTCGAACAAGTCATCGTGGAATTCTATAATGAAGGAACGGATGCCAATTTCAATCCGACGGTGGATCTTCTGCCGTTGAATGCGGACCAGGAACTGAGCGGCGTGGCGCTCTACCGCGACAATGATAACAATCCGCTTAACCGCAACGGGGTGTTTGATCCGGATATCGACATCCCCTTGCCGTTGGATGCGGCGCCCGTATACATTGGCCAGACGGCGGAAGACATTCAGGTGAAGTTCGTTTTCTCCACGCCTGGCACCGATGATTATCCGATCCCAATGGAATCACAGACCCGCAACCGGCAATGGGCGCCCGACAGTTTTGGCGGACGGCCCGGAGATCCTTTCACGGGCGCGGACTTCTTTGTGGTGTTGCGCGCATCGGGTAGCATGACAGTGAATGACAATTTCCGGGTGGGTATTGTTTCCTGGGGTCCCAATACGCCCACGGAACCCGACCCGGATACCTGGGCAACGCTGTCGGGCGAGGAACGCAACGAATTCGTCAAGTTTGAGGAGTTCCCGTGGGGTGCGCGCGGTCTGGGCTTCATTACCTACTTCAAGACCATGCCCATGCGCTACTCCCTGATTGGGGCGAAGGCCTATAGCGCTCAGGATGGAAGTGATTTCAACTGGGTGCGGTCGCACAATGCGACGAAACGGCGTTCGGGTGTCATAACCGCGCGCACCAAACCTGTCTCGCCGACGTCGGTGGTTATTGACTCCGCAAGTGTCAGTCAGTTGCCTTCGCAGACGCTGGAAGGGCAGCCTTTTAACCTTATAATTTACGGAAGCGGTTTCGGCACGAATCCGGTGGTGGCCTTGAGCGGATATGAGGTGGAGGTGACCAATGCCAATGGATCCAGCATCAGCCTCAGTATCAGCACCCCGGCGGGTACGGTGCCGGAAGAGCCGATAGTCCTGATTGTGCGCAATCCCGATACGGGAGAAGAAGGGAGCCGGTCGGGTCTCTTCACGCTCAAGCCGGGAAGCGAGCAGGGCCCGGAAATTATATCAGTGTCGCCGTCGAAAGGCACGAAAGACATCTTTCCGGTCACCATCATCGGCAAGCGATTCTCGGATCGTGCCAATATCGATGTGATCTTTGAAAACACATTGATGCCCGTGTTGGATGTGAATGCCGAGGGCACCCGTATTTCCGTTGGATTCCCCTTCTATGGAATACCCGATGTCGGTGTCCTGGATATAAAAGTCCGCAACGCGGACAAAGGCTCGGAGGCCATCCTCGTGGGTGGATTTGAATACGTGAATGATCCAGAACCAACCAAATTGTTAAGCAAGATTGGATGCGGCCCCGCCCCGGTGCAAAAGAGCGGCGGGGTGTTCGGCGATTTGGCGTTGATGGGGTTGGTGGCTTTGGCGCTTGCTGCACCCTTGTGGCAAGCGCGCCGCAAGGCGAAGAGTAAATAACGTTGTCAGGAAAATAGAGAAACGGAAGGCGCTTCCTTCGGGGGGCGCGTCCAGAGCTAGGAAAGGAACGGGATACGTGAGTGCAAACGTGCGACGGATAACGTTAGCGGCTGGGTGTGTATTCCTGACGCTTCTTCTGGCGCCGGTGGCTGATGCATTCTTCCCAGACGGTGGATTCAATCAGCAGAACCAGTTGCGCTACGTGGTGTGGCCGTTCCAGGAATTCGATACGAATAATGACGGCAAGATCACCACGGGTGAGGGTCTTGAGATCTTCATCGAAGGCGGCAAGAGCGGCTATACCCCGGAAGAAATCCAGGTTGTCAAAGACTCCTTTCAGGTATGGCAGGACGTAGCCACGAGCTATGCCAGTTTCCGTTTTGCGGGGATTGTGCAAGATCCTATTTTTGTGGCTACGGAATCCTCGCCGGATTTTTTGTCGGTGATCGCGCTTCAGGTGACGGAGACGGATGATACCGGGGAAGATGTAGAACCCGACCCGGCGGATGTGCTGGTGCCGGGCCTTGACTTTCCTGTGCTGGGGCTAACCTTGCCGTTGTATACGATAGAGGACGAAATACTGGTGGTTTCGGGGGAAGCCTATACCATCAGCGCGGGCACCTTGGTAGACGTTGACATTGTTATTAACGCCGCCGGGGTGCGGCCTGGAACTACAGGCGAGGATGCCTTGTATGATCTGAAGTCGATCCTGGTGCATGAAATCGGCCACTTGCTGGGGATGTCGCACACCCCCTTGAACAACCTCCGCGAGGTATTTGCCACGGTGGACGCGGAAACCTCCATAGACTTGGTGGAAAATGAAGTGTTCTGGTATTCGGGGGCTTCGGGCGAGGGCAAATATATTGGTGCGACGCCCACGATGTTTCCCATTTATTTTAATGTTGAAAAGGATTCCGGATACCGCGTGGGCGGGACCCAGGACCTTGCACCGGACGATATCTCCGGCATTTCATTTCTTTATCCACGGGGCAGCCAGTCTAATTTCTTCTCCATCAAGGCGGAAGCCCGCACTCAAACCCGCGAAGGAATGGGATTGCCCTCGATCCCCATTCCCGGAGGGCATGTGGTGGCGTGGGTCGATACGGATGACAATCCCGACACCGCGCGTGTGCCGCTGTTCAGCACGATGACCGCTTTGTATGAGCCGGTCACGGATCTTCAAATGGAAGGATATTTCGAGCTATTCGGGATGTGGAAGCAAATCGAGGTGCCCGGCGCTTCCGGGGCGCTTTTCAATCCTTCGTACACTCTTACGCTTAATCCGTTGAACGGGACCGGGTATGATCGCCAGGCGCCCGTCACCGGCTATGAAGTGGCGGATTTTGATTCGATTCAAGGGACGCAAGGGAGAGGCGCACAACAACGTGACGATTACATCACCGCATTCTCTTCGGAAGTGTTTCATGAAGTGGAAAACATACTCGACATAAGCAACAAAGATGCGGGAACGCCCCTGGCATGGAGCTTTGAAATGAATACGGTCATCAGCGCGGATACGGAACGCACCCTGCCGGAAATGTTGCCCAATCGCAGACCTATGTTTGGCGATCCCAATGATGTATGCCCGCTGAATGTTATCTCGGGTGCGGGAACGGGCACCACCACCCCCACCACTACCGCCACATTGCTCCGGAAATTCCGGGATACTATGCTGCTGCAAACCGCGGTGGGCACCGCAATGGTGGATTTATACTATCAGATGTCCCCGTTGCTTGCGCGTTATCTGATTGGCCATGACGCTGCTTTCAAGGGCGCGCGCGCGGCGGGCCATGGCGTGGACTGGGCGCTAAATCATCTGATGTACATCTTCGGGGCCGCGATGTCAATGCTCTTTGCGGGCGGTCTCGCGTGGAGGCGTTACCGCAAAGCCGTTGTGGCGGGCGTAATGATACTGCTGGCGCTTGGCTGGGCGAATGCCGCATTCTCTGAAATCGCCCATGTCACCACGCCTGAAATGGCCGCTGGCGCCGATGATATCATCACCGGAAAAGTAACCTCCGTGGAAAGCCGTTGGACGCGCGGCGGGCGCATTTACACGGATGTCATTGTGGAAGTGCAGGATACCGCCAAGGGCAATCTCAACAAATCCTCCAACATCTCGTTTTCCATCATTGGAGGCCGAGTTGGCGGATTTGTCTATCAACCGAGCGAGATGCCCACCTTTTCGAAAGATGAACAGGTGTTGCTGTACCTCCGTCATACCGCCAACGATCGGCTGGTGTTATATGGCGGTGCGCGCGGAAAATTTGTCGTAGTCACCGATGAAAAAACCGGCAAAGCGTGTGTGCAAGGGGATTCAATCGTTGTGCAGCAGGCGTTGACCGAGGATAAAAAAGACATGGCGGGTGACAGCGCCAAGGACAAAACAGCCGCCGAATCCCAAGACGGCCTTGTTCCCCTGGATGTCTACATGGAGTATTTGAAGAAAATCGTTCGCGAGAAAGAAAATACCCCGAAATAGCCCTTTTTTATATAGGAATGCCTACTCCGGGGAACCCTCCCCGGATTTCTTTTGCCACAAGATATTGCGTGCTTTGGGCGGATCGCACCACCGATGCCGCGCATTGAGTTTTTAAGGGGGCTTACGTTACACTAGAGCTGTCTGAAACACCGGCCCCCAAGATGCGGTGCAGTGTCAACCGCGATGGTGCGCCGCGCGTTGTTCCGATGGTGCAAAAACCATTGTGAATCCAGGAGTTGTCCATGGCGCTGGCAAATGGAAGCGGGTGATGGCAGGGGTGGTGTTTGGCGGATTGAAATGCGGTATGAAATTACTATAGAGGTCTAGATGGTACGAGGGCTGATTATACGCCAAGTGTTTATCGTTGTGGACTGCGCGCTGGCCGTGGCGGTTCTCGTGATGGGCGGTATGATCGTGTACCGTGTGCTAGGCCCTTCCGAAGCGTTTTCGTTTTCGCCCGAAGGGATGATTTCGGGAGAAGAAGGAATTCAAGGGGCGCCGCAAGCCGTTAAGAATCGCGCCTTTTATGAAAGCATAATTGCGAAGAAGATGTTTGGCGATGCGGGAAATTGGAATAATCCAAAAAATGAGGGTGAAGTGGAGAAAGAGGGCGAAGAAGGCCCGCCGCCCCCCACGCAGTTTAATTTGCGTTTGTTGGGCACGATAGCGCTTCGCCCGGATGATCCGTTTGCCTCCGCGATCATCGAAAACCAGGATACCCGCATAACGACAGGCTACGGCATTGGGCAGGAAGTGGTGGAAAAAGTTAAGTTGGCCGAGGTGCTTCCCCGCGAAGTGTATCTGTTGAATGAACGCAATTCGCCGGCCACGAAAGAGCGTTTAAGCATGGATGAGGTGACGGAAGGCGAGGCCTCCGCCGCCTCCCGGCCCGCCATGCCCGTCAAATCGGATTCCGCGGACCGCATCGCCCTGAACCGCCAGGAATTCATTCAGGATTTGTATTCGAACTATGCGGATCTGGTCACCAAAGTGAAACCGGAGATGTACCGGGATGCCAGCGGTAAAATCATTGGCGTGACGGCGGCGAACATAGATCAGGTTCCGATAGCCTCGAAATTGGGGCTGAAAAACGGCGATGTGCTGCAAACCGTGAATAACGAGTCTATCGACAGCGAACAGAAAATCATGGAAATGGTGCAAAAATACCGGAATGCGAACTCGTTTCGCATCGGCATTTTGCGCAATGGAAAAGCGAAAGTTATAACCTATGGTCTGGACTAATGGCGCGGTTTCTCCGGCGCGCGCCGGAATCATCAGCCTGGAAGGAAGAATCGTGCTGAAGCGAACAAGCCTAATCTTCATTATAGGATGTGTCCTGGCGCTGGGATGCGCCGTGCCTGTGTGGGCACAAGACGAAGAGCCGCCGATGATATTGCCGGAGGATGTGGGCATAGTGCCCGATGAAATGCCGCCGCCCGCGCCGCAGCCCGAGGTCCAGCAACAGGCGCAGCCCGCGCCGCCGCCTGCGCCCCCGGAGCCGGTCGAAACGGCACCGCAGCCCGCTCCGGAACCTGAACCGGAAGTGATCGAAGCGCCCCCGGCCCCTCAACCCATCCAGCCGGCTGTCCGGCCTACGCGCCCATCGCCTGCCCGGCCTGCCAATCCCTTGCGCCCCTCTGTGCGTCCGGTGGGCCTGCCGGGACGCGCCGTCCCGCCTCCGCCCCGTGGCAACAACGCCGCGCCTGCGGTTTCCGCGCCGGAGGAGCCGGTGGTGCCGAATGATCAAAAAACGGGCGAAAAGCCGACGGATCTCATTTCATTCGATTTCAACGAAGTGCCCTTGATTGAGGTCATCAGTAAAATATCCAAATTGACGGGACGCAATTTTGATGTGGATCCGAATATTGGCGCCACGACGGTCACGGTGATTACGCACGACAAGATTCCGCCGGAAATGGCGTATCAAGTGCTCGAATCCATTTTGGCCACGCGTGGTTTTTCCATGGTGGAGACGCTTGAAGGCCATATCATCAAGATTATCAGCACGCCGGATGTCACGCAATCCGAAAAGATTCCGCTGAAGAAGGGATTGGAGGGCGTTCCCACGACGTTTGATGATTATTCCACGCACATTATTACCGTGAAATACGCGGATGCCACGGAGATCATGAGCGCCATTAAGATTTTGGGATCGAAAAATGCGCGGATAGATGTTTACGCCCCCACCAATACGTTGATTATCACCGATACCGCCGACGGCCTGCGGCGCATGTTCTCCTTCCTCGAAAGCGCGGATACCCCGGGGCTGGAGACGGTGATGGAGATTTTCACCCTGGAATACACACGGGCGGAGACCCTCTCGCAGCAGATAGAACAGGTTCTTTTGGACACCGGCGCGGCGCCCCGCAGTTCGCGCGGCGCGCCCGCCCAGCCGCAGCCCACGCGGCCCACGCGGCCCACGCGTCCGGTGCCCGGCGCGGTGTCGTCGCAGGTGATTGGCGCGCGCGAAGAGACGCTCCGCATGGTTCCGGATGAGCGCTTGAATTCCCTTATCGTGGTGGCCTCGGAAGGGATGATGGAGAAGGTGCGGGATCTGGTGAAACGCCTGGACACCCCCACTCCGTATGAAGCGAATAATCTGCATATTTATGAGTTGCTGAATGCGGATGCCGAGGCCGTGGAAACGGCGCTGCAGCCGTTGGTGGGCACCGCGCCGCGCAAGGCGGGCGCTCCCGGCGGGGGCGGCGCCCAAGGTGGCGGGGGCGGCGGCTCCGCGGAAATACAGCCTTTCGAGCAAAAGGTCCAAATCGCCCGCTATGATCAGACGAATTCGCTGTTGATTGTGGCGTCCCCACAGGACTACAAGGTGTTGGAATCGTTTATCGCCCGGCTGGATGTCCCGCAGCGGCAGGTTGCGGTGGAAGCGGTGATCATGAAAGTGAAGTTGACGAATGATTTCACGCTGGCGGTCAATTCCGCGGCCATGGGGGGCAATGACGGTTTCGGGATGTTTAATACCGCCACGCTGTCGGATTTGGCCTCGAAGATGGCCACCCAAACCACGACCACCACGACCACAAAATCAAATGCGGAGGCGCTCTTGAGCGTTGCCAAGGCGGCTAGCACCGTCACGGGAAACCCTTCCGCCGCCCTGTTCAGCAGCGTGCTCGACCTTGGTTCCGGGGGCGGCATGACCACCGGCATATATGATGACATCACCATCCGCGACCCCAACACGGGCGCGAAGTATAAGGTTCCTTTCGTGCCCTTGTTGTTCCAGGCGATTGAAGCGATCAGCGAGGCGGAAATTCTTTCACAGCCCAGCCTGGTGACGGTGGATAATGAAGAAGCCTCCATCGTGGACGGGAATGAAGTGCCGTTCATCACGAGCCAAACCCGCAATGCAGGCGGCACCGCGGCCCAGCAGAGCTACGCCAACTATGGGTATGGTTACACCCGCGTGGAGCGCGAGGAAGTGGGGATCAAGCTTAAAGTCACCCCGCAGATCAGCGAAGGCGACAATGTTCTGCTGGAGTTGGAGATCGAAGATTCCGCCATCACGGTGATCCCCACCTCGCAGGGCGGCGTCGATCCCAATGTGGCGGGACCTTCCACCGACAAGTCGCTGGTGAAAAACAAGATCGTAGTGAAAGACGGTTCCACCGTGGTGTTGGCCGGTCTTATTAAGGATCAAAAAGACCGCATCCGCACCCAGCCTCCCTTGTTAGGCGATATTCCCTTGATTAGCTGGATTTTCGGGAAGCGCAACAATGTGATTACGAAAAAGAACCTGGTGGTGCTGGTCACGCCGCATATTGTGAAGGAACATGCCGATCTTGACCGCATCACCCGCTACAAACTCGGAGAATACCGCGACACCAACATTGAAAAGCTATTCAAAGACGGTTTCTTCAAAAAGGTCAAAGCCAAACGGCAGTTGCGCAAGCAGCATCATCCCACCTTCGAGCGGGTGGACGCCGTGGTTGACCAGACCGCCGAACCTGCCTTCAGCAAGGGAGAAATCAAGAGGTGAACCATGCAGGTTGAGCAGGATCGGCAACTTTGTGAAATTCTCCTGAATAAAGGATTCGTCCACCCGGAACAGGTTCAGGAGGCGCTTGACCTCCAGAAAATCCGGCCCAAACGCGTGGGTGAAATCCTGCTCGATCTTGGATATTGTGAAGAAGAGCATGTGCTTCAAGCGCTGAGCGAACAGTTCGACATTCCCTTTGAACCCAACTTGAAAGGGCAGATCGAGTCCGCGCTTACCACCAAAGTGCCCATTAATTTCATCCGTGAATACTACATGGTGCCCTACCGTCAGAATGGCGCCGCTTTTTATGTTGCGGTCAACGATCCCGTCAATCTGTTGCCCCTGGATGACCTTCGGCTTCTTCTGGGCGGCCCCGTACAGCCGGTCTTGTGCCGCAAGGCCGATATCCAAAACATTATTGACACGTATTTCGAGCAGCAGGGCGAAAATGCCGCCGAAATGATAGACAATATCACCATGGCCAACAGCGACGATGACGAAGGCGTGGTGCACACCCTGGACGGCGCCGAGTCCGAACGCGACTTGCTCGATCTGGCCAACGAAGCGCCGATTATCAAGCTCATCAACCTGGTCATCACGGGGGCGGTGAAAGAGCGCGCCTCCGACATTCACATCGAGCCATTCGAGCGCGATGTGCGTGTCCGGTACCGCATTGACGGCATTCTTTATGAGAAATTCCAGGTGCCCAAGTCGCAACAGGCCGCCGTGGTTTCCCGCGTGAAGATTATGGCGAACCTGAACATCGCGGAACACCGCGTGCCGCAGGACGGACGCATCAAGATCCGGTTAAGCGGCAAGGAAATTGACATCCGCGTTTCAATCATTCCCATTGCCCACGGCGAACGCATCGTGATGCGTATTTTGGAAAAGGGCAATTTCCTGTTCAGTCTGGAACAACTTGGCATGGATGGGCGCGACCATGAAATCATGGACAAGCTCATCTGCATGTCGCACGGCATTATCCTGGTGACGGGTCCGACGGGCTCCGGCAAATCCACGACGTTGTACGCCGCGCTCCAAAAAGTGAATTCGCCCGATAAGAACATCATTACGGTGGAAGATCCCATTGAATATCTGATTCCCGGCATTGGGCAGATGCAGGTGCGCCCCAAAGTGGGCCTGACCTTTGCTTCAGGACTGCGCAGCATCGTCCGCCAGGACCCGGATGTCATTCTCGTGGGCGAAATCCGCGATCATGAAACCGCCGAGATGGCCGTGCAGGCTTCGTTGACGGGCCACCTGGTGTTTGCCACGCTGCACACCAACGACAGCTCCGGCGCCATTACCCGCCTGATCAATATGGGCATCGAACCGTTCCTGGTGACCTCGTCCACGATCGCCATACAGGCGCAGCGGCTGGTCCGCCGCATTTGCAGCCAATGCAAAGAAGAATACTCGCCGGAACGGGCGAGCTTGCAGGAAGTGGGCATCAGCCCCGATTCCCCGCGTGCAAAAATTTTGTGGCGCGGGAAAGGCTGCGATAAATGTTCCGGGCGCGGCTACTATGGCCGCACCGGCATCTTCGAGTTGCTGGTGATGAATCCCACGATTCAGGATCTGGTGTTGCGCGGTTCGGACTCGAACGTGATCAAGCGGGAGGCCCGGAAATTCGGCATGCGCACCCTGCGCGAGGACGGCGCGGAAAAAATGATGCGCGGCATGACGACGCTGGAAGAAATTCTGCGCGTGACGCGCGAGGATTTTGAAGTAGAGGTAATTGAATAACCGGCGGCAAAAGCGCCGTCCGGTTCAAGAAGGAAACACGGGCCCCCGGCCCGCTCCAGGCATCCAATGGCAGTTTACGAATACAAGGCAATCATCAAGACCACCGGCAAGACCACCAAGGGCGTCATCGATGCCGATACGCCGGCGCAGGCGCGGCGCAAGCTGCGTGAGATGGAGCTGTATCCCACCACGCTTCAAGTGAGTAAAGAAGCGGGGATAACGGCCGTCACCAGCGGAAAAACAGGGTCCGTGATGGGCCGCAGGCGGCGCGGGCGGGTATCGACGCGGGATGTGGCGTTGATGACGCGCCAGTTTTCCGTGCTGCTGCACGCGGGCATGCCGCTGGTGGAGGCGTTGGGCGCGCTGTTGGATCAGACGAGCCGGCCCCGGCTTCAGGCCGCGATCTATGAAATTCGCGACAAGGTGAACAGCGGCTCCACGCTCGGCGACGCCATGGCGGAGCATCCCCGCATTTTCTCCGCCCTGTATATCAACATGGTGCGCGCGGGGGAGGCCAGCGGCGCGCTTGAAGGCGTGCTCATGCGGCTGGCGGATGTTTTGGAGCGGCAGGCCAAATTAAAATCGCAGATGATATCGACCATGGCCTATCCGGCCTTCATGGGCGTGTTTGCCTTCGGGGTCATTATTTTCCTCATGATGGTGATCGTGCCCCGGATCACGAAGATTTTCCAAAAGCAAAAAGCGGAATTGCCCGTCATTACCGAAACCATGATCAAGATCAGCAATTTTGTCGGGCATTATTGGATTTTTCTCATCATTGCGGTATTTTTGCTCTACGGTCTGTGGCGGTTTTGGGTTTCGCGGGAGGAAGGACGCCGCCGTTGGGATCGCATCAAGCTGCGCATCCCCATTTACGGCAACCTGCATCTCAAGCTGGTTTGCGCGCGGTTTACCCGCACCCTGGGCACCATGCTCCAAAGCGGCCTGACCATGCTGCCCGCCCTGGAAGTCGTCAACACGGTGCTTGAAAACAAGCATATCCAGGATCACATGGATGACGTCAAGGCCGGAGTGCGCCGCGGGCGCGACCTCGCGGTGCCGCTCAAAGAGACCGGCCTGTTTCCGCCCATGATGATCCACATGGTCGAACTGGGCCAGCGCAGCGGCGAGATTGAAGACATGATGATGAAAGTGGCCGATACCTATGACGACGATGTGCGGGTGACCATTGACGCCATGGTGGCGCTTGTTGAGCCCCTGATCATTATCGTCATGGGTATTTTTATCGGTTTCCTGGTATTGGCGATATTGCTGCCCATCCTCACGATGAGCACGAACATAAGAGGACATTGACGATGAACACACAACGCAAACAGAAAAGATACAGAGGTTCGGCAGGGTTCACCCTGGTGGAACTGATGGTGGTGGTGTCCATTATCGCCATTCTGGCCACCACGGTGGGCGTGTTTATGATTAATGCCTTTGACGACGCCAGTCAGGCGAAAGCACAGGCGGAAATTCGAACGTTGATGACGGGCCTTGAGATGTACCGGCTGAAATTTAAGCAATATCCGGATTCCCTGGATGCATTGCTCAACAACGCCAAAGGGCTTAAATTCCTTGATCAGGACAGAATTCCGCTGGATCCCTGGGAAAGTCAATATGTGTATACGTTAACGAATCCGCGCGAGTATACCATCGTTTCCTATGGCGCGGATAAACGTCAGGGGGGATCGGGGTACGATGCGGACATCAGCAGCAACAACCTTAAAGGCAATGAGTAGGGTGTGCTTTGCGCACCGGCTTGGTGTGCGGTATGCCCGTTGTCAGACGTGTTGAGGCGAAAGGCGATTCATGAATTTCCCGGCGTGCGCGACCACGATAGTTCCCCCGCAGTGCCGGTTGCCCTGGCGGCGTGCGGGCGGCTTCACCCTGATCGAACTGAGCGTGGTGATTTTCCTGATTGCGTTAATTTCCGCCATTGCCTTCCCGCAATTGGCTCCTGTAATTATGTTTACTGAATTGGAGGGGGAAGCCCGCCATTTGTCAAATTATGGGCGTGCGGCCATCGCCGAATCCACGTTGTTCCGCGCAGACATTACGGTCCGATTCGACCTGGACAATCAGGAGTATTACTGCATTCGCGTAGTGTATCCGGAACCCGAATCAGACGAGGGCGAACCGGCAGAAGATCAGATGGCGCTGCTGTCGCAATTGCGCGGCAGCGGCATGTCAACGGCTGACCTTGGCGGCATTTTGTCGAGCGCGCGCATGCAAGGCGATACCCTGGGCCTTCCCGACGGATTTGATGACGAAGCGGCGAACCGGCAATTGTCCGATAAGTTCGACCGGTTTGCGCGGCGCGTGCTCGAAGAGCGCGCCAAGAACGTGAAGCAGGAAGAAAGCCTTCTTGATGAAATCGGGCCTTTGTTTGATCCTGAAGACAAATTCTCCCTCGACTTGGCGGAACCGGAAGAGCAGGAACTGGTGGATCCCGCGTTGCAGCGGGTGCTCCTCTCCCCAACGGTCCGGCTGGAATCGGTCATAATAGACGGGGTGGCCCAGAGCCGCGGCGTGGCGGAGGTGAAACTTTCGCCGCTGGGTCTGTCCTCGGAAGTGGGATTCTATCTCGTTAATGAAGATGAGGAGTATTTCACCGTGATTTGGGATCCTCTCACGGGCGGCACCAATATTCTGGATGGAAAGCAGGACATTTAGTGAAACGCACTACGCAAAGAGCGATAGCCAGATCCCGCCAACGTGGATTTACGCTGGTGGAAGTGCTTGCGGCGCTGGCTGTGCTCGGCACCGCGCTCTTTGTGCTGCTCGATGCGCAATACACCGCGTTACGCTTGAACCAGATGGTCAATGAAGAAGTGGCCCTCCGCGAGTTTGTCGAGGGGGTAACTTCCTGGGCGGAGATGCAGGTGGCGGCGGGCCAATTATCCGGCGAGGGCGATTTTGGGAAGCGCTATCCCGGTTTCTCCTGGTCATTCAATGCCGTCCAGGAGAGCGAGGATGAGGCAGTGATGCTCTATTCCGTGGAAGCCACCGTAACCAGCCCCACGGATGAGAATACCCTCCAGTTTTATGTTTTCTACACCGGTTCCCTGGATCAAGACATCGAGAAGGGCGGCCAGAAAGGCGGACGCCCCCAGGCTAATTTGAAAGATAACAAAGAAGATAACGACACCCGAAGGAGAAACGACAGAGATAAGGATAAAGACAAAGATACCGGTTGGACGGGTTGGGACGATGACGACGATCGTTCTTCGCGTCGAAACCGTTCGGGGCGCGGCGGGCGGTCCCGCACCCGGGGCGGTTCGAGTTTGTTTGGCGACAGCGGATTTTAACGGATTTCATGGAGTAACATGAACAACAGGCCAATGACATATTCGGCACGGCGGCATGGATTCACCATCATTGAATTGCTGGTGGCCGTGACCGTGCTGAGTGTTGTCGTGGGGATCGTGTATGAGAGTTTTTCCTCCGTGTTGGATTCCACGGAAATGGCGCGCGAAGAATCCGAAAAGATCCGGTTCAAACAGGTGCTGTGGCGGCATCTGACCGAAAACCTGGGATCGGTTTATTCCGATGCCGCGTGTATTTCGCCTGAATATGAATTGCTGGGGACGGATAAAGAAGGCGCGTTCGGACCGGCGGACACATTGCGGTTCTGCACCTCGCTGCCGATGCCCGGCTCGACCGCCCTGCCCGGGGTGTTGAAAGTGGTCACCTATGATCTGACCAATGAATATTCCACGGAGGAGGATGGCACGCTGGGCCAGGTGGCCATCGACCAGAAACCGGGCGAGGATAACCAGGAATGGATGCTGGTCATCACGGAGGAGCCGCTGGTGCTGGAAAGCGCGGAATCGGATACGGCGGTGACCGATGTGGAGTTTCCCATTTCAGAACGCAAAATTCCGATTGCCAGCATGGATATCCTTTATTACGACGGCGACCAGGATGAATGGATGAAGGACTGGGACTCTCTCGCGGAGGGCCGCATGCCCTGGGCCATCCAGGTGAACATCAATTTCATGCGCACCGAAGAAGAGCTCATGGCGGAAACGGAAGCCGGCGTTAATCTAGAGGAAGAACCTGACCTGAATCTTACCATTGGCCTTCCCTCTGGTTTGGGAGTGATTGATCAATTTTTAGACATCAATATGCGGCGGAGCACTATTGAAGACGAAAATTCCAGTGGCGACCTTTTTGGCAAAGGCGTGGACACTAAAGGCGGGGAAAAACCCGGCAAGAAATAGCTTCTGTGAACGGCGATGAAAAGGTGTTAGAAAAAAGGCTTGGACGAATGATGAGAACGAATCGCGGACATAAAAAAGGCGTGGCGCTGATTCTTGCGCTGCTTTTTATCGCCTTGCTGACCGTGATCGTGATTGAATTCAGCTACGAGTCGCAGGTGGAGGCGTCGTTTGCCACGAACCAGGGCAGCGATTTTCAGGCGTATCTTGCCGCGAAGTCCGCCGTGGCCCGCGCCATCGGTTTGCTCGCCACCGATCTCGCGGATACGGAACTCAACGGCGAACCCGAAATGGACAGCATGATCGATCCCATTCCCTGGGCGCAGGGACAGCCTTTTGAACCTCTTAACGATGCCACCATGCGCGCCAGCATTTCGGACGAGTATGGCAAGATCAATTTGAACGCTTTACTTGACACGAGCCTGGACACGCCCAAACCGCGCGATAATTTAAGAATTGCCCTGGAGGAGTTTTTCATTTACCGGATGGAAGACAGCGAGGATGCCGCGAAAAAGATCGTGGATTGCATCATCGATTGGCTTGACTACAACGATGACGACGACGAGGAAGACGAGGGCGCGGAGAATGATTATTACAGCAGCCTGGACCCGCCTTTTGCCTGTAAGAACGGCCCCATGGATTCCATCGAGGAATTGCTCCTGATCAAACACATGACTCCCGAGATTTATTTTGGCGACCCCGATAAAGAGCAGCTTCCGCTCTCGGAATATCTCACCGTCCATGGCGATTGGCAAGGCCGGGTGAATATCAATACCGCACGGGAAGAGGTTATTGCCGCCATGAACGCGGCTGGCGTGGGAATTTCGGGTGCTCCGGGTGTTTTTGACATAGAAGAGGCCCGGGCAATCCGGGAACAGGTCCTGAATGAACCCTACACTGACGCCTCTCAGTTTAACCGAAGAAGACCAGGAACTACGGAAGGTGAGAAAGAAGGGGAGATTTCAATGGAGGCGGGCGGCGGACTCCGGGTGAACAGCAATATGTTTCGGATTTATGGCGACGGTATGCTGGAGGATATTATGGTGCGGATTGAGGCCTATGTGTGGCGGACCCCCCTGACCCCGGAGGAAGAACAGGAAGGGATACGCAATCAAGGAAATCCGCCTGTAAACCAGAATGTGCCTATTACAGGAGATATACCGATGGAAGCGACCACCCAGCCGTCGGAGAAATTCCGAATATTGGATTGGCGTGTGATTCGATAAAACAGTATGATTAACCCGGCTTTCCGCGGATAGCCGATCGCTGACCGCTGAAAGCTGATGGCGAACCTATTTGGGAGAATGAACAGAATGGGATTTGGAGTCAAAGTCGGCGCGATAGAATTCGCGGGCGACGAGATCCGCGTCGCCGTGATCAAGGCGGGCGGAAAAGTGCCTAAAGTGCTGGATCTCGTGTCCCGCCGCGCGCAGTATGAGGAACCCGAAAAGCGGTTTGAGGCGATGGTGACCGCGTTGGACGGCGCCCTGAGCGCCCTGAGTGTTCAGCCGGCCCTATTTGTCCTTTGCGAAAGTTCCGCCAACAGCATCGTGCGCACCCTGGCCATTCCCTTCCGGGGGCGGCGGCGTGTAGCGGCGGCGGTGCCTTTTGAATTGGAACCCTTTCTCGCCTTTCCCTTGGAAGAACTGCTCCTCGATTATACGATCGTAACGGAGGTCGAGGGGGAGACCGAAGTGTTCGCCATGGGCATGCGCCGCGGGCAGGTGGAGGAGCGTCTGGCAATCCTGGAAGCCGCCGGTGTTGAGGCGGAATCCATCACCCTGGATTCCGTGGCGCTGTCGGGGCTCTGGCAAGCTTTTCAGAAGAAGAGCAAAGGGTTGAGCGCCACGCTGCATGTGCGCGCGTCCACCTCAAGCATTGTCATTTTGTTTAATGGGAAGCTGGCCTATTTCCGGCATTTATCCTGCACCGCCGAGCAGATCCGGGATGCGGCGCCTTCCGCGGCCCGCGAAATACAAAACAGCCTTCGGGCATTCATGGCCAAGTGGCGCGGGGGAGGGGAGATCTCGCACCTGTACATAACCGGGATCGATTTTACCCTGGAACAGCGAGAATCCCTGACTCAGGCGCTGCACCTGCCCCTCGAAGATACCGTCTTGATTTCACAACTGAAGGGGGGCGTGCTGGCGTTGGAAGATGGGCCGATGGGCGCGAAATACAACACGTGGGAAGCCGTCGTAGGCGCCGCCTATGGCGCCACAGGCCGCGCCTACACCATCAATTTCCAGCATGCCGAACAGAATACCGAGGGCGTATTGCGCAAAGTAATTCCCCACCTCATGTTTTCTTCTTGCCTGCTGTTGATGATGCTCGCCGGCTGGGGTTTTTACTACTATCAGGGCACGGCCCGGAATGAGGCTGAAGCCGTACGCCTTCAGCAGCAGCTTAATACGCTGAACGAGGAAATCAAGACGTTGACCGACAAAGGGCTGGGTGCGGATATCAATACGGATATGTTTACCGATCCCACGCTGATCGGGCTTTTGGCTGATATCGCCGAACGCATGCCCGAAGGGAAGAACGTTATTTTAACCGACCTGCGCATCGCCGCCCCGGAGGCGGAAAGCTGGTGGATCAAACTATCCGGCACCGTTCCCGATGCGTCCGTATTCAATGAATTTTTAAATAAACTTAAAGAGTCCACCTTGTACCATGTGGACGAAGAAGCGGATTTAAGCGTGCAAGGCGATTTGACCACCTTTGCCTTGAAAGCCCATCGTCCCACGGTGGAAGCAGCGGAGAATACCCATGCGGATAAATCTTGATCGCCGAGGACAGGTAGCCCTGGTGTGCACCTTCATTACGTTGTGGATATGCGGGGCGCTCCTCGTGTTCATCCCCATGATGCCGCAGAAGACATTCCGGCAGTCTGAAGACAAAATCGCGGACTTGAAGCAGCAGCTTAAAATAACTTTAATGATGAAAAGCGAAGAAGAGGACCGCGCGCGCCGTCAGGAAAAGTTGATTGAGCAGTTGAACGCGCGCCCGCCCACGTTCGATCTGATCTCCTTTCTGAACACGCAACTGCGCAATGCCAATTTGGCCGGACGCTTCACGCTCGAAAACTACCGCACCCGGCAGTCCTCCCCGAAACAGCCCATGGCCCAACTGAAACTCAACGGCGTTTCACTCGATGAACTGGTGAGCGTATTGCATAAACTCTATGCCAGCAACAATCTTGTGGTGATGTATAAACTCGAACGGCTCCACCCCGCCGGCAATAACAAAGGGCTTGACTGTGAATTTATCCTGGCAACCGTGAAAGTATAGAAAATACCGGCATTTCATCCCCAAATTTCCAGGAAAATCCATAATTACTTGACAGAATAGGCATTTTGGAACTACTATGTAGTATGGGTGAAGGTTGAAAAGGGATGTGAGTTTAAGGTAGTGTGGCGAATTAAGCGTATGACTATGGTAATGAGTTCGATGCATGAAACACGCAACGTGATGCGCCCCAAGGGGATAGATGCAACGAGTAGGCATGGTGTTGCGCAACGGAGGACCCAGGGATATGTCTAAGCAAGGAATTATCGCCCTGCATATGATGGCAGCGTGCGCCCTGTTGTTGGCGGGAGCCGCGGATGCCCAGACAGGATCAATAACCACAAACATAAATCCTGCCGAAGCTGTTGCCGCAGGCGCTCAATGGACAGTGGATGCAGGCGTCACCTGGTACAACAGCGGGGCAACCGCCACTGGTTTGCTCATAGAAGCGGGTGGTACGACGTATACAGTTCAATTCAAGGATGTGGTAAATTGGACGACCGCCAGTTCAAAATCAGCCAAACTTACCGCTGGTGCTCCGAATAAGACCGTCACGGGAACGTACAGTCAGTCCATCTGCCGGTATAATCCCCCCTTTCCAGCGCCTGGATATCTGGGCCTTTGTTACATTGTTGGCGATGCGCCTGGCGATCCCGAGTATGTAAATATTCAGGCAGCCCTGGCCATAGTGAGGAATTTGTTGAAGTGCGAGGATGATCCGGAATATTGCGCGTTGATTGATCAATTGAAATGCTCCATCATGGACATTAATGGCCCCATTGTGGATGACATGCCCACGCCCAATGGCATGTTGGATATCCGGGCGGAATTAGCGCTTATTCAAATAATTTATAACAACACTGAGTTCTCGCTGCCTAACGGGCTAACTCATGCGAGGGTGGCGGAGGCGCTGGTAACCAACTATACCGTGGTATATGATCTTGTGTATTCCGCGCTGATGGCGACAGGCTATTGCCCCCTGTTAGCCGCATTGTCCGCCGCCAACAATCTTGCCATTCACCTCTCCATCCTGCTGGCCTCATTTGCGACGCAAGGCGATCCGGATTCCATGGGCGCTCTTCTGATGATTGCAGGGCTGCTTGAGCAAATCGGAATTACCCCGCCCGATCCCAGCATTTTTGACACGATGGATGATGGCGCCTTTTTTGGGCCGTCGGGCGATGCTGATGGCGATGGATGTACGAACCGTGAGGAATATGACGCGTATTCCGCGGGTGGAACCGATTGCATAACCTATGCCAGCAATGCGTTGAATCCGGATGTTCACCCTGATGTATGTGGCCAAACGGAAGGCGAAGGGGGGGGAGAAGGAGAGGGCGAGGGAGAAGGCGAAGGCGAGGGAGAAGGCGAAGGCGAGGGAGAAGGCGAAGGCGAGGGCGAGGGAGAAGGAGAAGGCGAGGGCGAGGGCGCCGAGGGCGAGGGCGCCGAGGGTGAAGGGGAAGGCGCTGAGGGCGAGGGGGAAGGCGCTGAAGGTGAAGGGGAAGACATCATAGAAGTGAATGAAAACGCCGCGCGCGCTATGCTGTGTGTGCTGTTCAATGCCGAGTGGGCCTTCAATTACAATATCGGCAGCTTCACAGGTGTCTTCGATGAACTTGTTGAGGGTAAATATCTTGATGATAGGGATTGGACGGCGCCTATCAGCGGCTATGTGTTTACGTTAAACCGTTTTGACGCAAATTTCTCCTTTAATGCTGACCCGGAAGCCATGGGAGTAAGCGGCGCCCATGGATATTTCATTGACAAGTCCGGGGCTATCCTGCAACAACCAGGCGCGGCGGCCACGGCTGGCAGTGCAGAGTCCGGCGTGGTGTGTGATGTTCTTGTGGAAGGCGAAGGCGGCGCCACCGAAGGGTCGCAGGAAGGCGAAACCCGGTTCCATACCGCCGATTTGGATCAAGATTACCTCATCAGCCTCTCGGATCTCTTGCGTGTCATCCAGATTTATAATGCCGATGGCTTCCACTGCGAAGCTGGATCCGAGGATGGATACGCATTGGGTGTGGGCGATCATGGCTGCGATCCTCATGACAGCGACTATAACGGTGGGGCTCCGGACTGGACCATCAATCTATCCGAGTTGCTTCGTGCCATCCAGTTCTTCCACCTCGGCGGGTATCATTGGTGCCCCAGTCAAGTCACTGAGGATGGTTTCTGTCCGGGACTCTAAACCAATTCCCTAGGTCGTAACAGGACGGTTGAGTATTAACGCTCAGCCGTTCTTTGTATGAGAGCATGTGCCTGTTTCAGAATGTCCAATTCCGTGCAAGTATGAGCGGGGCAGCGTTTTCTTGATGCGGTTGTTTAAGATTTGGTGTTCCGTGGCGGGATGAGATGCTACAAAGACGCCCGCAAGCCGGTTAACACAAAATCGACGGCTTTGGCGGCAATGAAGATATAAAGAATCCGTGAGATTACGAGTGTTCCTACACGTCCAAACACCAGATGCAAAATGGACGTCAGATACAACACAGGCAAAACGGCGATATAGACGAGTATTGCGGCCAGCGCCGTCACATACGCCCCTCCTTCCTGCATGAGGAGGATGGTGGTTACAATCGTGCCGGGCCCCGCCAGAAAGGGAAATCCCATGGGGAAGATGCCGATATTATCGTGCGGTTCACTGGAAACGAAGTGTGATTTTGCCGTGCCGAGAATCATTCCGCGTGCGGCCACGAAGAAGACCATCAATCCCCCCGCCACTTTGAAGGAATCGGTACTCACCTGAAACACCGATTGCAGCATCCAATGCCCCAGGAAGGCGAACACTACAACAATGCCGCAAGCAGTGAAAACGGCGGTGTCATAGGTTTGTTTTTTTGTGCGGCTATCCATGTGGCTGGTTAGATCGGCGAATATTGGAAGATTGCCAACGGCATTTACCATCGCAAAAAGCACCAGTGCGTCATGAAGAAGCATTCCCGGGTATGCCGGCCAATTTTCCATGACTATGCCGCGGCCTTTTTGTCACTGGTGCGTCCGACCAGTTCGGGTGGAATGTCCTGCCCCATCACTTCGTGCCATAGTTTGAAATAATACACCTCCTCCGGTGAACGCAGGCCAAGGGACAGCGCTTCCTGCTGAGCGCTTTCATATTCGGAGGAAGACAGCGTGGCGGCCAGCCGCCGCGCGATAATTTCCGCCGAGCCCGCCCCTTCGGAGAATTTAAGTTTCTTCCGGTTTAGAAGGGATGGCGGAAGAAGGCCTTTGCACGCTTCCCGCAACAGCCACTTTTCCGGGCGATCCGCGGCAGGAGCAACGAAATCGACCGGCAACCGGCTCATGAAGCGGACCAGGTTCGTGTCCAAAAAAGGGACCCGCGCCTCCAGACCGTGCGCCATGGTCATGCGATCCGCGCGCTGCAAATTCGTGTCCTGCAGCCGGAGGATAATCGTGTTTAGTTCGTTTCGCAAAACTTGGCCGCCTCTGAGTTCCTTTAAGTATTCGTATCCGGCGAAGAGTTCGTCGGCCCCTTCTCCTGAAAGCGCCACTTTGACGTGCTGCGCCGCCAGCTTGGAAATGAAATACATTGGGATTGCGCTGCGCACGAGGGGCGCGTCAAAGGATTCCAGGTGATGTATGATTTCCGGAAGCGCCTGTTCCATGTCCTCTTCCGTGTAAATCAGTTCATGGTGCTCCGTGTCCAGGTACTCCGCCGCCTCCCGTGCCGCCGCGAGATCAGGTGCTCCGGCCATGCCTGCCGTGAAGGAATGCAACTCGACCGTATGCGGGCGCATCAGCGCCGCCACCAGGCTGCTGTCGAGCCCGCCGGAGAGGAACACCCCCACGGGCACGTCACTCATCAGGCGTTTCCGCACAGCCTGGTCCAACCGGTGGCGGATTTCCCGCGCTGCTTTCTCAACGCTTATTTCGTTAACCGCAGGCATTGGAGGAAAGGGGGGTGCAAAACGCCTGGGTTCTTCTCCAACAACAAGAAAGTGGCCTGCTGGAAGGGCATGCAGGCTATCCATGGGCGGAAAAGCCTTCAGTTCACTCGCTGCCAAAAACTGGCCGTCTTTCCATCCATAATAGAGCGGCTTGATGCCGATTGGATCTCTCGCCAGGAGGAGACCCTTGGGTCCGGCCAATGCGAAGGCAAACATGCCATCCAGTTTGGCAAGCATGTCTTCCGCTTCTTCCTCGTAAAGGTGAAGAAGCACTTCCGTATCGGATCGTGTTTTGAAGCAATGCCGGGATTCCAAACGTTCACGGAGTTCCAGGTGATTGTAAATTTCACCGTTAAAGGCCACCGCCAGTTCGCCGGTTTCATTGGACATGGGCTGCAGTCCGCCCGTTACATCAAGAATAGCCAGGCGAACATGCCCCAGCGCCGTTGCGCCTATCTGCAATACACCCTCTCCGTCCGGTCCGCGATGCCGAATGCCATCGAGCATATGCCGCATCAGCGTTTCGTTCTTGTTCCCGCAAAGAGCCACAAAACCACACATGGGATGATCCTTTACACGTTGATACCGAGTTTTGACAGGCGTTCGGATTCCGTCATCGGTTTTCGGGTCTCCGGATCCACCGCATCCCATCCGCCGTTGATACAGGCGGTCATGATGTTTCCGCATACATGAGGGTTGCCGCGAAAGTGCGGCGTGTCAAGCACGCCCTGTTGAATGGCCCGCGTGAGAACCGCCGGGTCGCTCCATGGGTCCTCACTGTCTGGCCCCAGCAGTTTGATTGCGCGGAGCAGGGTGTCCGCCTCAAACTTCAACACCTCCTTCCTGCGGAGCACATTTGGATCGGTGACGGGATCGGGTGCGCCCTTTAATGCCAAGCGGGCGGCCCCCCGTGCGATGCGGCAGCTTTCTATGAGCACGTCCGGGTTCACCACGTGGGAGGCTTCCGTGAAGCCCACCACGTGAAGGATGTGAGGCTTCAATGCCATGCTGTATACTGCTGAGGCCGCCATATGCCCCTTGGCCTCATCCGGATCCGGGGGCAAACTGGTGATTCCGGCCCGCACCTCCCGGTAGGTGACAAAATCAGGCCCCTCCAGTTGTTTTATCAGGTCCAGTTTCGCCAGCATCTTGGCCAAATCCATTATTGGACTTGTGGATGGAGGCGTATTGTGCATCATCTGGATCACATAGTGTTTCACGCCTTGTTTCTTGGCATTGTAGGCGGCAAGAAAGGCCGTCGCCACCGCAAGCGCGTCATGGGCGTCGCGCAAACTCCACTGATGGGATTCATTCACTTCCACGGGAATGCCGCGCTCCGCATAAAACCGCATCGCTGCCTGTTTCTCCACGATGGCTTCCGGGAACGGCGCCTTGCTGCGGCCATCCATGACGCTATACCAGCAAAGCGGAATGGCGCCCCAGGCAATGTGAATGGTATCGATGCACATCTCCGCCCACCGGATCAGATCCCGCGTGCCGCTGTAGCACCGTAATAATGGATAATTTCCGCACCGGGTCGCTTTGTAGAGGGAAGCCAGATTCTTGGGAGAACGCACGGCCACGCCCCCGGCGCCGTCATGAGCGGGATCCATTTCATCCGGATGGAAAAAGTGTTCCTGGGCGTTTTGATCAGGTCCGATGGAGAGGACATCCAACACCCCGGCGCGTGCAATCTTCCCTGCGCCGCGAATGGTGCGTTTTACTTCTGGTTCCCCGTAGTGATGGCGAATTAAAGGGAATGGATACGTTTCGTGAATACGCGAGATAAGATCATCGGCATAGTTGGCGGCGCTGGCGGCGGGAGTTTGGCCTTGAATATAGGCTTCCACTGCTTCGGCGGGTTCTGTTCCGTCAAAGATGCGCTCGAACAGGTTGAACGCGCGTGCCTTTTCCGCCACCGGCGGCGTGCCGCCGAAGACCCAGCGTATGGAGCCTGAACGGGCTGTTTTTACCGCGTCGGCAAGCTGCTCCAACAGGGGCACGGCATCGTCCGCGGTAAGGCGATAGGAAACGGCCACGAGATCCGGTTCTTCCTTTCGGACAGCCTCGAGAAGCCTGTCCAGCGGCACGGCGGGTCCCAGAGAGATGGCCTGCCAGCCGTTCCGTTCGCATACTTGCAGAAAATGATCCATTCCCGCCACATGCACGCATTGTCCAATTGCCGCGCCGAGCACTTTTTTGACCGTCATGACATTTCTCCAATGGCCAGCAGACGGATTTGTTTGAGATCCATATCCTGGATGCCCAGTTTCTCCACGGTTCGGCCTTCGGACCGATAATCCCGGTCATGTATGGCGGAGGCGAGCGTGATTAAAGAATCCATGATGGGCACTGGCACTTTGAATTTTTTTGCCACGGAGCTCATTGGCACCAGACTGCATGGAACATCCTCCGTGATGTACCGCATTTCCATGTGATGCGGCGCGTTGATGCCCCGGTATCCCATATTGGCGCGCATGGCGCCGCGAAGATCCCGGCCTACCGCGTCATAGGCGTAATACAACCACTGTCTTGCCGTCATGGCTTGAAATCCGAGAGCCGCGGCTACCGCCACCCGTTCCGCATCGAGCAGTTCCAGAATATGCGACACCGAGGGAGTAACGCCCTGATGATAGAATTCAAAGTCCGCCGGATCTTCCACCCAGCCGGTATTTAGCAATAAAATTGCGGGATGAAAGACCGCGCCAATGTTGTTGAAACTTGTTTTGAAAATGCTGTCCCCCGGCACGAATTGTGGAAAGGCTTCGCGGACCACTTTCAGGCATTCCGGGATGCCGTGGGCTTTCAAGGTGGCCAACGGTATGGAGTTCTTAACGCGAAAGATGTGGACTTGGGCCGGTCCAATGATCCGGGAGGCATAAATGAATGTTTGGGTCTCCGCAATGGTTATATCGGCGGTGCATCCGTTTTTTTTGAGCGTATGATGGAAATCCAAGGCGCCAAAGGTCCGTCCGGGATTCAATACGACGATCTGCCCCGATTTCAGGTGCGGGGCGCAGATTTCCGCTATGGTTTCATGCCCGGTAGCCGGCACCACCACCATGACTACGTCCGCGCCCTCCATCGCTTGTGCGGGATCGTTTGTAGCCAGATCCACTTTGCCAAAACCGTCCACGTCCTCGCCGGTGATGTCGACGCCGCCCCGGGCCTGGACAGGAGTAATTCGTTCGTTGCTTCGATTGAACAAACGGACTTCGAATCCCATCAGGCCCAAATGACCTGCCATGGCGAGACCACCATGCCCGGCGCCCATCACGCAGAATATTGGCCGTTTTTCGCTCATACCGTTTCCTTTTTTCGTTATGGCCACCCAGGGCCTCTGAAAGGACAGGGTTGCTTGGGGGGTTAAGTGGGAGAAGTGGGAAACTGCCGCCCTGGATGGCCATAAAGAGAGAGCTTTTCTATGGCGCTGAGCAGATTTTTCCGGAATTCTTTTTCCGTTCCCGCCAAGAAGATGCCGCAACGTTGTAAAATGCCGCTAAACCTTTGAATATTCTCGCCTGTAGCCAATAAAATTGGCTTGTTTGCCGCAATATCCTTAATTGTGAGAGACAACTCGATTACGCCAAAGTCCGGGATGGTATCGTCGATGGAGACAATATCAAAAATATAGGTGTGAAGAAGCGCAATGGTTTGGAGGCCCGTGCTGGCGGTGTATGCCTCACACCCTGCATTCTGGATAAGCTCCATGCACCTGCTGCGCCAATGTGCATCCATGGTAACTAATAGCACGCATATGTTCCGCTGATTCTGGGACATTTCGGGTCCTTATGCTTACAGGTCCGCGCCTGTGCTAAAGTGAAAGAGCAAGCCATGTGCCATAGTTTGTAAACGTCATATAGGCTAAGATTTATGGTTAATCTATTACTATATTGTGATGTTTTTTGATCCTAGCTGCATTTAAGGGGAAAGCTGTTCCGGGGAAGGTGGCAAGGGCGAGTGTGTTGAAATTATCCAGGGCTGTATAGAAATGTTTCACGGTGAGTCGATTGTATACAAATAGGAACAGGGCTAATCTCCGGAAATGCCCCAATGCCGCATGTTTCGAGGAACGCTTTTGGGCATGGTTTGATGCGGGCATTGTTATGGGTTTTGCTGGTTTTGTGCGGTGCGGGCGTGGCTGGGCCATGAACTCATAGTGGCGTGCCGGATTCACCCGTTAACATTAGCTTCACCGCTTCACTGGTAAGGGCGGTGTGGCGGGCGGCCCAATTGTCCAGAGCGCGTACAAATTCCTGGGAAAATTCAAAGGCAGAGGCCATTTTCGCCACGAATGCATTTTCCGCCGTGCTATAGACTCCGTCGACATATCCCAGACGAATAATCTCCAGCGTTGCGACGACCCGGGACATGTGCGTGTCAAAGACAGGGAATAAGTCTTCGGGCGGTTCGTCGCCCGCTTTGATTTTTTTGCCCATGCCCATTTCGCGCTTCAATCCGTCTATCCAGCCCATTTCTCCTTTCCCGATGAGTTTGTCTTCAGCGACGAACCGGGCGGCCAACGAAAGAAAAGCCTTTTTTTGAGTTTCATTTAGCATTGCAAGAAACATTGTTTTGTTACCTCCGGGTGTTTAATGAGCGATCGTTTTGTCATGACTATGCCTTCTCCGTGCTGGAGGAGCGGGGAGGCGGCGGGATGAAGAGTGTTTTGAACCAGACGTTCATGCTTTCGATATGGCCTCCGATATGAGTGTTGTTGATGAGTCTTCCTGCATAGGCGTATTGCCGCCGCGCGAAGACAATGTTCATCGACGGCGAGATGGATCGGGCGATGGTGTAGGCGGTATGAACTCCCTGCTGCCGCATGGCGGTTTCCATATGAGCGAGCAATTGTTGGGCCAGATTTTGGCCGCGCCAGTCAAGCCGAGTGGCGAAATCGGTCATTTCGGCGTTGAGCTGGCCGGGATCCATTTCCGCCGAGGCCAATCCCACCAGGACGCCGTCGTGTTCCGCGGCATAGTATTGAACGTGGTCCTGCATGGTGTTCAGGAGGTATTCCGGGTCGTCGATGGGAAAGGGATAGGAGGGAAACACGTTGCGGTAAAGTGCGCTCATGGCTTCGATATCCTCCGGGGTGCATTTCCGGATGGAGCATCTGTTTTTTGCGGTTTTGTGTTGGGAAATGCGCTGGCATTTCGCCAATTGAAGGATGGAGTCGTGCTTGGCGGCGTTTTCTTCAATTTGCCGGCTGGGCGAGAAATATTTTCCGAGAAACCAGGCGGTTTCTTTTCCCCGGAAAAATCCGGGCACTTCCGCTTCGCGTTGATAGCCCGCAGTAAGAAAGATTTGGCCGCAGGATTCTGGAACCTTGGCGAATATTTTGCCGTATTTTTTTTCCAGCGCCAGCGCGTCGAGCGTGGCGCACAGCGCTTCAGGCTCGGCGTCTCCGAGTTTCATGAGGTATATCCGGTTGCTTTTCGGGCCATGCTGCACGGTGGCGCCGCCGATTTTTTCCACGGTATCAACCCAGCAGGCGGGTGCGCCTGCTGTCTCGATGATGGGAAGAGGAGCATCCTCCTGTGCGGATTTTCCGGGGAACAACAGCGAGAAACTTACATAAAAAATGGCTGAAGTGAGGATTCCATAGAGGCTGAAATCGAGGTTCCATCCGCGAATCATTTCTGGCATGGGGAGCGCATTTGTCATTAGCAGGACTGTCAAGAGCCCTCCGGTCAGCATGCCCGCGAGGGCGCCGGCGGCGCTGCCTCGTTTCCAGAAATAGGCGCCGAGGGTGGGAATGAACAAGCCGGATACCATGAAGGCATAGGCATAGAGGATGGCGTCAAGGACGGTGTTGAACTGTGCTGCCAGCAGTACGGCGAGCACGCCGAGGAGGAGGGTGATGGCCATGGAAAGGCGTATGGACTGCCGGGCTGTGAGATTTTTCAGCCAGAAGCGTTCGATAAGGTCATTGACCACATTGCCGGAAGAGGCCATGAGGCAACTATCCGCGGTGGACATGATGGCGGAGAAATAGGCGGCGATGACAATCCCGGTGACTCCCGCAGGCAACAAATCTCGAATCAGCATGGGGAGGCCCATTTCCGGTTCGGCTTGAGGAAAGACGACGCGGGCGCACATTCCGATGAACACGCCGGTGAAGGCCATGATGGGATATTCGAGAATGCCCGCGATGTACCAGGCGCGGCGTGCTTCCTGTTCGTTCTTGCATGCATACATGCGTTGATACAGTGTCATGCCGATAATCCAGATGGGAATGATGGTCACCATCCAGTTAATCAGCGTGCCAAGGGAGAGATTGGTGAGGGTGAAGTATTCGTGCGGGAGTTCCGTGCGCAGCCGCTCCCAGCCCCCAATTTCATACAGTGTCACGGGGATGGTAACGGCGATCAGGCCGGTCAAGAGGATGATCCACTGGATGGTGTCGGTGTAGATAACGGCTTTCAATCCGCCGATGACGGTATAGCCGATGGTTACTGCGGCAATGATGAGCAAGGAGAACAAGAGGGGATCCATGCCGAAGGGGGTATGTTGAAGCATGGTTGCCGAGGCGAGCTTGGCGCCGGCGAGCATTTGTGCGCCGGTGAATCCCAAGTAGCCGAGGCCGGAGATCAGGGCGGCGACCAGGGCGACGTTTCCCCCGTATCGGTACCGGAGAAAATCGGGATAGGTCATCATGGCATGGGCTGCATCGATGCGTTTGATGCGTGGAATGATGAATACGGCGGAGAGCCAGGCGCCCACCAGCCCGCTGAATAACAGCCAGCTTCCGGAGAGACCCATGGCGAAGCCCAATCCCCCGAGTCCGATGGAGAATCCGCCTCCGACATCGGTAGCGACAATAGACAATCCGACGTGATGCGCCTTGATGGATCGGCTGCCTACGTAATAGTCTTCCTTTCCGGTGTTTCGGAGGAAGTGGTAGATGCCAAACCCCAGCACGCCGCCCATATACAGGGCGAATATTGCGTAGTCAAGGATGCTCACGGTCCGCTCTCTTTATGCCCGTCGCGCATACCGCTCGTTTTCCGCTGGAATCAGGGCGATGGTCATGTCGCTGTCGGCAAGGAGTTTTTCCACGCCGATGGAACGGAATTCATCGGCGTCCTCCAGGCAAAGCTGCAAATCGCATTTGTCGCAATTGCGGTCGCAAAAAATGGGTTCGTAGGAATCGGGTTCCTTGTAAGTGGTGATAACCCCTTCGTAATTGCGGAGCACCACCTTGTTGGTGGACCAGGAAATCAGGTAGTTGGGCATCACCGGAATCTTGCCGCCGCCGCCTGGTGCGTCGATAACATAGGTTGGGACGCAGAACCCGCTGGTATGCCCGATGAGGCATTCCAAGATTTCGATGCCTTTGCCCACGGGCGTCCGGAAGTGGGAAAGCCCTTCCGAGAGATCGCATTGATACAGGTAATAGGGGCGGACCCGGTTGGCCACCAGCTTGTGCACCAGTGCGCGCATGATTCTGGGACAATCGTTCACGCCTGCGAGCAGCACGGATTGATTTCCCAGGGGGATGCCGGCGTCCGCAAGCTTGGCCAGGGCTTTCCGGGAGGACTTGGTCAATTCCCGGGGATGATTGAAATGGGTGTTAATCCATAGTGGATGATACTTTTTGAGCACGGCCACGAGATCGTCGGTGATGCGGCATGGCAACACCACGGGGGTGCGAGTGCCGATGCGGATGATCTCCACGTGTTTTATCGCGCGAAGCTCCGCCAGGATCCAATCCAACTGTGCGTTGGAGAGAAGAAAGGGATCGCCGCCGCTTAAAAGCACATCGCGGACCTGCGGTGTATTGCGAATGTATTCTATGCCCGCCGCGAGCGTATCTCGATCAGGAATGTAGTCCCGGTCGCCCACACGGCGCTTGCGCGTGCAATGGCGGCAATACATGGCGCACATGTTGCTCACCAGAAACAGCACGCGGTCGGGGTAGCGATGTGTGATGCCCGGCACGGGGCTGTCCGCATCCTCGTGCAACGGATCGACCATGTCGCACCGGGCTATCCTCAATTCCAACGGAGAAGGGACGGCTTGCCGGAATATTGGGTCGTTTGCGTAATCATCGGTATTGATAAGCGACAAATAGTATGGCGTAACTGACATGGGGAATTTTTTGATGGTCTGACGGAAGGCCATTCGTTCCCTGTCACTTAGCACAATACCTGTTTGTTGCTCGAAGGATTCGAGATCGCGGACGCAATGCCGCACTTGCCATCGCCAATCCTCCCAGAGCGAGGGTGCGACATCTTCTTTCATTAGTGTCAGGAAAGGTTTTGTAGTTTCTGTAAGTATCATGTCAGGATCTCCGCAGGTTCTGTTGACAACGGATCGTCCAGAAGGAGATCCGCTGACATGGTGAAAACGTTGTCTTCTATTTTCTCCTCTTGTGTTACATCCCCGCACTGAATCATTTGCAACCATTTTATTTATAGCAAGTCATGTGCCATGTTGTGCGCAGATCGCACAAACAATGTGTTTCCATGAGGATGTCAATGGCTTCTAATGGTTTGCAGCGATGATGCAAGAGGAGGCGTATAAGGGGAAGAGGGAGACAGCAGGGAAGATGTGTTGAATCTACCCAACAGTGTGTAGAAATGTCTCAAGGTGGGTTAATCTTACACAGGCAGGTTCAGGGCTGATTTTTGGAACTATCCCAACGCCGCAATTTTTCATGTAATGTTTTCCGGCTCATTCCCAACAGTTTTGCCGCTTTGCTTTTGTTGGTATCCGCATAATTCAACGTAGCGAGAATATATTTCTGACAGGCCTCATCCAGAGTAAGGCCTAGTGGGATATCGACGGTTCCTGCTGTTGTTTCTTCAGTGATATCTGTGGGTGAGCATGGGGCGGCTAGTATTTCCGTGCCGGAGTCAGGATGTTCTTCGTTACCGATTTCCTGTGCAGCTTCGACTGGATGCAACGAGGAAATTCGCGGAGGAATATGTATTGCCCGGACAAATCCTTGCCCTGCCATGATGGCCGCTTGTGCAATTGCGTTTTTCAGTTCCCGAATATTGCCCGGCCATGCGTAGCGTTGCAGCAGTTCCATGGCTTCATCATCAAAGCCCGTCACTTGAAGCTCGAATTCATCCCGGTAAGAATCTAGAAAATGCCGGGCCAATACAGGCAGGTCTTCGGAGCGCTCCCGAAGCGGCGGCAAGACTATCCTGAAGACCGTCAACCGCTGAAGAAGGTCCTCACGGAAGGCGCCGTTGGCCACGGCCAGGCGAAGATTCATATTGGTGGCCGCGATGATGCGGACGTTGGCCTGTTTGTCTGTTGGCGCCCCCAAGGGACGAAAGACGCCTTCTTCCAACACGCGCAGGAATGCGACCTGGACCCGTTCGTCCATGGTGGCTATTTCATCGAGGAAAAGCGTTCCTCCATCTGCTTCATCGAAGCAGCCTTTCTTGTTTTCCGTGGCGCCTGTAAAGGCCCCTTTCAGGTGTCCAAACAGTTCGCTGACAATCAATTCCCTGGATAACACCCCCGTGTTGACCGCCACGAATGGTTTAGGGCATCGAGCGCTTTGTTCGTGAATTTCCCTGGCAGCCAACTCTTTGCCCGTGCCGGTTTCCCCTTCAATGAGCACAGGAACATCGATTTGGGCGGCTTTTTCGACCATGCTGAATACCTGCAACATGGCCGGACTGCTTCCCAGCAACCGGCCAAAGCCGTCTTTTTCCTGTAATTGAGCCACAAGGTTTTCTCCTAAACCTGCATTTTCGGCAACTTCACCAGTATTGAGTTTAGCAAGATATCGCCGCTACTTCAATTGTGACATCCCAATGGTGGCTGGAATCTGAGATTGGCACGAATACTGCTTGTAAAATCGATGGCTGCTGATAAGCAGAGGCCTTTTCCAGTGAAAGGAGGTGTCCCATGCTGAGGAATGCGAAAGAGCTGCTAGGATACCGTGTCCATACCTATGATGGCCTTTTTGGGCGGATTCATGACCTGTATTTTGATGACCAAACGTGGAAAGTGCGGTACTTGGTGGCGGATACCTCCTCTTTTTTGACGCATGGGGCCCGTGTTTTGATTACGCCCCATTATCTGGGGACGCCGGGGGTGCGCACGCGGATGCTTTGGGTGTCCTTGACCAGCAAGCAGCTTTGCCAGTTTCCCCTTGCCTCTTCGGATTGCCCTGTATCTTTCCGGGAAGAAGCAAAACTCCGCTACCGCTATTTTCTTGTCCCGTGTGGCGAGCCGGTGATGGGGCTGCCCGTTCAGAATGTTGGTTGGGCGGTTGAAGACAGGTCACGGGAAAGCGGGGCTGATGACAAGGGCGATCCGCATTTGCGCAGTTATTCTGTTGTACGCCGTTACCGTGTCATGGCCAATGATGGGCGCATGGGGTACGCGTGTGATTTTACGCTGGATGACACCGACTGGTCATTACGGCAAGTGGTTATTGAAACGGGACACTGGCCCAGAAGAATCAGCGTGTCCTGTCCTGTTTCGTGCATACGATCGATTGTGTGGAGAGAAAGCGCCATCCTCCTGAGTTGTACACGGCGAACACTTTTTCCGGATGCAGTTTCAAGCGGGAGAAAAATCCCGGACAACGAAAAAGACACCCGGATTGCCACATTGTCCTGAACAGGGATGGTTTATTAGGGAAGTTCTGGCGCATTCCCATAGGTGATACGTGATGCACCTGTATTCCGCAGACGGCAAAGAAACGCCAACACCATAGAAAAGACGCGACCTAATACGCAGGGAGAAATGATATGGGCAAATTTGAAACTGGATCGCGAAGGGCAATCCGGGCAATTGCGAAATGGCCTCCAATCATTTTTGGTTTGATTTTTTGTTTAGGGTTGATGGTGTTTGTCCGGGATGCAGAAGGAGCTGATGGCGAGACGCCTTCAACGGTGGAAACGCCCTCGGTTTCTGTTTCACTTACAAAAGAACAGGCGTTGGAGCGGATCCAAGCCCTTCGGAACGACCTGGCTGCAATTCCCGCCGCGGCGGACGAAACCAGCCCTGATGCCCGGCGAAAAGCCGCCCTTCAACGGTTGATCGCTTTATTGGAGACCTACAGCGGAAATCTGTCGAAATTGGAGGAATTTCCCAAGCAGCAAGAACGTTTGGGCGAACGAGAAGAGATGGCCGATAAGGAACTAACGGCCCTGGCGTCCAACCCCGGGCCTTCGCCGCCAAAATCCCCGACCAAAGAAGATTTTGAGGAGTTATCTCTTGGAGTCACTCAGCAACGCGATGGGGTGGAAGTATTGCGGAAAGCCATAGCCGATGCGCACACCCGGTTGGAGGAGTCGGCCGTACGGATCTCCGAAGCCCGGAAGCAGGAAGAAGATGCGGACAAGGCAATCGCACAGTTTTCCCAAGAGACGCCTTCCTTGCAGGAAGCCGGATCGCAGGAATTGCTTAACATAAACCTGGAGGTATCCCGGATCGATAAACAAGTGGCGCTTCAGACCATCAAGATCCTGGAAGCGCAGACCGCCTTTGACAAAAAGACCGAACCGATCCTTCGCAAGGAAATGGAAGCGGCGGACATAAAACTGAAGCGGTTGGAAGAAGAGTTTGAATTGTATAATGAAGCTTTGGCCGGGAAACTCAATGCGGAGCAACAGGAACTGCAGCAGGACCTTGAAGCCAAGGAGCAAATGGCGGCCGAAGCGGGATCGCCTGTCGAACGGTTTATAAAACAGGCGGAGGCCGATTTGGCGGCATCGAAAAAGAACAAGTCGGAAGTGGAAGGATTTCTGATTTCCCTCAAGAAGGATGTCAGCGAGCAGGAAAAGCGGCTCGCCGCGGAAAAGGCGGAATTGGACAGCCTGCACAACCTGCTTGTGAGTTCAGGCGCCGCCCCGGAAATGACGGATAGACTTCGGCAGATTCTGGACCTGTTTAAATCGCGGCGAAAAGTGATTGGACGGCTGCTTCAATCGGATTTGACGGAAACCGTGGGGCGTTATCGTTCGCGGCGGTTTGAGATTGAAAACACGTTATTAGACTTTACGGAGCGGTGGAATAAGGACCGGGACGCCGCACTGGCCGGATTGTCTGAAAGCGCGCAAAAATCCATTGTCGAGAAAAGCGATCCCTTGTACAGTGAATATCGCACGGCCCTCCGGGAAGAAAAAAGTCTGCTCACGGAAGCGATCGCCCTGGGTCAACAGATGCAAGACTTAATGCTGTCCCGCCTTGACAATCTCAACACCGCGGAACGGTTCGTCAAGGCGCGGTCATTCTGGCTTAGGGACGGTAAACCCATTAGCGAAGTCATCACGCGCCAGCTTTGGCAGGAAACCACAGGACTCAAGGCGCTGTGGCAAAAAGGGATATCGGCCGACACCCGGGCGGCGATCTATCAAGCCGTGTATGGGATATGGGGAATTCTGTACCTGGTTATGCTTGTCCTCGTGCTTCCTTTGCTGCTGGCCTATTTGCTCCGGCTTCTTCGAAATGCGGGGCGGAAGATTTCATCGGAGCCGGCTTCCTATTCGCAGGCGTTCCGGGAGGCTCTCCTCGCAAGCGTTTTAAACATTATCGGCGCGGCGGTGCTGCCTCTGTATTTGTTTTTAACGGCCCGTCTGTCGGCCGCGATGGGATTGCCGGCCGGCCTGGAAGCCGTATTGCGGGAATTACTGACCGGCGCGGCGGTTTTTTTGTTTGGTTGGCTTTTGTTACGCGCTTTTCTGGCCGAAAACGGCGTTGCACGCGTGCAGTTTCATCTGCCGGATGATGCCGCCGTGGTTCTCTACCGTTCCTTGCGGTTGTTGTTGTCCGCCTACATTCTATTTTTCGTTCCGCAAACCATATTGGCGCAGCCGCCCTTTGAGTTTGAGGCAACGCCCCGCATTCTCTATACGTTCTTCGAAATGGCCGCCGCCATGGCCGCCGCACGGCTTATCCGGCGGCGGTCCCTTTTCCCAAAGCATGTTTTGTCCGCGCTTGGAAATATCACTTTGCAGCGGCTGTGGCCTCTGCTGCGTTTTTTCACCCTGATTGCCCTCTGCGCAGTTGTTGTTCTCGACGTGGCGGGATATCGCACGGCGGCGCTGGCCATCTTCCAAAGCGTCATGATGTCCTTGGGGATGCTGCTCCTGATTATCCCCGCGTATTTGGGCGCCATGGCGAGTCTTCGTTCCATGGGGCAATTTTATTGGGGAAAGCATTGGGTGGAGCTGGATTCCGAAGAAGAAATTCCCGTTGATGGCCATGCCGCGGAACAACAAATGGAAGGGTTTGTGCGGGTACTGTTTGTTCTCTTGACCGTTTTTGTGCTGGCCATGGCCTGGGGGATAGACGATCAGGCTCTGAAAACGCTTGAAGAAGTGCATATATATTCCCTCCACGGGGCCGGGGATGTCCCGGAATTCATCACCGCGGCCGATGTGTTGCGCTTCATTCTTTACATGGGCATCATGGTGTGGCTGTTGCGCCATCTCCCCGGAATCTATGAATTTGCCATCTTCCCCAGGGTGAATCTGGATGAAGGCGCCAAGTATGCCATTCTGACCATCTCGCGGTACGGAATCTTCACTATCGGGATTATCATGGCTCTCTCCCAGGTACACCTTGACCTTGGGCGTCTCGGCTGGTTGATTGCCGCCATTGGCGTGGGCCTCGGATTCGGACTTCAGGAGATCGTTTCAAACTTCTTCAGCGGCATTATTTTACTTGTCGAACGCCCCATTCGAATAAATGACATTGTCACCATAGGAAATGTTACCGGAACGGTGCGCCGCATTAACATACGCGCCACCACCATTCTTAATTTCGATTCGCAGGAAGTTCTTCTGCCCAACAAGGATTTGGTCACGCAATCCGTGACTAATTGGACCCGCGGCGACACCGTGAACCGGCTGGTGATTGAAATAGGCGTGGCCTATGGGAGCGATCTTGATAAAGTGACCAATCTTCTGATGGGAATTGCGACCAGCGATCCGGATGTTCTCGATGATCCGAAGCCGTCCGTCACCTTTACCCGTCATGGGGACAGCGCCCTGGAATTCGTGGTGCGCGTGTTTATCCCGTCGCCTTCCTTCCTGCTTGTCGTGCGGGACCGTCTGAACAGAACTATCAACCGTGAATTTCAGGCGCACGGCATTGAAATACCTTTTCCCCAACGCGATATTCATATCCGGTCAACATCATGATGGAAAAGGATTCAACGGATGCTGCACACCGGGTGTGGTTATTTGCCGGACACGGTTTCCGCGAATTTGTGCAAGTGCTTTGTCTTTCCCAAAACAATTAATGTGCTTCCGCTGGATATGACGTCGTCAGGCGAGGGAGCGGCGTCGAGTTTGTCATCGCCGCCGTCCGGTTTTGGCCGTTTGATGGCGATAACGGTGACTCCAAACCGTTTTCGAATTTGAAGTTCCGCCAGGGAATGGTCCACAAAATCATCGGGACAGGGAAGTTCAATGATTCCCGTATCCGGACTCAAAGGAATCTGTTTGGCCAGTTCAGGACGCAGCAGCCGCTGCGCAAGGTGTTCCGCCATGTCCCGTTCCGGAAAGATGGTTTCCGTTGCGCCTATGCTTAAAATGGCGGAAGCTTCCCGCTCGGAATCGACATGGACGACAATCTCGTTTACTCCATGGTTCTTGAACATATGGGTTGCGAGAACGGAGGTGTCAAAATGCCGCCGCAAAGCCAAAATCACCACGTTTGCATCAAAAACCCCAACAGACTCCAGCGCCTCTTCATTGTCGATATCCACGCATATTGCCTGGGTGGACAGTTTCTTCATCCGGTTTACTGCCTTTTCATCGTGGTCGACAGCGATAACGGTGGCGCCGCCCTTGTATAAGGCACTCGCCGCCACTGCGCCGAAGGTTCCTAAACCCACTACCACAAAAGTCTTTTTCATTTGCCTTGCTCCTACCCTACAATGATGTCCTCTTCAGGATACGAATAATCCGTCTGTTGCCGCATGCCAATCAGTGAATTCGCAATCAGCAAGGGACTCAAACGTCCGATAAACATGCATCCAATGATAACCAGCTTGCCCGCTGTGGACAAGCCCGTGGTGACGCCTGTTGAGAGCCCGACGGTTCCCAATGCAGACACTACTTCAAACAGGTATTCCAGAAAATTTCCCCGGTGCATCGAATGGGGAACCCCCCATAATTCCGTAATTTGGAGGAGGATTACAGAAACCAGAACCACCAATAGAAAAACAGCCAAGGTCATTAGCGCTTTGGCGACAACGTGGCTTGGCACGCTCCGCCGCATCAGTTCGACCCGTGTGCAATTACGAACCCTGGAAACAATCAGCGCGTATAGGACCGCCAGCGTTGTCGTTTTGATCCCGCCCGCCGTGGACCCTGGAGAACCCCCTACCATCATGAGCAGAATGACCATGAGCAGTGTTCCATTTGTAAGTTGGGCGGTTTGAAGGGTGTTGAACCCTGCTGTTCGAGCGCTTACGGAAAGAAAGACGCTTTCGAGCAGGCGTTCAAGCCACGAGCCCGCGGATGCCTGGCCGTTGGATTCCAGAATTGCAATCATCGATGCCCCGCTGAGGATAAGCAACCCGCTTGTGAAGAGGACGGTCCGGCTGTGCAGGCTCAACAGCATTCTGGGGACGCTGCGAAGCCCTTTTGCCCAATAGGTAATATCCGCCAGCACCACAAAACCGAGCCCCCCCATGATAACCAGCAGCATAATGGTCAGATTGATCACCATATCATGGCGGTAACGGACCAGACTGTCGGGGAATAAGCTAAATCCCGCGTTGCAGAACGCCGAGACGGAATGAAAGATCCCAAGCCACAGCGCGGACCCAAAGGGATAATCCACAAGGAAACGAAGCGTCAATAGGACCGCCCCCGCCAATTCTATCAGGAATGTGTAAAGAAATATGTACATGATCAGCGTGCGAATGGGAAGGTGAAGCAAGTTCCCATGAGTTTCTTTCAGCGCCATTCGCTGGGTGACGTCCAGCCGGCCGGCATAGAGGAGCAGAAAAAGGTTTGAAAACGTTAAAATGCCCAGTCCTCCCACCTGGATAAGTAAAAGCACGATGGCCTGCCCCAGCGTGCTTAACTCCATTCCGGTGTCGCGCACGGTGAGCCCCGTCACGCACACCGCCGATGTGGCGGTGAATAATGCCTGGATGAAACTGTTTGGGCTGATGTTTTCCCGAACGGTCATCGAAGGCAAGAGCAAAAATGTCCCAGACACGATAAAGAGCGCAAACGACACCACAATCAATCGTGAAGGTGTGTTTAACGAAATCAATTGTGCAAAGAACCGTTTCATGGAGGGTCAAACCTGTCTTCCGGGGGAGGGTTTGCCTTTTGTATTGGTTTCATCGGGCGCATCCTCCAGGAAGTAGTTGAAATTCCGGTTTTCTTCATCCTCGATTACTTCCCAGGCGTCATGGGCATTTCGGGAGGCGATAAGACGGTCTCGTATGGCCGGATTGGACAGCATCCCCGCGAGGCTTGCCAATACTTCCTGATGGCGCAATTCATGTTCTTTGGGGGTTACGATGAGTATCATCACTTTTACCGGCTCGTCATCCAGCGCTGAAAAATCGACTCCCGTGGGGCACAAGGCCAGGACTCCTTGAATGGAGTTCCCGGAATTCACGCGGCCATGCGGTATTGCAATCCCGCACCCAATGGCGGTGGTCATGGACCGTTCGCGCTCAATAATAGTGTTTACGAGCGATTTCTGTTCCTGGAGGGGGATGGGATGGGTGCGAATGAAGAAATTGGCCAGTTTTTGGATCGCCTCCCATTTGTCTTTCGCCACGAGCCGGGACAGAATATATTCCTCTTGCAGGAAACTCATGAGCCTTGGCCGATCCCGGTTCACTTCATTGGCGTTTCGCAAGGCGCTTCGGGTGAAGAACGGTCCCACAATCTCATTAATGGCCACCGCGGCCAGAATCAGCACCGAAATGGCTTGCTTGATGTCGGCGGGCAAGCGCGGATCGTTCTCCAGGATAATCACAAGCCCCACGACCACGCCCGCCTGCGGAAAGAGGCTAATCGGCATGTTTGTCCGTATACGGGTGGGGCAGCGGGCCATTATCCCGCCCGCGAAAGCTCCCGCGGCTTTGCCCGCGCCCCGGGCAAGGAAATAAATGATGCACAATACCCCCGCCTGCCCCAGGCTCTCCCAATGAACCCCCACGCCCGCCAAGGTGAAGAATCCCGTGAAAAGAAGCACTTCTATAGGCTCGAATGCCGTGACATAGCGGGATTCCTCATGAGAATAGTTTGCCAGAAACACGCCCACAAACAAGCCGGTCAGAAGAGGGTTTATATGAAGATACTGAGCAAATCCCGCGATGAGAAGGACGGCCAGAAACATGCTGATGAACTCGGTCAGCCGCCACCGGTGGATGACAAACTCCATGGCGCCGGCCACGGCGACCGCAAGGAAAAATGCCCCGAAGATCTGCCATCCGAGATGTAACAGGGGATTTCCACCCGTGAATCCCAGCCCCGTATAATGTTCCGCCGCCCATCCTTGCGCCAGAGAGAACAGAAGAATGCACAGGGCGCAATCCAGCGCCACCACCGCCATCAGTGTCTTGACAAACGGTCCGCGCGCGCGATTCTCGCGGACGATGGCCAGGGTGGTTGTAGGGGCCGTCGCTATGGCCATGGTTCCCAGTAACACGGCGACATGCAGATTTCCCGAATACAGCCAGGTGGAGGCGATGACGGCGGCACAACACACGACTACTTCGCCGATGACAATAAATACAATGCGCCCTAAAGCATTATGAATCCGGCGATAGGACAAATGGCTTCCCACGGCAAGGGCGATAAACACCATGGCAAAGGACGACATTGAACCAAAGATACGGACAGGATCTTCCTCGCCAAAGATTCCCAGGCACGAAGGCCCCAGTAAAATCCCTGCGGCAAGATTTCCCGTGATTCCCGGCGCCCGCAACCGGCGCGCAATATGCTCCCCTGCCATCCCCGCCATCAAGATGATGGCAAGGATCAGCAGCGGACTCATCGCTTCACCGGTAATGTGCACCGTCATGGGATTCATGGATGACCACACTCTGCACGTTTGCGCTTTTTAAAAACGCACTTGGCCCTCCGAGGCCATCCATTGCATCCTATCCCGTGTCTAGTGTATTTATCAAGACGTTTGGCCCGTGGGCGGCGCTACCCCAGCCCCTGTATAATCCCATGCACCGCGAGCCACCCTGCTGTTGCCAAAACAAGCATAATCAGGGCATATCGCACCCAGTGAGCGCGTGTCGCAGGCTCGCCGTCCGCTTTACGGCCTTGATAATAGGTGATTTCGATGTATCGGGCGGCAAGGGCTAAAACCAGCGCCACCCAATATAGGATATCCAGCCAGGTGAAGCCGGATATTCTCTCGTTCAGAATGTACAGGCAGGTTATCAACAGGATGAAATTGCCCACCAGCATCCAGAATATCCGCAAAACGAGCGGCACTAAATTCTGGAAACTCCCTGTGACTGGTTCAACGCCGGTTTGTTTGGAAACACTCATGGCGCATCCTCCTTTGCATAGCATTGGAGGATGGCGGCCCGACCATCCATTTTTTAACCTTCGATTGTCCGCGCAATCGAACCCTTAGCCATTTCCAACTATACCTCGTTAACCTTCGCATGTCAATGCCGCATAGGTGATTGCTTTGATATGATCTGAACCTTGTGATATTATCGTTCCTATAATGGGTTCGGCTGTAGAGGCAGCCGGAGGAAACGCAGGGATGGTCGGGCCGCCATTCCATGGGAGGTGTTGTACGAGCAGAGGTGATGGGGAACATACGTACGAGAGATGTGCTTTACCCTTCCGTGACACATTTTTCCTAGAGTGTGTTCATTTTTCGGATTGATTATCACTTTTGCGCACGGGGAGTATGACATCTTTTTCAGTTGAATGGATAGCTGGTGATGTAAAGGGAGAGGCAGAATTTTCTCTTTACGGTCAGTTATTTGTGCAGGAACGGCAACGATGCCGGAAGGAAAGGAGTAGATCAATGGTTTCGACACAGGCTGAAACACGCGGGTACAATTGGGTTCTTGTCTTCGCCATGGTTACCTTGTTATGGGGAGGGCTTGCAGCAGGCTCGGAACTCGTGGTGTACAGCAACGCCACAAGCGGCGTGGGCACGTTGCGGGATGCCGTCAACGCCGCCAATGCGAGTGTTGGGGGTGATTCGATCTCCTTCGATCTGCCCACGGGTTCGGAAACCATTGCCCCAACCACTCCCCTGCCGGACCTTACCGACAACGAAATTCTTATTGATGGCGGGGGCACGGTGGTTCTCTCCGGGGTGAACCTCAGCGACCCGGAAAGTGACGGATTGAGAATCATGGGCAGCCTGTGCGTGATCCAGGGGCTGACGGTGGTCCACTTCAGCGGCCGCGGCATTTACATTGAGGGCAACGGCAACACGGTAGCGGGCTGCCGTATTGGCACGGATGGCACAACCAGTCTGGGCAATGGCATTGGCATCGCGATAAAAAATGGGGACGGCAACCATATTGGGGGTTCCACGGAAGCGGAACGCAATATCATTTCAGGAAATGAAGGAAGTGGACTGAGCGTTAGCGGCACCATTATTCCAGAAGATTTTTCGGAGTCGGCGGTTATTGTGGGCAACTATATCGGCACCGATGCCACCGGGACGCTTCCAATCCCCAATTATATTGGGATAGCAGTTGGCATGACAGAAAATACCGATATCGGCCGGCCAAATCCCGGGGAGGGCAATCTCATTTCCGGAAACTCTTATCTTGGAATTAAAGTTTCACAATCCCAATCCCTTGGGATCCAGAATAACCGTATTGGCACGGATGTCGCTGGAACCTTGCCATTGTCCAATGGGAGCGATGGGATATTAATTAATCAAGCGTCTTCTATAATGGTTGGCGGGGCTACGGTGGCGGAGGGGAACATCATCGCCTTCAATGGGCGAAGAGCCGTGTCGTTTATTGGGGAACAGTCCATCCAAAACACCATCAGCCATAATTCCATTTTTTCAAACGGTGAAAACGGTATAGAACTGGGTGTAAGCAATGGCGGCATTGCCGCGCCGTCCATCACGGGAATCAGCCCGGTGGTGGGCCATGGCCCTGCCAATGCCACTATTGAGATCTTTGCGGACGTTGCGGATGAAGGCCGGTTCTTCGTGGATTCCGTTAGCGCCAATGTGTCTGGAACATTTGTCAGCACGGCCGACTTGAGCGCTTATGACGGGATGAATGTGACCGCCACGGCCACCGATGCCGATGGCAACACTTCGGAATTTGGCGGCGGCAATCAGTTCAATTATTATAACGATGAAGGCGATCCTGTGGAACTGGTTCCGAACAGCAGTGTCACTAGCACGCTCACTATCGCGGGCGCCATTACGATTGATGATATCAATGTTGGCCTTGATATTGGGTGCTCCAGCACCTCCTCCCTGGTGGTCCAGCTCGAAAGCCCCGATGGAACCTCCATTTCCCTGTTCAGCGAGGTGGACAACGATGGCGAGGATTTCAATGATACGCTTTTGGATGACGAAGCCGATGATGAGATAGGCTTGGGCATGCCGCCGTTTACCGGCAGTTTCCGGCCCATGGGCCTTTTGTCCACCTATGACGGGACAAACGCCAAGGGAACCTGGATCCTCACCGTGACGGATGTTGGCGGCAGCACCACCGGCGACATCTATGGCTGGTCGGTTGAAATCACCGGCCATATCCGCGGCATACGCCCTTGTGATTCGTATGAGAGCGACAATGTGCCGGCCACCATCTACGGAGGGGATTCTGATGATTCCATGTTGACGCTTCCGGATGTGGGCCTGATTGAAGATGTGAATGTCTTCTTTACTTTGAATTGCGACTATGTGGACAGTTTTTCCGTCACGCTGCAATCCCCGGAAGGCACCACCATCCAGCTTGTGAATCACCCCCCGGTATCGGGCAGCAACTATACGGATACTGTGTTGGACGATGAGGCGGATATCGGCATCAACGATGGCGACGCTCCTTTTACCGGCTCGTTCCGCCCCGTTGCCGCCCTGTCTGGATTCGATGGTCAAACCACGGAGGGCGTTTGGTATCTGAGTATTTACAATGATAGCGGAAGCAATGCTCAACTGGTTCGTTGGGGCCTGTGCCTCAATACCACGGGCGGATCCCAGGAAGGCGAGGAAGACCCCCTGCTTGAGTCCTGTGAACTCGGTTCGCTGTTCGGCCAGGGGCCGCATGCTCCGGCGGCCGATTGGTCCGCCCCCGTATCCAATTACGCGGAAGCCACCAAGCCTCTCGAATATTTTTGGGGAGTCATGGAACCCATCGGTACCGTCATGTGGTGGGGCTACACCGCGGTTGAAGACGCAGGGCTGTGGGCGGCGTGCATTCCCCAGCCCGCTGCGGTGGAGATCGCCTTCTACGAAGACAATGGCGGAGAACCGGCCGGGGATTCTTCGTATTCTGAAAGCATTGTGCCGGAGAAAATCAACACCGGCGCATCCTATGTCCTGCCGGGCGCCTATGTGATGCTGTACCGGTATCAGGCCACCCTCTCCGCCCCGGTTTCCCTAGCCTCCGGCTGGGTTAGAATCCTGGGAACAGGCTCGTCGGAGTGCAACATGCATTGGATGACCTCGCCGCAAGGCGACGGGGCCTCCATTTTGAGGGATGGAGTAGGGACTAATACGCCGCAGAACTATGACCTCAGTCTGTGCCTCGGCGCAGCGGTTCCATCCGAAGGCGAAGGCGGGGAAGAGGGCGAAGGTATCTCGGAAGGTGAAGGCGAAGGTGTAGCCGAAGGTGAAGGCGAAGGAACGGCCGAAGGCGAGGGCGAACTCGAATGTATTCGTTATCACAGCGCCGATGTGCCCGTGAACCTGATCAGCGGCGGTACGATTAGTTCGACTCTTACGGTGCCCGATACGATGACCATCGCGGATGTGAATGTCCAACTGGACATCACCTGCAACAGTACCTCGGCGTTAATTGGCGTGTTGACCTCCCCCGACGGCGTGGAGGTTGGATTGTTCTGGGAACTTGACAACGACGGCCAGAACTTTGAACAGACCGTTTTCGATGATGAAGCGGCCGCCAGTATCTATGAAGGATTCCCCCCCTACAGCGACATCTTCCGGCCCTATAACGCGTTATATGGCTTTGATGAATATGGCGCCGCGGGCACATGGACCTTGACCATTGAAGATGCGGGTGGCGGCTCCTTTGGCAGCCTGAACAGTTGGAGCATCTGCATCACCCCGATGGTTGAAGGTGAAGGCGAAGGTGTGGCTGAAGGCGAAGGCGAAGAAGGCGAAGGGGAAGGTGTGGCCGAGGGCGAAGGCGGTGAAGAGGGTGAAGGCGAGGAGGGCGAAGGCGGTGAAGAAGGCGAAGGCGAGGTAGTGGAACCTATCGAGCCCTGCCCCCTCGATTCCATTTTCTCACAGCCTCCACACCAAGACAGTGCCGCTTGGCAGGCGCCCGTATGCCAGATAGACCTTGGTTTTGCGTATGAAAAATTCTCCGGAGTGACGGAACCTATCGGCAGTGTTACCTGGTGGGGATTTGATGCCCATGAAGATGGCGGAATCTTCTCGGACTGTGCCACCAGCGGTATGTTCCAGGCAGTTTTTGCCGAAAATAACGGCGGCGTGCCTGGCGTCAACCTGGGCAGCGCAACGGGAGTCGCCACAAAAGTGGACACGGGTGCTGTTTATACGCTTCCGGGCATGTTTGCCACCATTTACCGGTATACATTGACCTTGGATACGCCTGTTGTGGCGAGCGAAGGATTGGTGGGCATTTCAAGCCTGAGCACCTCCCTTCCCTGCGAGTGGCATTGGATCAGCTCCCCTGTGGGCGATGGAGAATACCTCTATCACAGCGGCGCAAAAGCCTATTATGACACCCGGCCGGGAGATTTGAGTTTCTGTCTTGGCGTAGGAGTCATCACTGAAGGCGAAGGGGGCGCTGAGGGCGAAGGCGAAGAGGGCGAAGGCGTTGCCGAAGGCGAAGGCGAAGGCGCCGAAGGGGAGGGTGAAGGGGTGGTTGATGACGATCACTCCGCCGATCCCAATGGCGACGGTCTGATCAACCTGTCGGAACTCCTCCGCGTGATCCAGTTTTTCAACTCCTCCGGATATCATTGTCAGGCGGGCACGGAAGACGATTATGCGCCGGGCCCAGGCGATACCTCCTGCGCGGCACATGACTCCGACTACAACCCGCAGGATTGGTTTATCAGCCTGTCCGAGTTGTTGCGTATTATCCAGTTCTTCAACTCTGGCGGGTATCATTCCTGCCCCGGTGAAGGCACTGAAGACGGCTTCTGCCCCGGCCCGGCATAGAAAGAGTCTACAGCCTATTCTAATCAGGTCCACGTATCTTGCCGTTCGACACGGCCTGCAGGGGTTAACACTCCAGCAGGCCGTGTTACGGTGATTTAGCCCGGATCTCCTATCTATGGTTGCCGATGGCTATCAATTTTTGTTGATATAGCGCGTTGCAGCTTTTTAACACTGGGTGTGGTAATCGTGTGAGAATCCCGGCGGGATCTGGTCTTGCCAGACAGTAGATATTGTGATATTATAATATTCATAAGGGTCTGGCTGAAAAGTCAGCCGGAGGAAACGGCGGGATGGTCGGGCCGCCATTCCATGGGAGTAGTTGTGCGAGCAGAGGTGATGGGGAGTATGGGTACGATAGATGTGCTTAATCCTTCCGCAACCAGGGGTATACTATCTTTACTCGTTTTCCCCGGCATTGATTGGTAAGTTTGCTCGCATAAATTCTTTTATGCATGTGAATTGATTGCCGGTGGCGCAAAGAGAGATACAAGCTTTCTAGTGCACCGCTGGATATTAGGTAAAGGGATCGGCAGAAATGCTGAAAGGAAAGGGTTGGTTCAATGATCTCAATATATGGGAAAGCACACAAGATTTCTTTTATTCTCACTATGTCCATGATCACATTGTTGTGGGGAGGGCTTGCCGCAGGCTCGGATATTGTGGTGACCAATAATTCGAGCAGTGGCCCAGGCAGCTTGTTGGAAGCCATTAATACGGCTGACACGAATCCCGGTGCGGATACCATAACATTTGATTTACCTGCAGGCTCGGAGACCATAACCCTAACAACAAAATTGAGTGATGTTTTGGATGATGCCACCACCATTGACGGAGGTGGCACGGTAATTATCTCCGGCGAAAACCTCAGCGCAGGAAGTGATGATGGTCTGAAAATCAAGTCGAACAACTGTGTGATCAAGGGGCTTACGATTATCAACTTTGGCGGGGTGGGCATTTATATCGATAGGAACAACAACCAGGTTCTGGGCTGCCGCATCGGCACGGATGGCATTAGTGATTTGGGCAACGGGGAAGGCATTTTGATCGACAAAGGGGACAATAATCAGATAGGCGGAGACACGGAAGCGGATCGAAACATCATTTCAGGAAACAACTCGAATGGTGTTCGACTTTTAGGTTCCTTTGCCCCGGACGACCCCGCCTCCGGGAACATCATTATTGGAAATTATATTGGCACGGATGCCACGGGGATGTATGCTATCCCTAATAATGTTGGCGTCAATCTGGCCAAGGCTGACAACAACCTGATTGGGCGTCCGGATACGGGTGAAGGCAATCTCATTTCCGGCAACACCCTATCCGGCATTTTGTCCGGGGCCGGGCCCGTGGACAATACGATTCAGGGTAACCGCATTGGCACGGACGCCACTGGCGCCGCCCCTTTGCCCAATGGTTCAGATGGGATTTTTATCAATGGCGCGCAAGGTTATACCATTGGTGGAACAACCTTGGAGTCGGGGAATACAATTGCCTTTAACGGAAGGGATGGAGTTCTTATTGCAGGGGCATCCGCCCTCTATAACACCATCAACCATAATTCCATACATTCAAATGGTGTAAAAGGAATTGAGCTGCAATCCTCCAATGGCGGCATTGCCGCGCCGAATATCACCGGAATCAGCCCGGTCGATGGCATTGGCCCCGCGAATGCCACCATTGAGATCTTTGTGGACGATGCGGATGAGGGCCGGATCTTCGTGGATTCCGTAACCGCCAATGCCTCTGGCGGTTTTAGCAGCCTCGCCGACCTGAGCGCCTATGATGGCAAGAATGTGACCGCCTCCGCCACGGATGCGGCCGGCAATACATCTGAATTTGGCGGCGGCAATCAATTCACCTACTACAACGATGAGGGGGATCCGGTGGAACTGGTTCCCAACGGAAGTGTCACCAGCACGCTGTATATTCCCGGTTCCATCACGATTGATGATATCAACGTTGGACTCGATATTAATTGTTCCAGCACTTCTGCCTTGGTGGTGCAACTGGAAAGCCCCGATGGAACCTCCATTTCCCTGTTCAGTGAAGTGGATAATAATGGGGAGGATTTCAACGATACGCTATTGGATGACGAAGCGGATACGGATATCGGGTTGGGCCTGCCGCCGTTCACGGGCAGTTTCCGGCCCATGGGCCTTTTATCCACCTATGACGGGGCGAACGCGAAAGGGACCTGGACCCTCACCGTGACCGATGTCGGCGGCACCACCACCGGCTCCATTTATAGCTGGTTTGTGGAGATTACGGGGCATATCCGCGGGACGCGCCCCTGCACCGTGTATGAGAGCAGCGCCGTGCCCATGACTATACAATCAGGGGACAGGGACTCTTCCGTCCTGACTCTTCCGAACCTTGGCTTGGTCGAAGATGTTAATGTGACCTTCACGCTGAATATTGATTATGTGGATGGCATCTCCGTGGAACTGGAATCGCCAGAGGGCACCGAATTCATGCTGGTGAACCAGCCTCCGGTCTCTGGCAGCAATTATACAGACACCACTCTGGATGATGAAGCGGATATTGCGCTGACCGATGGCGATGCCCCCTTTACCGGTTCATTCCGGCCTTTGAACCCTTTGTCCATTCTGGATGGTGAAACCACGGAGGGGACATGGCTTCTGATCATCACGAATGATACCGGGGATCCCGCGGAACTGGTGAGTTGGAGCTTGTGCCTGGTTAGCACGGGGGCGCAGCAGGAAGGCGAAGAAGATCCGTTGCTGGAAGCCTGCCCCCTTGGGTCATTGTTTGGCCAGGGGCCGCATGCTCCGGCGGGCAACTGGACCGCGCCCACCGCCAACACGCTTGTGCCGGAGGATAGGCCTCTCGAATATTTCTCCGGAGTTGCGGAACCCATTAGCGTGGTCACCTGGTGGGGCTATACCGCGGGAGAAGATGCAGGTTTGTGGTTCAGTTGTGTTCCGCAGCCTACTGCGATAACGATCACCTTTTATGAAGATGATGGCGGGCAACCCGCAGAGAATTCTTCGTTTTTTGAAAGTGTTGAGCCGGTGAAAGTAAACACGGGCGTATCCTACATCCTGCCGGGTGCTTTTGTGATGCTCTACCGGTATCAGTTTACCCTCTCCACCCCCGTCTCCCTAGCCTCCGGCTGGGTTAGAGTGTCGGGAACCGGATCATCGGACTGCAATATGCACTGGATGAGTTCGCCGCAAGGCGATGGCGCCGCTATTCTGATGGACGCATTCGGTAATATTACGCCGCTGGATTATGATTTGAGTTTGTGCCTTGGGGCAGAGACCCCGGTGGAAGGTGCAGAAGAAGGCGAAGGGGTGGCCGAAGGCGAAGGAACGGCCGAAGGCGAGGGCGAACTTGAGTGTACGCGATATCATAGCGGGGATACGCCCATGGACCTGAGAATGGGAGAGACCACTATTTCAACGCTCACGGTTCCCGATACGTTGACCATCGCCGACTTGGACGTCCAACTGGACATCACGTGCAACAGCACCTCGGCGTTGATTGTTCAACTGGAAAGCCCCGATGGAATTTTTGTTACCCTGTTCAATGAATTGGACAATGATGGCCAGAACTTCGAGCAGACCATTCTTGATGACGAAGCGGACGTCAGTATTTTCAGCGGCTACCCGCCCTTTAGCGATGTTTTCCAGCCGGGGAGTCCGTTATCGGCCTTTGACGGCTACGGTGCTGCAGGCACGTGGACACTGACCATTGAAGATGCCGGGGGCGGCTCCTTTGGCACCCTGAACGGTTGGAGCATCTGCATCACGCCGATGATCGAAGAAGAGGGAGAAGGCGGCGAAGAAGGGGAGGTGGTGGAACCGATCGAGCCTTGCCCCGGCGAGTCGATCTTCTCGCAGCCCCCGCATCAGGACAGCTCGCCTTGGCAAGCGCCGGTATGCCAGATCCAACTGGGATTTGCCTATGAGAACTTTTCGGGTGTGTCGGAACCCATTGGCAGTGTGACTTGGTGGGGATTCGATGCCCATGAAGATGGTGGAGTTTTTTCTACGTGCACTACCTCCGGCATGTTTCAAGTATCTTTCGCGGAGAATGATGGCGGCATACCTGGCGCCTCATTGGGCGCGGCGGATGGAGTGGCTGAAAAAGTGGATACGGGCGCCGTGTACACGCTTCCAGGCGCATTTGTCACCATTTACCGGTATACCTTGACGCTGGATACGCCCATCGCGGTAAGCGAAGGGTTTGTGGGCATTTCGAGCCTTAGCAGCTCACTTCCCTGCGAGTGGCACTGGGTGAGTTCTCCAGTGGGCGATGGACAGTCGCTTTATCACAGCGGCGCAAAAACCTATTATGATACCCAGGCGTATGATTTGAGTGTGTGCTTTGGCGCCGGCGTCGTCACGGAAGGGGAAGGCGGAGCGGAAGGCGAAGGCGAGGAAGGCGAAGGTGAAGAAGGCGAAGGGGAGGGCGGAGTGGAAGGCGAAGGCGAGGAAGGCGAGGGCATGGTTGATGAAGATCACTCGGCTGATCCCAATGGCGATGGTTTGATAAACCTGTCGGAACTTCTTCGTGTGATCCAGTTCTTCAATTCATCCGGCTATCATTGCCAGGCGGGCACGGAAGACGATTATGCGCCGGGTCCGGGGGATACCTCCTGCGCCCCGCACGATTCCGACTATAACCCGCAGGATTGGTTTATCAGCCTGTCCGAGTTGCTGCGCATCATCCAATTCTTCAACTCTGGCGGGTATCATTACTGCCCGGGCGAAGGCACGGAAGACGGTTTCTGCCCCGGCCCGGCATAGGCATATTTTATACTCTCTGGAGTGGGGCTTAACCACCCCGCTCCAGTAGGGTGCGCCAGGCGCACCGAAAATGCAAGGGTGCTCAATGCACGTCATGTTTGGCTATGAATTGAATCGAAAGGGAAGGTGTTATGGGTATTCGACGGGATTATGAGTTTTTAGACATGTTTTCACTGTGTATTGCCGCGGGAATGCTTTTCGGGGCGTTGTTGTCTCCGCTTGCTGGCGGAGATCCCGCTTGCCAGTCCTTCACCAGCGCGGATGTTCCCAAGGTTATACCGAGTTACGGGGTTGTTTCCTCCACGCTGACGGTGCCTGATTCTTTGATTATTTCTGATATAAATGTCCATGTGGATATAAGCCACACGTGCAGCAGCGATCTTTGGGCGGTGCTGAAGTCTCCAGAAGCGCGGTATGTGCTGTTGTTTAACGAAGCCGGCGGCTGTTCCAGTGGAATGAGCGGGACTGTGCTTGATGATGAGGCCGAAACTTCCATTCAGGATGCGTCTTCGCCGTTTACCGGATGCTTGAAACCAGCGGGGGATCTCTCGGTGCTCGATGGATATGATGCACAAGGCGAATGGACCTTGGTTGTCTACGACTGGTCTTCCGGGGATGATGGCATGATCACGAATTGGAGTTTGGACTTTGGCTGTATCTGCGGTGGCGAAGGCGAGGGCGAAGGCGAGGGCGAGGGGGAAGGCGAAGGCGAAATTGGCATTTTGGAGGATTGCCCCCCGGCGTCGGTCTATTCGCACCCGCCCGCGGCTCCTTATGCGGATTACAGCGGCCCGTTTAGCGACGGCCAGTTCCAGGCCTTCGACAATTTTACCGGCGTTAATGATCCCGTTACCGGAGTTCGCTGGTGGGGTTCCATGGGACTTTCGAATGATTGTGTCCGGGAATTTAATTCGTACATTATTTCGTTTTATCAAGACAATAATGGCATGCCCGGCCCCCTGTATTTCGAGGAAACCGTGACGCCCACCTATGAATTAACGGGTGCGACCTATCTGTCCGACCTTGCCATGTACCAGTTTACCGCATGGTTTGCCACGCCAAAATATGTTGCGTATGCCTGGATCAGCATCAAAGGCGAAGGTGATGCAAGCTGCGTTTTTGGCTGGTGTGATTCCTATGGCGGAGATCATTATTCGGTGCAGGATAACAGCGTTACGTATTTCCGGCGTGACTATGACTTGGCCTTTTGCCTTCTGACGGGGGAACCTGGGGAAGGCGAAGGTGTTAGTGAAGGCGAAGGAGAAGGTGGTGTGGAAGGGGAGGGCGCCGGGGAAGGAGAGGGCGAAGGGGGTATTGAAGGCGAAGGGGGTATTGAAGGCGAAGGGGAAGAGGAAACCTGCACCGATCCCTATATGAGCCCGAACGTCCCGCAACCGGTTGGATATATCGGCACTTACTTCACCATCCCCGATTCCGGCGCAATTGCGGACTTGGATCTCTGGGTACAAGTACAGGGAGTAACGGGAAGCACGTCTTTATACCTGGAGCGGGGCGATTGCTGGCACACGTGGAATTTTGACAGCCCCATCGATTTTACCGATGGTCTGTATATTATTGATGATGAGGCGGACGTCTCTCTTGGTTCCTGCATGGGCGGCACGTGCATTCCCGGCCGGTATTCTTTGCCTGCCAGTGGACTCTCGCTTTCCGATGTATTTGATGGCTGCGAGCTGAGTGGCAACTGGATGATGACGCTCAGTGGCAATCCTGGCGGCCAGATTGTGAATTGGGGGATTTGCGTGCAAGGCGATATTACCGGTGAAGGAGAAGGCGGTGCGGAAGGCGAAGGCGAAAGCGTCCTTTTTGACGAACTATGCCCAGATAATGCCCTGCTTTCCCAACCGTTGTATGGTTATACGGACGAACTCGATTTCTATATGAGCAACGGCCCGGCCCCTGATCACCGTGCCTATGAAAACTTCTCCGGCATCACCGAACCCATCACTGGCATACGCTGGTGGGGCGTTCAGAATGTTTTTGATTCCGGATCGGGGGATTGGTTGGCCTGCACCCGATCGATGGACTCCTTCTGGGTGGCATTCTTCACGGATGATGGTGGAATGCCCGGTTCAGAAGCCTATTTCGAAGAAGCGATTGTCACGCCTGTCGACACGGGGCTGGTTTTCCCCACGGAAACACAGGACTGCCCCATTTATCAGTACGATCTCACGTTATGGAGCCCGGTATCGCTCAATACCGGCTGGGTAATGGTATTCGGCGTCAATGACACCACCTGTAAATTCTTCTGGCTCCTTACCAATGCCCCCGGAGATAATACCGCCCAATATCTCGAATCCGGCATGTTTTCCACCGTGAATGGCGACTTTGCCGTCTGCCTCATCGGCGCATCCACGGAAGGCGAAATCGAAGGCGTTATGGAAGGCGAAGGTATTGAGGAAGGGTCGGAAGAAGGCCTGATTGAGGGTGAGGGGGTTGAGGAAGGTGAAATCGAAGGCGTCATCGAAGGTGAGGGGGTTGTAGAAGGTGAAATAGAAGGGGCCACGGAAGGCGAGCCGGAGTACTGCCCGAACAATATTTTGGGAAATCCCGGTTTTGAGGATGGGAATACAGTGTGGACGGAATTCTCGGAGTCCGGATTAGAACTAATAGTGGAAAGTGGTGCGATGTCCTATGAGGGGACGTGGTCGGCCTTTTTTGGCGATATCCAACCCGATGAGCATTGTGTGTTATCGCAGACGTTAACCGTTCCCAATGCTTCGGTCGCCACCTTGAAATTTTACTTGTTAAATGATTCCGCCGAACTTACCGACACGCTTGGCGTGTGGATGGATGATACACAAGTATTCAGTATTACCGGAGAAACGCCGGGGTATAGCGTCTATACCCAGGTAACCGCGGATGTTTCCGCATTTGCGGATGGCGCATCGCACGTCCTGCGATTCGAAGGCTATTTCACCGGGCTGATGATTCTTGATAACGTCTGCCTCACTCTTGAGGGAATGGAAGGCCAACCGGAAGGAATACAGGAAGGCGAGGGCGGTGAGGAAGGTGAAGTGGAAGGCGCTGAAGGCGAGGGAGAAGGCGAAGGGGGTGCTGAAGGCGAAGGGGGTGCTGAAGGCGAAGGGGGTGCTGA
>JAKQOG010000224.1 GCA_029565395.1 Candidatus Hydrogenedentota bacterium | reverse complement strand
CCGCCCGCGCCCGCCATCAATTCAAGATCATTCACATGGGTGTCCGCGAACGTGGCATCTTCTCCGGGAGAACCGGAAGTTCCTGCATTTCCGGTTAATCCGGGATTGCCGCCGCCCGCTGAGCCTGTCGCGGAATTACCGACGCTGCCTGCATCCCCATAATACGCGTGCGCCGCCCCGCCGCCCCCGCCGGTTCCTAAGGAAGGATTCCCACTGCCGCCGCTTCCGCCAAGGGTATCTGTACCTTCGGTTTTTCCGCCAATGCCACCGTCGCCTCCGTCACCGTTGCCGGAATTATTCAACCCTGCGCTTCCACTGCTGCCGGTATTTCCGCCTGCACCCGATCCGCCATTTCCTCCTTCGTACCCGCCATATCCCGCGGAACCTGAATACCCATTTTCTCCATTGTCGTCAAACCATGCGTTACCCCCTGCACCGCCTTCGCCGTACCCACCGCCAACACCGCCACCGCCGCCAGACGAGCCGCCGCTGCCCCCCAAGCTCGCTCCGCCAGTAACCGCTGCGCCCGCGCCGCCCACGCCCGCGCCTGCGCGTCCCGCTGTCGCACCGCTCACATCAATGGCGGAACCAATATACATATCGCGATCCGCGGAAATGGAAAGAGCCTTGGAACCTGTTACCTGGATGCTCACGCCACCGTCGATACGCACATTTCGAAAATAGAAGATAATTACGTCTTTAACGCTCAAAACGAAGTCTGCGTGCGTATAGGTCCCCGAAGGGATCACGCCCGTGCCGGAGGCTGTCAGCGTCTTGAGATCGGTATTAAATATCAGTGTGCATCCGGAAGGTGCGATTAAGTCCTGGTTGGGCCGGTTGGTTGCATAGGGCTGGATCGCATAATAATCTTCTTCCTGGGCGCTGTAGGCCGTCATTCCCCCTGTGAGAAGGACCGTTAATACGACTAACTGGACGACGTGCCTCGCACACAATGAATGCAGTTCTTTTTTCATTCTCCTAATCCCTTCTGTTTGTGGGGGATCATCTGGTACCCCTGATGTTCTTACCCAAGACAAAATTCTCCTCGCTAACGGAGAGACCTGTCTCTTCTTCCAACGGTTTCATAAACCGCACCAACACACTTTCCTCATTTTTTTCTGCCTCAAAATAATAAACCACCCTCTTGGGTTCCTTTCTATTATAATATAAACTTGCGAAAAAGCCAAATCATTTGTCTATTATTTCTTCTTAGGGGGTAAATGTAAATTTTAAGGATAATTAAGGCGGATCTGGTTAACGGGCGGAATGTACGGGGTTTAAGCGAAAATCCACTTTCCAGTCCCCAACGGCGAGTTCCCGGGCGGCAAATTCCCAGATCACCAGCTTTTTCCCGGCCAAACGGTCTTTTCCATGCATGATTTCGCGGCTGAGCTGTCGGCGGGTGGCATGGGAGGCATTGTCATTGATAAGCAACGTATCAATGGGCCGGTCGAGTTCTACGCTCAATTGTTCTGCAAGGCCGGCATGTTCCCCCCATCCCATACCTCCCAGGGAATAGATATTGGCGAAACTGTCGCCCAGCAAAAGAATATCCGCCCCAGGGTCTGCCTCCCAGGGAGCACCGTCTGATTGCCGGACCGTTTGGAGCATGGCCCGTTCCGGAATATAAAAGGTCTGATCGTCCAGCAATTTCAACATCACCGCAACATCTCCCAGGTTTTCAACTGTTTTGGAGGTCCGAGTGAAGAGAACGGGGGAGATGCCCGGGAGGGGTGCCTGCTCCCGGATGAAACGTGCCAATCCCCGGGCGGCCATTTCCATCCCTTCAGGAGTCCAATGGGTGTCTGTTTTAAGAAATGTAGACACGCCTTGGCCCTTTGCTTGTGTGAGGGCCTCGGTTACATCGCAGATCAACACCCCGGCTTCCTGTAATCGGCGATAGAACTCCGCTTCGGAGGGATTTCGCACGGGCTGCCGCCCATCATAGCGGCGGGAGAGCTTTTCCGGGTACACCGCCGCTTTATCGGGCGCGGGAAAGAGCACGAGGGTGATGCCGCGTTCCGCGAGTTGATCGCGAAACTGCATGATGGCCTTCACCGGGTCTGGTTGCGGGGGTTCATGGGTTTCATCGCCGGCGCGGGCCCGTTTGGCCATCACGACCGGTTCGAGAAATCCGCCGCCCGTGAGAAAGTCAATGCCGGGGCGGTAGAACAGCCAGCCGTCCAGCCCGCAATAGGCCTTTTCGTTGCCCGCTTTGAGATACCCAATCGTGACATTCTGAACGGAAGGCAGCATGGTCTCCGCCAGCAGGGAATCCTGCTTAATGCCGTCTTCATAACGTTTGATCTCACGCAGCAGATGCGCATTGACGGCGAATCCCGTGGCCAACAAGCCTTTGTCCGAATAGGCATTGGTAATTACATCCGCGGGGGGGATAAACTCCGTTACTTCCAGCGCGGCGGGAGTTCCGCCCTTCGTTACCGCGTCATATATTTGGTCCATCAATGGAACTGCAACGATGACGGCAAGAAAGAAGAAGACAAGGAACGCGGCGAGCCGGGGCGATACATCGGTATGCCCGACTTCGGCGCGCGCTTGTTCTTCCCGTGCTTTTACCAAGTCCGCCATGCGTTTTCCTAAAAGATAAAATAAATGAACGGGTTGTAGGATTGTGTGGTTAATATCAACAACGAGATGATCAACAATACGAGGCACCAGGCCGCCTTGGGCCAGGTCAATTTCCGGGTGAAATCCCAGGTCTGAGGCGCGGTCCACACCACAATTACCGCCAGCAGCATCGCCAGCACGTAATATGGCTGATAAATCAGACCGCGGATGAGATACATGCCGTCCTGCGCCGCGCCCAGCCCAAATAGCGATTGCAGATAGGCCAGTGCGGCGGGCAGATCAGGCGCGCGGAAAAATACCCATGCAAAGCACACAATGAGAAACGTGAGCGCGGTGCGGATAAGGCGCGGGGCGTTGTGATAGAAGCTTTCCTTGCCTTGGGTGCGTTCGAAGGCCAGCATGGTCCCGTGGATGCCGCCCCAGATCACAAAATTCCAGGCGGCGCCGTGCCAGAGTCCGCCGAGCAGCATGACGGTGGCCAGATTCACATAGGTGCGGCGTTCCCCCTTGCGATTGCCGCCCAGCGGGACATACAGATAATCGCGCAGAAAAAACGAGAGCGAGAGATGCCAGCGCCGCCAGAATTCGGTAATGGATTGAGAGAGGTAGGGGGAATCGAAGTTTTTCGGGAAAACGAAACCGAGCATGAGGCCCAGCCCGATGGCCATGTCGGAATAGGCGCTGAAATCGAAATAGATTTGGAAGGTATAGGCGAACATGCCGTACCATGCGTCGAGGGTGGAGACCGCGCCCGCGCCGAAGCAGGTGTCCGCCACTTTGCCGCAGGCATTTGCAATCAGGATTTTCTTCGCCATGCCGAGGCTTATGAAAGTGACGCCCCGGCTGAATTTTTCGAAGGTATACGCGCGGCCCTGTAATTGGTAGGCAATTTCGCGGTACCGGATGATGGGTCCCGCCACCAACTGCGGGAACATGGCGATATAGCAGGAGAAATCCGTGAAGTTGCTTACCACCTTGGCATCGCCCCGGTAAACGTCCACGATGTAGCTGATGCAGTGGAAGGTGTAGAAGCTGATACCGAGCGGGAGGGTGATGCGCAGGAAGTTTTTCCATTGCAGTGCGTCCAGGCCGAGCGCGGCCATCAGACCATTGTAATTGTCCAGCGCGAAATTGAAGTATTTAAAGACGCCCAGCGCCAGAAGGCTGCAGGTGACCGAGGCAATCAGTGCGCGACGCTGCAACGTGGTGCGCGGTTCGCCCTTGGGAAGCGCCTGCACTTCGTTCCGCCAGCCGTGGAACCCGTGGGCGATAATCATACCGCAGCAATAGCTGAACACGGTGGACCCGAACATCAGAAAGACGAAGTAGGGGTTTGCCCAGCCGTAAAACACATAGCTGACCAGCGTCAGAGCAAGATGGCGAAGCCGCCGCGGCGCGAGATAATACACGCCGAGCGCCAAGGGGAGGAAATAAAATAAAAATATATGTGAACTGAAAACCATCTAATCGTACTGCCAACTTTCTACCAACGCCGGCGTATTATAGAAATAAATAGAAAGTATCCTCAAACTTGACTGTTATTCGTTACGGATCACTCACAAGACACGAATTTATTCTAAAAAGAGAGAAAAAATTGACTTATGATATTATGTTTATTATTATACGACACAGTACACATGAGGTGACTTACTTTATGGTGGGTGCTAATAGGGATGACATTCGATGATAATCTCTCATACAAATGCATTAGAGAAGATTCTGGTGGCACAGAGCGAGGTGGCAAGGAATGCCGGACATCCGAACCTGAGAGGCGGTCCACGGGAATGGTTTATCAGAGAGTTTCTCCAAAACCACTTTCCAACCCACCTTGAAATTGGGCAGGGCGAAATCATCGATGAAGACTCAAAACCCAATCCTCCACAAGATGAATACCGCCCGCAAGTTGATATTGTTGTTTATCGCCGTGATATGCCGCGCATTACGTATTCGCGGGATAATGCCGCTTACTTAACCGAAGGGGTGGTGGCTACTATTGAAAGTAAATCTGTGATAACCGAAAATGAATTGGAGAAAGCATGCAAGGCTGCTCAATACCATAAAGCATTAAAACGCACACGCCCCACCCTGCCGTCCGGACCAATACCGCCGCCAATTCAGACCTATATAATTGCGTATGAAGGTCCAGAAAAAATAAAGACCGTGGCCGTTTGGCTTTCCAGAATTGCTGCTGACTTGGGCGTGCCGCATGAGGAACTGATAGATTTGGTTGTTGTGCTTGGCAAAGGAGTGATTTGGCATCACAAGAGCTTTCGTGATCTCAAACAATTAACCCCACCTGAAGACATGTGGGCGTTTCTACAACAGGAAGAAAGAAATCTTTTCATGTTCTTTGTGCACATGCTGACATGGATTACGTATCTTTCAGGCCCCCCAAATACGCTGAATTATGTGTCGAAATTTGTTTTTGAGGAGTATGATACAATCTAGGCGGAGGTAAAGTATGCTGGTGGACATTTATAAAGTGAAGCGAGCTTCGAATCCCAATGAACTAGTTTATCTCTTTGTTCAAGCTGGGCGAAAGCCAAGCGAATTGCCTTCGGAAATAACAGATCCGCTAGGAGAGTTAATTTTCGAAAAGTGTTTGGATATCCAGTCTGGGCAAAAACGGATTGCTCTTGACACAGATCAGGCAATTCAAGATCTTGAACTGGATGGATATTATATTGCGCGGGTAACGTTTGAACATGAAGTTACGCCCGTATAGGGTTTTTTTAAAACGTATACATTGCTTTTTCCCTCAAATCAATACCAAGGTCAAAACGTGTAGATCTGTGGAACCGACTGCTTTTAGAGGAACTCCTTAACAATCAGAAGGAAACCAGGGTTGCGTCAAATGGTATGGGGATCGACGCTATTTTTGGGAGTTGCCCCTTATAGGTTTCCAGGGACAATGGCGGTGTCCCCGAGAGGTAATGGTTGCCGAAAGTCTGTGTGTCGATATGCCATTCAATGAGAAATAGCCGCTGATCGGTGGCGTAGGTGCGGATGCGGGCCACCTGCCAATTTTGGTTGGCGGGAGAAACGAAATTGCCTTCGGCGCGCTGCATGTCGAGTTCGACATTCCCGGGCACGTGGGCCTCAATAGCGGTGATTCCGGTGTTTTCCAATTCGGAAGGATGCTCAATGAGCCTCTCGCCCTGTGTAAAACCATACAATCGCCATGAACCATTCAATGAATATTCCATATAGATGCGCCTGGCTATTTTTTAAACAAATATTTGCCCGGTGTGGAAAGCACAAAGGGCGGTTTTTGTTTCGATGGTTTCTTTTGTTTCCAGCCTTCCGGCAATTTTAATGCGATGGGGTTCAATGGTGTGTTTTTCAGAGTAATTACAATTGTTTTTTTGTTGGCGAGGATATCCAGCACCGCATTTTGATACTGTAGGTTGGTCATGCCGAGTTCGGGGCATTCTTTGGGCAGTTTCGGGTCCATTGACAGCGATTCCGCGCTGGGTGTGATGCCGAGAAATCCATATACCATAATTGACGGCAGCAGACTGCTCTCAAAAAACTCGGCGTCAATGCCGATGCCGCCTGCCGTGCCTCCGCCCTGCATTGTGGTGCCTTGTTTCCCGTCCGCATAATAGGCGCGATATCCTCCGGCCGCTTTAACCTCTTTTTCCCAGGCCAGAATTTCGGTCAGGTGTTGCCAGGCATTGTCGGCACCGAGGAGTTGCAGGCGCGCCCACATATCATAAAAACTAAACCCTAATACGGCCCCGCCGTCCTGCACCTGCCCGCCGAAGGGAATGCTTTCCGGATGACTCCAGCCCTGTCCATACCAGTCGATATTGCGGAGCGTGGTGGCGCGCGGTCCGAATCGCCAATGGTAAATATCCGCGCCGGTGGAGGTATCGCCTTCGACGATGCGGGTTCCATTGATCCAATCGATGATTGATCGTGCATGTTCCTCGGACGCCATGCCATACCAGATGGCGTCGAGATTCAAAAAGGTGAAGCCATAGTCGTGCGCCTTGCCGGCCGTGTCGATGGCCGCCACGAACCGTCCCGTGGCCGGATTCCAGAAGCGGCGGTTGGCTTCTTCTTTTACTGCATGCGCATGCTGCCGCAGCCATGCGGGATCCATGGCAAGCGCGCCCAAGGGGACGCCCCAGCCGGAATTGCGCCGGATGGCCTCCTCGATGCCGGCGAGTGCGAGCGTTGCGGCATAGTATTGATTTGTCGCATAGAAGTCATCGCCGCCGAAGGGCATGATATCCCAGTAATTATTGCCGATGCCGTGGCCGCTCTCGATGATTTTGCCGCCGTCCGGTTTTGTAATTACGCCGGGCAGCCCGTCGTGGCCCACCCAGGGGTTGTGGATGAAATTATTCTCGATGCCGCCCATTTCCGTTTGCTGATACCGCAGCGCGGTGCGCATCCGGTTGATATTCTGCCGTAGAAAGCCGATGTCGCCGGTCCAATTGAAATAAAGGCGGCTGGCAATCACAAAGATTGGATTGTTGATGGTGTGGCGCGTGTCGTACGCGGTGAAGAACGAATCGATGTCAAATGTGCCGTCCGATTCGCCCGGAGCCAGGACAATCCGCATCCGCTTGATTTTCCCCTGCCATAAGGGATGCCGGTACATCGCCATGTGTGAATGATACAGGTTGGGGCCGGACAGATGCGTGGTGTCGAATCCAAAATACATGCGCCGATCCGGACCAAATGCCGTGTCCTCCTCGCGAAGCCATTCCATATACGGGAGCGCGTGGCTTGTGGGCGGTGCGGAGCGTTTCCAACGCAGTTGCAGGAATGGCGCATTGAAGGCGTCAATGATAATGCCTTCCGGAGTTATCAGTGTGGGGGAGATACCGGTTGCCTCCACTCGCCAGCAATTGTCGATCATGCCGAGTGAACGGGCGTTTTCCAGACTCCAACGCCCAATGGCGTCCTCGCCGCAGAACGCAGTCATCTTGCGACGCCGCAATCCGTCCCCTACCCAGCCGGGGACCTTGTCCAGCGGCTGAAAATGCCATCCTGCGGCCATCTGCACGTTTCCGGCCTGCGTCCACATGGGAAACGGCCAGCCGCGGTCATGCGCGTGGGAGAAATGCTGATGTGTGTTGACATAGCCCTCGGAGTCGATCTCGATGCCCAGCAAATCTTCCCGATGCACTTCCTGAATCGGCTTTTTACGATCCGGAGCGATGGCCCCGCCCATCCATGTGTCCGAGCAGAGCAGGTACTCCCGGTTAAAAAGGCAGATTCCGTTTCCACCACGCTTGCTGAAATGGCGCCAAAGGTAATCACTGAGGATCCGGGCCTCCTCATCATGCCCCGTGAATTGAAAATGCGGAAATTCCGCCGGTGCGGCGTCCTCCTCCGCCCACGCGGACATGGCCAGCATCCCAGAAACAACACACAACAAAATCATCGCCCTATTCATTGTATTTCCCTTCCTTTTTCACGCAGTGCATAGTACATGCCTCGCGCGAGTAAGGCAAACATTTTTAATTGACACAGGTGCAATTTGTAGTTACAATGTAGTTATGAATAAGCTATGCTTTACTTGGGACCTACACAAAGCCCAGGAAAATAGCAAGAAGCATGGTATTTCCTTCGAGGAAGCCCGGTCGGTTTTCTACGATGAACATGCCGTCGAGTTCTATGATGATGAACATGTGGAGTGGGAAGACCGATTCCTCCTTTTGGGTTTAAGCGCCAAATTGCGATTACTGTTGATTTGCCACTGCCATAGGGAGAAAGAGGGTGTTATCCGTATTATTTCAGCCAGAAAAGCCACGAAATCAGAATCCAGACACTATTGGAGGTGATAATATGAAAGCGGAATATGATTTGTTTAAGATGAAATCCCGCAAGAACCCCTATGCCCGGCAACTGAAGAAGCAGATAACACTTCGTCTGGACCCGGGCGTGATTGAATATTTCAAACAACAATCCAAGCAGCATGGGATTCCATACCAAACCCTCATCAATCTGTACCTTCAAGACTGTCAAAACAACCACCGTAAACTCAAAATGACTTGGGTATCATGATTGCTGTTTTGTTTCATTCCCAGCATATACAACAATATCGATTTCCTTGAAACCACCCGTGTGCAGTCCCTTGTCCAACATTCGAAGAATATACAGGAGGATCGCGATGATAAAGCAAGCATGTTTAATATTGGGTGTTATCCTTTTCCTGGGAATAAGCGCCTCAGCATTTAGTGAAGAGAGTGCCGCGCAACTGATCGAGCGGGTGAAAAAGGGCGAATTGATGGAGGCGAACGCTGCCTGGTGGGGGTTTAATGCGGAGGACTCCACGGACTCTCTTCAGGCGGCCATTGATTCCGGCGCAAAAAAGCTGGTGATTCCCCGCATGGACAGTGAATGGGTTGTCCGTCCGTTGCACCTCCGGAGCAATCTGGAGGTGGTGTTTGAACCGGGCGCGGTGGTATTGGCGAAGCGGGGGGAATACAAGAACACGGGGGACTCCCTCTTTTCCGCGAATGACTGCACGGATATTGTGTTGCGCGGTTTCGGCGCGGTGTTGCGCATGAACAAGGTGGATTACCAGAGCGCGGCGTATAAAAAAGGCGAATGGCGAATGGTCTTGGACATACAGGGGTGCACCAATGTCCTGATCGAAGGATTGCGCCTTGAAAGCAGTGGCGGTGACGGGATTTATATCGGTTCCACTGGAAAGCAGGAATTTTGCAAAAACGTGGTGATTCGCGATGCCATTTGCGACGACCATCACCGGCAGGGAATCAGCATTATCAGCGCGATCGATTTGCTGATCGAGCGGACCCTGATGCTGAACACCAGTGGCACGGCCCCTCAGGCGGGCATCGATTTCGAGCCCAACCGCCCCACGGAACAACTCACGAATTGCATCATGCGGGACTGTGTGCTGGAAAACAATACCGGCGGGAATATTCTTTTCTATTTAAAACAGCTTTCAAAGGAGAGCCCGCCGCTGTCGGTGATTGTTGAAAATTGCATAGTGCGCAATGGCGTGGATGCGGGTGTGGCGGTGGGCATGCTGGATGATGACGCGCCGAAGGGCAGCATCGAGTTCCGTAAATGCACCATCGAGAATCCCGGCAGAGCGGGCGCTTTTGTTTTCGACAAGTCAGCGGAGAGTGCTGTGGTTAGGTTTACCCAGTGCACCTGGCACAATGCCTGGGTCGGGAAAGAAATCAAGTCCGATACCCCCCGCGTGCCGCTGTTGTTGACCGTAATGCATCCAAAACAATGTACGAAATTCGGGGGCATTGTATTTGAGGATTGCCAGGTGTATGACACGGCGGACAGGCCCGTCCTTAAGGTTGAAACCGTCCGGCGCGGGCTGGGGATTCACGGCCTGCATGGAACCCTCACCGTGCATAATCCGAATGGCGCGCGCGTGGACCTGGGGAAGGATCCGGTGGATGTAGATTTGCGTTTGGTGGAAGTGAGGGAGTAAAAAGGAATACGGGCGTGTTGTCCGTGAGCCCAAGGTATTTTTTACTTTTACATAAGGGTGAAACATCATGTCTGGGGTAGAACGCGTTAGCATTTCACTCGAGAAGCCGTTGCTGGAACGGTTGGAACGGCTGGTTCGCGAAGGCAATTACAGCAACCGTTCGGAATACATCCGCGATTTAATCCGTGACAAGCTGGTGGAGAAAGAATGGGATCGCGATGAGGAAGCGGTGGGGACCGTGACCTTTATTTACAACCACCACACGCGCGGCCTCACCGACAGGCTGACGCATGTGCAGCACGATTATCATGATGTCATTTTGGCGACCATGCACATCCATCTCGACCACGATCTGTGCGCGGAGACGGTGGTGGTCAGGGGCCGGGGCAAGCAGATAGACCGGCTGGCCAACATGTTGCGCCAGCAGAAAGGCGTGCTGCATGCCAGCCTCTCCATTAGTTCCACCGGGAAGAATCTTGCTTAGGTGTGTTTTCGGGTCATTGGAGATGATGACGAATTTTTGGCCGCTTTTCTGCACCTGAAAACTTCGTATGCCAACACAGAATGTGCTTCCTTACGGAGATATTGCCAAAGTTCAGGAACAAAAGTTCCGTTAGAGCCGAGGAAAGAGAATCAGTGGTGATGTCTTGACATAAGGTAACGCGTAAAGGCATTCTTTACGTGCATAATTCCGGTGGAGCAAGGAATTTATGAAAAACAGAGTACCACTAAATCGTTTGAGTGACAGTCCTCTTGTGCAGGATGGTTCTCTGAGGACTGGGTAATGGGCTATCGCTTTGAGTGGGATGAGAAAAAGGCAGCACTCAATCTCCGCAAGCATGGAGTGTCATTTGAAGAAGCAGCCACGGTCTTTGGCGATCCTCTGAGCCTGAATATGCCTGACCCAGATCATTCCCTGGATGAGGAACGTTTCGTGCTTCTCGGGCTATCGCGTGCATAACGTATTCTTGTTGTTGCCTATGCGGAGAGAGGATCCCGCACAAGGTTGATCAGCGCTCGCGAAACAACGCGAAGAGAACGGAGATATTATGAAGAAAGATAACACTAAACACACCACAAGAAGAAAAATAGATGTGGACACAATGCGTGCTGAATATGATTTCTCCAAAGCCGTCCGTGGCGCTACAGCGGCACGCTATGCCGAAGGCGCCAACGTGGTGGTAATTGAGCCGGATGTAGCGCGCTTGTTTCCAAACGCAACAGCAGTCAATGAGGCGTTGCGCGCATTGGGCGCCATTGTTCAGCGTGTGCCGCAAAGCAAAAAACGAACCCATGCCACAAGCCGCTCCCGCTGATTGACGGTCTGTGTACATATTGAAAAATTTCGATCAGACCTCATCGGTGTCGATGACGCGCACGGCCATGGAACTGAGCGCTCCCACCACGAAAATTAGCGGTGCGAAGCGCTGGTCCTTCGTGAGGCCCTGTTTATAGCGGTAATAGATCTGTTGTGCGATCACGGCAAGCTTGATCAGCCCAAAGGCATAGTAGAATCCCAATTGCGCGATATCGCGACCGGTGCGGGCGGCATAGGCCTGCGCCACCTCGCGGCGGGTCATGCATCCGGGTTCAAGCGTCAGGAAACAGGGTACCATGCCAAGCGAAGGATCCTCGGGCTGGTTCCAATAGCTGAGCACCACGCCAAGATCCATAAGTGGATCCCCAATAGTGCTCATTTCCCAATCGAGTACGCCGAGGATATGGGTGGGATCCTGCGGTTCCAACACCAAATTGTCGAATTTGTAGTCGTTGTGGATGAACACACTGGCCACATCCTCCGGGCAGTGGCTTTTGAGATACTCCGCGGCCCGGTCAAAATCGGGAATGTCATCCGTCTGAGAACCAGTATAACGGCCGGTCCAGCCATCTACGGCGCGGCGGACAAACGATCCTTCCCGCCGCAAATCGCTTAGTCCGATCGCGTCCACATCCAGTTGGTGCAGACGCACCAGGTTATCCACCAGCGATTCGCAGCAGCGGCGCGTGAGTTCCGGCGGCCATGCGAAATCCGGGGGTTTTTTCCCGCGCAGGATGATGCCCCGGATGCGTTCCATCACATAGAAGTTTGCTCCGAGCACGCCGGCGTCAGTGCAATATGCCAAGGGGCTGGGTGCAGCGGGATACACAGGATGCAGCGCACTCAGTACACGGAATTCCCGGCCCATGTCATGGGCTGCCTTCACTTTGCTCCCGAAAGGCGGACGCCGCAGCACCAGTTCGCGTTCACCGATTTTTATGAGATACGTGAGATTGGAGAAACCACTGGGGAACTGTTGAACCGTTAATGCGCCTTCCAGACCAGGGATAGTGTCCTTGAGATACGTTGTAAGCGCCGCACAATCGAGTTCTTCGCCTGCGCGCACGGATTTCGGTTCATCAATAGACAGATCCATGGGGTGTTCCTGAATTTACTCGCCCGCGCCTAATAATTCCGCGTACTGCCGTAGAATGCGTTTTGCCACGGAGATTTTGTGGACCTCATCCGCGCCGTCGTAAATGCGGGCGGCGCGCTCGGTCCGGTAAAACAGTGCGAGCGGCGTATAATCCGTGACGCCCAGGCCGCCGTATACCTGCAGAGCGCGATCCAAGACGCGCCCCATGGTGTTCGCGACGGTGAACTTGATCAGCGCGATTTGGTCGCGGGCTTCTTTTGCCCCATAGCGATCGATGCACCATGCCGCGTGTAACACCATCAGCTTGGCGGCATCGATTTCCGCGCGGCTCTCCGCCACCCATCCCTGGACAAACTGCCTCATGGCCAGCGAACGTTCGGGCGCAATTTTGCGTTGCACCGCCCGGCGGCACATCAGGTCGAACGCCCTTTCGCAGATTCCTATCCAGCGCATGCAATGGTGAATACGGCCTGGCCCCAGGCGTTCCTGTGCGATGAGAAAGCCCGTGCCCTCCGAACCCAACAGATTTTTTTGCGGTACGCGGCAGTTTTCCAGCCGAACCTCTGAATGGGAGGCCCAGCCCTCGCCGCGATGTCCCATAAATGGCGTGGAGGCTTCGATGAGGAATCCAGGTGTGTCCGCAGGCACGATGATCTGGCTGGCGCGGAAGTGAATATCCGCTTCAGGATTCGTAATAGCCATTACCACGGCAAAGGCTGCGCCGTCCCCCCCCGTGGTCCACCATTTCCGGCCATTGATGATGTAGTCATCGCCATCCTTCACTGCGGTCGTGCCCATCCACACCGGATTTGATCCTGGGAAGTCCGGCTCGGTCATGCCAAAGCAACTCCGGATTTCCCCGGCTAATAAGGGTTTTAAATAGGTCTCCTGCTGTTCCGGACTGCCATACTTAATCAAAATCTCCATATTGCCCGCATCCGGCGCCTGGCAATTGAAGGTATAATGCCCCACGGGGCTTTTCCCCAGTTCCGCGCTGAGCAGCGCATGGTCCAGCACGTTTAATCCCAAGCCGCCATGCTCCTTGTCGATTTGCGGTAACCAGAGCCCCAGTTTTTTCACCTTTTCCCGTTTCTTGTGAAGTTCCGTTTCTACCGCCTTAAACCCCTCCTGAAGAAAGGCCGGTTCAAGTGGATAAAGTTCATCTTCGATAAAGGGTCGCACCTGTTTAATCAGGTGTTTCATCGTATCGGAAACAGCGAAATCCATGGTCTCCTCCATTTCACTGTAAAATCTGCCAGAAACAAAGCCAAGACTACACGGAAAGCCTCGCCTGTGCAAGATCATGGAACACAGGATTCCGGATGGGGTTCAAATAGCGGAATATATTTGCCAATTATGGTGTAATAATGGATAATTTGAACAGCGGGGAGGCGGGTTAACGATAAGGTTTGTCCCATGACGCCGAAACGTCCGGTGACAAGCGCGGTTCTATAAAAGGAGATAGTCGATGGCGCGGAATGTTGTCTGGCGGGTGATTCTTGGCACCTTTTTGTTGATGCCGGGGGTGGTATATGCCACGGCGTTGGATGATTACGTGGCGGCCCCCGATCCCGCTTATACCTACACGCTTTCCGATACCATCGACGGCGATGGATACACGGTCTATGTCATCCGCATGACTTCACAGACCTGGCGGAGTTCTTCGGAAGTGAATCATACGGTGTGGAAGCATTGGCTGACCATTGGCGTGCCGGATGTGGTTACCAATGACACAGGTCTGCTGGCCATCGGGGGGGGCAGCAATACGGCCTCGCCTTCCGACATGGAGCCGTATCTTGGGATGGTGATCACCGCAACAGGATCAATCCTGGGATATTTGGAACAAGTCCCCAATGAGCCACTCCGTTTCAGTGACGAAAGCATTTCGCGCACGGAAGACGCCATCATTGCCTACTCGTTCGACAAATATATGACCACGGGCGATCCCACCTGGCCGGTTTTGCTGCCCATGGTCAAGAGCGCGGTGCGCGCCCTCGATACCATGACTACTGTCGCCGCGGATCATGGCGTGACCCTGAACAAATACGTGATAGGCGGCGGCTCCAAGCGCGGTTGGACCACCTACCTCACGGCGGCCGTGGACCCGCGCATCGCCGCGATGGCCCCCATTGTGTTTGACGCCTCCAACATGTCCCCCTCCATGATTCATCATTATCAGTGTTACGGTGGATACTCCAGCGCGATCCATGATTACAATGACCTGCACATTTTTGAGCGGATGGATACGCCCGAAGGGACCGCTTTGCGTGGAATTGTGGATCCCTATACGTATTTTGACCGCTATACCATGCCCAAGCTCTGCGTCACCGCCACCGGCGACGAGTTTTTTGTATTGGATTCCTCCCAGTTTTATTTCTCACAACTGCCCGGCGAAAAACATTACCGCACCGTGCCCAACAGCGGTCATGGCATTGAGACCGACATGTCTTCCATTGTGTCGCTTTTTCAATACTACATCACCATCGCCACGAATCAGCCCCGTCCGGAATTTTCCTGGACCTTCGAGGAAAATGGCGCCATTCACGTCAATACCGTCACCGCTCCCACCTCCGTGAAGCTTTGGCAGGCAACCAATCCCTCCGCCCGGGATTTCCGCTGGTACAGTGGGTCCGGGCCGCAATGGACCAGTTCCACGCTCGGCGAAGATACCCCTGGCTCCGGGACATACACGGCCAATGTGCCTCCGCCTGCGACAGGCTGGTCCGCGTTCTACATCGCGCTTACCTTCTCAGACGGGACGGCGTTTTCCACCGAGATCCGGGTGACCCCGCCCTGGCTGCCCTATGGCGATGTCGACAATGACGGGACGCTCAACCATGAAGACGACGATATGGATGACGATGGCATCCCAAACGATGAAGATATATGCGCCTGGGATCATACGCCGTGGATTGACCCGCCTGTCCCCGATATCGAGACTGCCGAAGACACGCCCTTTGAATATGTTCTCACTCCCCATGAAAACGATCTGGAGAATACGGGAGAGTTGCTAACCTGGGCGGCTTCGGGAATGCCCGAATCCCTGTTTGATGTTGAAATCGATGCGCCCACCGATACGCTTACCTTGACGCCGGCGCCCGATGCCAATGGACCAGGCAGTTTCACCTTGACCCTCTCCGATCCCAAAGGCCAAACCGCTACGCAGGAAGTCCTGGTGACCATCTTGCCGATGGAGGAAGAAGGTGAAGGGGGAGAAGAAGGCGAAGGCGCGCCGGAGGAAGGACAAAGTGAAGGATTGAACGAAGGAGAAGGAGGAGAAGAGGGCGAAGGCGCGCCGGAGGAAGGACAAAGTGAAGGACTGAGCGAAGGCGAAGGAGGCGAAGAAGGCGAAGGAGAACCCCCGGTATCGTGTTCACCGCCCTGTACGCGCGTTTGTGCGGATGAGGGCTTTGACCCGGGCGCGGAGGACGCTTTGCGGGATATATATGACACCGTGGAATCCTATCTGCATCTGGGTTATGACGGAGACACTTCCGATATTGACGCCAACGGCCTCATCGACTCAGCGCAGGCCCGGCTGCTCGATGTGCTGCTCGCGGATGCCTCACATCCGGCCTTCTGCTGCGTTAAAGGCGCATGGGATAATAATTATGCCCAAGCGGATGTGTATGTCGAGATCTTAAAGGCAGATCCGCTTACGGCATTGATATTTTTCCTGATACCGGAAGTTGAACTTGAGCACTTTTTGACCGGTGTGGTGACGTTGGGAGAAGAAAGCACCTATAATGCGCTCCTGGACATATTAGATGCGTTCCCGGACCTTCCCCGGCCTGATTTCAATCTCTTCGACCGTTCCGCGGAACCCTATCTGGCATCGTATGGCGACGCTGATCTCGATGCCGTCTGCAATCTCGGCGAATACAATGCGACGGTCACCACCGGCGTTGAGCAATTCGATGCCTTCGTGACCGCGGTTCTGAACCCGGAAGAAAACGGGGACGGCGGCGGATGCGGAGAATGCCCGGCCTATGAAGGGCAGCCCGAAGGAGAAGGCAGTGAAATGGAAGGCGGGTATGAAGGCGAAGTGGAAGGCGAAGTGGGATGCCCGGCCTTGTGCGAGCATGACTGGGCGGATGGTTGTTCGAGTTCGGACGCACCGCCCGTGGAAAATTTCTGGCGCGGGAGCGGCCAGACCGATGTCACCTTCATTGCGTTTGGCGATTCGCATTTTATGGCCAATGGAGCGGACCGGAACCTGCTGAATGTGAATGCCATGAATGCGCTGGACACGGTGGCGCAATGGTCCGGCGCTCCGTTTGATTTTGAAGAGCCTGTTTCCCATGTGCGCGGTGTCATTCTGGCAGGCGACATAACGAACGATGGGGTCGACGGCCGGTACCGTACAAGCGATGAGATACAGGAGTTCATCGATATCTATGGCCTGTGTGGAAATCATCTGCTGAAATATCCCATCTTTGAAGGGTATGGCAACCACGATTATTTCCAATACAACCATCTTGGCTACCGGCTCTTTGAAGCGCATCCCGTCGTGGACATGGTGAGCCAGCGTAATCCCTATCGCGCCGGTTTGATAAATGCCGCCCCGGAGGCCGACGGCCATTATTCGTGGGAGTGGGACAATATCCACTTCGTGCAGTTGAATTTGAAGCCTTCCGATCTTGCTCCGGAGACCTCCGTGCCCGGGGCGTGCGATCCCCGGTCGGCGCTGAGTTTTCTGCAAAGTGATCTCGCCCAGCATGTGGCGGGCACGCACAAACGCCTCGTAATTATTTCCCATTATGGTTTTTATTCCTCGTGGGATTTTAACGGTTGGTGGACCACCGGAGAAGCGGAAGCCTATTACGATGTGGTGAAAGACTACGATATCATCGCGCACATCCACGGCCATGCCCATCAAACCGGATACTACACCTGGCACGGGATTCCCGTGTTCAATGCCGGGTCGCCGTTCTATAACGTCCCGAGCTATAATCCGGATGGGCGAGGTCACTTTTCCGTCTTCCGCGTCACCAATGACCATCTTTATGCCGCGGATGCCAGTTGGAATCCCGCGAATCCGGAAACAGACATAGATTTCCCGGACAACTGGGCCGTGAGCATTCCCCTGACGCCCATAGAAGAAGGTGAAACCGAAGGCATTGAGGAAGGCCTTCCCGAAGGTTCTGAGGAAGGTCTCAGTGAAGGTCTGGAAGAAGGCATATCCGAAGGTCTTGAAGAAGGGATGAGCGAGGGCACAGAGGAAGGCCTGGCCGAAGGAACGGATGAAGGCATACTCGAAGGTGTTGAGGAAGGTCTGATCGAGGGTACTGAGGAAGGCCTGGCGGAAGGTGTCGAAGAAGGCCTGATTGAAGGTCTGGAAGAAGGTCTAAACGAAGGTGTCGAAGAAGGTTTGATTGAAGGAGAAGGGGAAGGAGTAGAGGACGGCCAGCATTCCGCTGATCAGAATGGCGATCATCAAATCAGCCTGTCGGAATTGTTGCGTATCATCCAGTTCTACAACTCAGACGGGTATCATTGCGAAACAGGCACGGAAGACGGCTATGCGCCGGGACCCGGTTCCCAAACCTGTACACCCCACGACAGCGATTATAATCCTCAGGATTGGACGGTCGATCTCTCAGAATTGCTCCGTATCATCCAATTCTACAACTCCGGCGGATACCACGCCTGCGAAGGCAGCGAAGACGGCTTCTGTCCGGGATTGTAGGAAGTGATCAGTGGTCAGCGATTTTGAAACTGGGAAGACTGGGAAGACTGGGAAGACTGGGATGACTGGGAGAATAGGACCGATAAGCGCGATAGGGGATGAAGACAAGAAAGCGCTTGGAAAGCTCAGTGCCCCAGACAACCAGTAAGAGGCTTTTTAGGCAAATGCCTTTCTGGAACTGCCTATTGGCATCTTGCATACTTTGGTGGCGGGCGTACCCCCCATCATAGAGATCCGTTTGACCGGATGCTGGTGACCCGTGATGAAGACAGTGCGAAATACAGTGTGTCCCTGATCCCTGCCTGAAGCGGTATAACTTTATAACATCAAAAAAGATCTTTGATATGGAGTGTTTTCGGGGAATACGGGATGCGTATTGGTGTGTTTTCTTTGGGAAAGGACTTGTCAGAAGGCGGTTGGTCCGGGTAAAATTACAGAAACGCGTGAAGTTGATATGGTTAGGATGTTTTTTAAATACAGCGCAGTACAACATTTGTTTATTGCGTTGGTGATTGCCTCCGTGATCATCCAGGGCGCGGGATATTCATGCCTGCGGGGCATGGCCTGCCGCGAGGGGGGGGCATTGTGTTGCAAGACACCGATGGAAAAATCGCCCTCGGAAACTACGGCATGTTGTGCACAAAAGGCCGAGCCTGTTCGATGTTGTTGCGAGACGCCCAACAAACCCGATGCACGCTTCGGGATGAGTCCTTCTTCCCCCCAGACACATCAAGCGCCGTGTACTTGCCACATGCACGCCAGCGATATTCCTGCTTCTCTTCCGCCATCTTCCGTCCGGATCGATACCAGTTTTTCCACTGGTGATTTCGCCGGATTTCTTTTTTCTTCTATCGTGACAACGGACCGCTCCCTGGCCGCCCGCCAGAAGGGCTGGCTGGGCCCGCCCGGGTCTGAGGGCCGTATCCACCAATGCGTCTGGCGCTGTTGAGAAGCGCCTCTCCGTGGTTTATCCAGGAGATGAACCCCGGACTCATCAACATCTCTCAAGATACACGATGGAAATCAACAAACCATGACGGGTCTTTGTATCTCGTCAAATTAAGGAAAATGGATCATGAAAAAGACACTTACAACTTTTGTAATCTCGATGATGATGGCTGTGTTGGCGCTGTCGCCAGTAGCCGGTTTCGCGGCAGATGCCACCGCCCCGGCCGGAGATTCCTGCAAAGCCTCGAATGCCACCGGAAATGCGGCGGCCTGTGCCTGCTGCAAAGATGGCAAGTGCACCTGCTGCAAGGATGGCAAGTGCACCTGTGGCAAAGACTGTGCGTGCCCCTGCTGTAAGGATGGCAAATGCGCATGCAGTAAAGACGGCAAATGCGCATGCAGTAAAGACGCTAAATGCGCATGCGGTAAAGACGGGAAAAGCTCTTGTGGTAAAGACAGCAAGTGCGCGGCCCGTTGCACCGCTCAAAAATAATCCCAAACACGCTTTGTAGCGTGTTGTATGCAACAACCGGCCCCTCCGGGGGCCGGTTTCCTGTTTTTACGGCAAAGATCCATGATGAATAATTTTTGATAGTGTTATCGGATATTTTGGCTCTGTGCCCGATATCCGGCGCGCACTACCTGTTCTTCTTCCATTTGCGCGTGCGGCGGCCGCTTCGCTATCATCATTACACCGGCGCACTTATGTAAGAGAAGTTGCTCCTGCGCCGGTCAAATGTCCATACATTTGTACAACGCGATAAGGAACAATCATTGTCCGCGTCACGCGAAAAACAGTTTGTACTGCTGTGTTGCTTTATAACGGATGCTATCATCCTATGGGCTTCCCTCAATGCGGCCACGCTTGCCCGCCTGCATACCCTCGTTTATCTCGACAGCCTATGGCAACTCCACCGGGATCAAGCCGTATGCGTAGTGTTATATCTGGCAGCGATTACGGTCGCGCGGGGCTATCACCCCATCCGGATCACCGACCGTTTTGACTCTATCTATTTTGCCTGTATGGGCGCCGGCAGTATGGCCGCCGCCATTGCCGGTATTACCCGGTTTATGCCAGAGGGAATCCTGGCCATTTCCGGACGCGAACTTATCCTTGGCCCATGTCTTGCCCTCCTCGCCTTTGTTCTCTGGCGCTACTACCTCGGCACCCTTGCTTCCCGCTTCCCTTCCCTGCACCGTTTCTTTTATGTCCTCGGCCCCGAAGAACACGCGCGGCGAATCGCCGACGACATCAATACCCGCACGGACGTCCGTGCAAACGCGCAATACGCCACGGTCGAGGAACTAAAAAGCCTGCTGGCGTCAACGGAGGCCAACGGGAAGGGGCGGCCCATGTTGAGCAACGGCGCAATCATCGTGTCCGATCCCTATAACCGGGATCATTCAGCGGCCATTCTCGAATTTTGCGAATTCCATTTTGGCCGCACCTTTGTTTATCCCATGCTAAACGACCTCCCCTTCTTTCGGCAGAGCAAACTCCTGGCCATCGCCGGCATCCCTCTTATCGAAGTCGCGAACCGCCAAGTATTCGCACCCTATGTGTACCTGAAACGCGCCGTCGATATCGCCTGCGCACTTGGAGGTCTCTTTCTGGCCGCCCCTATTTGTCTAATCACCGCACTCGCCATTAAAATCACGGCGCCCGGCCCCCTGTTCTATACCCAGGAGCGCATGGGATTGAACGGGCGTACCTTCCGTCTTTATAAATTCCGCTCCATGGTGGTGGATGCCGAAGCGAAAACCGGTCCTGTGTGGGCCCAAGCAAACGATAATCGCATCACCCCAGTAGGCCATTTTATCCGGAAACACCGGATCGATGAGATCCCGCAACTCCTAAACGTCCTCAAGGGCGATATGAGCTTGATTGGACCCCGTCCCGAGCGTCCTCATTTCCATAAAGAATTCTGCCAGCGGTGGCCCCTGTTCGAGCGCAGGCTCCAGGTACGGCCCGGCGTCACCAGCCTCTCCCACGTCCTCGGCTCCTACGATTCCGAACCAGAAGACCGCCTGCGTTACGATTTGCTCTACATCAGCAGCTTGTCTCTTGTCACCGACCTCAAAATCCTGATTAGCACTGTCCGGGTGGTTCTTGGGGCGAAAGGAGCGCAGTAACGTGCCCAATACCCTTTTCCAATATCCACGCCGCGCCCTAATGTATTGGGCTGCCCTCCTGAGCCTCGCCCTCATCCTTCTTCTTTGTTACCATGTGCTTTTCTCCTATTACGTCGACGTCCTCCGCGAACGAAGCCCTTGGACTTATCTGAAGGCCGCGGATGAATGCACATCGCGCGGCGACTGGAATGGGGCCGTCAAAAAGCTGGAAATGGCCGCTGATCGCGACCCTAAGTCACCCGTGCCATGGGAACGCCTCGGATCCCTCTATTACAATAATCAAAAACAATGGGAAAAGGCTTTGCAGGCCTATCGGGCCGCCCTCGAACGTGGCAGCCAAAGCATCGATGCCCGGGGGAAAATCATCTGGTGCCTCATCCACCTGAAACGTTTCGATGGCGCCGCCGACTTTGGAAAAGCCTGCATGGAAGAGGGCTTTACCTCCCCCTATTTCCCCCGATTTGTCGCCGAAGCATTCCGCAAAGCGGCGCGCCATGCCGAATCCATCCCTTATTTTGAAAAAGCCCTGGAAGGTTTTCCGGACGATCTCTACCTGCTGGAAATGTTAATGCAGGCTTATGAACACATCGGAAACCAGCAAAAAGCGAATGAAGTGAAACGCCGGATTGAACAAATTCAGGAACCCTGATGAAATCAGGAAATGTACCTATGCGGATTATCATGATTGGCTGTGGCGTCATTTCACTACTCTGTACCGGGTGTATGACAATGAAAACAGGCTCCCCCGAGACGAACCTTCCTTTCTCGGAAACCTCCTTTAAACATCATAAACTCGCCCAAGGCGTCTATTATCTTGAGGGGGCCGTGAATACCGGCGTTTTAATCCGCGATGGAAAGGCCCTCTTGATCGACTGTTGCGACTCCGTATCCCCGCAACGCCTTGCGGAACTCGGCGTGCATTCCGTCGAATGGATACTCTGTACGCAATACCGCCGCTCCAATACTGCCGGCGCTTATGCCTTTGTCGATCAGGGCGCGCAACTGGCAGCCCCACAATCTGAACGCACACTCTTCGAGAAGGCCGAAGAGTACTGGGCGGACCCGAAAAACAGGTGGCATCTCTACCACAGCCATCCCGGCCCGGAGATGTTGACCCGCCCCTTGCCTGTGGCGCGCGCGGTGCACGAAGGCGATGCCATTGAATGGAACGGCTTTACCTTGCGGGTGCTTGACACCCCCGGCGCTACCTGCGGAAGCGTCTCCTACCTGTTGGCATCAAGCGAAGGCAATATCTGTTTTTCTGGCGATGTACTCTACGGCCCCGGACAAGTCTGGGAACTCTATTCCCTCCAAAAAGGCTTTGGTGAAATCTGTGATTATCATGGGTTTCTTGGGAATCGGCCTGCCCTTATCGCCAGTCTTCATAAAGTGGCCGCTTCCGGCGCGCGCCTCTTACTTCCCTCTCATGGGGCCCCCATCCAATCCCCCCAATCCGCTACGGCCCTCCTTGAAGAACGCTTAAATGCCCTGTGGCGGAACTACACCGCCACCTCAGCCCTCAATTTCTATTTTCCGCATCTCCTCGACGAAACCAAGGACGACCCCCGGCGGCTATCCCCCGCGCACACCACCGATCCCCCTGTCTGGATACGCCGTGTCGCCGCCACCAGTTTCGCGGTCATCTCCAACACCGGCGCGGCCCTGCTGATCGATTGTGGAAATGCTTCCGTGATAGACACCCTCGACAAATGGAAGCGAGACAACACCATCAGATCCGTAGAAGGATGCTGGATCACCCATTATCACGATGACCATGTGGATGCATTGCCCGAACTCACGAAGCGTCTGGGATGCCCCATCATGACCGATCAGCACCTCTCGGAAATCATCGAACATCCGGACCGCTTCATCCTCCCCTGCATTTCCCCCGCTGCCGCCCCTGTTGCCAAGGTCACCCACAACGGCGAACGCTGGACCTGGCGCGAATTCAGTCTCACTGCGTTTCATTTCCCCGGCCAAACCCTCTATCACAGCGGGCTCCTTGTTGAAGGGCATGGCGAAAAAGCGTTCTTCGCGGGAGATTCCGGCGCTCCCACGGGCCTCGACGACTACACGAGCGGCAACCGCGTTTTTCTGGGGGAGGACGCCGGCTCCCGAAAATGTCTCGAGATCTGGCGCGCATGCCAGCCCGGCTACATCTTCAACGAGCATCAGGATAAGGCGTTCACCTTCAGCAACGAACAACTGGACACCATGGACGGAATGCTCGTGGAACGCGAGCAACTCGTCAGTGAAATGACCCCATGGGACAATCCTAACTTCGCCCTCGATCCCTGGTGGGTGAGAACCTACCCCTACGATCAAAACACGCACGCCGGCGTTCAATGCTGGATCGATGTCCAGTTCACCAACCATGGCCCCCGCGACTGTGACGCCGCCGTCGAACCCATCGTGCCCCATGGCTGGACCTGGCTTCCCGAAAAAAGCTCGTGGAAGATCACGGTGCCTCCCCAAACCGACGGTTGGACCGGCCCCTCCACAAAACACCCTGACGGCGCCGCTCGCATCGTCATAACCATCCCCGCCAACGCCGTCTCCGGTTCCTATACCATCCCCTTCCGCATCCGCTGGAACGCACGATACCTCGGCCAATTCCGTCACGCCCGAATCGTTGTCCAATAACGCGCCTCATTCCCTCCGCGCCCATCCATGTGTGGCCTCCGAGGCGTTCGTCTGGATATTTCACAGGATAAGCATGCGCGTTTTTAAACAGGCTGAAGCGAGTTATGTTTATAAACATTGATACCCATAGGTAAACATAGCGCAGTGTTTTCCTTATAAACATAATGCAGCAGGGGGCGCAAACCAGTTGGAGGACTGGGAAGACTGGGAGGACTGGGAAGACTGGGAAGACTGGGAAGACTGGGCGGAGTTTGATACCGATACCGATACCGATAGCGATACCGATAGCGATACCGATAGCGATAGCGATACCGATAACCACGTGGATGTATTCACGTGTTTCTTTTAAGTTCACCCCGCCTACGGCGGGTGGGCAACTCGCAATAAGAAGCATGATTCAGGGTTGATGAGAAATCCAGGTTGGCGAGGGAGGCTCAACCGTGTTTTATTGTGTTAGCAGCGGCTGTTCCGCGGCGGGCATTGCGAATGCTTTGTGGAGCATGATGGAGACCTGCGCGGATTTGGCAACCCGCAGGAAACGTGTCATAATGCAACCACTGTCTGAAAGGAAAAGAGGAGTGGATAAAACGAAACTTGAACTCGGAACCATAAAAACGTTGGTGATTAAGATCGGCACGAATCTGTTAAGCGGCAAGGCTGCTTTCGACGGAAGGGTGATGGAGGAGTGTGTCAAGGAAATTTGCCGGCTGAAACATGCACGGGATATGAATATCCTGGTCGTCAGTTCGGGTGCCATCGGCTGCGGTATGCGGGAACTTGGTCTTGCCGAACGCCCGAAATCCCTCCCCTTGAAACAGGCCGTTGCCGCAGTAGGCCAGGCCACCCTGATGCACAACTATGAAATTTTATTCAAGACCTTTGGAAAAGGTTTGGGCACGGCGCAAATCCTGCTTACGTTGTCGGACTTGGACAATCGTCAGACCTATCTCAACATCCGCAATACCCTGAACGCCCTCTTCGACATGAAAATGGTGGTGCCTATCATCAATGAGAACGATACAACGGCGGTGGAGGAGTTGCGGTTCAGCGATAATGATACGCTTGCGGCGCGTATCGCGGCGAAAATCAATGCCGATCTGTTGATCATTCTCACCGATGTGGACGGGCTGTATGATAAAAACCCCGAACGTTACGCCTCGGCGAAGTTGATCGAATATATTAAAAGTATCACACCGGACATGATCGAGAAGGCCGGCGGCGCGGGAAGCGTTGCTGCCACCGGCGGCATGCGCACCAAGCTGGAAGCCGCGAAAATGGCATGCGCCTCCGGAGTGCCGGTGGTGATTGCCAATGGGCAGCGGTCCGGCATTTTGCATGGCGTTCTTGAAGGATCCGCACCCCACACCGCCTTTGCGCCCGCGAAAACCGCTTTGTCGCACCGTAAACGCTGGATTGCCTTCGGCCGCGCCGTTCGGGGCACCCTGTATATAGACCTCGGAGCGCTTCAGGCCTTGCAAAACAAGGGGAAAAGCCTGCTTCCTGCCGGGATTGTCCGGATCGAAGGTGAATTCAACGCAGGCGACGCCGTCCGTATTTGCGATCCCTGCGGCATGGAAATCGCTCGCGGCCTCGTCAACTATCCCAGTGGCGACATCCGCCGCATCCAGGGCCGAAAAAGCAAGGAGATCACCGCTCTCCTCGGCCACAAAGACTTTGATGAAGTGATCCACCGCGATAACATGGTGCTGGTGTGAAGATGCCCGCCGGTGCGGAACTCGGTGTCTGGCTAGAATAAGGGAAGGCGGAAGTAACCCGGATTAGCGGTGGCAAGTGGCGCAGAGCTGTTTTTGAGGCGCCCGCAGGAGATGTTCTTCCGTTGCCCCGTGTACGGCGTGGCAGGAAGCGCAATCCCGCAACGGCGGTTCAGAGTGGTTATGTTTGGCGGCCACATCAGATGCGGGGTGACAGGGGGAACACGCTTCCCATCCTTTGTGCATCCCCAGAACGGTTTGCCCGTCCTGCGGAGTGGTTTCATGGCACAGGCCGCATTTTTGCCATGCCTCCGCGCCTGCATGCGCCTTGGCCACAGGCCAATCCTTCGGCGGGGTGATTTCTGAACCGGCGACAAAAAACATCACATCATAGATGCCAAGACTAAGATAATGTTCACCGGGCGGAAGTTCCAAATGCGCAATGCATACGGGCAGGGCATAAGACTGCCATGGATGATCTTTTCCGTCCACTTGCAGGGGCAGGGTTTCAAAAGAACCGTCCTCCTTTTCCGCTGCAAGGGCGATAACCTCGAAGGGTCCTGATTCCACAACACTCCCATTGGCGGGAAACAACACGCGAGGCATGGGGCGTGGGTGCAGAAACTCATCCGCCACGCAGAGCATGCCCCCCGCCAGCAATAAACACGCTAAAATCAGGCATTTATGGCGCATGGAATGGCTAGACCTCAATCTGTTGTTTTTCTCGAACGTCAAGATATTCTACGCGTATGGGCCGTGTAGTGACAAGGTTCTATAACAATGTGTCATATAAACTGAAAATATGTATTGTTAAAAAGGTGGGGAAATGGTACGCTTTGTACAGTAGTATGTATGCGGAGGCCAGGAAGATGGGCATCTCACTGGAAGGGAGGATATTTCCGCGTTGGCTAATGGCGGTGTTCGCATTAGCCGTGTTGGGTATTGTGGCGGGAGGAACGGGGTTCTATTTCTTTCAAGAGCGTCAACTCCAGCGGACGGTTGATGAAGAATTACTTACCATAGGCGAAACCAAAATCAATCAGATAGTCCAATGGCGGGCATCGCGCATTGAGGATGCGGGGGAAATCATGGCGAGCCCCTTCTATGTGGAGAAGCTCGCTGCCTGGATGAGTTCATCGCCGCCGTCAGCGGAAACTACGGCGCAGGTCCTGGCGCGGTTCAAGGGGATACAGGATTATCATCATTGCCAAAATGTAGTCCAAGTGGACGCGCAGGGCACTATGTTGCTGAGTCTGAGGGAAACAGAATATCCCCATGATGCTGAAATAAGGAGAGAGGTTGCGAAGGCGATTGAAACGCATCAGCCGGTGCTGACGGATTTGCGGTTGCTTCCCCATAGTCAAATGCCTCATGTGGATGTTATTGCCCCTCTGTTTAAACAAGATGCCCAGGCCATTGGCGCGACCATCATGTGTTTTGACCCGGAGGATTATCTGTTCCCCTTGCTGCAGGCCTGGCCGGTGCCCAGTCAAACCGCGGAGAGTCTGCTGGTCCGGCGAGAGGGCGATTCGGTGATATTCCTGAATGAACTCCGGCATAAACGCCATACAGCGTTGAAGTTGAGTATCCCCTTGGACAAACGCGATGTGCCGGCGGCGATGGCGGCACGGGGGCGGACAGGAATCGTGGAAGGAGTGGACTACCGCGGTGAGAGTGTTGTGGCGGCGATTCATCCAGTGCCGGATTCTTCCTGGTATTTAGTCAGCAAGATGGACAAGACAGAGGCGTTTTCGGCCTGGCGGCTTCAATCCTTTCTGATTTTGGGGCTGATTATTGTGCTGGTGTTCGCGGCGTTTTTGATTACGGGGATGTTTTGGATGCAGGGGCGCCGGGCATATTACAAGGCGTTGTATCAGGGGGAAATGAAGCATCAGGCGCTGTTGAAACATTTTGAATATCTTGTCAAACATGCGAATGACATGATTTTGCTGGCGGACAAGGATGGGCATATTGTAGAAGCGAATAACCGGGCGTTGACGCAATATGGCCACACGCGGGAGGAGATGCTTCGATTAAACATTGCGGATCTCGTTGCCCCCGAAGATCGCAGAGCCTATAAGGACCGGATGCGGGAAATGGAAATCAAAGGTTCTTTCCTGCGGGAAGCGCTTCATCGGCGCAAAGATGGTTCCACATTTCCGGTGGAAGTAAGCGCCCGGTGCATCGAAGTGGAGGGTAAGTGGTATATCCAGGAGATAATGCGGGATATCACGGAACGCAAACGCGGGGAACAGGCGCTTGCGGAAAGCGAAGAGCGGTACCGGAGTCTTGTGGAACAGACCACGGATATCATCTGGCGCATTGATGGAAATGGCCTGTTAACGTATTTGAGCCCCGCCGTGGAGATTCTTTTGGGGTATCCTCCGGAAGAATTAATCGGACAGCCGTTTAGCGTCATACTCGCGCCGGAGTCCGTCGAAGCCGCCTGGAGGACGGTGGGGCTGACGGCGTATGAAACCCGGGTCGAGAAGAGCAAAATGGGGGAATACCTCCATCGGCGCAAGGATGGGACGACATTTGTAGGCGAGACGCGATCCGCACCGGTGTTGGATTGTCAGGGATTTCTCATTGGAGTGCAGGGAATTACACGGGATGTCACGCAGCGCAAGCGTCTGGAAGAACAACTGATTCAGGCGCAGAAAATGGAATCCATGGGGCGGTTGGCGGGGGGCGTGGCCCATGATTTCAACAATTTACTCGCTATAATCATGGGCTATGCGGAAATGGCAAGCTCGAATTTGCCCAAGGATTCGCCGCAACGGGGAGAACTGAACGACATTATCGAAGCGGCCATGCGTGCGAAGGAATTGACGGGTCAATTGTTGGCCTTCAGCAGGAAGCAGGTCTTGGAAATGAAGGAGATTAATCTGAATAATGTGTTGCTGAACACGGAAAAGATGGTGCGGCGGATCATTGGCGAGGATATACAGATCCATATGTCATTGGAGCCGCAGGCCGGTTTGATACAGGCGGATTCGGCGCAAATGGTGCAAGTGGTGATGAATCTGTGTGTAAATGCGCGGGATGCAATGCCCAAGGGCGGCACGATAACGCTGGCGACCCAATGCGTGCATCTCTCCAACAAACGGGATGGTTTATTGCCCCAAGAGCTGCCATCAGGGGAGTATATGCGGTTTACCGTAAGCGATACGGGATGCGGCATGAACGAAGCGGTGCGCTCCAGAATATTTGAACCGTTTTTCACGACAAAAGAGGCGGGGCAGGGAACCGGTCTGGGATTGGCCATGGTGTTCGGCATTGTGAAGCAACATGGAGGGGATATTTCCGTTTATAGCGAACCGGGTCATGGAACCACCTTCCGCGTTTATCTCCCCCTGATCACGGCGGCATCGCAAGAAAAGGATCAGGAGAAGCTTGAGGCCTCGCCATTACATGGTTTGGGAGAAACGGTTCTTGTTATGGAGGATGATGCCTCTCTATACCGGCTGGTAAATCAGATGCTGACTCGTTTGGAGTACACCGTAGTAAAGGTTAAGGACATGGAGGAATGCATTGAATGCATACGCAACGGGCTGCATATCGACTTACTGTTGACGGATGTCATAATGCCCGGCCTGAACGGACGCCAAGTGTATGAACGGATAGCGGAAATAAGCCCGGATGTCAAGGTGCTGTTTATGTCCGGATACACCGATGACATCATCGCGCATTGTGGCATCCTGGGGAACCGGATACATTTTATTTCCAAACCATTTACCGAAGTGGAACTTGGCCGCAAGCTTCGCGAGGCGCTGCTGGAATAATCCTTTTGAGCGCCGGTGACGCCGCATAATGGCTTCCTTTGGGTGAGATTGTCATCGAAAGCGGTCATTGGCTCACAAGAGGAAGTTGTGTATAGGAGGCCATGAAATGTCCCTTAAGGAGCATGGAATGGTTGCACCTCGATAAAGTTGAATGCGATTTCCTGGCCGGGAACGCATCCCTGGTCGGATATCACCAGTTTGGCGGAGCGGCCAATGGCTTTGAACACTTCACGGTGAAAGTTGAACCATGCGGGGTGCTGGCAGTCATAGGGACCGCTGGTGTGATTATAACAACTGGGGTAGGCGGACTGGATGCTAAAGGCGGGGAACCGTTCGGCTTTTTTAATTTCTATGTGCATCCCCAATGTTTGCTGTTTGTCAAGCTGGGTCAGGTCGGCGGAGATCATTTTTACGGAATAGAGGCGGCCCGGCTCTAGATCATGAATGGTTTGGGAAATCCGGTTTTGGCCTTTCGATGATCGCTTCATTACGCAGAATTGATCGCCAATCGTGGTTTTAGGATACCGCCCCTGCAACCAGCTAAAATCCTTCTTTTCGCATGGACGGATACTGCCCTTTTCCGCCGCTTTAACGCGCCACTTCTTCAATCCAACCGCGAAATCTGGATTTTTCAAATGATCAAGTATATAGGGATCGTGGGTTAACGGGGTGCGATGGCCCTCGATGCAATAATGCCGGAAGAGTTTATGCGCCCAACGCAGGGATTCTTCATCGGCGTAACTTGCGGAGTACTCCATCACGCCATAGAGGTTCCAAAAGGCGGGATCATTCGCCAGCAGATTAAACTGCATGTCCATGAATACGTTATAATCCACGCCCGGATTGAGATTGAGGGTTTCCGGAGGCGCGCAAAGATAACCGAGCGTGAGCATCATGCGGCCTTCCACGCCGGGCAGTGCGGTGCGCCATTCCGCAAATTTCTGCGAAAGAGTTTGCGCCAGGCGTTCTTTCGCTTTTTCGAGCGTTTGTTCTTCCCGGCGGTATACTTCCCATGCGAAGCGGTGGCCGCTGTTCATCAGGAGTTTGCAGAATTCGAGTCCTTGGGGCTGCTCAAAGATGGTTATTGACCATGCGTAGAAGGTTTTTTCCGAAAATTCCGGGCGCGCGATGAGCCGCAGAAAGGCGGACGTCCACGCGGCGTAATGCTCCTTGCTGGAGCCCAAAAATTCATCCACGATCATGCCCGCGTATCCGGATTGCGTCACGCCGGCATTTTTCGCCCATTCCGCAAAAACATCGTCCGCCGATGGCGCGGTTTTCTGGCTTAATCCCGGCAGGCTTGCGTTGGCAATCCATTGCCGTCCCTCGCACCGCCATTGCTCGAATTCTTCCGGGGTTGCGCCGCCGCCGGTGATGAGCGTGTTGACGTGCGGGAGCACATGCCGGGAGACAAAAGCCCAGTCATAGGGACCGAAGGGGGCAATATGCGGCGAGGCGGGATAATAACAATAGGCGAGTTCCGGCATGGTGCGTATTGTGATCGGGACAGGCGATGACCCTTCCACGCGGAAATGATGCCGTCCTTCTTTCAAATGCAGCATCGCTTCCTGATCCCCAGAATCCGGGTATTGCCGCCAGACAACCGGTTCTTTCCGGTCATCAAGAAATATTGGGGAGGCGCCCTTGGATGTTATAAACACCCATCCGGTCCGAGGATTCAGGAATTCCTGCTGTTTTCCCGGTTCTGCGGAGCTGCTGTAAAGTTCCGTAACAAAATTATTGAGCACCTTAAGAGAAGCGTACTCGCCCGGCCACTGCGGAGTATCCGGTGTTGAATGTATGGCTAGAATTAGTGTGGCGATAAGTGCAAAACCCATCATAACAATCCTTTCCTTATTACGTGCGCTTTGGCCCCTCCAAGAGTTCTTGCCGATCCAAGTAATTCAAGTTATGCATATCCCAACTCTGCTGTCACCGGAGTTGAAGGAATTCATCTATGGTAAGACTAATATCCTCGGCGATCTGGCGAATCAAGATTGGCGAGATATCCTTGCCTTGATGAAACGGAACTGTTGTGCAACGTCCATCAGAATGACGGTACTGTTTGTGGGAACCTCGTTGCCGAACCTCAACAAACCCTAGTGATTCAAGTCGTGACGCCACCTCGCGCGGTTTTAAGGGAGGACACTTTCCCATGATTAGGCTACCGTAACGGTCTGGGTACCTAGAAATTCCGTTTCAAATTCCGGTTCGCCATCCTCCAAAAGCATGGCGATTACTTCCTTGAGGTTTTCGTGGAGTTCATCCAGGGTTTCCGCCTGACTGTGCGCCCCGGCAAATCCAGGCACATACCCGACATAGAGTCCCGTATCCGGGCACCGCTCAATCACAGCCGTGAATACGCGCATTGCACATCTCCAAATGTCAGCAACCTTTTTTACTTTTCAGCCGTCAAAACAATCATAACACAATCCAGCCGTGGCACCGAATGCGCTGAAACATACCAATGTTGCATTTTTAAAACATAGCTACCGAGAAATACTCGCGCATGTCGATAGTATTGTTTTTATGATTGTAGTGCTGAAACCACCCGATCTCCAAAGTCACTGGTGGAAATGATTTTCAGTTTTCCTTCGGGATCGCGGAGGTCGGAGGTGGTGAAACCGGCGCCGAATACCTGGCGCATGGCGTTCCAAATCTGTCTGGATTCCTCTTCCATGCCAAAACTTTTTTCCAGCATCAGGGCCACGGATCCAATCATGCTGTAGGGATTGGCAATGCCTTTTCCTGCAATATCCGGCGCGGATCCGTGGGAGGGTTCGTAATAGGATTTTTGGATGCCTACACAGGCGGAGGGCATCAGGCCCAGGGAACCCAGGATGCCGCCGCCCAAATCACTCAGGATGTCGCCGAACATGTTTTCCATCACCATGACGTCGAATTGCTGGGGATTCAGCACCAGGGCGGCCGCGGCAGCATCCACGATAATGTGTTTCAGTTGCACGTCGGGATAGTGCTGGGCCAGTTCGAACACAATATCGTTCCAGAGCACACTGGACATCAGGACGTTGCTCTTGTGCACGCTGTGCAGGATGCTGCGCCGTTTCCGCGCTTCCTCAAAGGCTACTTGAACGATGTTCCGGATCTCCGATTCGTCGTATTCGAGGGTTTCCTTGACGTATCGGAGGCCTTCCTGGGTCTCGCCGTGCTCCTTTTCGCCGAAATACAGGCCGCCGACCAGTTCGCGGATCATGATGATGTCTATGCCGCCTTGGATGCGATCCGGACGCAGGGGAGAGAAATGGATAAGTTCCGGGGGAAGGTATACAGGCCGGAAATTGGCATAGGTATGGTATCGCTGGCGCAAAGGAAGCAACGCGCCGCGTTCCGGCTGTTCTTCCACGGGGATTTTGCGCGAGTCCTCCAGGCTGAGGCCGATGGGCCCCTTAAGGATGGCGTCGCATGCATCGCAGACCGCCTTCGTCTCTTCGGGGAACGATGCGCCGGTGTCGAAATAGGCGCGGCCGCCGAAAGGGGCGTATTGAAGATCGAAATGCACACCGCTCCGGGATTCAATAGCGCGGAGGACTTTTACGGCCTCGCGTATAAGTTCCGGGCCGATCCCGTCGCCTTCCAATACGGCGATAGTGTGTTTTGGCATAGGATCTACCGCCCGGCCTGGAATGCGTCCCAAGCGGTGTCAAGGAAATTTACCGGATTCGTAGCGAACACCGCCGTCAGATGCGCGTCACCGTCACCGTTTGGATGTGAATCGCCGGAATCGCCGCCATATTCCGCCCGGAGCCGGTTTGGATGCGTGGCATGGGTGTCGGCATAGGCCAGTTCATTGAAAAGATCGAACACGGCCACATTGTGCAGTCCGGTGCGTGTTGTGTACGCCGTCAGCCATTCCGATTTGAGCCAATTGTCGAATTCCCGCATGGCGTGGGCGTTCGCATCGTTGGTTTCGGTATCGGGGATGTAGCACAACGGGGGCGAGGTGACCGGGATAAACAGGATGTTGGGATTCGCCTCGAAAATGTCCTCCAGCGGATAATAGGTGGTTTCATTGGCTTCGTAGGTATTTCCAGTGCCGGCCGGATGGCGGTAGAGGGCTTTATAACTGGCAATGGTGTGATAATCGGAGAAGGGATCGCCTGGTTCGGTTTCATCCGGTTCCACATTGCTGTTGGGGAAGCAACTCTTGAACATCACAATCCGGTTCACGCCGTCTGCGCAATCCCACGAAAGAACGTGGTGCAGATAATCGTTGAACCATAGAATCCAGTGGTGCATGTCCGTGTTGTCGCCGGGCACATCACCCAACGAATCAGGACGTCCGGAATCGGCGGACATCATGGTTCCGTACGTGATGTCGTTGCGCTCGTCGATGTAATCTTTGGCCAGCAGCGCGTCATTCAGGCTGTTATCGAGCCAGTCCTGGCCTACGGAGTGATGGATGAAGATCAGATCATCGTCAGGGCTGGCCTGCCCTTCTGTTTCACCTTCGCCTTCCGTTTGACCCTCGCCTTCTTCTTGCCCTTCTCCTTCTTCTTGCCCTTCACCTTCGATCTGTCCTTCCTCTTCGCCTTCGGTTTCTTCTCCCGTGGCGGAAATGTCAACCTCGCCCATGCCGCCATCGGAATCGATGGTGATATGCCCGAAGTTTTCCGGATCCGGCAGGGCGGCGCGGTTGATGGTGACTTGAATGGCCACTTCATCCTCGGGGTTGTCGCTCTCTCCCCCCACGACGCTGAGTTGAATCCATGCTTGGTCCGCATATACGGCAAAAGCGAGCGTGCTTCCGTTCGTGGTGTCGTTCCAGACGAAAAACGTCCAGGGCCCGGAACCGGTTCCGAAGTCATGACTTCGGGAAGAAATGCCTAAAACGGGTCCTGCTTCTCCCTCTTCTTGTCCTTCACCTTCTTGTTCCCCCTCTTCAGCGCCTTCTCCCTCGATTTGTCCTTCTTCGGCCCCCTCACCTTCCACCTCTCCCTCTTCACCGCCTTCGCCTTCCGGTTCGCCTTCGGCTTCCTCGCCGGTCGCGGAGATGTCAATCTCGTCTGTGCCGCCATTGGACTCAATAATGATCTGTCCCGTGTTTTCTCCGGGCTGGAGAGCGGCACGGTTGATGGTAACCTGGATGGCTACCGGGTCATCGGGATTGCCGCTCTCTCCGCCGCCAATGCTGAGCTGAATCCATGCATGGCTGGCATACACCGTGAACGACAAAGTGCTGCCATTGCCGGTATCATTCCAGATGTAAAAGGTCCAGGGCCCGGAACTGGTTCCGAAATCATATCCTTGTGCGGAGATCCCCAAGACGGGATTTTTCGGGCATCCCATTAAGCACAGGCACAACGTAAACAGTGTTATGGCTAACGCGGCTGAGGAGTAACGCATGGCTTCGGCTCCTTGTTATGTGTTTAACGATTTGCCCTTCAACTCTATGCCGGAACGCGCAATTTGTCAACATCCCTGTTTTTTGGTCAAGGGGGCATTTGCGAAAGTCCTTTTTCTCATCCGGACAAATGAAAAGGCAAAGGTTTGGGCGTGGACGTTGCCCCGTATCCGATGTGCTTTTGAGAAAAAGACTCTTTCGCAATTGCCCGCAATAATTAACGCTTTTGGCTTTTACTATGGTATGGTTAGCGTTCTGGTTCTGTTAGGAAGGAGAAAGGCAGTATGGCTTCTACATTAACGCGCGAGCAACAAATGTGGCGTTGGCGCATTTTGACGGCCACCTACATTGGGTATATTGGGTACTACCTGACCCGAAAAACGTTTACCATCTGCAAGACCTCGATGGCGGCTGATCTTGGCTGGGAATTGGGGGACACGGCGTATATTTGGGCGGCGTTTCTTTTTGCCTACATGATTGGGCAGTTTATCAGCGGTTTTGCCGGGCGGAAGTGGGGCCCGCGGTTCATTCTGTTGACAGGGCTGGGCGTTTCGATGCTCTGCAGCATTGTGTTTGGCCTGGGCAACTCCTTCTATCTATTTCTGGCGTTTATGTTTGTCAACGGATTGGTGCAGGCTACAGGCTGGCCGGGATGCATCGGGGCGGTAGCATCTTGGTTGCGGGATAATGAACGCGGCACGATTATGGGGTGGTGGACCACAAACCACATTGTAGGCAATATTGTATACAAGTCCTTGGGCGGGATGATCTTAGCCTATTGGGGATGGCGCTGGGCCTTTGCTGGGCTCACCGCCCTCACCCTGCTTACTTGGTGGTTGTTGTACAAGTGGCAATGGAATGAACCGGAAGATGTTGGGTTAGATCCCATTGTGGAAAAGACGACAAAGGATCACCATGCCATACAAGCCTCGCAGGAGGCGCATGTTTCCTTTGGCGATTACATGCGAATTGCGTTGAATCCGCTGGTGCTCACCATGGGGATGAGTTATTTGTGCATCAAGTTCCTGCGGTATGCGCTGGATTCATGGCTGCCGGCATTTTTGAATCTTCAGGGACTGGGTGTGGGGCAGGCAAGTTACTGGTCTATGGGGTTTGATCTGACCGGGGTGGTAGGCACCATCATCGCGGGCTGGGCATTGGACCGGGTGTTCAAGGGCAATTGGGCGGTGCTTTCCTTTGTCATGGCCATTGGCGCCATCTTTGGTTATGTCGCGGTGATCTATGCGGGTTCAAATCCCATTTTGGTGGCGTTGTGCTTTGGCATTGTGGGGTTCATGGTGTATGGACCTGACAGCCTTCTTACGGGCGCGGCGGCAATTGCGGTGGCGGGGGAAGCGAACGGGGTGGCGGTGGCCGGGATTGTGAATGCTATCGGCAGCGCGGGGCCGGTGATTCAGGAGCTATGGATAGGCAAGCTGATGAAGGGGGAAGATATGACGCAGAATATTCAGAATGCGAACATAGTGACGCTTGGCATGAGTATTGTATTTGCCGTGTTGATGATTGTGGTGGCGTGGCGATTGCATACGGCGCATCGGAATAACGCCCGTAAGCGGGCTGAAGGAGAAGTGCAATGAGTACAAAGGGAAATGTTCCAGGGTGGAAAGACAAAATCCTATTTACGCCGGGGCCGCTGACGACAAGCCGGACGGTGAAACAGGCGCTGCTGCGCGATCTGGGATCGCGTGATTTTGAGTTCATCAGTGTGATCCGCTCAATTCGGGAGCGGCTCGTGGCATTGGCGGGGGCAAAACCCGGTGAGTATGAAGCCATCCCCATGCAGGGCAGCGGCACCTTTGCCATCGAATCGGTATTCTCCTCGTGCGTGCCGCCCGACGGTAAAGTGCTCATCATTGTGAACGGTGCGTACGGTCAGCGCATGATTAAAATGTGCAAGACGCTCAAGATCGAATTCGAAGCGCTGGAATACCCGGAGGACAGTCTGCCGGACGCGAAAGAAATTGAATCCACCTTAAAACATTTTGTCGGATTGATCACACACGTGGCCATTGTCCATTGCGAAACGACCACCGGCATTATCAATCCGATTCAGACGATTGGCGCGCTGGCCAAGGCGGCGGGAGCGCGGTATTTTGTGGATGCCATGAGCAGTTTCGGAGCGGTGCCCTTGAACATCGCCGCAGCGCATATTGATTATCTGGTATCGTCCGCCAACAAATGTATTGAAGGGGTGCCGGGATTCGGATTTATCATTGCACGTAAAGAAGCATTGTTGGAAACCGAAGGCTGGGCGCGCAGCTTGAGCCTGAATCTCCTTGATCAGTGGAAAGGCCTGGAAGGCAATGGGCAATTCCGGTTCACGCCGCCCACGCATGTATTGCTGGCCTTCCATCAGGCATTATTGGAGCTTGAAGCCGAGGGAGGTGTCGAAGGCCGCGCCGCCCGGTACTATAAGAACTATCAAACGCTTGTCGAGGGTATGCGCGAGCTTGGCTTTAAGGAATATCTCAAGCCTGAATTGCAGGGATATATCATCACCTCGTTCTTGTATCCCGATCATCCCAAGTGGTCTTTCGATGAATTCTACAAGCGGCTGAATGCCCGCGACCTGGTCATTTATCCCGGCAAGGTCAGCAATGCCGATTGTTTCCGCATCGGGAACATTGGGCGCATCCTGGAGGCGGATGTCAAAGGATTGCTTTGCGGCATCCGCGAAGTCATGCGCGAAATGGACCTGGCGCTGTAGCGCATCTCTTCACAAAGCAAGTGCGTTCCTAAGTGGAACGTGGGAACGAGCATATATACTCACGCAGAACGAGCGCATATGTATTAAGAACCAAAGGAGCGGCATTCTCATGAAAATGTTTTCTCCAGCCTTCCTCGTCGTTTTTCTTTGTGCAGGTATTTCTTTATACAGCCATGCACAGGATACCTCTGCCTCCTTGGTAACCATCGAGAATGACTATTTCTCCATCGGGGTAAATTCAAACAGTGGCGTGATCGAATCGTTGGTGGTGAAGAGTCTGTCCATAGAGTTGATCGAAGAGCAACGGCTGGCGGCCAATTTCCGGATTGGGCTACCCCTGCCGGAGTACGGGGCGAACTATATCGACGGCGAGAAGCAGCATGTGGCCTCCGTGAAGGCTTCTAAAAAGCAAATTGATGTGCGGTTTGAGGCGATGACCTCCGAACGGGGCGAGTATCCCATCGAATTGAACTACAGCATCATGTTAGACGGCGATACGATTAAATTCCGTGCGAAACTGACCAATCCTACGGAGTATCCCATCGCCGAGTTCTGGTTCCCCAGGATTGGCGGCTGGACCAATTTCGGGAAATCCGGAATGCCGATGACCGCAATTCCCCATTACACGAGTTGCGGTCATTCCACGCCCTTGTTTCAATGGTTTCCCGGCGGACGCGGCCTAGGCGCGGAAGCCGCGGAATTCTCCACCAGTTATCCCGGTATGGTGATGCCATGGTGGGACCTCTATAACGCGGAAATGGACCGCGGACTCTACATGGGGTATCACGACATCACGTTCCGCTTGAGCACCTGGCACACGTACCTGTATCCAACCACGAGCGGGCGGCCCGACCGCACCTGGATGACGCCGGAGGAAGCAGGTGGCGCGCCGGTGGGGTTGGTGTTTTCGCATGTGCGTTATCCATACATAAAATCGGGTGAAACGCTTGAGAGTGGCGAGTTTATCCTGCGGCTGCATCAGGGCGATTGGCACAAGGCCTCGCTAGGGTATCGAGAATGGTTTCTGGAACATTTCCCGTTCGACAAATCGGACAGTTGGCTTCGCAAGGAAAGCGCATGGTTCACTTCGATTTTGTATCAGCCGGAAGACAAAATCATCGCCGACTACAAAACCTATGATCAGTGGACCCAGGACGCGCATGCCTGCGGGATTCATTGCAATGAGTTGATCGGCTGGGACAAGGGCGGCATCGAGCGCGATTATCCCGCCTATGTGCCGGAAGAGAAGCTGGGAGGCTGGCAGGGATTCCTCGAACTGATGCATTCCATCAACGGGCATGGTGACAAGGTGCTGGTCTTCGCCAATTACAACGTCATGGATTGCAATACGGAATGGTACCGCAACGAACTTCAGGCATATACGCATCAAGACACGTTCGGTAAGACGCCGAATTGGATGGCGTGGGGCGAGAGTACGCTCACCGCGCGGCTGGGGCTCAGTGTGCGCCGGCACATGCTGGCGTCGGTGGTTCCTGAGTTTGAAAAGATTTTGGAGAAGCAGTTTGTCGAGATTGCAAAGTCTGGCGCGAACGGATTGCAGATCGACAAGGTGGTGGCGGGGTCCGCGCTGGATTTCAACCCGCGCAACACGCTCAAGCCCGACGTGGCGTTGTGTGAAGGTTTGGTGCAGGCCATGGGCCGTGCGCGCGAGGCGTGCCGCGCCGTGAATCCGGATTTTTGCTTCGCCTCCGAGGCCAGCCAGGACCGCCTGATTCCTTTCGTGGACGTGTTCTATCGCAATGCGGCAGGAAATGATATCGCGCCGCTGCGGTATGTGTTCCCGGAATGGACCGCGTGCCAGCATGTTTCCGCCCCGCTGGATTTCAATGGGGTAAACGGCGCGGTATTGACGGGTGCGGTCATTTGCATGGAGCCGGATTCCTACCAGAATACGCTTGGAAATCCTCAATATCGCACGATCGGCGGGTACATCAAGGAAGTGCAGCGGCTCCGCACGGAATTGGCCGATATTGTGTTTCTCGGGAAGTACTACGACACGATGGACGCGCGGATCAAGGAAGTAACGGCGGGGCAGGGGGAACCTTCGCCAAAATATGTCCCCGCCAACGCCGCAGCGTTGCCGTATCGTGTTCATGGCCACTGTAAAACGGACCAGCGTGCGATTGCAGTATCCAATACATCCGCCAATGATCGTTTGTATTTCTGGGAATTCTTAACGGGCAATGTGACCGAGGCGGACCTCTATGAGCCGTTCCAACCAGTGCGGACGGTGAAAAATGGCGAGCCGGTGTCCATCAAAGGCCAAACCGTCCAGATTTTGGTTGAGCATCCCGCGCCGCTTCCGGAAACGCTGAAATTCTCCATGAAATGCGGCGTACAGGGAAATGAAGTGATCCAGGCGGCCAAAGGTTTCGGCGTTCAGGTGGAACAGGGCTTTTTGAGCGCTTGGGGACCGCACTGGCTCCCACCGGTATACCATTGCCGCGCCCACGAGACCGAACTGCGGATTCGCCTTGACGTGCCGAAAAAGTCGGCCGGAAAACTTCGGCTCTTTGTCATTGACCCGGATCGTTTTTACGGCGGGCGCAGGGAAGAAATAAACGTGGATGGCGTTTCCCTGGGCGCCATCGAAAACTTTTCCGAAGGCCGCTGGCTGGAATATGACGTCCCTAAATCCGCCACAAAAGACGGATCAGTGGTTATTCAGGCACTTAACCTCAAAAAAGAAGGCAATGCCGTGCTCTCATTGATTGAATGGTTGAATGCCAAATAACCCCGTTTTCCTATTCACTTGGCAAAGCATTGTGATATTCAGGAAAATTGCCATTGCTCGTGCTATAATGGTTGAGAAAAAGTGAACAAGGAATTATATTCATGGTCTTTCATGTGAAAATGGAACAGGCAGAAGATGGGTGGATTGTGGTTGAATGTCCCGCCCTGCCTGGTTGTGTTTCGCAAGGCCGCACTGAAGAAGAAGCCCTTGTGAATATCCGTGAAGCGATTACGGCGTGGCTCTGGGCGGAAGATCAAAAAGCGGCTGCGGCACTTTCCGAGAATTCCTGTCAACCGCCTGTAGTCGTGGCCGTGTAACGGCCATGGGCCGTCTCAATAATATCTCCGGTAAAGAAGCAGCCAAAGCGTTTCAACACGCCGGATGGAACGCGGTGGGGCAGGTCGGAAGTCATCTTGTAATGACGAAACCTGGGGTGCGTGTCAATCTCTCCATCCCACAACACAAAGAGCTATCCGTGGGCACATTGCGCGCACTGATCGGACATGCGGGGCTCACTGTTGACGAGTTTCTTGATTTGATCTGATGCGGGCAAGCTAAAATTATTATTCCTAAGAGGAGTGTGCAAATATCTGGGTCTATTTCTTGTTTTCTATTTCTTGACCTGAAGATTCCCCCTATTTACACTTACGGTTTCATTGTGTAGTGTATCAACTCCAACCAGGAAAAGAAGCAAGACATGGGATCTATCATGGTGAATGCGAGTATTTTGATTTCGAGTATGTTGTTTACAGCCTCCCCTGCGGATGCGGCGGAACTTTCGGCATGGCGCGCGGCGTGGATTTGGCAGGAACGCACGGACTACGGCGGGTATAACGACACCATCGAGGCGCGCAAGCAATTTGATCTCCCGGAGGTTAAGTCCGCGGTGCTTCGAATTACGGCTGATACCTATTACCGGCTGTATGTGAACGGAGAATGGGTGAATGACGGTCCGAGCCGTAGTTGGCCGGAGCATTATCAATACGACGTGATCGATGTGGCGCCCTATCTCAAACCCGGCAAGAACGAAATCCGCGTGATTGCGAAATTCTTCGGCATTGGCACCTTCCATCAGCTTCCGCAGGAGGCCGGGCTGCTCGCACAGTTGGATGCGCAGCCACAACAAGGCGATCCGGTTCAGATTGTGACCGATGCCACATGGGAGGTGCGGGAAGCGCCGGCGTGGGCAAAATATGCGCCCAAGCAGTCGGTGCAGTTGGGGCCATTTGAGATTTATGACGCGCGCAATGCCGATACCGGCGCCTTCACACCAGCGGTGGTGCGGTATCCGGCAGGGGAAGGCCCCTGGAAGAACCTTGAACCGAGGGATTGTCCGCTGCTCACCCGAAAACCGTTTGCCTTAAAGAAATTTGCTGGCGCCCAGGTGGTAAAGCGGAGTGAAGGACAAACCTTTATCTTCCCCACGTCCTGTTGGGCGGTCAAGGGCGTGTTGGAGGCCAATAACAAGTGTGCGATTACCGGGGCGTACGCCACGGTGGCCAATATGCCGCAAGGAGGCGTGCTTACCATCAATGCGGATGGAAACGCCGTGCGGGTGGACGGTCAGTCCGCCATGGATAACGTTTTTGCCCTGGAGCCGGGCCAGCATTTTGTCTTCTGCGCCCTGACGGAATATTTCGGTCATTGGCGGAGCGATACGGAGATACACATCAAGGCGGATAAACCGCTGGTGTTGAAAAATCCGAAGGACAATAATGAAAGCGCGCCGTGGTGTTATACGGCATTCGATCTTGAACCGGTTCTATATAGCGATCTGGATTGGTCGCTGTTGTCGAATGACCAACGGCGGGAGATTGAGCGGCCCATTAAAGAGGCGCTTAAGGACCATCTCCAAAACAGCGCCACGCAGGAAGGGTTTACGGGCCGGCTCGCGGATAAGGCGCGAAGTATTCAGCCCGGTGAGTGGACGGAGGCCTCCTATTTCCTGTTCAAAACGCGTGAAGTGGTGAAGGATGCGAAGGCGGTGGTGGAAACGCCCGAAGCCCTCCTGAAGGAAGGCGGTGTCTGCACCGTGAATCCTTCGAGTGCAGGCGATGTGGAGCTTATTTATGATCTGGGCGAGCAGGATATCGGTTTTTACCAGTTTGAAATTGATGCGGAAGCGGGCCTGATAGTGGATATTTTCGGCGTGGAGTATATCGCGCCGGATGGGCGGGTGCAGGACACGGAGCGCTACCGGAACGGCATGCGCTACATTTGTTCGGAGGGGGTGAACCGCTTCACCAGCCTGATGCGCCGTTCGCAACAATATCTTTTCATCACGCTGCGCCATCAGACGCGCCCGGCCACGCTGAAAGCATTCCGGCTGATCGAGTCCACCTATCCGGTGCAGCCGGAGGGACGTTTTGCGTGCAGCGATCCCAAGCTCACCAAAACGTGGGAGATTTCGGCGCGCACTTTGAAACTGTGCATGGAAGACACCTATACGGATTGCCCGCTCTACGAACAGACCCTCTGGGTGGGTGATTCGCGCAATGAATCCCTGCTTTCGTATACCGCGTTTGGCAGCGGCGATCTGGGCAAGCGCTGTCTCAAGCTTATTGCGCGTTCGCTGGATCGCTATCCGCTAATTCAATCGCAGGTGCCTTCGACGTGGGAAGTAATCATTCCGTCGTTCGGCTTCCTGTGGGGTATCATGGCGTGGGATTACTATTCATGGTCGGGGGACAAGGAATTTGTCGAATGGATCTACCCATATCTGGTCAAAAATTTGCGGAATGCTTCGAATTATACCGACAAACAAGGCCTGTTCAGCGTGCCCTTCTGGAATTTCTTTGACTGGACGAACATCGACAGCGGTCACAGCACCGTGGTGTACAACAGCATTCTCGCCGCGGGCGCGGCCGATGCCGCCTTGCGCTGTGCGGAGGCTATTGGCAGCACGCAGGATACGGAATGGCTGGCGCACTACCGCGATTCGCTGAAGAAAGCGGTCAATGACGTGTGGAATCCGGAAGCAGGCGCGTATCCCGACAGCGTCCATGAAGACGGCAAGGTCAGCACCAACTATTCCATACACAATTGCTTCTTGAGCCTTTTATACGACGTGGTTCCGGAGGATCGCAAGAGTATTGTGCTGGACAAAATGCTCAATCCCCCCAAGGACATGACGCAGGTGGGTTCTCCCTTTGTGGCGATGTACCTGTTTGCCGCCATGGAGAAAATGGGCTATGCGGATAAGATTATCGAGGCGATTCACAAGTATTACGATCCGATGCTGGAAGCAGGGGCCACGACGGTGTGGGAAAGCTTCCCCAGCGGCACCACTGGCCATGGCGGATTCCCCACGCGGAGTCATACGCATGCGTGGTCGTCCGCGCCGATTCTTTTCCTGAACCGGATAGTCCTGGGGATTCTGCCGGAGGCGCCGGGCAGCACGTCGTTCACGATTAGTCCCCGGTTAAACGGCCTGACGTGGGCAAAAGGCGCATCCGCCACGCCGCACGGCCCGGTAGAAGTTTCCTGGAAAGTGGATGGTACAACCGTGATCATCGATGCGAAAGCGCCCAAAGGGGTGCGCGTACATTTTGAGCCTAATGAGGCGCTGAAAGAGTTTAAGGTGGTGTTCAACGGCACGAAACAATGAATCTAGTCTAGTTACACAATCCTGTGTAGGCAATTCTTTCTGCTGATGTTTCGGTGTCGAGCGCGTTGACGAATTCCGCGCCGGCGTTGACGTCGTTTTTCAGAAAGGCGGACAGCCAGATGCTGGTGAACTCTGTGGTGAGTGCTTTTTGGACGGCATCGTCGACAAAGGTGGCTCCGAAGCAGATGATTTCGCCAGCCTGGCAAATGGTGGAGTTTTGTGCAAACTGGCAATGACTTCCCTGGGTGATGTTGATGTGATATTTGCAGAGGGGGGGCAATGCGTTGTACATCGGGGTCTGATGGCTGTCCGGTGGCGCGACGCAGTCTGAGGTGCCGGAAAACACCAAGGCCGGGAGTGTGATGCCCGCGGCGGCGGAAATGGCCGAGGGATTGGTTTCGGCGGCGGCAAACGTCACGATGGTGGTGATGTTGGCGCTGTATTGGACGGAGAGGAAGGTGGAGCCGCCGCCCATGCTGTGTCCCATGACGGCGGTTTTGTTGGCCACTTTCCCATAGAATCGGGAACCGGCATCCGCGCCTTCCGCCTGGAACCGGTCTGCCAGGAAGGCCAAATCCTGGCCGAAATTGGAATGATTGGGAAGGACGCCGGTTTCAGTGTTGCACAAAAGGGCGATATAGCCTTTGGGGACCAGAGCATCCCACAGATAGCCGTAGTAATCAATCCCGATGAGGAAGCCATGGCCGAAGATTAACACTGGGAATGTTGTGCCTGCATCACCGGCCACCGGGGTATCCTGCCCTGCCGCGGTCGCGGGATAGTAAATTTTCACGGCAACGTTTCGATTGCCGCGCGCGGGATCCTGGTAGGTAACAGTGGTATATCCGATAGCATAGACCGGTTCTTCGCCTTCCTCAGAACCTTCCACCGAACCTTCCGGTACGCCTTCACCCTCGATTGCACCTTCAATGTAGCCTTCGACGCTGCCTTCGCCTTCAATAACACCTTCAACTTCTCCTTCCCCTTCGACAGTACCTTCCGGAGAACCTTCGGCTGTTCCTTCCCCTTCTGCTGAACCTTCTCCTTCGATATCCCCTTCCGTAGATCCTTCGATTACCCCTTCCCCTTCGATGGCACCTTCAAACTCCCCTTCAACAACGCCTTCCGTCGAACCTTCGACAACTCCCTCGCCCTCAATGAATCCCTCCGCGGATCCTTCAGAGGATCCTTCGATCAGCCCTTCCTCAACTCCTTCCTGTATCCCTTCTGTGGAACCTTCAAGAGCCCCTTCTTCGATTCCTTCCAACGTCCCTTCGTTTATACCTTCCACGCTTCCTTCGACAGTCCCTTCCAACGCCCCTTCCGGTGCGCCTTCCATCAGGCCTTCCACAGAACCTTCAGATTCACCTTCCAGGATTTCGCCCTCCTCGGGAGAACCTTCACCAGGCGAACCTTCTTCTGTCCCTTCTACAGTGCCTTCCCCTTCTTCCGCCCCTTCATTCATTCCTTCTGTCCCTCCTTCGCCCTCATACAAATCGCCCGGGCCGGGGCCATAACCGTCTTCCGTGCCGGATTCCAGGTGATATCCGCCGGAATTGTAAAATTGGATCATGCGCAGCAATTCGGAAAGACTGATGGACCAATCCCGAGGCGTATAATCGCTATTGTGCGGAGTGCACGACTGATCGCCGGTCCCCGGAGCATACCCATCCTCTGTTCCGGCATCACAATGGAATGTGCCGACGTTGTACAATTGGATAACCCGCAACAATTCTGAAAGACTGATGATTCCTTCGGGTTCCTGATAGTCGGCGCTATGCGGGCTGGCCCATGCCGTTGGGATGGCCATAAACAGCAATGGCAACATATATCGGAACGTTTTTCCGGCTGTGGGTACAAGCATGCCGTTCTTCATACACACGTCTCCCCAGTCTTGATTTCAACACTCTTAAGACTCTATATGCTGTATCCCATAATAACACGGCTGTCCAGTAAAATATTCCGATTTTTGGACATATGATTCAAGTATAAAACCGCATTCGCGAACGGATTTTTTTGGCATCAGCCGTGATGGTAGAATGGGCGCTAATGATCAACTGTAATGAACCGCCTATGGGCATGAACAGGAGCACGTTATGAGCAAGCATAGGGTCGTTTATGTACTTATTGGATTGTTGGCGATATCCTTGTCTGCACCGGCTGCGGATGCGCCGCTGACACATCCGGATACGACGGGCTGGAAGGAATTGTTCGCGCCGGATCTCTCCAACGCAATCAAACCCGATGGCGTCTGGTCTGTTTCAGACGGCGAACTCACGGCAAACAAGGATGAAGCGATCTGGACCAAGGATGAGTATGAAAACTTCATTCTTGACCTGGAATTCAAGAATGCCGAGGAAACCAACAGCGGCGTGATCGTGTATTGCAGCAATTTCAAAGACTGGATTCCAAACGCGGTTGAAATCCAAATTGCCGACGACTTCGCCAAGAAATGGGCCGAATCGCCGAAGTCCTGGCAGTGCGGCGCCATATTCGGCCACCTCCCCGCCTCGAAGAGCATGGTAAAGAAGCCGGGCGAATGGAATCATTACACGATTAAATGCGTTGGACCGAAGATCGACGTTGTGCTGAATGGCGAACACGTCACCTCGATGGACATGAGCAAATGGACCTCCGCGAAAACCAATCCCGATGGCACCGAGATTCCCTCTTGGCTCAGTAAGCCCAAGAGCACGCTTCCCACAAAAGGCAAAATCGGCTTTCAGGGCAAGCATGGAAACGCGCCGATCTGGTTTCGCAACATAAAAATCAAAGAGTTGAAATAAAGGCGGCAGGCGCGGATTCAGAGGCGCTCCGAATACAATCTCCAGGTGTCTTCCGCGCTGTGTGTAGCGAAGGACCGGGGCGGGTGTTCTGCCCGAAACAGGATTCAACCTGCCCCCTGAACCCTGGGCAGTGCAAATGTTCCAGAATATTTCTTATATAATAATACTGCGAAATTACCGAGCCGAGTGTGTGCCTGGGATGTTTTTTACGAAAGTGATATAATAGAAAAGGTTTTCGCCAGTACTGTGTGTATTGGGGATAAAAGGGCCCTGTCGAGGGAATGATATGCCGGGCAACGTGTTTCATGATATGAGCTGAGTTGGCGGATAAGGTTTTTAACATGACGGATACGTTGTCGAATTTAGCGCCGGTTATTAGGATTGATGCGGCGAAATGCGTGAATTGTCACGCCTGCATATCAGCCTGTCCGGTGAAGTTTTGTAATGATGGCAGCGGGGATTTTGTGACCCTTGATTCGACGATGTGCATCGGTTGTGGCACATGCTTGAGCGCCTGCACGCACGGTGCGCGGTATTATGTGGACGATTTTGAAGCCTTTTTCCAGGCATTGGCCGGGGGAGAAAAAATAGTAGCGATCACGGCGCCTTCAGTAGCGGCGAATTTTCCAGGGCAATACCGCAACCTTAATGGGTGGCTGAAGAGCATTGGAGTGGCGGCGGTGTTTGACGTCAGTTTTGGCGCGGAGCTAACGGTCAAGTCGTACGTGGAATATATCCGGGAAAACAACCCGGAGATGGTGATAGCCCAACCATGCCCGGCGATCGTAACGTTTATCGAGATATATCATCCGGACCTGCTGCCCTATTTGGCCCCCTGCGACAGCCCGATGGCGCATTGCATGAAGATGATTCGCCGGTATTATCCGGCCTATGCGGAATACAAGATCGCGGTAATGTCTCCGTGCGTGGCGAAAAAACGGGAATTTCAGGAGATCGGGATAGGGGATTTCAATGTGGGGTATCAGTCCCTTGCCCGGTATTTTAAGGAGCAGGGGATATCATTAAATGATTTCCCAGAGGCGGAGTATGACAATCCACCCGCGGAGCGGGCGGTGTTGTTTTCGACACCGGGGGGATTGCGCCGGAGCCTGGCGCGCTGGCTCCCGGAATATGCGGAGGAGACGCGAAAAATAGAAGGGGTAAATTCGGTTTATGAATATCTGAGGAAACTGTCGGAAGCGTTGCGGGAACACCGGGCGCCGAAATTGGTGGATTGCCTGAATTGCGAAATGGGGTGTAATGGCGGGCCGCTTACCTTGGCTAAAGGGCGTCCCTTGGATGAGGTGGAGCACTGGGTGGAACAGCGCCGGCGTGAAATGCAGGCAGTATATGGAACGGATCACGGGGACAAGGCCTCGATTGCGAAGGTGGAAGCGGTGTTGGAGGAACACTGGGAAAAAGGACTTTACGACCGGCACTATCTGGATCGCAGAAGTGACAACGTCATTGTGAGTCCGAGTGATGCGGAAAGGGAAGTGATTTTCCACCGCATGCATAAATACAGCGTGAGTGACATTTATAATTGCACGGCCTGCGGCTATATGGCGTGCCGGGAGATGGCCACGGCGGTTTTCAATGGAAAGAATAAGCCGGAAAACTGTCATTTTTATCTGGCCAAAGAGAAATCCATCGCAAACAGGCACATCCTGGAGCGGGAACAGCGGTTTCGGAAAATTCTTGAAACCTGTTTGGAGGGGTTTCTTCAGATTAATAATGATATGACCATAGAAATCGTAAATGACGCACTCTGTGCGATGCTGGACTATGCTCCGGAGGAATTAATAGGCCGGAACCAGTTTGAATTGGTTGCGGAAGATCATCACAGCATTCTTGAAGAACAGGTTCGGTTACGGTCGCAGGGGATTCATAGCACCTATGAAATTGATTTAGTCCGCAAGGATGGAACGCGGGTCAACGCCTTGTTTAGCGCCTCCCCCCTCCTGGACACGAATAACCAAAAGATTGGCGCATATGCCTTGGTCAGCAACATAAGCAATATGAAGCTCACAGAAGAGGAGTTGCGCCGTTCCAGGGATGAATTGGAGCAGAGGGTACAGGAGCGGACACGGGAGGTGGAGGAGTCAAATGTATCGTTGCTGGCGGAAGTGCGTCACCGTGCGCGGATGGAAAAGGCCTTGCGGGACAGTGAAAGCCAGTTGCAGGCGATCGTGCATGGCTGCCCGATTGCGCAGTTTGTGATTGATCGGAATCATAAGGTGATTTCCTGGAACAAGCCGTTGGAGGAATACACGGGAATCAAGGCGGAGGAGATGCTGGGCACTTCACAACAGTGGAAGGCGTTCTATCCGTCCGAACGCCCCTGCCTTGCGGATTTGCTATTGGAGAATGGATGGGCGGAGATGCGGCACTTGTACGGGAGTAAAGCCAGTCCATCGAAAATGGTGGAGGGGGCGTATGAGGCGACGGATTTTTTTCCACTAATGGGCAAAGGCGGACGATGGCTGTATTTCATGGCGGCGCTGATCCGGGGTCCGGAAGGCGAAGTGATAGGCGCGGTGGAGACATTGGAGGACATCACGGATCGCAAACGCGCGGAAGAAGAGCGGATAAACCTCGAACGCCAGATTCAGCATGCGCAAAAACTGGAGAGCCTGGGCGTGCTGGCGGGGGGAATAGCGCATGATTTCAACAATCTGCTTGCCAGCATAATGGGCAATGCGGATCTTGCCCTGATGGAATTGCCTCAGGACACCACCGCACGGGGAAGCATTGATCTGATAGTAACAACGGCGCAACGGGCCGCGGACCTTGCCAAACAGATGCTTGCCTACTCCGGAAAAGGCCAGTTTTTGGTGGAGTCTCTGGATCTGTCGTCGGTCGTAAATGAAATGGCGCATCTCTTAAGCGTCTCCGTCTCCAAAAAAGCGGCCGTAAAATATCAACTTGGAGATCGGTTGCCCAAAGTTCAGGCCGACGCCACTCAGGTGCGGCAAATTATCATGAATCTCATCACGAATGCTTCCGAAGCGCTTGGGGATGCCACGGGAACGATAACCATCTCCACCGGATCCACGCATTGTGATCTTGCCTATTTGCGCGCCGCCCGGATTCGCGATAATAGCCTTCAGGAAGGACGCTATGTTTATCTGGAGGTTGAAGATACGGGCTGTGGCATGGACAAGAACACGCTAGAATGCATGTTCGATCCATTTTTCAGCACTAAATTTACCGGGCGGGGCCTGGGACTTTCAGCGGTGGTGGGAATTGTCCGCGGACATAAAGGCACCATCGAAGTACACAGCGAACAGAACCAGGGCACGCGATTCAGGGTGCTGTTTCCTGCGTGCATTGAAGAGGCTGACACAGCGGCGTCGAAAAAGAAAAAGCAGGATCCTCTGCCGCAGAATGGGACCATCCTGATTGTGGACGATGAAGAGGGCATTCGCACAGTGGCGAAGAAGTTCCTGGAGCGCAAACATTTTCGGGTGTTTACCGCGCAAAATGGCGAGGAAGCCTTGCGCCTGTTTTCCACCCAGCCCGAGGAGATTTCCTGTGTAGTGCTGGATCTCACCATGCCCGATATGGATGGTTATGAAGTGTTCTGCGAGATGCAGCGGATACATTCGGGGGTTCGCGTGTTGATGTCCAGCGGGTTTAGTGAACAGGAATTCAAAGATCGGTTTGCCGGCAAAGGCGTGATGGGATTTATTCAGAAACCATATCGGCTGGAAACCTTCTACACTTCGATTCAAAAAGCCCTGTCCGATGTCTCTTCGGATTCCCTGATTGCTTAGCCCGCATTGCTCCCCGCACCCCAATTTCGCTTCTCATCTTGTGGTTATCAGTATCGGCATTGGTATCGGCATCGTTCCCCGTCTTTTATTTGTTTTCCATTTCCCGCAGGCCCTATTGGTCCTATTTTCCTCATCCTTCCCGCCGCTATTGAATCCGCGATAGTGCTGTATTTTTGTTATCTTCCTTGATTCTGAAAGGCTGGGCGCCTATGCTGTCTCCCAAGAATCAGGAGGATCCTATACATGGCAGGGCAGCTACAGTGGAAAATAACGGCAGTTTTGATAGCAGGGGGTATTTGGGCGGCGGGGGGCGTGTGTGGCGCTGAAACCGGCGCCGGGCTAATCATCAATGAAGATGACAGCCATTTCTTTGGAACGCGGACGGCGGATCAGATGACTCTGGAGGGGCTGCATGCATTCGTGGATCAGTATGCAAATACCAAGGTTTCACATTTGTTTCTATGTCCGAATGCGATGAAGGCGAGTTATCGCAGCAAGGTGTGGGATGCCATATGGGACCTGAAAGGAACGCAGAAACCGCCCACGGAAGAATTCGCAATAAAATGGCTGGAAAACGCCCGGATCTTGGATGAGCGCGGCCTTGACCCGTACGCGGTGTGGATCGCGCGATGCCGGGAAAAGGGGATTTCTCCCTGGCTTTCGATGCGGATGAATGACGTGCATAATGCGGATGATGTGGACAGCTACATCCACAATTCGTTCTGGTGTGAACATCCGGAGTATTGGCGTGTTCCCGGCGCACAGGGCTGGGTCGAACGCGCCTTCGATTATGGGATTCCCGAGGTGCGCGAACACCACATGGCGTTTGTCCGGGAGTTGTTGGAACGGTATGATCCGGACGGGCTTGAGTTGGATTGGATGCGGTTCGGATATCATTTCAAGCCGGGGCACGAAGCGGAAGGGGCTGAGATCCTGGCGCAATTTATGAAAGAGGTGCGCGCGTTAACGAAAGAGTGGTCCGCCAAGCGGGGACATGCGATAAAACTAGGCGCGCGCGTGCCCACCCACCCCGATGCGGCCAAAGGGTTAGGCATGGATGGCGTGCGCTGGGTGCAGGAAGGACTGGTGGACATGCTGGTCCCGACGCCTTTCTGGGCCACCTCGGATTTTGATGTCCCGATGGAATTGTGGCGCGAACGCATTGGGGAACCGGTAAAGAATATTGTATTGGCGGCCGGCCAGGAGGTTTTGCTTCGGGCGTATCCCGCCGCAATACAGATTGAAAACGATATCACATCAGTCCGTGGTTTTGCTGCCGCCCATATGCATCGTGGCGCGGACCAAATCTATTTGTTTAATTATATGGATCCTGAGCCGATGAAAGGCGGACCGGGCACGTATCGAAAACTCCTGGAGGAAGGACTGGCATTGGAGACAGTGGTGAAATTGCCCCGCCGGTTTCCGGTGACCTACCGCGATACGGTGCCGCCCGGCTTCCCCAATAACGCGGCATTGCCCGTTGACGGATTTAAAGGCGGGGTATTCCGCATCTACATCGGACCATCACCCAAAAAGGGTGCGGGGGTATTTGTGGCGGGGCTTGCCCAACGTGATGATGTTGGGAAGGCGGAATTCGAGGTTTCACTAAATGAAAAGCCTTGCACGCTGACGGCGGCTCCACCCAACCCGGACGATATGCCGGGCGCAGTCCGTGCCGTACGTTTTGATTGTCCCCTGGAGGTTCTGAAAGACGGCTATAATGATATCCGCATCAAACAAAAAGGCGGCGGCTCAGAACAGCAGATTGTTTGGGCGGAACTTGAGATCTTATGAGGCGTTGGGGGTGATGCGGATCGTTGACATAAAACCGGAATGATCGCTGAGAGCGGTCATGCCCGGTTTTCCGTGCCATGCGTTCCACAGTTCTGAAGGGGAGGGAGCGCGGCTCAGGAAAAATTCCGGCCGGCTTCCCTGGGTGGTCCCATCGATTCTTATGGTTTCCAGTGTTTCATGCACGTAATGAGGCGTATTCAGGGCAAAAATCTGATCGATACCGGAGTCAAGAGTCATGGTCTCCTGCATTCCGGCATGCTCAACGGCATATTCAAGGTCCATATTGCCTCTTCGCGTGTTAAAATCACCCACCACAAACGCCAGACCGCCCGGCAGGCGCGACTCTTTAATGAAATCCGTCAATTCCTTCATCTGTCCGGAACGCACAGCAGCATTGCCGGGATCGCCGCGTCCGGCCTGGGCATGGGTGTTGTAGAAATCGATAATGGCGCCGTTGGGCAACATTACCCGGGCAAGCCCCACGCCTTTTCCCGCCCACCAGTCCCCCTGCCAGAGTTTATACCAGGGATTGGAGTGTTCGTACCGGTGGAAAAAGGCTTCCTGAATGGGAAACGCGCTCAGGATAAGAAGGCCGTTTCCGACCGTCGCGCCGGGGAACAACATATGATGATGGAGCTTTGAACCGGCCAGTACGCTAAGCAGTATATTGCGATCCGCCTGCACAAAGGATTCCTGCAGCCCCACAAGATCCGCATCGAGTTCAACAAGTTTCGCGGCTATGGCGCGCATGCGTTCCTCCCGGTTCCCGGTAAACAGGTAGGCATCCGCGACGTTATACGTCACAATCTTGAGGGTCAAGGGTTCCCGCAAAGGAGGCGGGGGGGCAAGCAACAGGGAGCTGCGTGCAAGATTTTGTTCTGCTTGAATCTGCGGATTAATAAAAACGGCGGCGAAAAGGACAATAAGGACTAGGACAATCAAGAACGCAAAGGGCACGGTCAGGCTTTTCAGCAGAACCCGCGCTACGGTCGATTTCCATGTGCTCATGCCAGCCTCCTTAGCTAAACCACGCGCCATCATGAAGTTGGACTATGTAGTGCCCCGGAGGGTTTCAGGGAATATATCTGGAGGGTTTCATGCTAAAATTGCATCAAGGAATAAAAGGTTGTATGAAATATAATGGAAGTAAAAGGTTAACAAATAAGAAATCTTCGATAGATTTTGAACAGGCAATTGCGAAATAGCCCTTTTTCTTTAAAGATCGGCGGATACAAAGCAAATTACTTGTATTTCGCAGCCGAATCATTGCTTTTTCATTTGCCCAGAGGAGAAAAAGGCCTATTTCGCAA
>JAKQOG010000214.1 GCA_029565395.1 Candidatus Hydrogenedentota bacterium | reverse complement strand
CCCGCCCTGCATCGAACTCAATTGCGGGACCCCCTTGATAAACCGCGTGCCGGCCGGCGCCAGTGATGATATATACCGTTGGATCAAATATGGCTGAAGCATCAGACGCGCCGCCGTCCCGGACCTCACAAATGGATCATTCCGAATCCGTCCGGGGGTTGCATAGAAAAAATACACCCATGTGATCACCCCCGCAATAATCGCCATCAAACACGCAAAAAGCACCGTATATATTCTTGCCCGCGTTATCCGCATGCACTCAACTCCCGCCATTTTATATACGCATCCACGGGGCGCAACATCGAAAAACCAAGCCGCTCATACAATCGCAGCGCAGGATTATCCAGCGTCACCCCTAACACTATCCAAGGCATCGAATATTCGAAAAACGACCGCGCCAGATCCCGCACTAGCATTTGACCAATACCCTGCCCCTGAGCCTCCCGCCGCACCGCCACGTGCAGCACAAATCCCGTTCCCGGGGCGATTTCACACCCTAGAATCACCCCCAAACACTGCGATTCCCGATCCACCACCCGCGCAAAACCTTCCTCCATCCGCCCAAGACTCCCCTGCATCACCCGCTCCACAAATGCAAGCGCACGATCCGTATTGCCCACCTCAAAATGAAGACGCCGCCCCGCATGAACAGCATATGCATCCACAATACATTCTGCCGCCGCCTCAAAATCCTTCCGAAGCATTGGCCGCGACCTGCCAACCACGCCCCCTGCAATTTCCTCCGTTTTCCCGCGCATAAGTTGCCGCGCAATATGCTCAAAACCAAGCTGCAAAAAAGGATCGTGCAACTCCACCGGACATAAAGGAATGCACTCTGCAACTATTCCCTTGATGCCGTCCCTCCACAATTGCCGCACCACTTCTTTCACCAGCAATTGCTCTATGCCACACCCCGCATACTCCCCAAGCACATGAATAAACGACACTTCCGCCATCGCGCCATGCCGCAATCCAAAAACCATGCCCGCCATCCGCTCCCCATCATACGCGCCCACCCCCACCACCTCCGGATGCGCAATATTCCCAAGAAAGATCGCCCGCGCACGCCGATGATAGTCTTCCTCCGCCGCAAGACCATAGATCGTCACAAGCCCCTGTCCAATCTCTTGAACAAAAGCGTCAAAATTCTCCGGCAATGCCTCAATAAGGCGAATATTCAGCATGATCCCGCCCGGCTTTCACTTTTTTATACACCCGTGACGCCACAAAAAATGCACTGCACAACAAACCCGCGGCGAACACTGCTACAAGCGCCATCGCCCAAAAGAGCAGCCCGCCAAACGGACCCGTCTCGTGAAATGACCGCACCTCAAACAATACCTTCGGCAGCGTCACTATGTCCTTAAAGCCAAAAGCCTCTTTCTTGCCTATCGCCATCCAGAATTTCCCCTCCCGTCCCCCCGGAATATACCCCGCTAGATAATAGCGGCCCGCCTCCCGCACCATCGGTTCCTGTGCAGGAAACAACCATGAATCCGTTCCCGTGAACTCTTCATGAAACTCTTCCGGGGTAATCCCTTCTGTCGTGAACACAATCCCTCCATACCCGGCAGGGAGGGTAAAGGGAACCTCCACCGCAGGCAACCCCGGACCCAGTAACGCCATGGCCGGCCGCACGCTTGCATACCGGTCGATCCTGGCAACTCCTGTTTGCAGGTAAAGCGTGGCGTTGGCCTCCAGATAAAACGTAAACCACAGTTCCGGCTGCAACGGCGTACACTCATGATACGCCACTTGCGATACCGACGGGTCCGCAATCAAATATGCCGTGCGTGACGTCGTCGGACCCCCATTCACCACAATCGGCTTATGTGACCACCCCAATCCCGCTGGCACAAGAAAAACCACCGCCACTATCGCTAAAAGCCTCTTATTCCGCATTTTCCATCGCCTCTTCCGCAGCAAGAACGCATTCGGCCACAACAATGTATTCTCCCCCCTTATATGAGCGCCCTGCCGTATACCATTTCTTACAGAATCGTTATTTCCAGCAAGTTTTCCATCTTTTGGACAGGAAACAGCGTCACCGGCTTCTTCGCGGGACCAGCCAACACTTTCCCCTCATAAGAATAAGTGGATTTCCCTATGCTGCAACATTGAATCGTATTTGTTTCCGGCACCGGGTCCAAACGCCGCCCGCCATGCCCGCATTGATTGCAAAACGCATAATACTCCCCGTCATCCCCATGAACCACCAGGATCCGCTTCGGCAAATCCACGCCCTCAAGCCGGACCGCACTCCCCGGTTTGCTCAATTCCGGCGCGCGCGATAAATCAACCACCACCTTCCCTTCGGAAAAACTCCAACACGAGGCGTCGAGTGGGGGAGAGGTCACAGGCTTCCCCAACAACCGTTGCCAAAAACTCCGCTTCAAGGTTTTTACCGCCATGGCTGTTTCTCCTTCTATTTTCCCGCTTTGATTTTCATCTCCTTGGCCAGCGCGGCCCCTTCACGCTTGTTCGTCACTTTGCACACCGAATATTCCGGCTCCACACTCGTCACCGTCAATTTCCCCACCGCCTTTTGACGGTGCGCAATCACCTTGCCGCCCACCTCCACCGGGTCGCCATCCACATACACTGTAAATTCCTGGCCCGCCTTCACGCCATGTTTCTGGCCCAGATTAATCAACACAGCATTCTCATCGCTCGCATCCGCAATAAGCCCCTGCATTTCCCGGCCCGTACCCAATTTGTTCAATAGTTCTCCCGCCATCGCATCCACCGTCACCGACGGGTTCCCCTCATTCACCGCCTGCGACGTCTGCATCGCTATCTCCGTCGTCTCCGTGTCCACCATCCGCACATACATCATCAACTCCTTGCCCATCCGCCCAAAATCGATAAATCCTAGATACCCCGCCGACAACACCTGCCCCAACCGCCGCTGCGTGTCCGCATTCGCCAATTCCGAACTCCCCAGATTCAATTCCTGCAGAAGTTTGTCCAGCATCTGGCGTTCCACCACGCTAATCCCTTCGTTCGCCTGCAATCGCGCTTCAATCTCCCGCTGCAGCACAACGTCTGTGCCCGCGCGTTCAAAAAACACCGATGCCGTGTTCGCCGACGGCAGCAGCGCCACCACCAGCGGGCGCGTCGTCCACGAATCCGACGATTTAGCCGTTCCAGCCTGCTTCATCTCCTGATACCGCTTCGACAAGTCCGCAATCTGCGAACGAATCAACTCACCCCGCTTCACATCATTCGCATCCTGCAACTCCTGCTGCACCTGCTTCAGCATCAGCGCCGTCATGTCATCGCTCCGAACCGCCGCCGCCTTTTGAAGCGTTTCCTCCGCCTTTTTCAAATCGCCCTTTTCCCGAAGCGCCGATCCCTCATTGCTCAATGCCACCACATTGTACGGATCCAGCGCCACCGCCTTCTGATAGGTCCCGATTGCCGCGTCCGCATTGCCTTGTTGTTGTTGCACGCGCCCCTGCAAATTCACCGCCTCTGATTTCTGCCAATTTGCCGCGGGCTGTTCCACCGCCGTCTGGAGCGTGGCCGCCGCCTCATCGGCCTTCCCATCCTTCAACAAGGCCTCCGCCTTCACCGTCTGCGCATAGCCATCTTTCGGGGCTTCCGACGCTATCTTGATCGCCTCAGCCGAATTCCCCTGCTCCAGCGCCACCGCCGCCAACCCTCCCTTCGAGTCAATCTGGCCGAATTCCTTCTGCGCCTCATCCAGCTTCCCATCCGCCATGTAAATAAACCCCTTCAGCTCCCCGGTGGCCTTGGGATCTTCCCCGGACGCCGCCGCCTGATTCGCCACCTCCAGCGCTTCCGCCTTCCGTTGCTGATATAAATTCTCCGCCACCTCCTTCAATATCTGCGCCTGGCCCGAGCCACCGCCCACCAGCACCCGCTCAATCGTCTTGTCAGCCGTCACGAACAACGTCAGCGGCGGCGCGCTCACCTGCTGAATCCACGCCGCATCCTTCATCGCAGCCGTATCCACCACCGCATACTGAATATTCATCCGTTGTGCAAAATCTTTCAGCGCCGCCTCATCATCTTTCATCCCCAGCGCCACAATCTTTACCTTATCCTTCCCATATTTCATGTCCAGATAGCTGAGTTTGCCCGCAATTTCCTCTCCCGTATCCACGGAGAAAAAATACAGAATAATTAAATACGGCTGCTGCTGGGCGATGGCATCCAAATCCACCGCTTTGCCAAAAATATCCACCGCTTTAACTGCTGGCGCTGGCTTGCCTTGAATAAGCTGAGCGTCAGCCGAAAAACCTGTCACCATCAGAAATACTACGAGTATTGCCATTGCAAATTGGGTACGCATAAATCTTCTCCCCTTATCGGTTTTGCTGAATTCTGCAACTTTGCCACTGGTATTATACCACGGAATCATCGCTTTTCCTTTAGAAATACAACCGCTTGACCACGAACTGGTTCATTCGCTAACGTACATCTGTCCACATCTCCATTTAATAAGGTCCTTTCAATGGAATAACTCACTGTCTTTGTGGTTTTAGGAATTCTTAGCTGAGCCTGACCGGTGTCATTGGTCTCTTGAGTGTCCAGTTCTTGACCGCTCGCCCCATCCATTACCTTCACTTTTGCACCTTGCAAAGGTTCTATCTGTCCATTGCTAAAGCATTCCGAAACCAACGTTAGTAGGGGGTCTTTAGCACCAGGAACTGCAGAATTCCGAACCGACATCGCATTATTGATCTTAGCGGCAATTTCGACATCATCCGTCACATAGACTTGTACTTGCACCCCCGTGGTATCTTGGGGGGAGACGCGAGGAGGTACGGCCACCAAGTCTTTCCCCACACCCGTATTGCCCGTCGTCACCTTTGGCGTTTCCGCCGGTTCCGTCGGCGTGGTCCGCCCACTCCCCTTAAAAATCCCCAGCGCTATTGCCGCCACCACCAACACCGCCACACCGCCCGCCAACACCGCCTTCGGCAACCCTTTTTTCGTTTGCGGTTGAACCTTCACAGTGGTAACAACCGCCGCACCCGGCGGAGGTCCCTGGGCGGCCACAGTAGGTGTCGAGCCTATAGTATTCGCTGGGGCGCCCCCAGGCACTGTCGCACCCATGGCCCCCCCAGGAGCGCCGCCCGAAACCACTGTCTTCTCCGTATCCACCCCTCCCTCGCCTTCCAGCATCAATACCGCTGGATTCGGTTTGGCCTTCACGCCCTCCATCAGCGCCGCCGCCATCGCCCGCCCATCCTGATACCGCGCCTGCGGACGTTTGCTCAGTCCTTTCATAATCACCCGGCTCAGCGGCTCGGGGATCGCATAATTCAATTCCTGCGGCGGCACCGGATCCGTTTTGACCACCTTGTGCATCACCGTGCTTAACGCCTCCCCCCCAAACGGTTTCTCACCCGTCAATAGCTCGTACAACATCACGGACACCGAAAACAGATCCGCGCGGCCATCCACCTTTTGCCCCATGAACTGCTCCGGGCTCATGTAATGCGGCGTACCGATCATCGCCCCATCCTGCGTAAGATTCGAATCGCTCACATGCGCAATCCCAAAATCCGCAAGCTTCAACTGGCCATTCGGAAGCATCAGAATATTCGCCGGCTTAATGTCCCGATGCACAATCCCCTGATCATGCGCCACCGCAAGCGCACTGCAAATCGTCGCCCCCATCCTCGCAATATCCTCCACTGAAAACCGGTTCCGCTCCTCAATCGCCTTCCGAAGATCGTGCCCCTCCAAAAACTCCATCGCAATATACGCGATCCCTTCCTCCTCGTCCGCATCATAAATCGTGATGATATTCGGATGATTTAATGCGCCGGCCGCCTGCGCCTCACGCAAAAACCGCTTCATCATCTCATCCGCAAGCGTCGACGACTCCATCACATCCCGCCGCGCCGTCTTGATTGCCACCCGCCGCCCGATATTCGGATCACGGCCTTCATACACCACGCCCATCGCGCCCTTGCCCAACTCCCGGACAATCTCATAGCGCCCCAGTTTCTTCGGCATTTCCTGTTCCGGCAAGACCAGCTTCCCTTATGGTTGTTGCTTCAGTTTCACTATCAACGCCCGGACCTCTTCCGCGTCCGATGCCTGTGGACTCAACGTCAAATACGCCTCAAACTCCGCAATCGCCTCCTTCGTGCGATGGCTTCCCGCAAACGCCAGCCCCAGATTATAATGCGCCGGCGCATAATCGCTTTTCAGTTCCAACGCCTTTTTAAAGGAGGCCACCGCTTCCTCCAACCGGTTTTGAACCCGGTACACTTCTCCCAAATCATTATACGACTGCGCCGAATCCGGACTCAGCGCCCGCGCCTTCTCAAAACACGCCTGCGCTTGGATAAAATCCTGCTGCCGCATATAATACCGCCCAAGATTCCGCGGGACCTCCACCGCCTCCGGCCTCAGCTCACCCGCACGCTGATACGAGCTTTTTACCAGATCCCCTTTCCCCAGCGCCGCAGACACCACTCCCTGATTAAACCATGCCTCATAAAAATCCGGCAACAACTGCACCGCCGCCCCATACGCCTCCAGCTTCACCGCCGGATCTCCCGATTTCACCCCGCGATTATACGCTTCCAACGCCCGCAACTCTTTCTCACCAATCCCCGCCGCCGGCGTCAGCACTCCCTCTTCCTCAAACCCCGCATTTGCCCCCTTGGGAATATTCACCCCATGACGCTTCAACATGTCATAGGCATTATTGACCAGATTGATCACCGTCACCCAATCCTCAGTTTCCAGCTTACCGATAATCATCCCCACCAATAACCCGTTCCGATCAAACACCGGCCCCCCGCTCGAACCCGGACTCGCCCGCAAATCCGCCTGAAGCACGGGATACCCCCGGTACGTCCGGTTCGTATTCGACACCATCCCTGAAACCACCGAAAAATCCAAACTGACCGGCGTTGCTATCGATATCAACGGAGAACCACTCTTGAGGCTCCCTGCATCCCCCAAACGGACCGCCTTTGGAAATGTCCGGTCCGCTTTCAACAATGCAATCTCCCGCGCCTTGTCCACTTCCACCACCGATACCCCGCAACTCTTCCCATCCGGCGTCTTCGCGCTCAACTCCTTTACCCCAACAATCTGGTGCGCCGTCGTTAAAATCAAACCGCCAGGATCAACACAACACCCGCTGCTCTGTACCTGCGCCCCATTCGCCTCCCGAACCCCCAGCAACACCACCACTGCATCCTCATTCCCCGCCACCACCCGCTCCACATCCACGGAATCAACAGCCCAACTCGCTTGGGCTAGTACCCCAGCCAGAACAAATAACCTCGAAGCGCGTAGCATCCCTCGCCTTTCATTGTCCTCTTACCCCAAATAATAGGCTACTCGCTCGTGCGAGTCAATCCGCATACTCAGCACAAGCGTAATAGGCCCAGCCGGAAACCCATGCACTCCTTCAGGATTGCGGTATCGTCCGGCTTGTGCCTCAGCACAAACGTATGTAAACCCTCAAGCTACCCATTGTCATCTTACCTTCCCCAGGTTCTAGCTGCGGTCACACTCCGTACACCAGTTTTTTCCAGAGCATCTGATCGATGTATGTAAATTCTATCATATGTTAAAGTGAAGCTCTTGACTTGGGCCTCAGATCTCATTCTCAGTATGAAATAATTCGGGCTTAACGCTGTATCTTTTTACGACACAATAACATGTCATGTTAAGTAAAAATAACATGCGTTTGCCCTCTCAATCTATATATTCCGCAATCCCCGCTATAACTGCATATTTTCATTGACTTTCTGCATAATTCAAAATATACTCATTCTAGGATATGGTGTGTGAGAACCTATTGTTGTGGCAGTTGAAAAACGTAGGTTTCTGCGTTGGAAGGGAGCATCTATATGTTTTCGAGAATCATGTATCGAATCATTCTTTTTCTGGGATTTGCTTTCCTGGAATGTTTCGTGCAAGCAGCGGACACCGGCTCCGTTGAAACAAAACTATCCCCCTATTCTTTAAACAAACTTTTGGACGAACGGAGTGTCATTCCTGCAAATTCAATAGACGGCACTATCGTGAAGGGCGAAGAAGAAGGCAATATCCAAATATTCCTTACCCCTCCTGCCGCAGTGGATGCAGGAGCCCAGTGGCGGCGCGTGGGAACAACTCTCTGGCTAAACAGCGGAGATATCGAAACCAATGTTCCCGAGGGACAGCAGTCCATTGAATTCAAAGAACTAACCAACTACATTGCCCCGGAAATTCTCATCATAACAGTTCCCCCAAACGGAACAGTCCAGGCTACGGCTTCCTATACTCCGCTTTCCACGGAAGTCGAATGGTCCTCTTACTTGGGAGACAGCGGCAACGATTCTGCATGTGGGATCGCATTGGATTCGGACGGGAATTGTTATATAACGGGCTATACAGGATCTTCGGGTTGGGTAAGCGGCGGATGGGATACGACCTTTGCGAGTACTTTTGATGGCTACGTGGCAAAGCTCAATCCCGCCGGTCAGCATCTTTGGTCAACTTACCTGGGTGGAACATCCAATGACTTCGGCTACGATATCGCAGTAGATTCCAGCGGGAATTGTTATGTCACCGGCGCCACAAACTCTTCGGGGTGGATCAGCGGCGGCGGGCAACCCATCCCGGGAGGGCAAAGTGATGCCTACCTGGTAAAGCTCAATGCCGCCGGCGAGCATCAGTGGTCCACCTATTTGGGTGGAGAGAATAATGAAAACGGATACGGCATCGCAGTGGACGCTGCCGGAAATTGCTATGTAGCAGGAAGCACTCATTCTTCGACCTGGATCAGCGGGGGATGGATAAGCACCCTGGGCGGCGAGAGAGATGGATTTTTGGTGAAGATCAATGCCGCCGGCCAACGTGAGTGGTCGACTTACCTGGGGGGTATACAACTTGACGATGCGGACGACATCGCGGTGGACGCCCAAGGCAACTGCTACGTCACCGGGGTTACATATTCTGAGGGGTGGGTCAGCGGCGGATGGAAAACCGCCTATGGCGGCTATGGGGATGGTTTCGTAGTGAAATTTAATGCCGCCGGGGCACATCAATGGTCCACTTACTTGGGGGGCGCGGATATGGACGATGGTGATTATATCACGGTGGACGCAGTGGGGAATTCTTATGCCTCTGGGAAAACGTCGTCCGCAGGATGGATTCACGGCGGTTGGCAAACAACCTTTGGCGGTGGCTACCGGGATGGCTTCGTCGTAAAACTGAATGCCACAGGCGCCCACCAATGGTCCACCTACTTAGGCGGCAGTGGCGACGATTACAGTTCCGGCCTTACCCTGGACCCCAATGGGAACTGCTATGTTACTGGAACCACTGAATCCCCCGGATGGGTCATTGGCAGTGGAAATAAGTGCGTCAAAGAGAATACCAAAGATGTTCGTTCTATCGACGCCTTCCTGGTGGATCTCAATGCTGCGGGGCGCCATCTATGGTCCTACTACTTGGGAGGTCTAGACACCGATCTGGGCCTTGCAATCACATTAGATGAGGAAAAGAACATCTATGCCGTTGGCAATACTTCTTCTCCAGGCTGGGTCTTTAATGGTTGGCGAACCACTTACGGTGGAAATGGCGATGGTTTCGTGGCAAAAATTCTAAACCCTTTGGTGCCGCCTGAGTATCCCCAAGCCACCGACATCGGCACCGATACCATTACCTGGACCTGGATCGATAGATCCATCAACGAAACCGGTTTCAAAATCTATGAAGATCCCGGCGCAAGCGATCCGGTCACCCTCCAAACCACCACCACGGCGAATGTTCAATTATGGCAGCATAACGGTTTGACACCCAATACCCAATATGCCTTCCAGGTCGCCGCCACCAACACATACATGGACAGCGCCAAAACGGACACCATCACCGCGTGGACCCTTGCGGCACAACCCCTTATCCCTTTGGTCACAAATGCCACGGTGCATTCTCTTGATGTGGCACTCACTTCCGGCGATGGAAATCCCGCCGGAACCGAGTATGCCATCCGAGTGGATGCCGGCCTCGGAGGAAATGTTTGGGTGCAAACCGGCGGCTCATTGGGAGCCGCACCCGTGTACCAGACAATACCTGCCTGGAATACAATAACCATAACGGGCCTGAACGCCGATACACTCTACGGCGTGTTCGCCATCGCACGAAACGGCGAAGGAGTCGACTCCGCCACCGGCCTCGCTGGCTATGGACAAACCCTCGAAGACACCCCTCTCACCGGTTCCATCCTGATTAACAGCGGAGCGGAATACACCAACGTTCTGACAGTCAACTTAACGCTCGCCGCCTCTGCTGGCAGTGGATCCAACGTTGCTGACATGCAATTCAGCAATGATACACTCACTTGGTCCGGATGGGAACCTTTTGCTCCCGCTAAAACATGGAATTTGATCTCCGGCGACGGCATAAAAACGGTCTATGTCCAGTTCCGCAACACAGAAGGAACGCTTTCCGAAGGAAGCATTTCCGATTCAATTATCCTCGATACCGCTGCGCCTTCCGGAACTATCCAGATCAACGGCGGCGAAGACTTCACCAACACGGCAACAGTTGCTTTAACCCTTTCCGCGGATGATGGAACAGGGTCCGGTGTTGCAAGCATGCAGTTCAGTAATGACTCCCTCATCTGGTCCGAATGGGAACCCTATGTTTCCTCTAAAGAGTGGAACCTCTCTTCCGGTGATGGTCTGAAAACCGTTTACGCACACTTCCGTGACAATGTCGGCAATATCTCTTCTACTGCCATCTCCGATACCATCACGCTTGATACACTCCCTCCAATCTGTAATGTGTTGATAAACAACGGCAATAATGGCACTCATTTTCACGAAGTAACCCTGACCCTGAATAGTGATGACGGAACCGGCGCCGGTGTTGCCGATATGCAATTCAGCAACGACAACGTCACCTGGAGTTTCTGGGAATCCTATACCCCCGCCAAGGCATGGACCCTTTCGCCGGAATACGGTTCGAAAACTGTATTCGCCGCCTTCCGCGATAACGCCGGAAATACATCTTCTAGTTGCTCAGACCACATTGTTCTCGTTTCTGTCGAGCCAACATGCAATCCACAAAATGCCAGCGAAGGGGATAGTGTTTCGATCCGCTTCTCAGTCATTGACACATTGCGAGAATCCCCTATAGTGACCGTAAACGAACACCTCGCAGAGCATATTAGCGCTAAAGACTCGGCAGAGTACCTTTACCACTATACCGTACTGGATAATATTCAGGATCCCATTGGCCCTGCACAAATCCAGATCTCTTGCACCGACATCAATGGCCATCTTGGCATCTTCATCAATAGCACCGCCCTTACTATTATTGACGAGAGTGTCCCGCCTCAAATAACCGAAGATCCACAGGACCGTGACATCTATTATGGGCAGGACACCACCTTTTCCGTCATAGTCAGCCCATCAGAGGCGATAACTTTTGCCTGGCAGAAAGATGGCGTCCCATTGAGTAACAACACAACATTCACAGGCGTGGATACGAATGTTCTAACAATCCATCATGGGTCTAACGACGAAGAAGGCGGCTATCGCTGTGTCGTCTCCAATATGGATGGTTCCACTACATCAAACACCGCCCGCCTCACCGTGGCCGATCCGTATATTATCGAACAACCCCACAACCTTTCCGTAGGCGAACTCCAGACTGCTGAGTTCACTGTAGTGGCGGTGGGAAGCGGCGCCTTACACTACGAGTGGTTCCTAGCGCCCAACATTCCGCTAAATGACATTGAGGGAAAAAGATCCGGCACACATACCGCCTCGCTGCAAATCCTCAATGCAACCCGTGCTGATGAAGGATATTATTTTGTCAAAGTCACCGGAGCGGACGGAACGCTAATCAGCACCAGCGCCCGCTTGCGCGCCAGCAACCCGGTAATCGTCATCGACCCGCAATCTCAGGTAGTGCCCGCCGGATCAACCGTCTACTTCTCCGTGGTGGCGGAAGGCGCCCTGCCCATCTTCTATCAGTGGAGAAAAAATAGCATCGGTATAACGGATGGCGGGAAATACCATGGCGCCACTACCCCACAACTGCGAATTGACAATGTTGACGACTCTGATGAGGGACAATACTCGGTGGTGGTTGTGGGCATCAATACCGTTCATTCCAATTCCGCCATATTGACTGTCGTCAACCCTCCTGTCATCAACCAGGTTACACTTAGCCCTGAAAATGGCTTTGTGCCAGTGAACGGATCGGCTTCACTCACAGTGGTAATGGCTAGTGGCGATCAGCCATTTACTTACCAATGGTATAAAGATGACCTGCCGTTGAACGACGATGCTCACCTTTCAGGCAGCAATGCAGCCCGCCTCAGCATTACGAGCGCGTTAGCGGCAGACACGGGGTTCTACACGGTAATCGTGTCCAATGATATCGGAAATGCGGCATCAATACCGGTGCACGTCCGTGCCGGACTGCAAATCATATGCGATCTCCGGGACCGCACGGTCAAAACGGAAACCCATGTCGAATGCGCAATTGCGGTTGCCGGAGGTTCGGGGGGCATTAATTTCCAATGGATGAAAGAAAATGCCAAAAGTAAAGCCCTGATACCTCTTATTGACGGGAATGGGATCAGTGGAGTGAACACGGATACGCTTGTCTTTGATCCCATTGGTTTCGAGGACAGCGGATACTATGCCGTTGAAGTCAGCGACGACTTCTCAACTATACTCTCACGTATAGCCTTGATCACTGTAGTGGAGGAATTACCCCTGGGATCATTGGCCATGTTTCTACTCTTTGTGTCCTCCATGGCCGCGATTGGCGCATGCAACATAAAAAAGCACAAAAACCCAAAAAGATTGAATACCCCATAACGTGCTTTTCCAGGGTGACTTCCCGAAATCCATGTGCTTATGATACTATAATTCTGTTAACAACGAATTCTGGAGATCATCGAATGAAGTGGTTAGGAATGTTCGTGGCCAGCATACTGCTGCTCTCTGGTGCGGCCGCTGCCCAGGGAATCGTAGGTGACGTCTTTTCCGGAAAACTCATCAAACCGGAAGTGGGCGTCTATGCCTGGTACGACCTCAAAGACAACGCCACCAATCAAAAATTCCTGCTGCGCCAAGCCGTAGTGGGAGAGGAAAAAGTCGGCCTCAAAAAAGGGTATTGGGTGGAAACCCAGGTTATCCCCGAAATCGGGTTCCCATCCATCTACAAAATGCTCCTCACAGGACCCGCCAATGACACCAAGAATGTCCACAAAATAATTGTTAAAGAAGGCCAGAAAACGCCGGTCGAAATCCCTCTGGATTCCAGCCAGAAAGAATCCGAAGACTCCAGTAAAAAGGAAACCCGCGAATCCGTCGGAAAAGAAAAAATCACCACCGGTCAGGGCGAAATCGAAGCCGAACACATCCTCATCTCTAAATCCATGGAAAATAACGCCGCAGGCCAACAAAAAGTTGAGGTCTGGCTAAACGACGAAGTCCGCCCCATGGGAATCGTCAAAATGACCTCCCCCTCCGGAGATTTGGTGTTACAACGCTATGGAAAGGGCGGCCCCGACGGAACCAGCGCCATTGACGCACTAAAACAAAGTGAAGATCCGACCGCTCCCACCACCAATGTAAAAGTCAATGTGGAAGGCGGAAAGCCTTTGCCTGCGGAAGATAAATCTGTTCCTCTACCCAACGAAGGGGAAAAATCCGATGAAACACAATAACGTCTCTGTCCATATCCAGCGAGTTCTGTTCCCGGCTCTCACGCTCCTCCTGGCCATGCTCATCCTGCCCGCTTGTAAAACCGGAAAAGACACCTCGGCAGATCTCGTGCCCTTCTCGCCTCAGTCGTGCCTGGCGCAATTGCACGTGGACAAAGCCGCTTACCCAAATCTCTTTTCCGCCCGTTCCTATGCCCTCTGGGTGGGGCCCGAAATCACCCGCCAACGCCGCGACGAAGCCGTCCAAGCTGGGGAACAAATCACCGATGACACCGACAAAGCCGCCGCTGAAATCGACGAAAACTTCCTCATCCTCGAATGCCATATCGAATCCGTCTTCGAGGATATGAGCATCGGCTATGACGCCGTCGGATTCCGCGGCATCGAACTCTGCCTCCAAGCGCCCGATGGCGCTCGAATTCCGCCTGCCCAAGTCATCATGGGTTCTGCCCTTGAAGAAAAACCACAGGGCGCTCTCAAAATCTTCCGGCGGACCAACCTCATCGTTTTCCCTAAAAAAAACCTCAACCTCATGGCGCCTCTCAGCGCTGAAAAGCCTCCCTCTGCGCGCCTCGTCCTTGAAGGATTCAATTCCACCTTCTACTTCGAATGGTTCGCTGACGTCCCCAGCGGCCAAACCTCCCAACCCATCCTTACACGCGAAGACCTCAACGCCGCCAAAATGAAATATGATGAGTACTGTCAAAAGCTTTACCAATTCCTCCATCGCTTCGACTAAAATGAATTGCTCGTTCCCAAGTCGTATGTGGGAATGCACTTGCGTGGCCACCGTAGTCACGCGCTTCGCGTGGCGAAAGCGGACTTTAAAAGCCTTACGTTATGGTGAGGTGAGTTTAAGCCCATGAAAACGCTCCTCAAAACTGTCATGATCCCCGTCGGTCTCCTTCTTCTCGCCATTGCCGTTGCCACCCTCCTCGCATCCACCCAAATCGAAGACATGATTCGAAGCCGCCTCCAGGACCGTATTACCCACATCCTCGGAACCGACCTCCGTGTCGCCAACATCAACATCCTTCCCGCCCGTCTCGGTATCGAACTCCAGGACCTCACCATCAAAAATCCACCTGAATTCAAACAAGGCGATGTGCTCCTATGCCACCGCATCCTGGTCCGCCCCGATTGGCGCACCCTGTTCTCCCGCACCATCGTCATTAAGGAGATTATCCTGAACGGCATGGCCGTCAACCTGCGCTACAAAGTGGGTGAAGGCACCAACCTCGGCTACGTCCGAAAACAGGCCGCCGCACTCGCGGAAACACAGCCGCCCCAGCCCGGCGGACGCATGCTCCTCGTTAAAGCGGTCCGAAGCGGAACCATCGACTTTCACATAAGCAGCATCCTCACCGCCGAACTCCCCCTCGCCCTGCATGTCGAGCCCTTCACCCTCAACAACGTGGGGGAGGGGCAGCCCATTTCTACGGCCAAGCTCGCATCCATCATCACCCGCAGCCTTATGATGGAAGCCCTTACCCTCAAAGGAATCCTGCGCCCCGCCGTCAATCTCCTGCGTGATGAAATACAATAAAAGAACTAATGTGCAATATTGACTCAGCCCATACGCTTGGGTATCATGACATGGGCGTCGGCCAATGAAACAGAGAACCGGAAACGGAGGGAATGAATCGTATGGCGCGCGTGGAAATACGCAATCTATGCAAAGTCTATCCCGGTGGCGTGCAAGCGGTGAAAGAAGCGAACCTCGTCATCCAGGACAAGGAGTTCGTGGTGCTGGTGGGACCCTCGGGATGCGGTAAATCAACCACACTCCGCATGATCGCCGGCCTCGAAGAAGTCACCTTCGGCGAAATTTACATTGGCGATACCCTCGTGAACGATGTTCCTCCAAAAAACCGCGATATCGCCATGGTCTTTCAAAATTACGCCCTCTACCCCCATATGACCGTCTATAAAAACATGGCCTTCGGCCTCATCCTGCGCAAATTTAAGAAAAAAGAAATCGACAAACGCGTCCGCGAAGCCGCCGAAATCCTCGGCATTACCGAACTCCTCGACCGCCGTCCCAAAGCCCTCTCCGGCGGTCAGCGCCAGCGCGTTGCCGTCGGCCGCGCCATCGTCCGCCAGCCCAAAGTATTCCTCTTTGATGAACCCCTCTCCAATCTCGACGCCAAGCTGCGCGTTCAGATGCGCGCGGAAATCTCCAAGCTGCACCAGCGCCTCCAATCCACCATGATCTACGTCACTCACGACCAAGTGGAGGCCATGACCATGGGCGACCGCATCGTCGTCATGCTCGACGGCGTTATCCAACAGGTCGCCACGCCCCTCGACCTCTATCATAATCCCGTCAATAAATTCGTCGCGGGATTCATCGGAAGCCCCCCCATGAATATGCTCGACGGAATGATCTACGCACAAAACGGCGATTTGCGCTTCCGCGATGATTCTTCCGTCATCGACCTGGTCGTGCCCGAATCCAAAAGGGACGTATTGCAGCCATTCATCGACAAAAAAATCACCATCGGCATCCGGCCTGAAGACATGCACGAAAATCCCGCGCAGGTCATGACTCCTGGAAGCAGTATCCAGGCCCCCGTCGAAGTCGTCGAACCCATGGGTTCCGAGATCAACCTCTACATTACCATCGGAAAACAATCCATCACCGCCCGCGTCAAATCCGATCAGGAACCCGAAGTCAACAAACCGCATGTCCTCGACGTCAATATGGCCAACGCACACTTTTTCGACGTCACGACGGAAAAAACCCTCGTATGACCCGTCCCACACGGGAATCTCGGGAACATATGAACCAGATCTTCGCGTTCCCAAGTTGCACTTGGGAATGCACACCGGTAATCTTCTCGTTCCCAAGTTGTACTTGGGAACGCACCCCGGTGATCTTCTCGTTCCCAAGTTGCACTTGGGAATGCACACCGGTAATCTTCTCGTTCCCAAGTTGTACTTGGGAACGCACTTGTCCCAAAAGCTTTGCTTTAAAATACACCGCGTCTTCTTCTCTGAATCACTCCCAAAAAAATTGTGGATTGGACCCCCATGTTCCACTGGCCTAAACATAAACGCCTTGCCATCAGCCTCACCTTCGACGATGCACGTCCAAGCCAGGTGGATACCGGTCTGGACCTCCTCAACGAATACAACGTCCACGCCACCTTCTATGCCGTGCCAAACAATCTGAAAAAACGCCTGAAACAGTGGCAATCCCTCGCGGAAGCGGGACATGAAATAGGCAACCACACGGTAAACCACCCCTGCAGCATCAATTTCCCTTTTTGCCGGGAAAACGGTCTCGAAGACTACACGCTGGACCGTATCGAACAGGAAATAACCGAATGCAACCGCTTGCTGCATTCCCTCTGTGGCGTAACTCCCGAAACCTTCGCCTATCCCTGCGGCAATACCTTCATCGGGCGGGGAATAAATACCCAAAGCTACGTTCCCATCGTGGCGCGCCATTTCCTCGCCGGACGCGGCTTCCCCAGCGAATGGCATAATGTCCCCGAGGTGTGCGACCTCGCCCAGCTCAACGGACGGTCCTTTGACCAACTGCCTTTTGAAATCATCCTCCCCTGGATCGAGCAAACCCGCCAGGAAAAAGGCTGGCTCATCCTCGCCGGCCACGACATCGGCTTCGACGATCAACGCCAAATGGTGCAGGTGAACACCTTGCGGGACTTGATTGAATATGCATTGAACCCGGCCAATGGCGTATGGTTGGATACGGTTGCCAACGTGGCCCGTCACCTAAAAGCAGTGCAAAAGGAAATAAATAATGAGCATTAACATAACAAAAGCGAAATCTGCCTTTATCGCGGAATTTGATCACGCACCCGATACCGTCGTGCGCGCCCCGGGACGCGTCAACATCATTGGCGAGCATACCGACTATAATCACGGCTTTGTCCTGCCCATGGCCATTGAAAATGATACTGTAATCCTCGCACGAAAACGCCAAGACAAAACCTTGAACGCCTGCGCTGCAAACCTTGACCGCCGTGTACAAGCCAATCTGGAAGACCGCAAACGCAACTCGGATGAACCATGGATTGACTACCTCCTCGGCGTCGCCGATGAGTTGCTCAAACTCGGAAAGCCTCTCTGCGGCGCGGATCTGTTCATTCTAGGTGACGTCCCCGTCGGCTGCGGGCTCAGCAGTTCCGCCGCTCTCGAAATGGCCGCCGTGCGCATGTTTGAATCCTTCGGCGGTTTCTCCCTGGACGGCGCGGAGGCCGCTCGGCTGGGGCAACGCGTCGAAAACCTCTTCCTTGGGCTCAGCACCGGCATCATGGACCAATTCATTTCCCGATGCGGAAAGGCCGGCCATGGCCTCTTCCTCGACTGCCGCTCCTACCACTACGAACTTATTCCCATCGCGTTTCCAGACGCTCTTTTCGTCATTGCAAACACCTGCTGCGCCCGGGGCCTCACAAAATCCAAATACAACGAGCGCGTGGCCGAATGCACCGAAGCCTGCACCATTCTTAAAACCCAATTACGCACTGCCGCCACCCATCTGCGTGATTTCTCCCTCGAAGACTTGGAAAAGTGCCAATCCATGATTCCCGATGTCCCATACCGGCGGGCGCGTCATGTAATCTCCGAAAATGCCCGCACCCTCAATGCCTGTGAGGCCATGCGCAACGGCGATGTCGCCCAACTCGGCCAATTGATGAACGCCTCCGGTGACAGCCTCCGAACAGACTATGAAGTTACCAGCATGGAATTGGATGCCATGACCGAAGCCGCCAGGGCCCTGCCCGGCTGTTTTGGTGCGCGCATGACCGGCGCGGGCTTCGGCGGATGCACCATTAATCTCATTGCACGTGACCAGGCCCAAACTTTCGGCGAAACCCTGATGACGCAATACACCCAACGCACCGGCATCAAAGGTGAACTCATCTATTCAAACCCGGCCGATGGCGCCCAAATCCTGGAATAGGCCATACAATGAATGAACAGGCTACATCCCTAAAACGTCCGAGTGGGGGAGAGGCAGCCCTGCTTATTCTTGCCGTATGCATTGCTCTTGCCCTCGGCTTTTCACAACTCGCCAAACCTGATCTCTGGCATGATGAACTCGTCCATGTCTTCGTGGCCAAAAACATCGCCGCCCACGCTTGGCCTGCTCTCCCCAGCGGCGTCTTCTACCCCAGTTCTCTCTCCTATAACTACCTCCTCGGCGGCGTCATCGCACTCTTCGGTGATAATGCCTTCTCGGTCCGTGCTCCGTCCGTTCTTCTGTCGGCTCTCAATATCGTCCTGATCTTTCTTCTCCTCCGCCCCCTTTTGGGCACGCCAACAGCCCTGATTGCAGCCTTTGCCCTAGCCTTGTCCCCGTGGAGTTTAGCCTGGGCCCGCCAAGCCCGCATGTACTCCCTGCAAACCTCTGCCTACCTCCTTTTCCTCTATACTTCCTACCGATTCCTTACCTCAAATACAGCGAAAAGCGTGCTTTTGTGTTTGTTTGTGATGATTTTTGCATATTTCCTGGGCGTCTTAAGCTCTTTTCACTCCATCCTATTTTTAGGTGTAACCGGCGGCTTTGCAGGACTCCTTCTTATAGGACATCTAGCCGGTTTCCATTGCATTGAGAAAAACAGGCCTGCATATTTTGGTCTGGTTGCGGTGTGCTTTGTCCTTGGATGCATCACCCTGGCGGCACTCTGGTTTAACCCAAACCCTACGGACCAATCCGCCGTGTTTGAGACCGGACTGGGGGGGCGGCTCCCGGATCCCCAGCGCCTTGTTCGCTGGTACTACCTCCGGTGGCTGAAAGACAACCTAAGTCTGGGATTCCTCCTACTGGCCCTCCTGGGTACGGTTTGGATGCTTATCAAAGAACGGAAACGCGGCCTATTCATCGCGTTATCCTTCTGGGCGCCGGTTCTCATCCTGACCTTCCTGATTGGTTACCGCCGTGAACGCTTCATGTTCTTTGCTTTTCCCTGCTATGTCGCTTTATTCTCCTATGCAATCGTCCAAATGCTCGGTGTGTTATCCCATTTTCGCAAATCAACCCTTCACCTTGTCCTCTCGGTTATCTTTGTTCTCTTCGGTATCCGGTGCGGCATCTCAGCCGCCAAACTTGTGGGCGATTCCCTGGATATTGCCTCCGGCGCCTTCACCACCCTCGCCGTAAAGCATCAGCAATGGAAAAAACCGTGTGAATACGTCAAACACCACCGCACCGATGAAACCATCCTGACCACCATGGCCCTGCCGGTCCTGTACTACACCGGCCACGTCGATAACTGGTTTCCCAACCGCTATACGTGGTGGGAAGGTCAGGAATCCGGCCTTAAGGGGCTCGGCTCCCTCGATGAACTCCAGGCGTTTCTCCGCGAACATCCCAAGGGCTTTTTCCTTGCGGACAAGGAACGTTTCGAAAAATGGCGGCATCATCGCGACCTCCCCGATCTCGAACAGGAAGTCGCCTGGGTGGAACAACACATGGCCCGCATCGAGGAAGCTTCCACGGAGGATGTCACCCTGTTCGCATGGAATTTTGAACGCTAAATGAACTTTTTGGAATTTTTATGTCCATGATACCCGTGGCGTTGCATCTATAAGGCGAAAGGAGGGTACGAAAATGTTCGTATCTTGGCAAAGCCGATCCGATGCAAAAGTTATCCAGCAGGTATTGGCTGGGCGGCATGAAAACTTTGGCATTCTCATTCAGCGCTACCTCGCCGCCGTACACGCCATGGTCCGGGGGCATATCGACAATCCCGCCGATACGGAAGATATCGCCCAGGAATCCTTCATTACCGCATACCAGAAGCTCGATACCCTCCGATCTCACCAGGCATTCGCACCATGGCTGATCAGCATCGCGCGAAACACCGCTTTGATGTGGCAACGCCGCCGGAAACATGAAACCCTGCTGGACCCCGATACCCTCGCGAATCTCCCCGCGCCCGCCCAACCCGTGGAACAACAGGAACTCCAACGGCTGCTCCATCAAGGACTCCGCCTGTTGGAACAAGAACCCCGAGAAATCCTCTTGCTCCATTATTTCGGCGGAAAATCCCTCCGGGAAATCGCATCCCTCTTGAATATCTCGCGCGAAGCCGCCGCCAAGCGACTCCAGCGCGCACGCGCCACCCTCGCCAACAATCTCCTCGAAACGATGAATAAACAACCCGCAGCCAAAAACGATATCCAACGCCAATCCAAAAAGATCCTCGCGGCAGTCCTCGCGGCACCTGTGGCATGGCAGGCCTCCGCTGCACAGGCCGCTGTGGCCGGAACTGGCGCACTACTCATAAAATGCATGGCGGGCCTTGCCTTAACTACTGTGGCCGGAACCGGCCTCTGGGTGGCGCATCAATCCCTCAACCCTGAAAAAACCACCGTCGCCTCATTACCAACTCAGCAAGTTTCCACGGAAACTATGCCCGAGTCACCCGCGCCACCCTCCAAAGCAGAACCTCCCAAAACCAATCCCACGCCGGAGTTCCTCATTTCCTCAACGCCGCCCGAAGGTCCCGGACGCATCGAGGGAACGCTTGTAGACATACAACAGAATCCCAGGGGTCCCGGCACGGTTTTTCTCGAACGGGTCACCTGGAAACCTGCCGAACATCCGCCCACTTCCACCGATCGATGGTCAACCACGGCGGACGATAAGGGAAATTTCATTTTTGACCGATTGCCCTATGGAGACTATGCCCTTGCGGCACTCGCGCAAAATTATGCAAGCGCGGAAGATGCGTTTCTTCGCGCGGAACGGCCAACAGACAACGTGGAACTTATGATGGTGCCCGCGTCCCCTCTTACCGGATCAATCGAAGATAACACTGGGGCGCCCATTCCCAACGCTGTCATTTATCCCGTAGCCCACGCCCTTTATCCGACCATGGAATTTCCGCATATTTTTGGCGCACTCGCCCGCACACTCTCCAACCCCGATGGAACATTCCAGTTCCCCGCACTCCCGCCCGGCGGCATCAAATTCTTCGTTGTCGTGGAAAACCGCCCCCTGGCCTTTACGGATTTCCTCTTCACCATGGGGGGAAAAGTAAAGATCATCCTGCAGCCAGCCGGCTCTGTAAGCGGCTATGTCACCAACACCGCCACCGGCGCGCGTCTCGCCAATGTCCGGCTGAATATCCACGCAGGAGATTCCATGCGGCTGCCGGGGAATTCATCAGAGTATACCGAACGCATACACCGGGAAACACAGACGGACGCCAACGGAAACTTTCACATCGACTCGCTCGCTCCCGGCGGCTATGCGCTCTCCATCAATGATGCCGTGATGGCCCCGGCGGGACAGGATCCGGAAATCACCCTCGCCCCGAGTGAAAGCAAAACCGATGTCGAATTGCCAGCCATCGAAGGCGCCACCATTGCTGGCAGGGTGGTGGACGCATCGACAAAGGAAGGTATAGCAGGGATTAGAGTCTCTGGACTCTATAATTCGCACACGATGAATCGAACCTCCATTACTTCCGCGTCCGGCAATTTCCTCTTTACAGGGCTTCCCAAAGGGAACCTTCGATTGAATCCGGATTGCGAAAGCGCCAACTACCTCATGCAACAGTGGAAACACTATGAACTGGATGTCCAGCCAGGACAAAACATTGAGAACTTCGAGATTATCCTCTATAAAGGGCTCCAGGCGGAGGGCCGCGTGCTCGATACAGAGAAACGCCCGGCCGAAGGCGCCGAGATCTTCCTGATAGAACCGTCAAACAAACGATTCACTCCAAAAATCATTACTGACCGTGAGGGCAAATTCCGTCTGCCCTTGCTCCCAACGGACGAAAACATAAAAATCTGCGCAATCAAGGATGACTGGCGCTCGAAAGACTTCCGTGGCCGTCTGAACGATCCCGCCCTTGATCTCACCCTGTGCCTGGATACCTCTGCGGCCGCCCAGATTGAAGGGTGCGTGCTGGATCCCTCCGGAAAGCCTTTCCACGGCGCTTCTGTCCATCTGTGGGACAACCCCAGGCCTTTAACGATTAATTGTTGCACGCACACCAATAAAATGGGACGTTTCACTCTCGATCATCTGCCCGCCGGAGAATTTAAAGTATGTGTGTTTCCCCCTCTGGGCGGCGCAGTGTGCGCCGAGGAAACGATTACATTGGCAGATCGTCAAATCCTCAACAATCTCGAATTCCAGTGCGGAGAAGAAGGAACCCTCCGCATCTCCGGAAAAATCGTTGATCCAGAAAATCATCCCCTATCCCAAGCCCAGGTTTTCCTCAGGCAACTGAAACGTTCCATGACCACAGGCAAAGATGGCCAGTTCCTATTCGATACGCTGGCGCCGGAGGAATACACCATCGAAGTATTCGCAGACGGCTATCCCAGCCTGGAAGAAAGGCACGTCCCGGCGGGCACGGAAGACTTTGTGATCACCCTCCATCATCCCGTTGAGCTCGCCGGCATGGTCATCGACGCCACCAATAATACCCCCGTCGAGAACTTTGACATCGAAGGTATCGCATATAACCATCGAATACACACCCGCCAATGCCGCGGCACCCAGGGACGGTTCACGCTGGATGATGTCTTCCCCGGCAATATGTCTCTGAAAATCATTTCGCCGGGATACGTCACCTGGGAAAGTAAAGACGTGGAGATTATCCCCGGAAAAACCAATGAACTAGATTTCGCCCTCGCCCCTGCGGGAATCGTCGAAGGGCGTGTCATCAATGAGGCCGGTCAGCCTGTTCAAGACGTTTGCATCGGCCCGCTGGAAGACAGCGGCTCTTATCCGGAAGAACACAAATTAGCAAAAACCGGTATTGACGGTACGTTCACGATTTCCTCTCTGGAACCAGGAAAAGTACACCGCCTGAGCGCATGGCACGCCAATTATGCCCCGGAGCCGTTTGAAGTATCGCCCACGGTGGGGAAAAACGCCCCCAGTACCATCACCCTGCACAACGCGGGAAGCATCGCCCTGCAAGTCTTTCTCGATCAGGCGCCTGCTTCCCAATACCACGCCTCCACATCGGTCTATCCCGCCTCTGAGCAACCCAGGACATATTGCGATCCCAATGCACAGGGGCTTTGCACCTTGAAACATCTTGCCCTGGGCAACCACATCATCGAAATCTCCCTGAGAAGCGAGAGCAAGCAATCGTTCCAAACAAAAAAAATCCCTGTCATCGTAGTTCCCGGTGATAGCGAACCCCTGCAGGTCCATTTTTCTTCCGGAATGGCTTCCGTCGAAGGCCTGATCACTGAAAATGGTCAGCCTGTTCAGGAAGGACGCGTGAGCGTTCATCTTGAAAACGACTCAGACGATTTTCATACCTCCGTGGAAATAGAGCCCGGCGGAAGATACCAAATCGATGGGTTGCCCGCCGGACAATGCCAATGGACCGCCAGCATTCACCAAACGACCTGCTCACTTTACAAAACCACTATGATCACGCTTGCCGGAAATGAACGTGTCACGGTTAACCACGATTTTACCGGCAATGCGGGCGTACAGGGCCATGTCCTGGGAATAAAACCGCTTGATTACGTTTCTGTAAGCATCTACGAAGGTGTTATTCCCCCCAGCCAAATCGATACGAATCTCGTCCACCTCAACGTCCAGTCCTGCGCTTACGCATCCGTCGAATCCGATGGTTCGTTCATCTTTGATCATCTTCTGCCCGGAACCTACACCCTGGCAGTCCGCGCGCGGGATCGCTCCTATAGAAAGACCACCCAGGAACGTAATGCGGTGACTACGCTCGAACTGACCAATGACGCCGTTACCCCGGCGGAACTGACAATCCCCTAAAAAACCAACCGTTTGTTGCATACTGTATGGCGTAACTCTATAGTACCGCCATGGCGAAGCACTTTGAAAAAACATGGTCCAGATATCTTTTTCTTATCGGCTTGGCTTTTCTAGGACTCTTGATTTGGCATTTCGGCTGGAAAAATCTCGCCGCTGTGCTTCTCGATGTGCGCCCCATACCCTTCCTCGCCATGCTCATCATAATCACCCTCAGTTTCTGGGTGCGCACCTGGAAATGGCGCTACGTCCTTGGTCCACGCCAAAACAGCGCCAGCCTCTTCTTCTGGGCGAAAGTTGCCGGAAATTTCTCACCGGGCAGAGTGGGGGAGTTGGCCCCTCTCCTCAGCCGCCGCCACCGCACGCCACAAGTCGCCGCATGGATCATCGCAGATCGCATCCTCGAAATCATTTTTACCCTCCTCTTCGGTTTTCTAGGCATCTGGCTCCTCCATCTCATTTCAGGAAAAACGGCCGCCGCCCTCGCATGCCTCGGTCTGCTCCTTATACTCATCGGCACGTACCTGATTTACCGCTCTGATCTCTTAAAACCCCTCGAAACACGGCTCCCGGAGAACTCACGCCGCAGACGCCTGATCGCCCTCCTTATCCAACTCCACGAAGAAACCCGCGCACTCGCCCCCAAAGCCCCGCACATCCTCTTCGTCACCATCGCAGGCAAAATTCTCGACATCTACGTCGGGGTCTACCTTTGCCTCGCCTTCGGATACGACGTCTCCTTCCTCCTCATGTGCGCCGCACGTTGCGCCCACGCCCTCGTCAGCGCCATCCCCATCGCCACCGACGCTACCGGCGTACCCTTCGCCGCCGCCGCCGTCATCATCCACCAATACGCCGCCATGCCCTATCCCGCCCTTACCGTTGCCCTCAGCCTCGAATACCTCTCCATCAACCTTATCCTCTGGCTTTCCCTCCTCCTCGCCATCAAGTTGGAAAGGGGAGACTGAATTTTTCGACCCAGGTTGATTCCATCGAGAACCTCCATTAGAGTAATCACAAAATTAAACCTTTCATTGCGAGTGTTTAGCAGTACATGATTCTCACTGATAACCTGACAAAACGCTTTGGTCAAAAGTGTGCGGTGGACGCCCTGAACCTGAACATCCAGCCGGGGACCTTCTTTTGCTTTTTGGGCCCGAACGGCGCGGGAAAAACCACCACGATTAAAATGCTGACCGGCCTGCTGCATCCCACCTCCGGAAATGCCGTGATTGGCGGTTTTGACATCCAGAAACAGCCCGTCGAAGCCAAACGCCTCCTGGGATATGTCCCCGATCAGCCTTTTCTCTACGACAAGCTCACCGGAAACGAATTTATGCAGTTTGTCGCGGGAATCTATCAATTGCCGGAAACCACCTACCGCGCCAACTGCTCAACATTGCTTGAAATGTTCGAGATCGCCACTGTGGCCGACCAACTGATTGAAGATTACAGCCACGGCATGCGCCAGAAACTCACGTTTGCCGCCTGCTTCCTCCACGAACCCAAAATCGTCATCGTCGACGAACCGTGGGTCGGCCTTGATCCCAAAAACATCCGTTTCGTGAAAGACTTCCTCAAAAAGAAAACCCGCGAGGAAGGCCTCACCGTCTTCATGTCCACCCATACCCTCAGCATCGCGGAGGAAATCGCCGACCAAATCGGGATCATCAATCAGGGACGCCTCCTGCACCTGGGCACCGTTGATCAAATCAAAGCCCTCCAGGAAAATCCCGGATCCCTCGAAGACGTCTTTCTCGTCCTTACCCAGAATAATCACGAGGAGGGCGCATGAGCCAGGTCTGGGCGGTCCTGGTGGCCAAGTTCCGCATAGCCGGGCATCTCATCGCCAGCGTGCGCAACGAATCCCGGCTGAAAGTGGGGGTGTTGTCCGTCTCCGCGCTCGGATTGTGGCTGGGCGCGTTTTTCCTTTTGCACGCAGGCTTCGACTTCCTGGTCGATTTCGGCGGACGCAGCAATGCCGAATTCAACTTCGGCGATCTCCTGATGAGCCGTCTTCTCAGCATTCTCGCCCTCGCCGTCTTCCTCCTGCTCATCTTCTCCAATGTACTCGTTGCCTTCTCCACCCTTTACCGTTCCAAAGAAGTCGTCTATCTCCTCCATGCCCCCATGCGCTTCGAACACTTCTTCTATGCACGTTTCCTCGAATCCGTCGCCTTTAGCTCATGGTCTCTCGCCTTCCTCGGCTCCCCGCTTATTCTCGCCTATGGAATCACCGCTAATGCTTCCGTATTCCTATATTTTGCCGCCATTGTGTTCTTCATCCCCTTCATCATCATTCCCGCGAGCCTTGGATGTCTTATCACCCTTCTCCTCGTGCGTATTTTCCCAAAAATACGCCTCTGGAATGTCGTGCTCCTCGGCATCATGGTCGTTGCGCTTTTCTTCCTCTACTTCGGAAACACCCTGCGCGGCACCCGCATTGCGGAAGACACGCTCCTGCCCGCATTCCTCGACGCCTCCGCACGGGTGCAATCCCCCTTCTTCCCCAGCCACTGGGCCTCTAAAGGCGTCCTGGCCGCCGCCCACTACGAATTCCGCGAATCCTTCTACTGGTTTCTCACCCTCACCTCATCCGCCATGATGTGTCTCTGGGTCACCGGGGCCATTGCCCACCGCATCTTCTACATGGGCTGGTCTTCCCTTCAAGGACAAGAACGGCAGCGCATCAAACCCATGGGTGCAGGAATTCTCGGTAAACTGGAACGCCTCCTCCGTACCATCCGCAACCCTCAGCGCGCGCTCTCCGTCAAAGACATCAAACTCTTCTGGCGGGATCCCACCCAATGGTCCCAATTCGTCATTTTCTTTGGTATTATGGCCATCTATACCGCCAACCTTCGCAACACGTCTCGCTACTTCGAGGAAGAAATGTGGCGCAGTTTCATCGCATGCCTCAACGTCGGCGCCGTTACCCTCATCCTCGCCACCCTCACCAGCCGTTTCGTATACCCCCTTGTTAGCCTCGAAGGCCGCCGATTTTGGATTCTCGGCCTTGCGCCACTCACCTTTCGACAACTCGTCTGGCAAAAATTCTGGCTTAGTGTCTGCACTACCTCCCTCTTCACTGTCGGCCTTGCCATCCTCTCTGGATACATGCTCAAACTTGAACCTATTTATTACTGGCTCACCGTCTACAGCGTCATCATCACCAATTTCGGCCTTGCCGGACTCTCCGTCGGCCTCGGCTCACTCTATCCCAACTTTGCTGAAGACAATCCCGCTCGAATCGTCTCGGGAATGGGGGGCACCCTAAACCTTCTCATCAGCGTCGGGTACATCACCCTCGTCGTCGGCGCACAAACCCTCATCCTCCAATGGCGCGTGCTCGGACGCTACGCCAATCCCGACACCTTCTGGTACGCCCTTGCCCTCGCCGTCCTATTTATCACCGTCCTCAGCGCAATCTGCATATTCACCCCCATGCGTCTCGGCCTGCGAAACCTCAACACCATGGAGTTCTGATCTCATGAATAATTTCACCCTGCACACCCGCCTCCACACCGAATTCGTCAATATCGACAACCAAGTCCAGGAAATCGTCTCCGCATCCGGATGCAAAGAAGGCATCGTCCACGTCTACATTCCCCATACCACCGCAGGCATTACCATCAATGAAAACGCCGACCCCGACGTCGTGGCCGACATTGAAACCGTGCTTAACCGGTTGGTCCCCTGGAAAGCCGGGTACGCCCACTGTGAAGGCAACGCCGCGGCACACGTCAAGGCCAGCCTTATGGGGGCCACCGCCACCGTCATCATTCATGAAGGACGTCTCGCTCTCGGCACCTGGCAATCCCTCTACTTCTGCGAATTCGACGGGCCCCGCACCCGCAAAGTCTGGATCAAAATCATCCCTTCATAAATACCCCCTTTTTTGGTACTTTCTTTTTCTCAGTGGAAAGAAAATAAAGCCCGGTGTTTCTGCACCGGGCCCACTACTGTTTACTTTCTCTTAAAAAATCAAACACCGTCCGCGTTGAGCGTCGTGATCAGCCATGCGGTTTGTTTCTTCCCGCCGATGACCGCTTCACGCTTGCCCATGATCAACTCCACTGAAACCGAGCCCGGCGCGCCGCTCAGATCCAGCGGATATACCGATGCCTCGCCCTTGGCTTTGTCGATCTTGATCTGAATATTCTCAATGTTGCATTCCCCGTCATCGGCATAGCCCATGTCGATGCCCATTTGCAGCATTTCACGCGCCTTCGCCTTGTCCCCCGCCTCATCATGCGAGAAATCTTCCGCAAACGTTTCCATCAGCATGTCCAGATTCTTCGACTCCAGCGCCAGCTTCACCTTCTGCACCGTCTCGCGAATCATTTCCTCATCACTCTTTTTCTTCAGACCCGCGCATCCCGCAACCACCAGGGCTATTACCACAACCAAACCCAAACTTTTTACCATCGATGACATTCTCTTCTCCTTTTTCTTTGAATTGTTTTGACTTCCCATATACCCCTCACAGGGTTTTCAATACTCTTTGACCCCCCGCAATACCTCCCGGTTTCATCCTTCCTAATGCTCATCATCGGTATCGATATTTCCATATCCCCCTCCATACAATTTTCCTTCCCCCGTCCTGTTCAAGCATAATCTTCCTTATGCTGATATCCGTGATTTCCATAATGCTCACCGCCGGCGTTCAGGTATGGACCGAACCCTCCCTGATCGCCATCGACGAGCCAGGGCGCCGCTCTCCCTTTGCCACACGGAACGCCCGGCTCTTTGCTGCCCGCGGCGAATATGAAAGCTTTCAACTTTGCGTCACCTCAGAAAAAAATGCCTTCCCGAAAATCCAAATCGAAGGTGAACCACTTAACGATATCCCCGCACCCGCCATTTACCGCGTTGGATTCCTTCATACTTCCGAGTCGGCCATACGCACCGCCCAAAAATCCTCCACTGTCCCCGACGTTCTTCTCGAACCCCTTCCAGAAGATCTCCCGCCAAACTCCACCCAAATCTTCTGGATTCGCTATCACATCCCGGCCAATGCCAATCCCGGCGCACATAAAGGAAAACTCCGCATCCTTAGTGATGGAAGATGCCTCAAAAAGGTCAAGGTCAGATTCGAAGTCTTTGATTTTACCCTCCCCAATCTTCCCAGCCTGCCTGTCCTGGTTTCGATCCAACCCAATCCTTTCGAAACTTTCTATGGACTCCGTAGACCCAATATCGCGGACTGGAAACCTTTCTACGACTCCCTAGCGGGGTATCGCATATCACTTGACATTACCCCAATCCAATCCCTTATCGATACCAAATCTGGCGCTGCCTGGAACGCCAATGCGCTTAAAGACCATCTGGATTATCTCACCCCAACCCTCTCCATGACATGTATTGCCGTACGTACCGGGGAAGTATCACCTGAAAGCAAAGACAATACCTCCCTGGAACCGTTTGTTCTTCATCTCCGCGACATGACCCAGTGGCTCAATGAACGCGGCTGGCTCAAACGCGCCTGCCTCCCTTTGATCATTCCCGAAAACCGTGACCTGTGGTCCGGCGCCGCACAACAATTCATCCGCATCGGAAACGCCGAAGATCGCATTGCGCGTCTCATCATCGGGCCGCCCGATCCCCAATTCGAACGTCAGGCTGACCGATGGGCCTTTCCCTTATACGCTTTCGCACCCGATTGGGTCACCCGCCTGAAAACCGGTCTCTCCCTCTGCAACGAGCAAACCACCCGGCCAATCGCCGTATCTGCCTCTTCCTGTGGAAACATATCCAATCTGTCTTCCACTCTATCCGCCCCGGAAGATCTCTGCGATGGCGCCATCACCACCGCATGGACCTCGAAACAAGTCCCCACCGTCAATCGCCCCGAATGGATTCAGCTTGACTTCCCGGAATCCATCACGGCTGAATCCATCCTTATCCAGTGGGTGAACGGGATGGACAGCGCCGACATAGATACGCTCGCCGCCACCGACGGAGTCAACTTCTCTTCCTACACTGTCCGGTGGGAATCTAGAACCGCCTCCTATGCTTATGCCCTCAGCCAAACCCATGGCGAATTCCGCTATCCCAATACCCTTAAAAGCCTGCGGTTAGTCTTCAAAAGCAGTATTTCCGCTGCCCCCATTGGCATCGCTGAAATCAGCGTTAATCCCCCAGAGGAAACCACCCCCGCCACCTTAAACGCCCCCATCCAACCCTGGCTCCTTATCAGCGGCATCGCGTATCCTGCCCTCCGTCCCGGTGTCCATCCCGTCGAGCCACGAAGCATCCCCTGGATTTGCTGGGCGCACCAATTCGACGGTGTCGTATGCCCCTGGTTAAACGACTGGCCCCCTCCCTGGAAGAAACACCTTGATGCGCCACCCAATTGCTGGGATGCTGAAAAACATCCCCCAAACTTTCTCGTCTATCCCGGCAGGAACATGCTCATGCCTTCCATCCGCCTCGAGCGCCTCCGGGACGGTCTTGAAGACTACGAGTACCTCAAGGCCTTTGCGGAAGCCGTTCAGGCGGGAAAAATCAAAAAGCGCAAGCTCCTGCCCCTCACACAACACCACCTTCTCGATCCACAACCCGACTCCTCCCAACTCGACGATTTCACCCGGCAAATCCTCCACAACCGCCTCCTCCTCGGCCATGCCCTGTCACAAAAACAACATTAGTTTTTTTGCTTTTACTAAGGTACAATGTCCGCAGTGACGGTTTTAGGAGAATTGGAATGTCGAATGAGACCTTGAATGAGATGACCACCCTGATGGATGAACTCTCTCATGACGAACTTCTGATTCTTATGAAGCAATTAGAAGAACGAATCAATTCTATTGTTGAATCTGAAAAGGGACATTATAGCTTGCTGGATTTGAGCGGAACTGTCGAATATCCGGCGGCAGGGGAGGATGCCCAGGAATGGATCTCGTCTTCGCGGCGAGAGGCGGATGCACACCGTCAAAACCGGGGGAATACGTCTAGTGACCATAGTTGAACGGTTTGCATCTATTCGCAGAATCTTTATTGATAGCGCTCCTATTATATACCTGATCGAAAAGCACCCTCGATATTACAATCCGTCATCACAAGTATTTACTCTTATTCAATCGGCTCAATTGACGGGAGTAACATCTCCAGTGACTTTGGCGGAGTGTCTGATAATTCCATACAGGAAAAATCAGCCATCTTTACGCGACCTGTTTATCCACTCTCTGACAGGTGGAAGAAATATTTCCTTTGCGTCAATAGGACGTACAACCGCACTCGACGCCGCAGCCCTTCGCGCCCGATACAATCTCACACTTACAGATGCTTTTCAGTTGGCCTCTGCTATTGAAACAGGTTGCGATGCATTCCTCACTAATGACCATACTTTTAGACGCGTTCAGGATCTTGATATCATTTTATTGGATGAACTCTCTGAAATATGATTTCAACATCAATGGTATAATTCATCCCAATTACGGCAACACGCAAAGGAGAAACCCATGGCCAAGAAACTTAAAGTCGGTCTCATCGGATCGGGGGACATCGCCCGTCAACGGCACCTGCCTTATTGGCGCGAACTCGAAGACGAAGGGCGCGTCGAAATCCTCGGCGTCTGCGATCTCATCCCGGAACGCTGCGAAACCCAAGCCGCCCTGTGCAAACAGGCCAAACCCTGGCTCCGGTACCGTTCCATGCTTGCCAAACACCCATTCGACATCATCGACATCTGCACGCAGAACCGCGGCCACGCCCCCATCTCCGTCGACGCGCTTAATTCCGGCGCACACGTGATCGTCGAAAAGCCCATGGCCATGAACGCCGAGGAAAGCCGCGCCATGATCGCCGCGTCCAAGAAAAACAAGCGCAAACTCATGGTGGCCCAACATATGCGCTTCGAGGCCGGCCATGAAAAACTCAAGGAAGTCGTGGAAAGCGGCGCACTCGGCAAAATCTATTCCGGCGAGGCAAAATGGCTCCGGCGCAGGGGCATTCCCGGCTGGGGTAAATTTCACATCGCTAAAGAATCCTTCGGCGGACCCATGGCCGACATCGGCGTTCACATGATGGACCTGTGCATGTGGCTGATGGGCTTCCCAAAACCCATCGCCGTCTCCGGCAAAATCTACCGCATGTTCGGGGACCGTGACGACCTGTTCAACGCCGAATGGGGCCGGCATTATCCGGCTAAGGAATTCGACGTTGAAGACTACGCCCTCGGACTTGTGCGGCTTGAAGGCGGCGCCACCATGCAAGTTTCCGTCTCCTGGGCCTTGAACATCCCCGAAGAAACCGGCGGGGTCATGGTCCTCGGCGACAAAGCCGGAATCCACACCAACCCCCTCGGGGTCTACAGCGCAGACCACAGTTCCCTTACCCGAAACTCCTGGGACTGGCTCTCCGACGAAGACGGGCACCGCCGAGAAATCCGCCACTTCTGCGAATGCGTCGAGAAAAACAAACAGGTCCGCGTCCAACCTGAACAGTCCCTTGTGATCCAAAAAATCATCGATGGCATTTACCTCTCTTCCAAGCTCAACAAGGAAGTTCCCATCAAATAGAACTTCATAAACACGGGAGGGCGAGGCTCCTGCCGAGCCGTAAAAAATATGCCTTGTTGATCTTGTTTTACGGCTCAGCAGGAGCCTCGCCCTCCCGGCCTCGCGTTTTACTTTCTTCTATGAATCGCCGCCGAAGGAAGTGGGGAACTCACAATGACAAGCATGATTCAGAGTTGGTGAGATATCCGTGCTGAGGCTGTCAGAAAACTCTTATTAGAAGAGGAATGGAATCACCCGTGCCACCGCCGCTTGATAGGGCGGATATGCATTAGGGAACTGAATTAACATGAGGCGTTCCTCATCATGGATCTTCTTTGTGAAGGTAATGGCCATCAATGCGAAGGCCAGCAATCCCCTGACCTCACCGAGGGTTACGGCGGTACCGAGCATACCAAGAAGAAATCCGGAATAGATGGGATGCCGGACAAGCGCATACGGTCCGGTTTGAATCAACTGATGGTCCTCCTTCAACGTCGCCGCACCGCTCCAATTGGTCCCAATTGTGCGCCGAGCCCACAGTGCAAACCCCAGTCCAAGCGCGCATGCCGCCGCACCAAGGTACGAGAGGATGGTATTGGGGGGGAGCCACTTCACCCCAAGCCAACCGATGGACAAATACGGCAAGAATACCAGCAGAAAATACACCAGGGACGCAAGCCGGATACACGCCCGCAACAAAAGCCCCTGATCGCGGACCATTGTCTTTTTAACGCCCCGCGCCGAATAAAGCCAGTAGCCCCACACCATCCCCCAACACATCAAGGTGAATAGATAGCAGGTCATGTAATTCCCTTCCGCATGGTTACATCGGGGACGCATTATACACTACAGGTCACTTGTGCCAAGACATCGAAGGAGTCCAATTTGAATAACCTCGCAGTGAAATCCACGGATCAAGATGGATCTTTTCATCGATCCGGAAGGGGTTGAATCCCCAATGTGGTATACTCTTGTATTCACATTTTCTATAGTCTAAAACGTACCGTTTCAACATGCTTTTGCAGAAAGACGCAAATGATACTTTCCACCATTCTCATCCTTCATGGCATGAGCATTATTGCCGCAGATGAAAAAGAGTTCTTGTCCAAAACAGATATGGAATTCCTCACTTCCCTCGCGCGTGCGGTTCTCGATGAATCCCGCGTGAGAGCCGGTGCAAAGGCCGGCGATGCCGGTCCGAACGTTACCGGCAACACGCTCATCCGGCCCGGAGGACGCCACGATTACCCTGCCTTTTGGATCCGCGACTATGCCATGTCGCTCGACATGGGGATGATCACGCTGGAAGAACAGCGCCACGCGCTCTTTCTCACCGCCAAACATCAGCCGGACACCGAAATCGCGCTTCCCACCGGCAGTGTCCTGCCTCCAGGCTCCATTCCCGATCACATCGGATTCGGCGATGTCCCCATCTTCTTCCCAGGCATCCTCGATGACTACGAAAAACAGGGTGGACCCCGCTGGGGAAAATTGCCTTGCCTTGACGACGCCTTTTTCTTTATCCACATGGCCGCCATTTACGCACGACAAGTTTCTTCCACCGATTTTCTTAAGGAAGTCGTCAATGGCAAGCCTCTGCTACAACGCCTGGAAGAAGCCTATTCCATGCCGCCTGCGCATCCCGATACGGGCATCGTCTACACCACCGAAGAGTCGCGCGGGGTTAATTTCGGATTCTTCGACACCGTCATTAACACTGGCGATCTCCTATTTGCCTCTGTCTTGAAATATCAGGCTTCCATCGAACTTGCTGAACTCCTGGACAAGGCGAACCAATCCGAGAAAGCCCGGCAATACCGGGAAAAAGCCAAATCGCTAAAGTCGGTCATCCCCGCCACTTTTTCCAGCCCGTCCGGATTCTTAAAAGCCGCCACCGGCATCAGTGCACAGCCCGACGTCTGGGGCACCGCCTATGCCGTCTATGTCAGTGCGTTGCCCTCCGACGTCGAAAAGAGCGCTTGTGAAGCGCTTGCGCGCGCACTTAAAGAAGGCACTATCGCCTGGCGCGGACAAATCCGGCATGTCCCCACCAATGCACACTTCAGCACCGAATCCCCTTGGGAAAAATGCTATGCCGCTAAAAACACCTATCAAAACGGCGCCTACTGGGACACCCCCACCGGCTGGGTTTGTTATGCCGTGGCGAAAGTGGATTTTCCGCTTGCACAAGCGATCGCCAAGGACTATCTTGCCGAACTTCGTGAAGGTGATTTTAGAAAAGGCCCGGACTACGGCTCTCCCTGGGAATGCATGCACCACGATAATAACCACCGGCAAAATCCCGTTTATCTCGCGAGCGTGAGTGGACCGCTGGCGGCGTTTCAGCGGATACATGCGGAACATAGGGGGAAGTGATTGCGGTTTGGGAAACGAGGGGGTGCACGGACAGACACCGACGAACATGGACACTATGGACACTATAGACACTATAGACATTGTGGACATGAGGGACAGGGGGACTGGTGGGTGGAGTGGACGGTTGGGGGTTAATTTAGCCACGGCGATCAGGATAAGCACGGAGAGGCGCCTTTGCCCCTATGAGATCAGATTTGCGATCTCAGATTTTTAGTAGGGGGTTTGGGCGATGGGGTAGTGGTTGAGGAAGTGGGCGTGGTTGGGGTCGTTGAGGCATTGTGGGAGGAGTTCGGGGGCGAGGGAGAAGGCGCTTCGGTAGAGATTGGTCGCGTCGTTGGGATGGGTGTTGTTTTGTTTGTGCCTGAAGGGGGTCTTGGTGTCAATGTGTTGCACCCATAACAGACCGTACGAGTTGGCAAATAGCCCGTGAAGGTGCTCTCAGAACTTTTGAATACGAATCGCTTTATCTGCCAGTGCCGCCAGCGAATAAAGTTCTTCAGACAAGAGTAGAGTTTCTTGAACAACGTGTAATTGAGGCAGAACGAGAGCCGTGAAGAGGCTACTTTCTTGGACGAGGCATATCGTTATCGATACAAAACTTGAAGGCATTTGTTTTTTGCCTTCATCGGATTTTTATTGAAACGGGCCAAGTAAGCCGTTGGATAGCAGTTTTATCAAATGGTGATATAAGGACTTGTTTGGAAATTGTCAAAGAAATTGCCATGTCACCACATTTAGGTCTAGACAATCTCTTCAAAGCTTTCGTGGCAAACTCAACGGTTGATATTCAAGATCATCTAATAAAGCGTGCATTGATTAAAGGCCGTTTTAATATATATCCATGCCTTGATAATAAATTCGTACGCAATATTTCCTCACGTAGCCAAGAGGAGGAATGTAATCCATTATTAGGGGTAAGAGTGCTTGCTACACGTAAAGAATTTCGAGATCAAACACCTGATAACCCTTTTTCAACTATTACACAACTTACAGATTACATTCAAGCTATGGGGATAGAATTTAAACACACATTAGGTTGGATTGATTATTTTTTGAAATCATGTCTATGCCGTTCTTATGATCCAACATTAATGACAGCAAATCAGGCCCAACGAATAGAACTGACACCTTCTGGGGAACGGCACTATATATGGGCAACAAATGACGAAATTTATCTGCGAGCTATGATGGAAATCACACCTATTCTTGAACGTGAATCATTCGAATCAATTGAGACTGCTTTCCTTGATGAAGGTGAAATGAAGAAGACTCCGGGATAAAGTCTTCATGCATTTATCGGATATATCTTTAAGATTGATGGATATTACGTTAGAATTCCTAATTTTCCAACATATGAATGTCAAAGGATTGTGACAAAGAAATTTCAGAAAATGTTAGAGGGGGTAAGTCAAAGAATAGTCCGATTATGAAATATAGTATTTACCGCTGGTGAAACAATTATTTTCCCGAAAACACCGCCGGTCTTCTTTCTATGAAGGCCATGAGAGCTTCGGCGAAATCGCTGCATTGGAAACTCTGGAACATTTCTTTATTGGCCAAATCCACTGCGGTGGAGAGATCGGTCAGGGTAGCTTCCCAGACTTGCCGTTTGATGACGCCGGCGGATCGCGGTGAGACGGAGGTGGCGATCTGTTTGGCGTAATCCAGTGTGGATTCCATTAACTGATCGTGTGGGACCACCTGGCTGACCAATCCCAATCGCAATGCTTCCTGCGCGTCTATGGTGCGTCCGGTCAGCATGAGATCCAGAGCGTGACCAAGGCCCACCACGCGCGGGAGTATCCAGGCGATGCCGTGTTCGCCGATGAGACCGCGGCGTCCGAACAGGGTGCTGAGTTTGGCCTGATCGCTGGCGATGCGGATATCGCAGAAGAGCGCGTGAACCAGCCCCAAGCCCATGGCATAACCATTGATCGCCGCAATAATGGGCTTGTTGACGGATACGGGGAAAGTGTAAGGCTTTTTAAAGTCGGACCGGACCTCAACTCCCGGAGCGGCATCCGTCCCCTTAAAATCCTCCTCCGTCATACCGAGCGAACCGTCCTGCGCCGTGGCCAGCAGCCCCATGTCGGCGCCGGAGCAGAATCCGCGTCCGGTTCCGGTTACCACGATCACGCGGACCTCTTCCCGTGTGCGCGCGTCTTCCATGGCCAAGCGGTATTCCGCATCCATTTGCAGCGTCCACGCATTCATTTTCTCCGGACGGTTCAGCGTGATGACCGCTGTATTGTCTTTTACTTCATAGACAATTTCCTGATACTCCATGCCAATACTCCCTCTCTGATTAAACCGTGTCAAAAGCCCGTGCAGTATAGAGACTTGGAATTCACGGCGCAATTTTGGAGGAAAGGATTGTACGCTCCGGAAATGTCCAAAACCGCCTAGGCCGGCTCTTGGATGTGTTTAACCAACTCTTTTTTCACGGGATAGATCCGGCGTCCATATTGGATATAGTAATATGCATCTTTTTCCACGACGCGGTCGGCAGGTTGCGTCAGGCCGCTGGTAAAATGCACCACATAACGATTCGTATCGATTTCTATCGGCGGGGGAGGGGATGCTGCGCCGGGCACCCGTGCGACCTGTTCCGAACGCACTTTGGCGCCGCTGCCCTTAAACCAGCGTTGAAAGGAGAGCACTTTCTTCACGTATTCCTTGGTCTCGTCGTAGGGAGGAATTCCGTTATATTGCTTCACCGCCTCGGGGCCGGCGTTATAGGCGGCCACGGCCAGCGAACGGTCATGAAACAGGTCCATCATTTTCGCCAGATATTGCGTGCCCCCGGCAATATTCTGCGCCGGATCAAAAATGTTGGTCACGCCCATCTCCGCGGCTGTTCCCGGCATCAACTGCATGAGCCCGCGCGCGCCCTTGTTGGAGACCGCATTTGGATTAAAATCGCTTTCGGCCTTGATGACCGCATACACCAAATCCTCGTCCAGGCGGTAGGTGGAGGCGTAACTGTGAATAAGCTCCTGGATGCCCGAAGCGGGATATTGGCTGGCTGAAGCATACCCCCGGTATTGCAGCGGCACCGCGATTGGCTGATAGTGAATGTCCACTTCCACAAAACTGGGATTCAGGCGGTATTTATCCGGCGTGTTCGTAAAGGTGATACTCCCGTCCTTTTCCATGAACTGGTGGAGATGTGTTTTCTTTTTTGGCGTTGGCGCAGGGCGTTTTTCTTTGCTCTTGCGGTGGGCGGGCGTTAAGGTTTCGGTCTCTTTTTTCTGGACTTTCTCCTGGACGGTGGTCTTGTCGGGGGCCGGGGCGCCGGCCCACAATTGCCCTGTCCCAAGGCAACAGATGATGCAACAGATTATCGCCACCCAGCGTATTCGCGTGTACTTTATGGTATGCATTTGTCTTTAGTATAACCGCAGTCCCGGTTTCACACAAGATTGCCTATGCTTAAACGTGGTAAAAGACCCGTTTGGTGACACGCCGGCACATTCCCTCTCATTTGCGAAATAGCCCTTTTTCGCATTTGGACAAATGAAACGGCAATGATTGGGCTGTGAAATCCCAGTTATATGCACTGTGTATGCCGAATGTTTAAGAAAAAGGGCTATTTCGCAAATGCCTGATTCCCGTACTTTTGGACAAACAGGCATCGTATTCTGTATAGTTTGTCTCCTGTTGCCGAAGAAGAACCTATACGAGGAAAATCACTCATGAAATCGCTTCTAAACGTTTTTTGCAGTACTCTTGTGATTGGAGTTGCCTTTGCCGCGCACGCCGATGAGCTTGCAGACCAGGGCCGTGCGGTGTTTGAGAAGAATAAGGCGGCGGTTGTCACCGTGGAAGCGGTTATCAGCATGTCCTTTGGCGGAGAAG
>JAKQOG010000196.1 GCA_029565395.1 Candidatus Hydrogenedentota bacterium | reverse complement strand
CACGCCCAGCGCGAACAGGATGCCCGCCACAATCAGTGCATGTTCCATCGGTACCGAGGCCATTAGTCTCTCCTCCCCGGACGCCGGATCGGACCGCGCCACACCAGATAATACGCGCCCACCAGTCCCGCCAGCAGCAAAATCGACGCCAGTTCCACCATCAGCACATACGGTCCGAACAACGACGCCGCCACCACCTTAATATCCACCACACGGTCCACCGGCAACCACCGATCCTCCTGGAACAACGCATACACCAGCAATCCCGTGAGTAACAAGGCCATAATTCCCGGCACCCGCCAAATGCCCGGACTCAGCCACACATTCTCCTGTTCGCGCGCCACCTCGCCCAAGTTCAACATCATCACGACAAAGATGAACAGAATCACGATGGCGCCCGCGTATACGATCACTTCCATTGCGGCAATCAGTGGCGCGCCAAGCGCGAAAAACACCAATGCCACGGCCAGCAGCGACACAATGAGATACAGAAGCGCATGAACCGCCTCCCGCCGGCTGATGGCGAGCAACGTGGCGAGTATCGCCACCGCCGACGCCATGTAAAAAACCGCGTTCATTCCATCATCACCTTTCCTGGCCTATAACATCAGGCTGCGCACATCCACCGGCGGCGTTTCATGCTCTGCTTCGCCTTTGCCCTTGCCGCCGATGGCTAAACCAGCCACATTGTAAAAATTGTACCCCGGGTACTTGCCGCACCCGCTGATCAGCAGATGTTCCTTCTCATACACCAGGTTCTGACGCTTGTATTCGCACATCTCGAAATCGGGCGTGAGCTGGATCGCGCACGTCGGGCACGCCTCCTCGCACAACCCGCAAAAAACACACCGTGAAAAATTGATCCGGAACAACTTCGGATACCGCCGCCCCGTCTCGTCTTCTCCCGCCTGCAATGTGATGCACCCCACCGGGCATGCCACTGAGCACAAATAGCACGCCACGCACCGCTCCTTGCCATCCGGATCGCGGCTCAACACAATACGCCCGCGCCAGCGCGGCGGAATCTTCGGCTTCACGTCCGGATATTGGACCGTCACCCGCTTCTGGAACGTGTGCAGGAACACGATCCACAACGTTCTCAGATGACTCCACATGGTTTCTGATTCCTATCGCATCAACAGCACCACCCCGCCGGTGACCAGCAAATTCACCAGCGACAGCGGCAGCATGTATTTCCAGCCTATTTCAATCAACTGATCATACCGGAACCGCGGCAATGACGCGCGGATCAGAATGAACAGGCACAACACAATCAAGGTCTTAATCGCAAACCAAAGTACCGGCGGCAGCCACGGGCCCAGCCACCCACCGAAAAACATCGCCACCGTCAATGAGGAAATCAGCGTGATCCCCAGATACTCGCCCACGAAGAACATCCCGAATTTCATGCCCGAATATTCGCTGTGGAATCCCGCCACCAACTCACCCTCCGCTTCCGGCAAATCAAACGGTATCCGGTGCGTCTCCGCAAGACCCGCCACAAAAAACACCACCAACCCCACGCACTGCGGGATGCAGTACCATAATCCCCGTTGCGCCTCCACAATTTCCGTCAAGCTAAACGAACCCGCCTGAATCACCACCCCCATCATCGAAAGGCCCATGAACACCTCGTACGCCAGCATCTGGGCCGTCGTGCGCATACCGCCAATCAACGAATACTTATTATTCGACGCCCAACCCGCCAGCGCCAGGCTGTACACTCCCAACGACGACATCGCTAGGAAAAATAGAATCCCGATGTTGATGTCCGTCACAATCACACCCGGCGCGAACGGCACCACCACAAAACTCAACAGTACCGTCACAACAATGATCGCCGGAGCCATCACAAAGGTAACCTTGTCCGCAAAGGGCGGCACCCAGTCTTCCTTAAAAAATATCTTCACCATGTCCGCCACCGGCTGTAACACCCCGAATATTCCCACCCGGTTCGGCCCATACCGGTCCTGCCATAGCGCCAGCAGACGGCGCTCCATCCAGATGAGCACGGCGGCAAGATTCAGCACCACAAACAGCACGCCTGCCACGACCACCAGCGGCCAACCGATTTCTGTCCACATGGATGACATCGCTCCGCTCATCCTTCAATCCGTTTTTTCACCACGCCCCACGCCGGCAACTGCGCCGCGGGGACCTCCACCACGCCCACAGGAACTCCCACAAGCCCCACCGCCAATCCAGGACGCGCCTGCACCGGCAATGCCAGTGCCACGCCCGCCACGGTGACTTCCACAATATCGCCGTCCTTTACGCCCAATTCGGAGGCATCCGCAGGATTCAGCGCCATATACGGCTTCGGCGCGCGTTCCGCCACAGGGGCGGACAACGCGCTCAATTCATCCGACCCAAACACATGCGCCAGCGCCACCACCAACTTTTCCCCAGCCCGCGATTCTGCCTTTACCGGCGCGCCACCCGCATATCCCGCCTGTTTGTCCGAAGCAATCAACCGAACGCCCGGATCGCCGCCACATAGCGCGCCGCCCACTTCCTCCTGGAAGTTGCTCAAGCCCTGAACCGAATTCCATCCTGGCGTCCAATAGGACGGAATTACCGAACCGGGAACCTTGCCTCGGAATCCCTCCATTGAAAACGTAAACGCCGAATCGGGGTCTTCAGCAATTTTCGGCTCATGCACATTGATATTCGCGCGCATAGACGTCCGCCCGCTATACCGGTGCGGCTGCCTGGGCAAACGTTGTCCAACAAACCGCGCCTCTGCGCCAGGAACGACATCCGTAATCCCTGCAAACACCGGCAGCGCCTTCACCAACTCCGCCTGCAAGGCGTCGATATTCTTCCAAACCGTGCCGCAGACCTCCCCCAGCCACCGCCAGCTCTCCTGAACAAATTCCTGCGGATTCATCACCTGGATGCACCGCTGCACGCGCCCTTCATTATTCACCAGCGTCCCATCACCTTCCACGAAGGTCGCAACTGGGAACACCGCCTCAGCTCGTTCCAACACCCCGTTCCGGGTGTGGTCAATCACTACAATATGTTTCGCACCGGCCAACAACCGATCCACCAACCCCTTCTCCGAACGCCGGTACAGATCATTCTCTAAAACCACTACCGTGTCCGCTGCGCCCGATTCCACCGCCGCCACGGCATCTTCCAATGCCCCGCCGCCCAGCAGACCCACGCCCATGCTGTTGCATTCAGGCATCACAAAACTCAATGCAGCATCAGCGCCCTGCGCACATAGCGCCGCCGCAACATTAAACGCGCCTTTTAGCACGTCTTCACTACCGCACGACGGCCCGGTAATTACGAGAGGCCGTTTCGCCTTCTTCAATCCCTCAGCAATCGCCTGTGCAATTTTCCGCGCCTCCTCCGAAAGCCCCTCCACCACAGGCGCGGATGTATCGATTTCATGCGCCACCGCAAATCCAAGCCGCGCCACCTCGTCCGGTGCGATATGCTGGGTCACCGCCGCAAACGCATCTAGTTTCGTATCCGCCGGGGCGGCAATCGCCATAAATCCGCGCCGATTCTGAATAAACTCACGCGCGGGCGCGTCATTCCATGCCGGGATGCCCGCTTTTTCCGCTTCAGGCAGCATCGCGCGGTACAGTGCCTGATAGACTTGCAGCGCCATCATCGGGGCAACATTCGTCAAATCCTCGCCCAACACCAACACCGCATCTGCCTCACCAATTTCACGCAACGACGGCACGCGCGCCGGACTATGCCGCATCATGTCGATCATCGTGGCGGTAAGGGCATGTTCGGTCTTCGCCACACCCGTATAAAACTTTTCCGCACCCACCAGTGCCCGCAATGCGTAATTCGATTCCACCGTGGCACGCGGCGACCCAATGCCAATTACCTTCCCATCCCTTAGTAAACCGCGCACACGCGTCAATGCATCATTTTTCGACACCGCCTTAAGCGTAGTATTCGCGTCATCGCGCAGCAGCGGCTCTTTCACACGCGTCTCAGCATTCACAAACTCGTACCCGAACCGGCCACGGTCGCACAGAAAATATCCATTCACTTCCCCGTTGTACCGGTTCCGGATCCGGCGCAATTCCCCATACCGCTCGCCCGGCGTCACATTGCAGCCCAAACCGCAATGTACGCACACCGACGGCGCGGTTTGAAGATCCCATGCGCGGCTGTGATGTTTCTTAAATGTCTTGTCCGTGAACACGCCCGTCGGGCAAATCTCCACCAGATTACCGCTGAATTCGCTCTCCAGCGCACCGTCCTCATGACGTCCGAAAAACACGTGATTGTGCGAGGCAAACGGCCCGAAATCACGCCCGCCCGCATAGTTGTTATAAAACCGCGTGCACCGGTAGCACTGAATGCAACGGTTCATCTCATGATTAATAAACGGCCCAAGGTCCTGGTTATCGTACGTTCGCTTTGTAAACCGGTACGAACGGTAATTGTGCCCGCTCATCACCGTCATGTCCTGAAGATGGCATTCACCGCCCTCATCGCATACCGGGCAGTCGTGCGGATGATTCGTCATGTACAATTCGATCATCCGCGCACGGAATGCCTGCGCCTCCACATCGTCTATCGAAATCCGCGTCCCATTCGCCGCGGGCGTCATGCACGCCATCACAATCTTGCCGACCGTGTCGTTCTCATCCTTGAACTGCTTCACCGCGCATTGACGGCACGCGCCCACGCTCTGAAGCGCGGGATGCCAACAGAAATATGGCACATTAAAGCCCAGCGACAGGCACGCCTGCAGAAGGTTCTGCCCGTCCTTCACTTCGTACGGCTGGTTGTCAATGTAAATGGTCGCCATGCTTCACACCGCTATTTCCACGGACACCGCTGCTCGCGGATATGCCGTTCAAAATCTTCCCTGAAATATTTCAATCCGCTGCCCAAAGGCGCCATCGCCCCCGGTGCCAGCGCACAAAACGTCATGCCCGGACCAAGATCCACCACAAGCCGATCCAGCACCGCCAGATCCTCCATCACCCCTTCCCCGCGCTCAATCGCGCGCAAGGTCTTTTCCGCCCACGGCAATCCTTCACGGCACGGCGTGCACCATCCGCACGATTCATGCGCAAAAAACGTGATCAGGTTATGAATCATGCCCACCGGGCACGTCTTATTATCCATCAAAATCATGGTGCCCGTTCCCAAACGGCTCCCCACCTTCGCCACCGTCTCATAATCCATTTCCACGTCCAAATGCTCTTCCGTCAGATAATCCGTCGAAGCCCCGCCCGGTATGATCCCGCGCAATGAAAGCCCATCGCGCATGCCACCCGCATGACCGAAAATCACCTCGCGGAACGTCACGCCCAAAGGCAATTCCCACAACCCCGGATTCTTCACCTTCCCGCTCACGCCAATCAGCTTGGTACCGCCATTCGCCGTCTTGCTCAAACCCTTGAACCATTCCGGCCCCTTCGCAATAATTCCCGGCAAATTGCACAGCGTCTCGACGTTATTCACAATGCTCGGTTTGCCCCAGAGCCCGCTTGTCTGCGGGAAAGGCGGCTTCGTGCGCGGATTCCCGCGCTTGCCCTCCAGGGCGTTCAATAACGCGGTTTCTTCGCCGCAGATATACCGCCCGCCGCTCATATGCACATACAGTTCAAGGCTATACTCCGAACCCAGTATATTTTTGCCCAAATACCCCTTCGCATACGCCTCCGTAATCGCCTTCTTCATCTGACGCTCGGATTCCAGATATTCCCCCCGCAAAAACACAAACGCCACATCCGCGCCGATCGTATACGACGCCAGGATCACCCCCTCCACCAACAAATGCGGATCGCCTTCCAGCAACACCCGATCCTTGAACGTGCCCGGCTCCATTTCATCGCCGTTCACCACCAAATACTTCGGATGCGGATTCTCCGGAACAAAACTCCACTTCACGCCCGTCGGGAAGCCCGCGCCGCCGCGTCCGCGCAGCCCCGAATCCTTCACCACTTGCAGCACGTCCTTGGGAGACATTCCGCCCAGCGCCTTGCGCACCGCCTGATACCCGCCCGCCGCCTCGTATTCGCTCAGCGTTATGGGCGCGCCGTCCGGTCGGATGCGTTCTGTCAAAGGCCGTTCGCTCAAAGTTCTTTCCTGCTTATTGGTACTGTGCCAAAATTTTTTCTAACTTCCCGGGATCCAAATCCCGGTGCAAATCATCATCTATCATCAGCGCGGGCGCATGATCGCACGCGCCCAGGCATTGGTTCTGAATCAGCGTGAACCGTCCGTCCTTCGTCGTTTCGCCCAACCCGATCCCCAGCGTTCGCTGCAAATACTCCACCAGCATTTCCGAGCCCATGATCCAGCAACTCACGCTCGTGCAGATCCGGATCACATGACGGCCCACCGGCCGCCGCAAAATCAGGTTGTAAAACGTCGCCACGCTGTCCACTTCATCCGCCGTCATCCCCAACACCGCCGCAATATCCTGTATGCTCTCATCGTCCACCCAGCCGCGTTGCCGCTGCACCACCCGAAGCGCGTCAATACACGCGCCCCGGCGTTGCTCGAACACCGCCGCTTCATGGTCAATCTCGTGTATCAGATCTTCCGTCAACATGTGTCTACCGATCCAAATCCGCTAACACAAAGTCCAAACTCGCCACAACCGCCAGCATATCCGCCACCAGATGCCCCCGGGTGATATACGGCAGCATCTGCAAATGGGCAAACGACCCCGTCCGGATCCGCGTCCGGTACGACATCGTCCCGCCGTCGCTCACGCAATAGTACCCGTAATACCCCTTTGCGCCCTCAATCGGGCAGCACGCCTCGCCCGCCGGAATCACCGGGCCCCAGCTCACGCCAAGAAAATGATTAATGAGGGTGTCAATGTCCTTCAGCGTCTTTTCCTTGATGGGCGGTGTAGTCAGCGGATGATCCGACTTGTACGGGCCTTCCGGCATATTTTTCAAGCATTGCTCGATAATCCGAAGACTCTGCCGAATCTCCTCCGCCCGCACCCGCGCACGATCATAACTATCGCCGTTCTGGAACACCGGCACGTCAAACTCGAAGTTCTCATATCCCGAATAGGGACGTTGCTTCCGCGCATCCCATTGTAGTCCCGCCGCGCGAAGCCCCGGCCCGGTTATCCCCCACTCCAGCGCCTCCTCCAGCGTATACGCCCCCACGCCCACCGTCCGCTTTTTAATGATCTGGTTCTTCAGCATGGCCTTTTCATAGCCATCCAGACGCGAGGGCATGTACTCCACAAAATCTTTGATCAACTTTTGCCACCCATTTGGCAAATCGTGCGCCACCCCGCCGATCCGGAACCAACTCGGGTGCATGCGTCCACCGCACACCGCCTCGATAATCCCAAACGCCTTTTCGCGGTCATTAAACAGGTACAACAGAGGCGACATCGCGCCGAGGTCCTGAACAAACGTGCCATACCACACGCAGTGGCTGATCACACGGAAAAGTTCGCTCATCATCACCCGGATCACCTTCGCACGATCCGGCACCTGAATTCCCGCCATCGCCTCCACCGACTGCACATATGCCAGGTTGTTCAACACCCCTGCCAAATAATCAATCCGGTCGGTATACGGAATATAACTGTGCCACGATTGTCGTTCCCCCATCTTCTCCGCCCCGCGATGGTGATACCCGATGTCCAGCACCGAATCCACTATCTCTTCACCATCAAGCTGCAAAATAATCCGGATAATCCCGTGAGTCCCAGGATGGTGCGGACCCAAATTCAAAAACATGTAATCCGCATCTTCACTGTGCCGCTTCATTCCCCACTCTTCCGGCACAAACCGCAACGCTTCCTGCTCCCTGTCCTGCTTGTCGTCCGGAAGCGTGAACGGAGCCATTTCCGTCGCGCGCGCCGGATGCTCCTTCCGAAGCGGATGCCCTTCCCACGTCGGCGGCATCAACAACCGAACCAAATGTGGATGACCCTCAAATTTCAACCCGAACATGTCGTACGCTTCACGCTCGTACCAGTTCGCATTCTGCCAAAGCTTCGTAACCGAAGGAACCGAGGGATACTCGCCCTTCAACGGCACCTTCACCCGGACATCGCTGTTCCGGTCAAACGAAATTAAATGATATACAACCGTAAAATCACTCGCTGGCTGACCACTTCGATGCACCCGGGTGCGCTCATCTATCGCCGTCAGGTCCCACAGCATCTTGTACGGCTGGCGCACATCCTTCTTCAGATATCCCAGCACCTGCGGCGCCTGACCGGCTTCCACCCACACCGTCGGAATACCGTCCGCCGTCGCCTGCGCGCCTAAAATCGCGCCGCCAAACCGCTCGCTCAGGTCCTGAACTATGTTCGTGCTTTCCGCCATACTGCCTTCGTCTATTCCACTTCGTTCTGCGGACGCAAATCCGTCGCCGCACGCCGCAGTTCCGCTTTCATATCCCGCATGCAAGGAGGCTCACGGCGATATACGCCCTGCGGCCCCACCACCCAACTCAACGGACGCCGCTCATTGCCCACCACATTCTGCAACAGCATCAGCGCCTCTTCCACCGCCTCCGGGCGCGGGGGGCATCCGGGGATGTACACATCCACCGGCAAAATCTTGTCCACGCCCTGCACCACACTGTAAATATCGTACATGCCCCCCGAATTCGCGCATGAACCCATGCTGATCACATACCGAGGCGCCATCATCTGTTCATACAAACGCTTCACCGCCGGGGCCATCTTCATAAACACCGTCCCCGCCACAATCATCACATCCGACTCCCGCGGCGTTCCCCGAATCACCTCCGCCCCAAAACGCGCAATATCAAACTTGCTCGTAATACTCGTCGCAAACTCCACAAAGCAGCAGGACAGCCCAAATCCAAACGGCCACAACGAATTCTTCCGGCCCCAATTCACCAAATCATTCAGCCGCGCCAGAATAATATTCTGCCGCAACCCCTCCTCCACGCCGCCTTCCGCGTCATGGAAAGGAAACACCGGATTAGGCTTTCCCAACAACCGCTTAATCACTGCAACTTAGTCCTTAGGCTGTAGACTGTAGGCTGTAGGTGTTTTAAAATCCGCACTCTACAATCCGCAACTTGCCACGGCGTAGTCACGTATTTTCCGTGACGAAGCCGGGTCCGCAATTCAAATATTTAAAAAACCAAAACGTTGCCTCTAGCTTTTAACTTCTCGCCTCAACTCTCTTCTTGGCTGACCGCTAATAGCTGACAGCCTCAAGCCTCAAGCCTCAAGCCTCAAGCCTCAAGCCTCAAGCC
>JAKQOG010000192.1 GCA_029565395.1 Candidatus Hydrogenedentota bacterium | reverse complement strand
CAACAGGTCGCCCCGCCTTTCTATCCCATGAGAACGCATCAGCCGAATGCGATCTGCCAATTTGTCATCATTCGTCAAGACGGCGCCGCCTTCACCGGTGGTGATGGTCTTGACGGGATGAAAAGAAAAAATCGCTGCATCGGAGTGGACACATGCGCCACAGCTTGTCTGAGTTCCGTTCCAATCATAAGTGGAACCAATGGAATGGGCCGCATCCTCGATGATGCGAAAGCCATATTTTTTCGACAAGGCATGAATTTGCGGCAAATCCGCGGGCACACCCGCAAAGTCCACGGGGATCACCACCTTGGGAACGGCCACATCCCGACAATAAAGTTCCAGTTTCTCCGCGGAAAGGCAGAGTGTATCCGGATCGATATCCACAAAATCCGCACGCCCACCGCAAAACTCAATGCAATTGGCGGATGCCATAAATGTCAATGGCGATGTGATTCCTAAGTTATCTTTGGCTATGCCAAGGCCTAAACATGCAAGGTGCAGCGCTGTTGTGCCGTTGGAGCATACGATGGCATGTTTGGCGCCCGTAAGGTCACAAAGCGCAGCCTCAAACTCTGCGGCAACTGGCCCGGTAGTTAGATAGGGCGATCTTAACACTGCCGCCACCGCCTCTATATCATCTTCTGAGATCGACTGATGACCGTAAGAAATGAAGCCGTCGGTGGCGTTCAGTCTGCGTTCAACCGCTTGGATACGGCTATTGTATTCGTTTTTCTGCATGTGTGACCCTCACTTCCATGAAAAAAAGGGGGGGTTGGGGAAGTCATAGGTTGTCTATGATCTTCCGCATCTCTGTTAGGCTTAGCTTTTGGGGATTGTTGTCTGAACTGTATTCAAAATCTTCTGGTACCGGCTTTCCCTCATTATGGTTGTAGCGCCGCTTCCAGAAATGGAAATCCGGCTGAATCATATAATGGTCTTTGAACTCTAATGTACGCCGGGCATCGTCTCTTGTAATCATGAGTTCATGCAGTTTTTCGCCGGGGCGAATGCCAATGATTTCTGTTTTGCATTTAGGTGCGATCACTTTGGCAAGGTCCATTATGTTCATGCTGGGCAGCTTTGGAACAAACAGTTCGCCACCGACCATTTTCTTCAGGCAGGCCAGGACAAAATTGACACCCTGTTCGAGGGTGATCCAGAAGCGGGTCATGCGGGGATCGGTAATCGGCAGAATCCCGTTTTCTCTGCATTTGAGAAAGAAGGGGACGACGCTGCCCCTGCTACCGACAACATTGCCGTAACGGACCACGCTGAAGATGGAATGATCCTGACCCACATAAGAATTGCCGGCAATAAAAAGCTTATCGGAACAAAGCTTTGTGGCGCCATAAAGATTGATGGGATTGGCCGCCTTGTCCGTGCTCAGCGCAATCACTTTCTTTACCCCTTGATCGATGGCCACATTGATAACATTCTGCGCCCCGAGAATATTGGTCTTTACCGCTTCAAAGGGATTGTATTCCGCCGCGGGGACCTGCTTCAGGGC
>JAKQOG010000186.1 GCA_029565395.1 Candidatus Hydrogenedentota bacterium | reverse complement strand
AGCAAAGGTGTCTATGGTCAAACCAGCGGGGCTTCGGGTTCGGGTGTGTATGGAAAAGCCATGAACGGAACGACGAACTATGGCGGTTTCTTCGAGTCGTCCGGAACCTCCGGCAGGGCGGTTTATGGGGAAGCTACTGTGGGCGGCGATGTTACAAATTACGGGGGGTATTTTGTGGCGTCTGGAAACTCTGGTCAGGCTGTGTTTGGCGAAGCCAACTCAGGCACAGGATCCAACTGTGGCGGCTATTTCCTTGCCAGAGGTACTAATGGTGTTGGCGTGCGAGGAAAAGCTGATAAGACCGGCGTCGTGACCAATTGCGGCGGAGACTTTGAATCTGCCGGGAATTTCGGAATTGGAGTTCTTGCAAAAGCCACAGCCACCGGAGCAGCGACAAATTTCGGCGGACACTTCACGGCGGCTGGCAACTCTGGTGAAGGCGTTCATGGATACGCATCATCCAAATCGGGCACTAACATTGGAGTTTATGGAGATTCGGCAAGCGCGGATGGCCGCGGCGTCTGTGGGAAAGCAACTGCAACCGGAGCCGACGTGGATAACTATGGCGGCATCTTCGAGGCGGCGGGCCAGACAGGCCGAGGTGTCTATGCATATGCCTCAGCCACTTCGGGCGTCAACTACGGTGTGCGCGGCCGCACGGACAGCCCAAACGGATATGCAGCCTATTTCACCGGAGCCGTTGGCAGCACCAACTACTTCCAGCGCCCGGTTGGCATGGGACGCACATCGGCCGCCAATATGCTGGAGGTTGAGGGAACGGCATCCAAGGCCGCGGCGGGCGACTGGCTGGCAAACTCCGATGCGCGGATCAAGACCAACGTGCAAACCGTCTCCAATGCCCTCGAAACGCTCGACAAGGTGCGGCTTGTTGACTTCGAATACACTGAGGAATATCGCCAGCAACATCCCGGCCTCGAGGCACGGCGTTATATGAATGTCATCGCCCAGGAGTTTGCGAAGGTTTTTCCCGATTATGTCAAGGGCAGCGGCGAGAAACTTCCCAACGGCGAGGAAATCCTGCAGGTGGATTCCTATCCCCTGGCCATTTATTCCGCCGCGGCGTTGCAGGAATTGCATAAAAAGGTTCAGAAAAAAGAGGCGAAGATCGCCGAACTTGAAAAGGCCACGCATGATCAGCAGAAAAAGATCTCATCGCTGGAGATCCGTCTTGCCGCGCTCGAAGCGGCCATGACAAAAAAGTAGACGGATTATTCTTTTTCGAAAACAAAAAAGATTCAGGTAAAACGTATTCGAATTGTTGGAAGAATCAGACCCACAGAATATCAGAAGAATTCATCCGGGAGGGAATGTCATGAACAAAACGATTATTATGGGAGTTGTTCTGCTCATCTCAATCATGTCGGGCGACCGTCTTTCGGCGCAGGGCACGGCGATCACCTATCAGGGGAAAAGGTCTCTTCTTGTCTACCTCCGCGATGTGACCGACAGGAAAAACGTCGAGGAGTCCCTCCGAAAAAGCGAGGAAAAATACAGGAATATATTCGAGAATACCATGGTCGGGATCTTTCAGAGCATACCGGCCGGGAGATACATC
>JAKQOG010000184.1 GCA_029565395.1 Candidatus Hydrogenedentota bacterium | reverse complement strand
GCGCCCTTCCGCGCGCTGATGTCGCGGACAATCGCCTGTAGTAATACTTCGCCACCCAAACGCAGGCTGTTCAGGCTGACTTCCGCCGCGAACGGCGTCTTGTCCCAACGGCAATGCTCCCACTCGAAAAGCTGCGGTTCGCCCAGCAGCGCCTTTTTTATCTTATCGAACGCGCTCTCCTCTGACAGACGGCCGTCCGGCTGCGTTCGCGGCGAAAAGTCAAACGGTTGCGCCCCCAGAATTTGCTCCCGCGTACATCCAAACATCGCCAACGTCCGCGCGTTGCAGTCAAGAAAATGACTCCCGCGCATCAAGAATATGGCATCGCCCGCGGTTTCAAATAACGTGCGATACTTGCTTTCACTTTCATGGAGCGCCCGCTCGATGCGTTTCTCCTCCGTTACATCCCGAATACTCTCTATCGCACCGCGCCGCCGTCCCTCCTGATCGAATAACTTACGCGCCGCGCCCCAAAGGTGCGCGCCCTCCCCACCGCGCAGCCGAGGTATGAACGACTCCGCGTATAACGCATCCTCCGTCCGCCGGACATACTTATAAAAAGCTTCCGCCTCCGACGACGTCATGTCCAGTAAGTCAACCAACATGGGACGCCGCTCGCCGAAAAACGGCTCCCCATACGCATAGTCTCCTTTCCCCAGAACCGTCTCCTTTTTCACCCCCGTCATGGATTCACAGGCTCGGTTCCACGCAACAACACGCTTCTCTTCGTCGATCACAAACGTCGCGTCCGGCATGAACTCGATGATGTTCTCCAGCAACTCGTGTGCCGCCTTCCGCTCCGCCTCCGCTCGCTTCTGCTCCGTGATGTCCGTGCCGATGCTCAAGACGCCTTCTACCCGGCCCCCTTCGTCAAAGGCGACCTTATTCGTCCAAGAAATCCACACCCGCTCCCCGTTCCGGCGTACGTTCTCGTTGACATTATGTTCGAATGACACCGGATCCGCCGCAATTTGCGATAACAGCGCGCGCAGATCACGCCCCGTGCTCTCAATCTCCGGAACAATCGTGCCGATCACATGCCGGCCCAGAATCTCCCCCTCGGAATAACCAAAGAACCGATGGCCAAACTCGTTCAAAAAAGTAATGCATCCGTCCTGAGTCCAATACAGGATGATGCTATTAGCATTCTCCACCAGCGCACGATACTTCCGCTCGCTCGCCCGCAACGCCTCCAGAATCGACCCGTCATTGCTCCCCGTGACCAACGCCCGCGCACTCCGGCCGGAATCGACTCGCGCTTCGCAATGGGAACTCCGGTCTTTCACCGCTATCCTCCCTCTTGCCGCCGGCCAAGAACAACCTGGACACACGTCTCCGCCCAACGCAATCCCAGGTTAAAATCCATTCCTAGCCCTACCGGACGGCAAATCCTGTTGGATAATGCCTTCTCACAATGCGCCGCCCGAAACCGGCCCTACCTCGTGTCCCAACGCATCCCGCGCCTTTCCCGTTCCGATTCGAACCAGCCCTCCCTCATCCACGTCGCCCCCCCCGCCGAACGCGATCCCTCCCTTAAAACGCTACTAACCATCCTATCCGTATCATATCTACAGCATATCCCAAGAACGCCGTTCACACAAGACTTTCTTTCTACCCGGAAACCACACCCCGGCCTCGGCATTCCCCGGCGCAAATCCACATCCCCCGCCAACCGCCGCCGCGCCCCATCCATGCGTGCCGCCAATACATCCATATCATCGGACCGTCATGGCCGGTACATGAGCCCTACCCGTCAAGCCACGTCATCCAGTCCGCCCGATCTCGCTGTACCGTCAGCCAAGTCCGATCGTGCTCAATTTTTGCACATTTCGCGTGTAATTATTAAAATCGTCAAGCAAACACCCCTCGTTCCCCAAATCGATACCCTTCATACATCCGCGCTTTCTGCTATTCCGTCAACCGATAACCCCTTGTTTCGCCAATTCATACGCATCTCACCAATCCAATTCCGCCGGTTAGCTTGCCGCAACTTGAGGCACAACTTCCACGGATTATTCCACTTTGCAACAGCGCCGCATAAACTGATCAACCCGTTCAAAAACCTCCTCACTGCCCAATCCATTAATGATGCCATGACGTTCGCGGTCGAACAGCGTGAGTTCCTTCCGCGTCGTGCCGAGCCGGTCAAAGATGTCCTGTCCGCTGCTGGGATGTACCGTTGGATCCCGAGAACCTTGAAGGACTAACGTGGGAATCCGGACTTCCGGCAGCAGTTCCTCCGTAACGTTGATAATCCGAACCAGTTCCCGAACGCCCG
>JAKQOG010000176.1 GCA_029565395.1 Candidatus Hydrogenedentota bacterium | reverse complement strand
CAGGAAACTCCCGGAAAAACGTTGAATGCCGTGTTTTTGGGAACCATTACAGGATCCTGGGGGCCTTCGGCAAGCTACGCCTTCCTGTTTATCACGTTGGTTTCCGAAGCCGCTATTCTTTTTGTCGCCGCGCAAGCGGGTTTTTTTGGCGGGCCGCGCGTACTCGCCAATATGGCCCTGGACCGCTGGTTCCCCAGCAAATTTGCCATGCTGAGCGACCGGCTGGTTACACAAAATGGCGTCTTGCTGATGGGTGGCACCGCCCTTGTCACGTTGATCCTCACCCGGGGGGCTGTTGCCTATCTCATAGTCTTGTACAGCATCACCGTGTTCATCACCTTTGTTCTGGCTACCTTGGGTATGGTGCGGTATTGGTGGCGAATGCGCGGACAGGATCCTCGCTGGAAACGGGGCCTTGCCCTCAATAGCCTCGGATTGACGCTTACCAGCACCATCCTTGTGGCTGTTTCTGTGATTAAATTTACAGAGGGCGGTTGGATAACTCTTCTCGTCACCGGAGCGCTTGTTACACTCGCCATAATGATCCGGCGCCATTACAACCATACGCTTAAACTGTTGAAACGCCTGGACATGCTTGTACCCGCCACGGAGGGCGCCGCAGGCGTGGCCAGCCCTCTCAAACCGAATTCAGTGTCTGATCCTGTTTATTACCCAGAGGGGAAAACCGCTGTTGTATTGGTGAATGGATTCAATGGGCTCGGACTGCACACTCTTTTCAGCATCATCCGGCTCTTTGGCGATTCATTTAAAAATTATGTTTTCGTGCAGGTGGGCATTGTGGATGCCGGAAATTTTAAGGGCAGTGATGAAATCGGCCACCTGGAGAAATATGTCCAGGAGGAATTGGACCGGTATGTGAACTTTATGAAAACGCAGGGGAAATACGCCGAGCGTTTCTATGTTCTCGGAACGGATATTGTTGATGAAATTCATGCGCTGGCCCCCAAGATTCAAGAACGTTTTCCCAACAGTGTCTTTTTTGGCGGACAAATCGTATTCCCGGAAGAAACGCTCTGGTCCCGGTGGCTGCATAACTATATCGTGTTTGCCGTACAGCGAAAACTGTATAGCCGCGGCATCCCTTTCATGGTCCTTCCCATCCGAGTATAACCTGTACAGGCCCCACCCTTTTACAGTTGGACCTGTACCCCCAGTTCCACCGCTTGATTTGGAGGAATATCAAAGAAGGGCGTCGCCCCCTGGGCATTTCTCGCCATAAGGGAAAATAAACGCTGCCGCCATCTAGCCATGCCCGGATTACCCGTAATGACAATACTCTCACGGCCAATGAAGAATCCTACCGTATGCGTATCGATCATCAGCCCCTGAGCTGTACATAGTTCCAGGATCTCCTTCATATTAGGAGATTCCATAAACCCATAATGCGCTTTGACCCTGTAAAATCCCTGCCCCAGACCTTCCACCGTAACACGTTCCGATGGCTGTACATGAGGCGCGGATTCAATGACAACATTCATTATCACCACCGTCTCATGCACTACTTTGTTATACTTCAAATTATGCAGTAATACCGGCGGTGTTCCGGAAGGATTGCCTGACATGAAAATGGCTGCGCCCGGTACGCGAGCCAGTTGAGTTTCGTTTGGAAGAATGGACTGAACAAAAGTGTCCAGCGGTACCACACGGTTGTACAGACGCTCGCCCAGAATCTGGCGCCCCTTTCGCCATGTGGTCATTAAGGCATATGCACTTACAGCAATCACCAGCGGAACCCAGCCCCCATAGGGGATTTTCAGCAAAGCGGAAGAACAAAAGCTTATATCGAATGTTAGAAAACAACATGCCAGTATCCGGGCTACCCACGGTCTCCACCCCCAAAGATCCCGCGCCACTACATACAACAATAACGTTGTTATAAGCATGTCCATGGTCACCCCCACGCCATAGGCCGCCGCCAAACCGGTTGAAGAGCGAAAAATCACTACCAACCCTACTGTGGCCACCAGCAGGAGGCGGTTGGTCATTGGAATATAAATTTGCCCTATTTCATGCGACGAAGTATGAATAATGGGTATCCGGGGGAGGTATCCCAGAAGAACTGCCTGCCGTGTGATTGAGAAGACGCCGCTGATAATCGCTTGTGATGCTACAATCGTCGCGGCCGTGGAGACTATCACCAACGGAATAATCCCCCAATGCGGGGCGAGTGCATAGAAAGGATTTCTTATCGATTCGGGATAAGCCAGGATAACCGCCCCCTGGCCAAAGTAATTCATCAATAGTGCGGGAAGCGCCACGCAATACCAGCCCAATTGTATGGGACGTTTACCAAAGTGCCCCATATCCGCGTAAAGCGCTTCTCCCCCGGTCAGCGCCAGAAAGACGGCGCCCAGCACAAAAAAGCCTTCCGCTTTATTTTCGAGGAAGAAATGGATGGCGTAAAAGGGGTTGACTGCCAGCAATACATCAGGACGTCGAGCTATCGCGCCACATCCCAACGTGCCGATGACAAGGAACCAGATGAGCACTACGGGGCCAAACACTATGCCAATTTGCGCCGTGCCCCGGTATTGAAACGTGAACAGCAAGATAAGAATGCCAATCGCAATGGGCACAATATACGGGCTGAAAAAAGGGGTCGCGACTTCCAGCCCTTCTATAGCACTTATTACCGTGAGCGCAGGGGTGATCATGCCATCGCCATATAACAACGATGCCCCGAATAGACCCATCGCCATGATTACCAACCGTTTTGTACCATTTCGTGTGGTAAGCTTGGACAAGGCCAAGGTCATCAAGGCTAAAATTCCCCCCTCGCCATGGTTGTCGGCGCGCATGACAAAGACCATATACTTGATGGAGATTACCACGCATAAAGCCCAAAATACCAGGGATAGCACGCCAAACACATTGGTCCGCGAGGCATAGAGATGAAAAATTCCATCAAAACACTCGTGGATAGTGTATAGGGGACTCGTTCCCAAATCCCCATAGACAACTCCTAACGCTCCCAGGGTTAGGATAGCGAGGTTTTGTCTGGTTTTCTGTGTCGTCGTTTGCATACGGAAGATGGCATGTTAACACAAACAAACCTCCTCCTACGAATAGTTGGCAGGCGCTATTTTCAGGGAAAAGAAAGGGCGGTGGGCATTCAATTAGTCTGAAGCGCGAAATCCACTAATTTCCTGCGGGAAACGATACCTAAAGGGCCCTTGGGCAGTTCCGGCAAAATATGCACATCCTTCAGGCCTGCATACTCTGGAAGCCGATCATCGCAGAACGCATGAAGCTGTTCCACGGAGCAGTGGGCATTGTCCCGGAGCACGACAAAGGCTTTGGGTTTGGTTCCATTTTCATCATTAGGCACAGAAATTACACATACTTCCGCGACATCCGGATGGTCAATCAGGATGTCTTCCAACTTCCGAACAAGCATTTTTCCTCCTGTAAAAAAAGCCCGGCAGACGGGAAGAATCGTTCCTCCCCAATCTTGCCGTTCACATCCTACAAACTTGCCGGCCATTTGTTAACAAATAAACAGAATTTATGCAAGCTAAAAATTGCAGCCTGCAAGATACCGTTCCAAAACCTATCTCAGAACCGATCCTAGGTTGGTTCCGGCATTATGACCATCGTTCCCGTTCGTCTTCTTCTTGGCCATGGTGATGTACACCTTCCAACGTTCTGGGAAAAGTGAACTGCGAAAAGAATGAAAAAACGAATTGCGCGGGAAGACTCACACAAAGTCACGGGGAACACAAAAAGAAAATTAACATCAAGGAACATAACAAACTCCGAGAAGGCAAGATGGGAGAACGTTTTTTGACTTTTGAAATTTGCGGGACGTGACGCTCTTATCAGTGGAAAACACACCTTTGAGGGCAAGTGCTTTCCTAACCCACAGAACACCAAAAAGTTACAGGTCGGCTGAATATTTTGACCTTACGGGCACGCTGCCGGGAAGCAGAATGATCTACTCGGTCTGAATTGTAGTCCGCGCAACACGAAAACCGAGGTCGAGGTCCGAGCTGGCCGGTGTGTAGGGGCCGCGGTACGCGGCGCGGCAATCGCTGCAGGGGGCGTGGTACCACGACCCGCCGCGAAGCACCCGGTTTGTTTGTGTAGCAGGCCCAGTCGGATTCGACCACGGCGGCCCGCCACTCGTGTAATACGTGTCCAGATACCAGTCTTGGCACCACTCCCAAACGTTCCCGCTCATATCGTAGCAGCCCACTGGGCTCGGGCTGTTTACCGTCGTCACGCTTCCGCTCGGACTCACGTTTATCCCGTTGAACCAGCCCACCTGCGATGTGTAGGGCATCTCGGTCAGGCCAAACGGGTTGACGTAGGTCGGATTCTGGTTGTAGTTGCAGCGCGTGTTTCCCGTCAGCGTGTCCGATGTAAACCCGTAGATCCAGTGCATCGTCCCGTTCCATGCCGCCGCCCGCTCCCACTCCGCCTCGGTCGGCAACCGATACCCGCCCGAAGTCGGCGGCGCAACCGTCAGCGGCCAGAGATCCGTAGCCATGTCGTAGCACGGCGTCAGCCCCTGCATCTGGCTCAACCAGTTGCAGAACGCCACCGAACCATACCAAGACACCCGAACCATCGGATGCGTATCCATCGAATAGTCCGTAGTACCCGGCAAGCCGACGCGCGTCTTCGACGAGAATAACCCGCCCGAATACTGGATGTTGCATTCAGTGGATGCGAAGGCCACGACGAGATAGCGGCTCGTGCCGCTTCCACCGGCGTAAATGTTACCCGAACCTGGCCAAGCAGTCCCTGCCGCATCACTATACAGATACCCCTGCGCCAATGCCCAGTTCAGCACGTCGCAATACTCCCTGTTTGTCACTTCATACTTCCCAATCTGGTACGCGGACAGGGTTACTTGATGTTGAGGATCCTCACCGTAACCGCTTACGTACGGCGCGTCGTCGCCAACACCGCTGTTCCCCATCATAAACGTCCCCGCTGGAACTGATACCATCTCTCCTGGGATAATCTCGCCCTCGCCTTCCCCTTCGATCTCACCTTCGCCCGGGTTATCAGGATTAATGCTGGGATTCAGTACTGCGACAACATAGACCTGTGATCCCTGGCCATTAAAGAAATCATACTCCTGGCGGTTGGTAAAGCCATCGCCATCCGCATCGCCATCAGGGCCCAGGATGCCGTTCAAGGTGACAAAACTATCCGCTGTTATTGGAATAGTAGGGACGATATCGTACAACTGATTTGTGAGAAAAAGCACAAAAGAGATCGAATCGGCATCGCCCAGCGTGGCATATCCTGCCAGGATTGATGAGAAAGCAGGGATTAGGCTTGTAATTTGTTCGATTTGTTCAGGGGTTAGTGTCACCTGGGCCAAATTCTGCACCAGAGTCGGCAAAATTGTCACTAAGGTTTCCAAAGGCCCATATAATGCGTTGTAGTTGAATTCATAAGCACTAGCCACAGCCGCGGGATCCACCCCTGAAGTTATTTGACCGGAGGCTATACCACTTGGCAATTCCGTGTAATTACTCGGATTATTTACAAGCTCCGCGATGACATTCAATTCATATGCGCCATCCAGCATTTCATTTGGACCAGGCATATCAGGATTGCCGTCCGGTGGATTATCAGTGTCAACAAGAAGACCATTCAGATCGGCGGTAGAACATTGAATCATGTTGACTATAGAGGCATTATCGCCTAAGAGATCCAATATGGGCCCCATAATCTCCAACTGCATGGTGGTGTAAATATCATCCATGCGCGCACAGAAATCTATATTCACAGGAATTTCACCCTCAAGTAAACCTTCGCCTTCCTCATCGCCCTCAAATTCACCTTCTATAATGCCTTCCATTTCACCTTCTGCAATACCTTCCTCTTCGCCCTCAATCATACCTTCGCCTTCCACAGCACCCTCCTCCGGTGAACCCTCTTCTGTAAAGCCTTCGGAGGGCATGCCTTCGGAGGGCACACCCTCGCCATCATTGGATCCTTCCTCCTGGCCTTCAAACTGACCTTCCGATAAGCCTTCACCCTCGACGAGGGAACCTTCGCCTTCACCACAAATGATCTGGCCTCGGATTTCGCCGTTTGGATAGGCCATGCTGCTGATTTGGATGTAGTTGGGCTGACTTGTGAGTAAGGTGTATTCAAGGGGGGTGAAAACGTGTGTGATAGGAGAGGCTGTGGAGACAAAGTTCACTGTGGCTGTG
>JAKQOG010000170.1 GCA_029565395.1 Candidatus Hydrogenedentota bacterium | reverse complement strand
CCACATCGAGAAGGATCTCATCGGAAGCGTGCACAGGTTCGGCCGTTATCTTGCGGCCTCGCAGCATAAAGACGTATTTGGTGTTTTCAAGATGACGGCCCGCATACAGGCCTGGCAGTCCTTTCAAAATCTGGAACACGGATGCATGACGCACCACGATAATATCGAGGAGGCCGTCATCGGGTTTCGCTTCCGGGGCGATTTTCATGCCGCCTCCGAAATAACAGCCATTACACACGGCAACGGTGTTGATATCCAGGATTTCATCAAAAGTATCGTCCACCCGGAGGCGCACCCGCTGCCCCTTGTAACTCAACAGCGCCTTCAGCGTTCCCCACTGAAAGGCGAACTTACCGCCGAACTTTTTGGCGAAAGTAAGCTGGTTTACCACCTTGTCGGCCATGCCGCTCATGCCGAAACTCGCCACGTTGTCAAAATAACGTTTCCGGGTGCCGGCCGTGGCGTCATCCCGATACGTGAGCAATCCCAGGTCAATGGCATGGGTTTCCCCGTCTACCACCCGGTGCAATTGCCGATCAAGCTCATCCGGTGTGCCAAAAGTGCGCCGGAAATCCGCGCCCGTACCGCTGGTAATAATGCTGAGTGACGCGTGCGGATTGATGGGGTGTTCCTTCTCAAAGAAACCGTTGACGACTTCGTTGACCGTACCATCGCCGCCTACGGCAATAATGTGCTCCACGCCGTCTTTAAGAGCGGTCATGGTCAACCGTTTCGCGGCCATGGGACCGTCGGTATACACCGTGTCAAAAGGACCGATGCCCTGTGCCAGCCTGCCGGAAAGCGCGGGCCAGCGCTCCCGGGTTTTCCCGCCGGGGAGCGGGGATTCACCACGGCCCGGGCCCGTGAGGAAGGTTGATAACGCAGTTGCACGCGGTCCCGCTGTGCCTTGATCTCATCGGGCGACCATTCCAGTTCCTCTCCGGCCAAGGCGCCGATACGGTCGAGCACGGAAATATCCGGAACGCCATAAGCGCCGATGCCGGTACGGCGGAACAGGATGTCTTCCATGGAGAACGCCATTTCATGCCGCACCGCGTGCGGAATTTCCGCCGCGATATTCGGCAGACCCTCGCAAATTCGCTCGCGAAGGTCGGGACGTTCTTCGGCGATACGAAGCACTTCGACCATGCCGGCACCATAGTTATAGGACAGATGGTCCACAACATCCGGCGGGAAGGCCGGGAATTTTTCCCGTGCCTGGGCAAGAAACTCGGCGAAAATACCCGTATCGCCGCCATACACGGGGGTTTCGGCGCTGCGGCAGGGCACGGCCTCAGCGCCCAGTTTGACAACCGCCAAATCGACTACCTGTTCCGCAAGGGCGCGCGCTGTAGTCCATTTCCCTCCGATAGCCGTGATGATGCCCGGCAGCCCGTGTTCGATCTCATGATCCACGATCTCGGCCGCCCGGCTGGCGTGGTAGGAATCCTTTTCCTCTGTTTCATCCCCGGGTACATTGGAAGTCTGATCGACAATGGGACGCAGGCCTCCGTAGAAATACAGAACATCCCCGCGCCGCAAACGCGCCCCGGGATACGCTTCATTAATGGAGTCGATAAAATCACTGATGTCTTTTTCCGTCACCCTGAACGCGTCCGGGTCGCCCCGATACACGGTGTCCGTTGTACCGATCAGGGAATACCCATGCCACGGCAAAATGAAAAAATGCCCTTTGTCAGTCAGTGCCGCCACAGCATGGCCCTGAGTAATGGACTTCGTCAGGATGTGAATGCCTTTGGAACGAATCAGCCGTTTATGTTCACGGCTGCCCATCAGGGTATCCATAAGGATATCCGACCATGGGCCTGTGGCATTCACGGTGAGACGCGCCCGCAGGCTACACTCAGGCTGATGTGACAGGTTATCGCGTACCCGAGCACCCACCACCACCCCGTCTTCCTGGATAAACTCCCGCGCCTCCAGATAATTGACCGCCTGCGCACCGATTTCCACGGCATTACGAAGACACGCCAAGGCAAGCCGCTCCGGGAAATGCATTTGATAATCATAAAAGATAATACCCCCGCTGAGTGCAGGGCTTTCAATGCCCGGTTCCAGCGCGAGCGCTTCGGCCCGGTTCAGGGAACGGTGCGATGGTATGTACTTTTCCGGGTCATCCAATCGGTTGCGGTCGTAGGCAAGCAGGTCGTAAGCGGTCAGCCCAAGAGTCAATGTCAACCGTTTACGAATGCCTTTCCCGTATAACGGCATTAGGAACGTGAGGGGATGCACCATGTGTGGAGCGATGTGCGACCATACCCGGCGTTCCCGGAGGGATTCCCGCACCAGGCCCAGTTCAAGGCTCTGCAAATACCGCAGGCCGCCATGGATTAGCTTGGAAGAAGCGGCGGT
>JAKQOG010000167.1 GCA_029565395.1 Candidatus Hydrogenedentota bacterium | reverse complement strand
GCCGCCGGAGTTGAAGAATTGGATGACGCGGAGGAGTTCGGAGAGGTCAATGACATAATCGGCGTTTTGGTCGGCGGTGTGGTTGGGGGGGATGCAGGAGCCTTCGACAATCACGGTTCGGGAAACGAGGGGGGCCGGGTTGCCGGAGGCGTCGGTGACGTTATAGGTCACGGTGTAGGTTCCGGTGGCGTTGGGGTCGAGGGCGGAGGTGTCGATGGTGACATCGGGGAGGGCGGCGTCGCAGGTGTCGGAGGCGGTGGCGCCGGGGTCGGTATAGGTGCTAAGGCATTGGATGGTGAGGGGGTTGTCGCCCTGGAGGGTGATGGTGGGAGGTAAGGTATCGGTTACTTGGACGGTTCGGGAAACGAGGGGTGCGGAATTTCCCGCAGCGTCGGTCACGGAGAAGGAAACGGTGTAAGTACCTGGTACGTCGGTGTTTACGGCGGAGGTGTCGATATTGACCGCTGGAAGGGCTTGATCACAGGTGTCGGAGGCGGTGGCGCCGGCATCGGTATAGGGGGTGTGGCATTCGTGGGAAACGAGGGGGTCGCCGATAAGGGTAATCTGCGGGGGTGTGGTGTCCTCGACGGTAACGGTTCGGGAAACGGGGGTGGCGGGATTGCCGGAGGAATCTGAGACGTTATAGGTGAGGGTGTAGACGCCGGGGGTGGCGGAGTCCACGGTGCCGGTGACTTGGATGTCGGCGGTGATGTCGCCATCGATGTCGTCTTCGGCAGTGGCCCCGGCATCGGTATAGGGGACGCCGCATTCGTGGGAAACGAGGGGGTCGCCGAGGAGGGTGATGACCGGTGGGGTGGTGTCCGGGGGTAATTGACGCTCCACGGCGCCGATGTCCACGACGTCGTCATAGATACGGACAAAGTCCGGGCCGCGCTGGTCGTAGAAGGGCGGACCGTCAAAGGGAGGATTGGTGATTAGGGCGTTGAGACCAGCGTTGATAGCGGGGCTATCGGCTTGGGGCATGCAGGTCAGGGTGGGACCGCCATTGTCCTGAAGGGGACCGAGCTTGGCGTCGATGGGACTGGCTGTGGTGCCGACCTGGTCATTGGTTCCGGTGAAGCCTATACTGCCGTCACCGATACCAATCAGATTACCGCCGAGACTAGTAACCGTACCTGATACATCCTGTCCGGTTGTATCGTTATCAGAATTTCCTGATACGATTGTATTGCCAATTTGCAGAGATCCTGTTGGATCTAAAAAAATGCCACCACCAGTAAGTCCATACTGTACCGTATTAGCTTCATTGCTTATCACCGTGCAATTACTCATTAAGGTGGGGCCAAATGTGGCAATACCACCACCATAACCTTCAACTATGTTTCCCAAAATCGTACAGTTTGATATTGTCATTGACTTCGTACCATAAAAGGTAATTCCCCCTCCTTCACTTGCAGTGTTATTTGCAAACAGAGATCCATAGATGTATATGTCCGATTCAGAAACGGCAATTCCACCACCCGCATTGAATGGTGCGCTATTGCTCGAAAATGAACAATAATACAATGTCGCAATGGTATTATTCGGGAAAAAAATCGCTCCCCCACTCGTGTTGGTCGTATTATTTGAAAAAGCACAAAAATTAAAGTCAATTATTCCTGTAACAAGGCAGGCACCACCCTCAAACTCACCATAATTATTTTCGAAAGAGCATTCGCTTATATGGACTGTTGCGTCGTCCTCTGTATATATGGCCCCGCCGGCATAATCGCCGGAGGCTAGGGTTGCGTATCCGTGGGCAAGGGTCAGGCCAGTCATGGTGATGGTGGCACCTTCATAGATCCGGAATATTTGGCAGGCGTCTTGTCCGGATATGGTAAGGAGGTCGGCACCGGGGCCGGTGATGGTGATTGTGTAGTTGGGACGTATTCGGCTGCCGAGGTTAATGGTTTGTTCGCTGGAGAAGATCGCGGGGTCGAAAGTGATTTCGTCGGAGTCCACCGCAAAACTGGCTTCTTCGATTGCCGCGCGCAATGTGGCCACACCTCCCGATGTAGCGGCGATACCGTCGCCGGGATGGGCATCGGGGGCGTCGCCAAGATTGTTGACGACGAAAGTTGCCGCTGAAACGGATAAAGGCAAACCGAATATAAAAATCATGAACAGAACTAGACGTTTGTTAGTACTAGCCACCTTTTTACACGAAATACTTTTTTTCAAATTGTTTTCATTGCTGTGATTCATTGCGTTCTCTCCTTCAATTATCAAGTTTCACGCTACATTTTTTATTATCGTCTGAAGTATTTTCTAATACAATCCGCCAATTACATAGGCACACGAAACAAATGTTCTTCTATGGTTGAGGGGTATATTGCTCATTTCAAATCATCTCCAAAATATATCATGAGTCATGAGTATTGGAAAAGCGTCCTGGCCTGTGATTGCTACAAGATCATTCCCTGGGTCTTGGTTGGTTTATTGTATCGCCAAGATCGTTTACGGTATAGGTTGCCGGGAAAACAGACAATGGGAAACTGAATAAGGAAACTAGAATAAAACATAATAAAACATAATAATTCACTTGTTCTACAACTAATCGTTTTGTAAAGATAGTTACATTCAAAATTAGTTTTCATTCTTTTACACATAAACCGCACCCTTACTATTCTAACAAGACTTAATGTTTATTGTATCAACTATAGTCATACAAAATTTGCTAATCACAAAGCATTCAGGATTTTTCTAGTCACGTTTCTTAAGGTTATTTTTGCTCTTGTTGTTTCTTCCGTTGAATAAAATCATTGTTAAGTTGACGATTATATTTCATGACCATTTTTTCAGGAAGAGGTCTTGAAAATGCATCTTGATATAAAGCTTCAAATCCAAGATCTTGCGCAAGATTTGCATCAGCAACGGCGTCACTTAAAGAATCATACATCATTTTCATCTCATATTCTTTTCTTGACAGCTTTGGTATTGGTGTGTCGAATATGATTCTAGCATCATGCGCAAATATTTCTTCAATTAATTCATTATATAATTTATGGACAAACTCTATACATTCGCTATTTTGACTCTTTACGAGACCTCCTGCGGCATCACCTCGCACCACTAGCAAAAAATCTTCTAAACATCCAAATCCTTCTGATATATATTTGTTTTTAGAAAACTTATCAATGAATTTTTCGGCCTCTTGTGATGAAGATGTAACTTGTCTCAAGATTTGCAGTATATCGGGATCTGCTGTTCGCCCCATCATATTTATTGCAACTCTTTTTGACATAAGATATCTTTCGGGTTCATGCTCCTGAAAGAAGTCATACAGTGCTTCCGCTGTGAGTTCATTTGGGAATCTATACCCTAAAATTCGCATCAAAGGTATATAATTACTCAGAAGATCTGAACCTAGCAATGAAATAAGAACATGCTGGTCTTCAGGTGAAAATTCGCTTTGCATCCTACCATAGTCATTGTCAATGGTATCTATCATGTTTAAGATTCGTTTCTTATCTTCTATGTTAATTGAATTATTTTTGTTGTTTCTTTTCTTTTCTCGAACTCTTCTTTCCATCTTACTTATTATTTGAAGTAGTTCTGGAGATGGGGATTTGTTCGTCAAAATATTGTTTTTCGAGAATTGTGTTTGCGCAGTTTTCGTTATCGGCGATGAAATATTTTGCTGGTTATTCTTATTTATTGTTCTTTCACATCTCATGAAGAAAAAACCAAATAGCAGAATCATCACCGGCACAATAAAGATTAAGATTGTCAACTTATGAGCATGTTTCATATAACCGTCCTAATTTGCGCTGATGTGCTAGAATATGTTGCGGCTGTAAATATTTCTCAAATTTTGTATAATATCAAGGTATAGGCGTCGGCCTATATCCGGATTCTGGTGTTTTATCAGGAAACTTCCATTTTCCCCTATAATATTCACATTCTTCAGGTACTATATTTCGTGCTGTCTTGCAGAAATATTTACTCATAATCCGTTGTCGCACGCACGTATCATGACCAGGATCATTGTCATTAAAATGACCAAATATGCCTGAATAATGACCCAATTCATGTGCCAATACTGTTGACCTAAATCCTGGTTTACCGTCATAGCCAAGAGAATTAGTGCAGAGTACAATAAATCTCTTCCAGTACTTATTTGAGTTTGGGTCTTCAGGATCATCAACACGGAATGTTTGGCCTAAATTAAACTGAAGTTCAAAAAGTTTCGGATCATCACGAATTTGAAATCCCCATATAATTAGCACGTCATTCATACCGACATGAAGACTTATGTTGTCATACATGTTTCGTGACACAATTAACTTCGGTATATTTTGGCATGTTCCTAACAATGGTTGTGTTGGAATATATTTCATTACAATATTTACTTTGCATTCACAATCGGGAAAACCTGTGCTAAGGAAATCGTTACTTTTCAAAGCATTACTACTATCAGTCATCCATGTATTTACATGTGTATAATCCAATGTAATTGGTGCAGCGGGAGGGTCTTCAAAGTCTTCAATATCTGTTAAATCAGAAGCCTTAGCCACCCTTAAGCTCCACGTATATGAATCATCGTTAGCATAAGCCGGTGACGGATTTGTTGGCAAAGGTCCTGTATTATCACCGGTGAGCGGGAAATACGAATAGGACCAATCCGCTCTGTCTGAGAAAGATGGGTACTCCATTGTAGAAACAGGAGCGCCCCCTTGTGAATTGTGAAGACCAACATAACCGCCATTCAACTCATCGAGCTCAAAGCCTGTATATACTTCACCCATATCATTCGTTTCAGGCAGTGCTGCATACACTATAAGGTAACCATTGGCCGGAAGTATCGTACCATCGGGTATTGTTGGGTAAGAAGTCAAATTTGCGGGATCATTTGTGAGCACCCAGCCCCCCAAGTTAACTGGGGTTGAATTCTCATTGAATAGTTCGATCCAGTCGTAATGTTGACCACTGCTGTTTGTGATATTCTCGATATTCCAAGGCAATACTTCATTAATGCGCACACCGATGTTTGGGGACGTCGCTGTTTTTGCAGAGCCCGTGACCCGTATTTTTGTTCCCGAGCCACCTGTAAAGACAATCTCTTTTGAGTAATCTTGTGCATAATCCGGAAAAAAACACACGGTAAGTGTTGTGGAATCACCGGCAGGCAAAGAATATGTATTTGATGTTGGAAAAATAAAAGGCGCAGGCACACTGGCACAACCAACCAGAGTATCAGTGCCAATATTCGTTATCGTTATGTCGAGATTCTTAAACGATTCGGGATCCACATGACCAAATTGTAGAATCGAGGGAGTGACTTGAATCAGAGAACCCGGCATATCGTCGTTGGTGGTAGAAGCTGTGATGGTGCATTGCGCCCCTCCCCCTCCACTGAAGTCAATATAGCCGGTAATATTGCCAGGCTGTGCCGGTTTACATGTAATGCGTACGTAATGCACCCCGCCAGGCGGGATGCTGTAGTGCGCATTGTTTATCCATGGGAAATGGATTTGTTGTTGTTCAGAAGCACGCGTTGCCTCTCCCGTGAGTGTGCCCCCGCCTGCGTTTACAACCGCAATTACCGTCTCAGAAAATCCACCGAAAGGTACATAACCGAGCCATACGTTTTCCGGCAAAATTTCTATGATCGGTTCCGTAGGTAATGCTTCACCCTCTCCCTCAATCTCCGGCGCCTCAGTAACAGATAGAATAAAGGGCGGGGAATAAAACGTTCCGCCATAGGTGCCAGCAAAGGAGGCTCTCAGAACATATTCTCCTGCGTTGTCCATCAGTACTGGGTTCATTGTCAGGTTAAGGGTTGTTGGGGTATATGGGCACTTACATATATTTTTCGCATCCACACTGCAAGGACAATTATCGATGATTTTAACACCATTATGGAACCATTCCAAATGCAAACTGTTATTGTCATTCTGGTTTGCCAACGTATCCCCAAGCACGACTGTCAAGGTTACTTCTGTTCCCTCCGTTGCGGATTGTGATCCTGTGATGTAGAGGTAACTTTTACGGACATCTTCTGGATACGGGTATTCAAGAGCGCCAATGTCTGGGGCGTCCACGCGTAAGAAATCAAGGTAGTCGGACAGGATTTCGGGCGTCGTGCGACGTCCCGCATTAATCGCCGGCGACTGGTCATCCACCGAAACGGTCAATTGGTAAGGAGGATCAGAGAGAGGCGCAAATTGCGGATCGTCCCCAAAGTTCCATGGAGCAGCGGATACGGAGGCCTTTTCGGGCGCCCCCTCGATATTGCATGAGGTGGCGATATCCTTTACGCGATCATACTCTTCCGCACTACCCCAGATAATGCAATTGGTCAGGGCAACATTCTGAATATCCCTTACAATGATGTTCGCATCGGCCAAGCTTCCTGCATTATCGACGATGGTATTATTGGCGATGAAGATGGCGGGACTGGGATATCCAATATCAGTCCCCGTATACTCGATATGGATACCTGAACCTTCCACGTTATCGCTGGGGGCCAAAAGGTTTTCATAAATCAGATTATTTGCGATATATGCATCTCCAAATATTCCATCGAAATAACGGCCCGCTCCTTTTGTTATAGAGACATTTTCGTGTATGGCGTTTTGGGAAACATAGCGGCAGTTCCAGAGGCCCCCGCCGTCGATATCACCAGAAAACCCAATTGAAGTATTTTTCTGGATATCGTTGTGCCGGACCAAGCCATCACATAACGCAAGGCCTCCACCGCACCTCGCAGTATTGTTGGCAATGACATTGTTGCAAATCGTTGCTCTTGATCTCATGCCGAGAATGCCACCGCCTATATCGTTGAGTCCATATTGAATAGTAAAACCGTTCAGGGCACAGAGGTTGGGGAAACCGGGGACAGGCACCTATTTTTGATAAATTTCGCATTTCAAGGGGGATTGATTCTATTTTTTGATTGTTTTAGGGTGGTTTTAGGGAGGGCGATGGGCAAGGGGCGGAGTCAGTGTTCGAGGTTGATTTCGATTTTGGATAATCCCGTGTGGCGCGTGATACAGGGACGTGGGGGGCGTAGATGGGATCATGGCGCGGATGTCCATCTGGGGGGGTGGTTGTTTCATGGTAATAACCCCTGTCTTTAGCATATATCACCTCTATGGGGTGTACTATACGCCTGAGTTTTGGGTTTTGCAAGGGGAAAATTTGAAAATAGCGGTCAGCGGTCAGCGGGTGACACGGACTGGCACGGACGGACACGGATGGGGATGGACGGGGATGGGAGGGAAGGGACGGGGATGGAGACAGCGCCGGGCGAAGCCGGCAAGGTGTAGTAGAGTGGAAGTCTTGAACAGCGATGCCATAGCGAGTCACACTGGCCCTGAGTCATGGCGGTATGGCCGATGGAAATCCTCTTCATGCCCGGCGGAATCTGGACTCAGTGCAAGCAAGGAATCGTCGTCTGGTCAGAAGCGGGTACGCAATGTCTTCAATGCGTTATTACCCACGGCAGGCGCCGGGGATCGATTTTGAGGTTGCAGCACTGGGGGCGGGCTTGTGTACGATACAGGGAAATGAATGAAAGGCAGTATATGACTTCGAAGCAGCGGTTCTTGGCGGCATTACGGCGGGAAAAGCCGGATCGGTTGCCGGTGACGACGCATCATGTGATGCCGTATTTTCTCGAACATTATATGCAGGGCATTGGCGTTCAGGAATTTTTCGATTACTTTGGTTTGGATCCCATCGAGTGGATCATGCCGCTGAAGCCGAATCCCACGCGGGGGGAGTATTGGAATGAATCGGTGCCGGGGCAAATAGCATCGGACACATGGCGCGCGGAGGTTGAGCCGTATCCGGGTGAACGATATCCGGGACATATCGTGCGCATTCATACTCCCAAGGGGGACCTCACCTGCCGGATGGAATTTGAGGAAACCACCACGTGGCGGATGGAGAACTTCATCAAGGAAAAACGCGATATCGATCTGATCGCGGAGTTCATGACGATGCCGGTCTGTGATGTGGAGGCGGCCAATCGCGCGGCGGACGCTTTTGGAGAACGAGGCATGGTTCGCGGTACGATGCCGTGCTTTGAATTTTTCGGTCAACCCGGCTGCTGGCAGGATGCGGCATGTCTGGTGGGGATTGAAAAACTGATCATCCTGGCCATGGAAGACCCCGCATGGGTTCATGAACTGCTGGGCATCCTCCTTCGCCGCAAACTGGAGTATGCGCGGTCCATGATCGGCGCACGCATCGATGTAAATGAACTGGGCGGGGGCGATGCATCGTCCACGGTGATTTCGCCGGTGATTTTCGATGAATTTGTCGCGCCGTACGATGCACAGATCGTTGCCGCAGCCCACGAATGTGGACAGAAAATTGTATATCACACCTGCGGCGGTATGATGCCCATTCTAGAAAATATCGTCTCGATGCGGCCGGACGCGATTGAAACGCTCACCCCTCCCGGGATGGGGGGAGATATGCGCCTGGCTGAGGCCAAGCAGCGCGTGGGCGATGAGGTTTGCCTCATCGGCGGGTTTGATCAATATCACTTCTTCAAGGACTGCACGCCGGCGGCCACCAGAAAGGAAGTACGGCGGTGTTTTAAAGAGGCAGGCGGCGGCGGCGGGTTTATTCTCAGTCCCTCGGACCATTTTTTCGACGCAGACATCGAACTCATCCGCGCTTTCGCCGAGGAAGCCCGCAAGTGCACTTTCTTAGCAGGAGTCTTTTAATCCCCGTCGGATTCTTCGGTTTGGGTTTCCACATGAACCGCTGGGCGGTTGACAATCGGCGGCGCTTCCGTGCGGAACGGAAATTCAAGCTGCTGACGCCGGATAAAATTGTACCGTTTGAGCAGCCGCAGCGTTTGCAGGGTTTGCGACGGCGCATAATTGCCGTCTGCATTTAGGCGCGACAGCATGTCCTGCAGAATAGTGGGGAACTCTATGATGTGACCTATTTTCATTTCGCGGAGAAGCTCCAGCGTTTTTGCTTTTGGCCCCGCGGAGGCAGGCAGTTCTGAAATTACCAGGATAGTGGTAAAGTCGCCGTCGCCAAACACATTTTCCGCCAGAGCGTGAATCTCCTCACTGGCCACGTGCCCCAAAACGGAATTGTTTTCCACCATGGATGCATAAAACCGCTCTGCGTGCCACGCGCGGACTTCCACCACGGCCCGGTATAAAAATGGAATATCCTCCGCGCGCAAAAGAAAATCCACATCCCGCCGCAATTCCGGCCTGGTATGTTCCACAAAAAGCAGATAGCCCGGATCGGCCACATGCGGAAAGGCCTCGTGCCGCCAATGAGTGAGCACATGAAACAGGTTGAGTTCGAAAAACTCGCGCACAAGCTGCATGTTCAAATCGGACATAGCGCGTCTCCGGTTATTAACCTTCCATTAATTTCTTCGCAAGGGCATTTTCAGGGTCTGCTTCAAGGATACGCTTACCAATATCGCGGGCGGCATCCGCACGGCCCATACGCTGCAAACACAGACCCTGCTTGATCAAAATATCGGTCAGGGTAAAATGTGCATCATATGCGCCATATTGACGCCCCGGCTGGGCGCATTGCGCCGCTCGGTCGAAGAAATCCGCGGCCTTGTCGAATGCCTGCTGCGCGAACTGCACCTCGCCGCGCAGATAGTATCCTTCCGGTTGGGAGGGATTCGCTTCAATGTGTTTTTCAATTAACGAATCCGCGCGCTGCATGGCATCGGCGGAAATATCGGGGCGGTTGGAAAAAATTGCGGCGCGGCCCAGCAAGAAATACGTGCCAAAATTTGATCCGCCTTGCGAGATGGCGGTTTGCGCCAACAGCATCGCCACCTCCCAGTTTGCCCGTTGAAAAGCGCAGTGGGCCATTCCCAGACTGGCGCGGGCATTATCCGGCTTAAGGCGCGATATTTCCTCGAAGATGGTCTGTGCACGGTCCGGCATGCCCAAATCCAATAATGCAAATCCCAAATCCAGCCGGGGCGGAATCAGATTCGGGCGGCTCTTGATCACGAAATGAAAATACTCACTGGCTTTTTGCGCCTGGCCCATCCGCAGATAACATTTTCCCAGATGGTGATACGCCGAGTAATGCGACCGGTCCATTTTGATGGCCTGCTCGAAAAATTTGATCGCCTCCTGCAGATCGCCCTTCATGCTGGCCGTTACGCCTTCATCGTAATAACTGTCCGCGTTCTCTCCGCCAAATACCATATTCGTTTTCCTTACGCCGGACCGCGCAACGCTTCAAGCGCCCCACGGACCTGTTCTTCGGTTATATCGGTTCTCAAGATCACCCGGCCCACCGCTTCCGGCAAAACAAACTTTAATGTGCCCGCGCGCACCTTCTTGTCCTTCTTCATGGCCAGGATCGTCTCTTCCACCGGCACTTCCCGCCACGATACGGGCAGGCCATAGGCGGTGCAACATGCATTTTGCCGCCGGACAAACGCCTCGTCCACCATGCCCAAGTCGCACGCAAGATAGCCCGCCGCGCCCATGCCCAACGCCACCGCTTCACCATGCAAATACTTCGTGTAATGCGTGACTGCTTCAATGGCATGTCCAAAGGTGTGGCCGTAATTCAAAATAGCGCGCAACCCCTGCTCAGTTTCGTCTTCGGCCACCACGGCCGCCTTAATCTCACACGAACGCTGGATCGGATATTCCAATAAAGACCAGTTCCTGTCTTGAATCGCAGCCGCGTTGGTTTCCATGTGCGCAAACAAATCCGCGTCCGCGATCACGCCGTGCTTGATAATTTCCGCAATCCCCGCGCGCAATTCGCGATCCGGCAGGGTGCGGAGCAATACCAGGTCAATAAGCACGGCCTTGGGCTGATGAAATACGCCGATGGTGTTTTTGCCCAGGGCATGATTCACGCCGGTCTTGCCGCCCACGCTCGAATCCACCTGAGACACAATCGTGGTGGGAATTTGAATAAATGGAATGCCGCGCATAAACACGCCCGCGGCGAATCCCGCCATATCCCCCACCACGCCGCCGCCCAATGCGATAATCAAACTGGCGCGGTCCAATCCGCCTTCCAGGAAGGCGCCGCATATCGCCTCCATCTGATCCAGCCGCTTTGATTCTTCCCCAGCGGGAAAGGAGAACATCACACACTTCTTGCCGGCTTGATGCACCAATTCAAGCACGCGCGCGGCATAGAGCGGGCCCACCTGGCTATCCGTCACCACGCCAACCGTGCCCTTCGCCGGGATCTGACGCAATACTTCCGGCAACAGATCCAGCACGCCTTCCCCAATGTGAATGGGGTAGGCGCGGTCGCCTAACGGCACGGTTAACGTAGTGGGCATTGTTGCATCCTTATACGGTTACTTTGATGGTGCGGCCGGTGTCGGAGGCCTTTTCCGCCGCTAAAATGACCGCCAATGATTTCATGCCTTCTTCGCCGGAGCAATATGGGGCTTCCAGGCCCATTGCCGCGCGGCAAAACGCGCCGCCCACATCGATGCCCCAGCCCGCATCCGCATTGGTCGGTGGCGGCGGCATGGGAAACTCGATTTCACATCCCGGCTTGACCAATTGCGCCACCAGAGGCTTGCCCGGGAATAAATTCGCCGCAAGCGTGCCGTTCGCGCAATGCAAAATCATGTAGTTGGCTTCCATGCCTTTCACGGTCCACGACGACGCCAATGTGCCAAGCGTTCCATCCGCAAACTTGAGCGTGGCGACAAAATTGTCCTCGACATCGGTATTTTTCTTTTCGAGACGCCCGTAGTGCGCGGAAACTTCGACGATTTCCTTGCCGGTCAAATACCGAATCAGATCCGCCTTATGTACGCCCAGATCCGCCATCGCGCCGAAGCGCGCTTCCTTTTTCCGGAAGAACCACTTGCCCGTGGGGCTCCAGTATTCGGGGCCTTCATGACCGAACATCGCGGTCACATGCAAAATTTTGCCCATGATGCCGCTATCGAGTACTTCCTTGGCTTTGCGGTGCGAAGGGAAGCGGCGCTGGCTCTGATTCACCATCAGCAGTTTGCCAGCTTTCTTCACGGCGGCGATCATCGCTTTTGCTTCCACCAGACTCGTGGCCATCGGTTTTTCCACCAGCACGTGGCAGCCCGCTTTCGCGGCGGCAATGGTTACTGGGCCATGCAGGATGTTGGGCAAACACACGGACACTGCATCGACGCAGCCCGATTTTAACAGAGCCTTGTAATCAGTAAACACTTTTGCTCTCGGTGCATAACGCTCCGCAAGGGCTTCCGCCTTACTTTTAATGATGTCACAAAACGCCACCAGTTCGGCTTCCGGAGCAGCAGCGTAATCCGGGGCATGCAAATGCTGCGCGATAGCGCCGCAGCCGATAATTCCAACCTTCACTGAATTCATAATGACGGATCCTTTTTGTCCTCTGTTGAGACCGCGCCCTGGGCCCAACCCATGGCCCATCCAAAAGGATATTGTAGTCATCGCACGGGAAATAGCGCAACCTGCCCATTTCTATGGATATCATCTATTTACACCGAAGGTGTATACGATAGTAGGCATCACGCGGGACATAGAGCAAACTGCCCATTCTAATGGATATCATCCACGCACACCGAAGGTGTATACGATAGTAGCCGGGGTGTTGAGCGAAGCGATACCCCCGGAAAGTATGACCCCCTTCAATGCACCCCGGAGGGGCGCCAGAAAAATTTTGTTACGCGTTCAATTCGATTTCTTGTTTTCGGAACCGTTCATCCGTTGTTTTTCGAAACAATGATTGTTCACAACAAATAGATCTCTTTGCCCCCTTCAGGGGCGTCGTGCTAGGTTTCTTTTCCGGGGGTATCGCTTCGCTCAACACCCCGGCTACTATCTTTCACACCTGCGGTGTGAATGGCAGGTTCTTTATTTCGCTTTTCGTGCGTATATCTCTGTTAGGTTCCGTTTTGTTGCTGAGAGTTAAATTCGGGAGATTCTGTAACTGAGTGGCATTCGAGGCTGCTCCCAATTTCCCATAGTTTCTATTTTAGAAATTTACGGAAGACAAGATTGTGTCCATCGGAATATACAATCCAATTATTGTAGAGCCAGAAATGGTGTCCTACGGGTGCAGTAACGTCATTGTAAAATTTTGCGATTTCGAGAATATAATGCCCATCCTTATCAAAAAGCTGCAAATACCCCCCAGAGTAATGATCATCCGGGCCGTAGCTGTACTGAATAAGTACCCACTCGCCGTTGGGCGAATACGAACCATGCATGTCACTGTCTAGAACTTGTGGATGCCTTTCAATTGGAAAACTGATCCGTTTATCCGATTTCAGTTCAAGACTTATAAGTGGAGCCTCACTGTTAAGGCGACAGAGAATGGAGGTATTCTTGCGAGAAATGTCATAGAGCTCATAAATATTGGCTTGCTCGGCACTCTCGCATTTCTTCCTCGTATCTGTTTTTTGATCTGGGGGCGTGTTCCGTATGTTGTTCTTTAGCAGACTCAGCAATTTTTGAATTTGCTCTTTGTCCTTGTTCCTAAAGGATACAAGAGGTCTGCGAAGCCGTCCCGTTTCCGGTTCACAAACATCGGGTTTATCCGTTCCCTGAAGAACACCGGATATCATCCGGCCATTTTCCAGGCAAACTCCAACTTCCTTTTGCTGATCCAATACAAGAAATTCCTTGCCATTTTTCCCACATACCCAGAAGGGAGGCCACTCATCACCAATATGAAAATCGAGTCCTTGCCCAGAGGCGAAAGGGCCTGCCCACCGTTCCCTATCCGCCGAAAGTTCGAAGAAAGAACACTCCTCCCTGCTAACAACCGCAACCTTATTGGCGTTAGGGGCAGGAATAATACACACTTTTCCATCGATACTAAATACCTGCCCTTCCCCTAAAAATGCTTTCGAATCAATGTTTGATTCATGAGAACCAGCCAAGATAAAGAGGTACATCAGCACTGATGCTAGCTTCATGATCTTTTCCTCCTAAAACGATACCATGGATGTATCCTTTGTATATCAAAGGTACTGCTAAAACGTGAGAGATTTCAAAGCATAGCTTTTAAGCAAGTGCGTTCCAAAGTTCAACTTTGGAACGAGAGGATATTGTCGTTATTCCGCGATGGAGCGGGTGAAGATGACATTCACGCCGGTGTTGCGGAAGTTTTCGATGAGGGGGTTGCCGGAACGGATGGGGGGGGTGACGTGTTGTTGGTAGAGTTCGTGGAGGAGTTCGGGGATGAGGGGTTTTACAAGCGGTGCGGTGGTGCGCACGGGGACGTAGGGGAGCTCGCTAGAAGTTGTTTTAACGACCGCCGTGACCACGCGCTTGGGGTCCAGCAGTTCTTCGCGGCCGTAGTCCACGCCGCGGTCGCATTTGTTGCCGGTGACGTCCACCGCATGGCCTTTTTTACTTGTGCAGTGCAGATGGCAGCCATTTGGGCAGCCGAGGCAAATGATTTCTTGTTCCGTGGCCGCTGTCATTCCAATGCAATCTCCAATGGCGCGGGGTCGCCTTCCGTCGCAGGCAAATCACTGCCGCGCATTTTAAAGTAAATCATTTCTGCGGGTTTGACATGTTGCACGGTCTTTTTCTTGATCACCGCGCCCTGCCGCTTGATCAGCAACGTCCCGCGATCCTTCACAATGATGGATCGCAGGGAGAAATGGGTGTCACGTCCCGGCACATACCGGTGGGGAACCACGTAGCGTACATTGGCGCCCGCCGTTACCGCGCCCTGTTTTTCTTCGCCGATCTGATCGCGCAGATAATCCACCACGTACCCGCCGCAGCGCGTGGATTCGTCCGCCACAAAGTCAACAAGATCGTGGACGTGCAGTACGTTGCCGCAGGCGAATACGCCTTCCGCGCTCGTCATCAGGTGCGCATCGACTTTGGGGCCGCCCGTATCGTGTCCGATGGTCACGCCCGCTTTTTTGCTAAGTTCGTTTTCGGGGATCAGTCCCACCGAAAGCAGCACGGTATCGCATTCGATCCTGAAGCTCTTGGAATGTTCCGGGGTGCCGCCTTCCAAAGGTGTAATTGTCACCGCTTCCACGCGGTCTTTGCCTTCTATACGCGATACGATGTGACTGAGGTACAGGGGGATGTTGAAATCGTGCAGGCACTGCACAATGTTCCGCGTGATACCGGAGGGATGCGGCAGAATTTCCACCACCGCCAATACTTTTGCACCCACCCACGACAAACGCCGCGCCATGATTAATCCGATGTCGCCAGAGCCAATAATCACCACCCGTTTGCCCGGCACGTAGCCATCCACGTTAATCAGCCGCTGGGCGAGGCCGGCGGTGAAGATGCCTGCTGGGCGTGTGCCTGGAATCCCGATATTGCCCCGGTTCCGTTCGCGGCATCCCATCGCCAACACCACTGCGCGCGCATTGAATTGAATCACGCCCTGCTCGGAATTGCAGGCTATCAAGGTTTTTACGCCGTTGGATACCGAGAAGTCCATTACGGTGGTGTTCAGGAAGATATCGATGCCCGCCGCAACGACTTTTTCAGCCAGCCGTTCCGCGAATTCGGGTCCGGTGAGTTCCTGCTTGAACCAATGCAGGCCGAAACCGTTGTGAATACACTGCATCAGGATGCCGCCCAGGTGATCCTCGCGATCCACGAGGGCCACGCGGAATCCGCCTTCCGCAATGCGCAATGCCGCGGCCATGCCGGCCGCGCCCGCCCCGATGACTATCGCCTCATATTCCAACTCACGCATACTTTACTGACTTCTTTTTTGGCTTCGGACTAGGACGCGCCCCAGATTCAACCGGAATTTTGCCCAAAAGCAACCGGCTGCCGCCGCCGCGTTTCGTAATTTCCTCTATCGGTCTCCCGGTCTCCCGGGCAATGATTTTCATCACACGATACGAACAGAAACCGCCCTGACATCGCCCCATCCCCGCGCGTGTGTAGAATTTGATGCCGTCCAGGGTCGTGTGGCCCTTTCGGATGGCTTCGACGATTTCCGCCTCGGACACCGATTCGCACCGGCACACCATGTGCCCGTACAACGGGTCTTCCTTCACTTTTTCGTCCAGCGCTGCCGGGCTGAGTTCCCGTACACAGGTTTCATGGGGAATAAAGGGTTCATAATCCGTTTTTTCGGTCAGCCGGAGGCCGTCCTGTTTCAGCAAGTCCTTCACATATTCTCCGATAGCCGGAGAAGCCGTCAGGCCGGGGGATTGAATCCCCGCCACCTGAATAAAATGCGGCGCGGACTTGGATATGCCGATATAGAAGTCGTTTCCGGGCATGGTAGCCCGCGATCCGGCAAATGAAGTGATGATTTCGCGCTTCGAGATTACCGGAATCATATACATGGCCTGCGCGAACACTTTATCCAGATTATCCGAGGAGGTTTCACTGTCGTCTTTGTCATTTACTTCAATGGCCGTCGGCCCCACCATCATGGTGCCTTCCACGGTCGGAATCACCAGGATCCCCTTCGAAACACGGCTCGGCACCGGGAAAATCACGTGATTCGGGAATCCGGCGGCGTTACGCTCCAGGAGGTATTCCTCGCCCTTGCGCGGCGTGATGGTGAATACTTCCCCGCCGAATATCGCGGATACCTCGTCCGCAAACAAGCCCGCCGAATTAATCACATGCCGCGCCTGTATCTTTTCTTTCCGGCTCGATGTGATGGTGTACACATTATCGTTATGCTTGGCTGAAACCACCTCAAAATCCGTCTTCACCTCCGCCCCATTCTGCTTCGCCGACTCCACCAGCGCAAACACATACCGGTACGGCTCGATAATGCCTCCGGTCGGCGCATACAATCCTCCCACCGTGTCCGGATTCAGTTTAGGTTCCAACATAAGCAACCGTTCACGCCCGCACACCTCGATCAACGGCACGCCATTCGCCACGCCCTGTTCATACAACTGCTCGACCGTCTTCATCTCTTCATATGAGAACGCGGCCACAATAATGCCCACGCGCTTGAAGGGGAACCCCAGTTCGTGCTGGAGTTGATCGAACATCAGATTGCCCCGGATTTCCAGCCGCGCTTTCAACGACGTGACCGGATGATGAAATCCCGCGTGGATAATGCCGGAATTGGCCTTGGACACCCCAAAACACACATCCGTGCATTTCTCCAACAGCGCCAATTTCAGATCATATGCGGATAAACGCCGGAGAATTGAGGCGCCCACTGCGCCCGCGCCTATTATGGCAACGTCAAAGACGTCTTTTTTCATGAAGAACTACCTGCTCCACTGCTGCCAAATTCAATAAAAAGCCGATTTTAGACCCCCGCGGTGCGGAATGTCAATTTGTCCACGGATAAAATGCATTAGATTCCCGGCACATCAACGGAAGAGAGGCCACTCAGCCGCCGCATTTCGTACATCACCCACAAGGCGGTGACGCCGGTCGATAGTCCATCCGCGATGGGAATTGAAACCCAGATTCCCCAGAGCCCCAGCACCAGCGGCAATGTTAGGATTAGCGGCGCGAGGAACAATACTTGCCGGGTCATTGAGAGAAACAATGCCGGCCAGGCGCGCCCCAATGCCTGAAACAAGCTCGCCCCCACAATCTGAAACCCGACAAACGGTAACCAGAGGATGGTTACCCGGATGATATCAGCCCCTTGCCGGACGAGTTCGGGATCGCTGTTGAATATATGAAATACCAGCCGTGGAACGGACATCACGATAATAAATGCCACCGAGGAAAATATAGTGGCCGTGACACTGGCCCGGCGAATGGCTTCCTTTACCCGGACAATGTTCCTTGCTCCGTAATTAAATCCCACAATCGGCTGCAACCCCTGGATCAATCCAAACATCGGCATCATGAAAAAGATCATTATGCGGTTGATAATGCCCAGAATGGCCAAGTGCAGGTCAGATCCGTAATAGGCAATCGAGTTGTTCATGATGATCGCCAAAATACTGCCCGCCGCCACCCGTGTAAACGATGACATCCCCACGCTGAACATTTCCGGCAATAATGAGATATCCGGCATCAAATCGGCCCACCGGATCTTCAGCATGCTTTTCCCGCTGAGATAATACCGCACCAGAAATAGCGTCGAACAGACATTCGCCAGCACCGTCGCCACCGCCGCCCCGCGAATCCCCATTTTCAGGCCGAAAATAAAGATTGGATCCAAAACGATGTTGGTAATCGCTCCTATCAACATGCTGCTCATCGCCAGCCGCGCATTGCCTTCCGCCCGCACAATGCTGTTTGTTGATATGGCGAACGCGAAGAAAAAACATCCACCCATGATTACAGACAAAAACTGCGCCCCGTAAGGAAGAACATTCTCGGTCGCGCCAAAAATCTTCAATAACGGATGCAGGAACACTAATCCGATTATCGCCAGAAGAATGCTCAACACCGTAACCACGCTGAACGAGGTTCCCGCCATCCGCTCCGCACGCCGGTGATCCCCCGCCCCAAGACTTCGCGAAATAATGGACGACGAACCAATTCCCACCACCTGCGCTATGGCCAGCACAAACATCTGGATGGGAAACGCCACGGCAAGCCCCGCCAATGCCAGTGTTCCCGCTCCCTGCCCCACAAAAATCGCATCCACCAGATTATAGGTCGAACTGACCATCATGGCGATGATGGATGGCAGAGAATATTTAAACAACAGCCGGCCGATCGGTTCGTGACCGAGTTCATATGTTCTGTTTTGCATGAAGAATTCCTGAGTGGGGTGGCGAGTATTAAGGTAGAGTACCGCTATCATCCGGTCAAGGTCAATGTGCTGATTCTTTCAACTTCTATTTGTTGGTACAGTGCAATTATTGTGAAATATACAAGATCAATTGCCAATAAAACCATAAGTCATTATAAATCAATGATATAGGAGTATTTAGATTACAAAAATACATTGAAATTTCATAGTTTTATGTTGAAATTTCAATGTATTTTTGATAATATTGAGTCATGATAGACAGAAAAACAGATCAGGCACAACTCACAGAATTGATGTCGGTTTTCCCAGTAACGGCCATTCTCGGACCACGTCAGTCGGGCAAAACAACATTGGCGCGCACGTTTTCTGCGGATCATTTCTTTGATCTTGAGAATCCACGGGATGCGGCTATGCTGGCGGAACCTCAACTGGCTTTGGAACCACTTTCTGGGTTGATTGTCATTGATGAAATTCAGCGCGCCCCTAATCTTTTCCCGTTAATTCGCCACTTGGTGGATACACACAAAAAACAGCGCTATTTGATTCTGGGGAGTGCATCCCGCGATCTAATTCGTCAGTCAGCGGAGTCGCTGGCAGGACGCATCGCCTATCATGAACTTGCTGGATTCCGATTGAACGATATCAGCGCGGAACAGTGGCGCACCCTGTGGTTGCGTGGTGGTTTGCCTCCCTCCTACATCGCCCGCACCGATGCGTCAAGCCGCCAATGGCGCGAACACTATGTCGCAACCTTTCTGGAACGCGACATTCCCCAATTGGGCATTAACATCCCCGCCGCAACACTGCGCCGCTTTTGGACTATGCTCTGCCATTACCATGGACAGATCATCAACTATTCCGAATTTGCCCGTTCTTTCGGTGTGTCGGATATGACAGTTCGCCGCTATCTTGATATCCTCGAAGGAACGTTTATGGTTCGTTTGTTACAACCGTGGCATGTCAACCTGGGAAAACGGCTGGTTAAACGGCCGAAGCTCTATATTCGCGACTCGGGCTTATTGCATACCTTGTTGTCGATCCGTTCCTTCGCAGATCTTGCCTCCCATAACAAGCTCGGTGCGTCTTGGGAAGGATTCGCTTTGGAAACCGCCGCACGCGCCCTCGGTAAACGCAATGAAGAACTTGCCTTTTGGGCGACCCATTCCGGGGCTGAAGTGGACCTGTTTTGGCAGGACCATGGGAAAAACTGGGCCATCGAGTGCAAATATGCCAACTCTCCACGCCTTACACCTTCCATGAGTAGTGCTATGAACGACCTTGACCTCACCCATCTCTGGATAGTGTATCCCGGTGATCGAACCTATTCCTTGGCATCTCACATTAGCGCATTGCCTCTTGCCGCAGTGAAAGACACCTGGCAGTATGCCTGACGAATTGCGGGAGCTTTCGGCGGGACGCAATCCGAAGCGGATTGCGTTGGATTGACTCCTGGCGCGTTGCGTGCTAAGCTATTTAGTCAACAATTAACTGGAGCGAGGGCCTCATGTACGAGACGTTTTATGGGCTGAAAGAACGGCCGTTCAATCTCACGCCCGACCCCAAATATCTCTACCTGAGCGAAAAACACAATGAAGCGCGTGGGCATCTGCTGTATGGCATTAAAAACCGCAGCGGATTTGTCATGATAACGGGGGAAATCGGCACTGGGAAAACCACCATCTGCCGCAACCTCCTCAATCAACTCGACCCGGATACGGAACTGGCCTTCATTTTCAATCCCGCTTTGAATCCCGTGGAACTCCTTCAAAAGATTTGCAGCGAGTTCGGGATGTCGACCAATGCGACCACCGTGCTCGAACTCACTGAGCAGCTTAACGTGCACCTTCTGGAAGCAGCCCGGCAGGGGCATAACTGCGTTTTGGTTATCGATGAGGCACAAAACCTGACTCCCCAAGTCTTGGAGCAAATCCGGTTGCTGTCCAACCTGGAGACCGAATCTGAAAAACTGCTTCAAATCATCCTGATCGGCCAGCCAGAACTCGCTGAAAAACTCGCCTTACAGGAGTTGCGCCAGCTCAACCAGCGCATAACCGCCCGATACCACCTCAAACCGCTGAATGAGAAAGAGACCCTGCAATATATTGCCTATCGGTTGCATATAGCGGGAGGAAGCCGGAAAGTACAGTTTTCCCGCTCCGCGATCCGTGCGATATTCCGTTTTTCCAAAGGCACGCCCCGGCTCATTAATGCCGTATGCGACCGAGCCTTGCTCATCGGCTATACCAAAGAAGTCCATGCCATCACGGCGGGGATTGTCCGCCTGGCGGCCAAAGAAGTGCGCGGGGAGAAAATCGGGCAGCGGAAACGCTTTCGCCAGGCAGTGCGCCGCTGGATACCCAGTCCCGCCCTTGTGGTCGCGGCGATTCTTGTTATCGTAATTGTGCGTTTCTTTGCAACCCCTATGGAAGAGGCGGCGCGCGAATTGGGCATCTTCAATGCGTTTCTAACGGGTGAAACACCCGCTGCACCCGCGCCTTCCGCCCCAACAGCCGTCAATGCCACTGTTCAGAACACGCAGGGTCTGGAAAAACAGGTAGCCGACGTGCTGGTTAATTCCGACGCGGCACGGAAGATTTTGCAGCGCCTCATGGCACCGGAAAAAAGCGGAGAAGAATCCACGGGTGAAAATCTCGCCTTGCGGCTTGCTTCACTTGATCCCCAGGTTTCCCTGCAAGGGGCTGCCGCAGCATTGATGCATGCCTGGAATATGGCCATGGTGGGCGGGCTTCCTGCGAATGACAATCCCGACAGCCTTGTGGCCTTCGCCCAACAAAACGGCCTCGCCGCCGAATCGCTGATTCCCGCACTTGAACAGCTTTCCGCTATTGACCTGCCCGCCTTCGTACGGATGCGCGCAGCGGATAAGGCCATGTGGCTCGGCCTTATGAATGTCACCGCCACCCGATGCACCCTCACCGCCGAAACCGGTCAGACCATGGAAGTCACCCGTGAAGCTTTTCGCGACCATTACACCGGCGAAGCCGTCGTATTGTGGCGCGACCCGGCGCCCAATACCCAAACGCTGTTCGCCGGACAATCCGGAAAGCCCGTGGCTGTGATGAAAGAGCAATTACGCCGCATCGGGCGCATCACCCCTGACAACACCAACGATATTTTTGACAAGAAAACCACCAGCGCCGTTTCCCGGCTCCAAGCAGAGACAGGATTGTCCGTGGATGGCATCGCGGGCAAACAGGTCCGCATGGTTCTTAGCAGTTGGCTCGGCGACAAAGATACTCCGTCGCTGACGGGAAAAAAACCTCAGGTGCAAGCCCTCGCCGAGGCCGTTCCGCCCACCGTGGATAAAAAAGAAGCAGCCGCCAAACCAGCCACCGCCGAGTCTGCACCAGTATCTCCGCCTCCCACCGCACCTGCACCTGCCGCGCCGCCTGTGGAAAAACCAGCAGAAAACCCTCAACCCTCTTTGAGCACCGCCCCTGAGCCAGCGCCGCTTCCACCCAATGCCTTGGAAGGCATGGTTCCTCAAGTAAAAGTGCAGGATTTACCCCAACCTGAACCCACTCCCAACACTCTTCCCCCTGCCAATATCGACACCCTTAAAGAAAGCACTCCTCCCGCTCCCGGCAGCCCGCCACTCGTACCCCACGAATAATCATTCCAACAGAATATTAATCACCCGCTGCAGATCCAATGCACCAATAGAGCCGTCGCGGTCAAAATCCACGGTTTCGTCATAGTTCCTGCGGAGGAGTGTCATATCGCGCACTTCCAGTGCTTCACTTGAGGTCACCTGCCCGTCATTATTCAAATCTCCGGCGCGGTGTTCTGGCGTATCGTAATAAAAATAGGGATCGGTTCCCGCGGTTGCTTCCTCCGCGTTAGTGAATCCGTCGTTATCCCAATCCAGGTCTACCGCATCGATGAATCCATCGCCATCCGAGTCCTTGGGTTCATTTATATCTTCAATGCTGTTCCCGTTTTTGTCCGAATCCACACCATCCAAAATTCCATCGCCATCATCGTCATCATCGTAATAACTGGGGATTCCATCGCCATCCGGGTCTTGTATCTGGTATTCATCCAGCCATCCATCGCCCAGCGCATCAGGATCCATTGAATTGATAATCCTGTCATGATCCTGGTCATCATCCAAGGCATTGGAAATGCCATCCCGGTCCGAATCTGTATATTCATAGACCTCATTGCCGCGCAATACCCCGTCTTGATATTCAAACGTCCCCATTGGCGTTTGACCGGCGGGAACCGTATCGAACAACAATGTATTTTGCAGATTCCCATCGAAACGTGCCGTGGCGGTGTACGTTTCCTTTCCGTTGTCCGCCCGCAAGACTGTGCACAAAACGTAATTACCGGACGGAACCTCGATGGTAAATGTTCCCGTCTGCTGCGCTTCACTGCTGCGAAATACCCGGCCCCGCGCATCCATCAATGCCACGGTCCGTCCCGGGAGCGTCAAAGGAAGCATACCCGCCAAAATAGAAGTTTCAGGTTCGGTTTCCATCTCCATGCGTTTTGCCCATGCATACGGATCCGTCCACACACTTTGTACTCCCGTGGCGGACAAGGCGTCCGCCGTGGTTCCCATAAATATCGGCCCCAGCGGTCCCGAACGCGTGCCTTCCGTCGAAATATCCAAGTCGCCTGGCGGGAAATTACGCTGCCCCCACAATCCCGCAAAATAGAGCCACGGCTGAGCGTTTGCTTCCGTCAACCTGGGCAACCACTCCAAAACGAGCGGCTTGCGTTTCGGATAATCCGAGGAAACCGAATATTCGCCCTCTACCGAAGGAACCATCCATTCCCCAAGGCCGTCGTGCGATTCCGGCCCCATCGAGTACTGCGTTCCGCCGGGTGCAAAATACAAGGAATGTCCACCGCCCCCCGCATACACCACAGGATGCGTACCACCCATTTTCTCCACCATTGCCCACTCACGGCTGGCTCCGCCCGAGGCAATACCATCCCGCGCCATTTGCCACTGCTGGGTCAAGGTCATTTGATACGGCTCCAGAGCATTACTCAATAAAATCTGCACCATCTCCCAGTCCCCTTCATGCCGGTGACCGCCCGGCATCGTCACCGACCACTCGTCCACAAAAAAATGAACATAATATTGGATCGCCACATGGGACGCAGGCACTTCCTCTTCCACGGATCGCCCCCCCAATTGCGTGATGGTGTAATACGCCACGGGGTTGGGCGCCGCCGACTCATCAGGATACAGGTCACGCAACGCACCTATCGTTGTTCCCGGAAGATTTAGCTGCGACTCCGCTTGCGGGGATTCATACAGATCAATGGCGGCCGGATTCGATTGCAAGGCACCTGTATTACCACGCTCAAGCGTAGCCGTACTCAAGGTAAACTCCACCGGGTCCACGCGGTAGAATTCATCCCGGTGCAAACGGATCACCGGCGCATACTTCTCGGCCAACGCATCGGGGGTCATGCTTCCAGTAAATGTCTCGCGCCGATCCACCACCAGCACTGCCGTTAGCATTCCGATCATGCTCCCGCCCTGACTCAACCGGAATGCAAACCGCCCATGATCCGTGTGGGGCGTCACTGGCGCCTGGGGCGTAACATCGACCGTAAAAACATAGGTACCGGCATCAAGATTTCGTGTTGCGGAACCATCCCTAAGTTCCGCACTCCAACCCTCCGGCACTTCCCAGTCCGAACCCCCTGAACCATTTAATCCAAGCGTATAGGCGCCCGCCTGCCGCACAAACACATGGACGCGCACCTCGCCGCTCTCTCCTTCCCGCCAAATTCCATATTCCAGTCGAAAAATCGCTGTGTTCGGAACCTTCGCCGCATTATTCCCGTCCGTCCCTAAAAACCATTCCGCGCCATCGTCCGCGCCGTCCCCATCGCTATCCTTCTTTGTAGGGCTCGTCTCCCCAGCATCCTGCACCCCATCATGATCCAGATCTTCCCGCCCATCCGGCAAACCATCGCCATCGCTGTCCGCCTCCATCGGATTGGTGTTCATCCCATACTCTATTTGATTATTCAACCCGTCCGCATCAGGATCGCCATTTGCCCCATTGTCACCCGTGGCATCCAATGGATCCAGTTCATTCTCCAATTCCCAATCATTCGGCAACCCGTCCTCATCCATGTCGGTGGACCCGCCCGCTATGCGCATTCCGTAAATCCTTGGCTTAAGATTTCCTTCCTGCCATACCGCGAAAAATTCATTGGCCTGCGCGTTATACACTACATCCGGAGCCTTTTGCGGGGCCTCCTGCAACGGAAATGCACTGGAGGAACCAAGGAAGTATCCACCGGATATGATACGCCGCATGCTGAGCGTCTCCTTCGTTCCACTCACCGGCCAAATCGAGAGCACTTGCTCCGAGCCCAAGGCATATCCCAGTGCATGAATCGAAGCCGGCACCCCCGTAACCACGGTGCTCCAGCGTAAATTTGGGTAGACAGCCCCGTCCGGAACGGCATCCGCCGATGCCGCAAACCGTGCCATGCGCAACGTATAACTTGAACCCGTGGGCACTGCCGCACTCCGCCATGTCACCGCATATTCCCGCGTGTTCTCAACATACACTGCCTTGGGCGCCGACTCATACCGGGGACTGCTCGCCGCCGGATCTTCCAATGCCAACCGTTCCGCGACCGAATGCCCCGTACTGCCGGATATTCGTTGTGCATACACCCGTGCTTCGAGTTGCCCGGTAGTATTCTCATATCGATCCGACCACACCGCCAAATACTCCCCATCCGTAGGATTAAACACGAGATAAGGATCCACTCCATCGCGTTCCGTATCCGACACATATGTATTCCCCACCGGATCCTGGGTCGATGTATCCACGCGCAGCAACCTCACCGCACTTGTATCGGCGCCCTGAATCGTATGAAGCAACGCCATTTCATGCCGTGCCGCGTTATAGGCCACGCTCACATTTCCCAAGCTGCCCTCACCTCCCGCAAGCCCGAACACCGTGCTCATCACAAGGGTCTGAAGGTTGATTCTCCGGGCTTGGATAAAGGCTACCCCGCCCGCATAGCTTCGTTGCTCCCAGATCACCCAAGCCGTACCCGTCGTATCGTCCACTGCCACCGATGGCTCACCCGCCACGCCTTGCACTGTTATCGACAGTTGGGTGGTTTCCATCAATGGCCCCCCATAGGGATCGAACACCGCCGCATGCACATTATCATTACTCGCCCACGCCGCGACATAGACCTGACAGAGGCTGCTATACCCCACCGAAGGTTCCGATTGTGCGGCTCCACTCGATTCAAGTATAAACGCCACCCCCGGATTGCGCGGTGGCAATACGGTCAAATTCACCGTCAGCGAAGTCACCGGAGAACCCGGCACATCCGCCACAAATTCCACTCTCCCCTGATACGGCGACCCCGTGGAATTCAATCCCATAATATCCACACCGATAGACACGGTTCGCGGACCTGTTCCGGAATCAGGCGTTACCGTAAGCCATTCAGCTTTCGGCGTGGCTTCAAACGCAAACGACTCACTGTCAGGACTCGACAGCGCCACACTCTTCGATGCGGGCCCTAATGCGCCTTCCACCGCCCAAAAAGTCATCGGATTCTCCGACAGCTCAATATCAATCGGCTTCGGAAGCACAAATACGGTCACCGCCACCGGCGGCGCAGGCTTCATACTCGGTGCGCTGATAACTAAGGTGCCCACATAGGGGCTGTTTTCCGCGGTGAGAGATGCCGTATCGATTTCCACCGCTACGACGGCGTCGCCATCCCCGCTGTCCGGTGTAATTTCCAGCCATTCCGAATCGGACTCAATACTCCACTCGAAAAACGGAAAATCACCCGATTCTAATGTTAATTCAATTCCTTCCGGCGGCGAATCGCCTTCTGATATCGTGATTTCTTCCTGATTCAACGTTGCCGTAAACACATTATCCGCCGTGAGCGGATTATCATCATCGCCATCCAGCAACCCGTCATCATCACTGTCCGGGTCCTCCGGGTCAGTCCCAAGCTCATGTTCCTCCACATCCGTCAGCCCATCTCCATCCGTGTCCACATCCGTTCCCCCGCCCCCGGCTGTCCGAACCCAAAGCTGCATCCAGGCGGAACCCGATGTGCCCGTCATGACCCCATCCTCCAGTGTCAATACCGCAAAATCGCCTCCCGCGCCGATAGTACCGACCGGACCGGAATCGTCCTCCAGATGGAACACCCCGCTTTTTTCCAGATCAATCTTATCCTCATAGCCCTCCCCCCCCAGACTCCCAAAAAACGCGCCATTGCCACCCGCCGTAATCTGACCAAAAGAAGCCGTATTCGCGCCATCAGACCCTATTCGCAATTCATGCACCCGGTATGTGCCTCGAAAATCCCCCAATGAAAAACCTGCCGTACTTTTATCGCGCCGCACACACACCGCCAACCCCTCGTAGCCCGATGTATACATCGGATCTTCCTGCATCCCATACGAAAGTGTCCGGAACAAAACATCTCCATCTGCCGTGAGCGTTGCATAAGTAGACCCATCTTCATTAATATCCGTCTGCCCCGAACCCGCCACTTGATATGAATACCCCAAAATGGGAGTCCCAATCCGCAACAACAACACGCGCCCTTCCCCATCGGCATCCGCCGCCCCGAACATGGTCCACCACCGCTCCCCATGACATACCAGCGCGTGGTAACTGTAACTTCCCATAAAATCATCATTTCGGTAGCCTGAACCCTGTTTTACCGATAGTTGCAGCGCTGCGCAGCCTTCCTCAATCATCGGATGGATATCTTCTTCATAATACGGCGAAAACGCCGCCCCGCCACCGGCGAACATCACACTTCCAGCGAGCCCTGCGTCAAAACCCGTCTTATACATGCGAAACGCCCCCGACGCACTCACTTCATACGTTAGCGGCGTCACAGAAGCATAGGTTGTTAATGCGGTCACCCCTCCCTTTCCATTAAACATTCGCACCCCCCTCGCGGTGTGGCCCGATCCATCCAATAACGCGAACAAATCATGAACATAAAACGTGCCGTCCAGCGCGCCATTGTCATACGCCGCCCCTTGTGCCTGGAAAACAACGCCCAGAATATATAGAAACAGGCCGAATCCACCATATTTGTTAAAAATCGTTTTCAAAACCGATTCCTTTTTCCTAAACCGTAGCAACGGCACATCACTTTGCCTATACAGCATACCATGAACTGCCAAAAAACGATCATTTAATATCGCACTCCCATCCGTGTAAAATAGCTCCTCGCACTCGGAATGGGTTCAGATAGCGTTGGAAAGGAAATGAAGTATGATTATCGGCGTTCCAAAAGAAATTAAACCCGGAGAAGCGCGCGTGGCCATGGCGCCTTCAGGCGTTGCTGCTTTCGTGGCGCACAACCACACTGTCCTTGTGGAAAAAGGCGCAGGCGTTGGCAGCGGCATTCCCGATGTGGCGTATACCGCCGCCGGCGCCAAACTCATCAAAAGCGTCAGGGAAGTCTGGAAACGCGCCGACATGATCATCAAAGTCAAAGAACCTGTCGATCCCGAGTTCTCCTATATGCGGCCAGGACTTATCCTCTACACCTATCTGCATCTTGCTTCCAGTGAATCTCTCACACGCAAGTTGCTCGAAAAACGCGTCACAGGAATCGCCTACGAAACCATTCAGCTCACGGACGGTTCCTTGCCCCTGCTCACCCCCATGAGCGAAGTAGCGGGGCGCTTGTCCGTACAAAAGGGTGCACAATGCCTCGAAGCTCCATCCGGTGGCAGCGGGATCCTGCTTGGCGGCGTTTCCGGCGTAAAACCCGCCAAGGTTGTCATTCTTGGCGCGGGCGTCTCCGGCAGCAATGCCTGTTACATCGCCGTCGGCATGGGCGCGCATGTCACCGTCCTCGACATTAATCCTGCGCGGCTCCGTTATCTCCATGACATCATGGGCGGAAGAGTCACCACGGTCATGTCCAACCACGCCACCATCGCCGAAGAAGTCACTCAAGCCGATCTCGTGATTGGCGCGGTGCTCGTACCCGGCGCGAAAGCCCCCAACCTGATCCCGAAATCCATCATCAAGCAGATGAAACCCAATTCCGCCATTGTGGATATCGCTATCGACCAAGGCGGATGCATCGAAACCTCACGGCCCACCACCCATGCCAATCCCACCTACCGTGTAAATGACGTGGTCCATTATTGCGTCGCGAACATGCCCGGCGCCGTGCCCCGCACCTCCACCTACGCGCTCACCAACGTTACACTCGGCTACGGCCTCCATCTCGCCGACAAAGGCTGGGAAAAAGCCATGGCCGAAGACCCCGCTCTGAAAAAAGGCTTAAACGTCCTCAACGGGAAAATCACCTATCAGGCCGTCGCCGACGCCTTCAGCATGGACTGCGCGGAAATTTAACGCCAAAACATGCCGTGTTTTTGTTTTCCTCCCCGCAGTGATAGTGTGTATATTATAACTACACCTGATCACAGGAGGCAGTTGTATGGATTTAAATGAACGTATTGTTGTCGATTCTGCAATACTTACAGGGAAGCCTGTAATAAAAGGCACTCAGTTGGCGGTGGAGTTTGTTATCGATCTTCTAGCGCAAGGCTGGACAGAAAATGACATTCTTGTCAACTACCCTGGAATTTCGTCAAGGACTGGCCTCCGAAGCAGGTATTGTACTATTTCGCATACCCAAACCTTCTCCAGAAGAAATTTCAAGGATTGCCGTTATTTCTTTGGAAAGCAGATCAGATTGGTCTGGTCATTTCTCGGTCATTGAAAAAGACCGTATCCGCATGACACCTTTCCGGATGTCGCCGCCCGGTTGATGACGTGAGGCCGTAATGCTATCATTCTCCCATGGAGAAAAAACGAACAACATTGCGCCGGATGTCAAACCTAAAAAATGATTCGTTCGTTCCCGGCACCCCGGCGGAATGTATCGGCTTCGTGTGGTTTCTGATGCGCGAAGTCATTTTCATGAACAAGCAATAGGTCTCATTAGTAACTTTCTCTTCTGCAACATGACACCTGATTGAAATATGATTCATCAAATAGATAGACTTAAAGGATTCACTTTGTGCAAACAAATGGAAATGTTTTTGCATGCTATGTGTACTATCTTGTTAGGTCGCACAAACTTTTGGAGGAAGGGGAATGTTCCTTGATGAACTACGATTAACGCGATTCAGATCTTGTGTAGAAACAAGGGTCACTTTCCGACCCGAGCTAACAGTACTAGTTGGTGAGAACAACGGCGGCAAATCCAACATAATTGACGCCATGCGTCTTCTCACATTACCGCTTAATGGGCGACGAGAAAGATACGCCGAAGATGACGATGTGTCGCGTGGAAGTGAACAGGATACCTTTGCCATAGAAGGTCGTTTTTCCGGTATGAGCGATACGATTAAGGGACTTTTCATAAGTGCTGTTCCTGATCCAACAGAAGACACAGCTATTCTTGGGATTCGCTACCAGAAGAAAGCCCACAACAGACTTCGCGGGAAGACATCCTATTGGGTAGGAAAATTTGATACCGCTGAGCCAGAACAGGGTAGTTCAGACCTTGTACGACACGTTTTCCTGCCCCCACTAAGAGATGCGAGACAAGCACTTGGTTCCGGAAGCACTTCTCACATAACCAATCTGCTGAGATATTTTCTCACTACAAGCGAGGAAGAAGATCAGTTTCTTCAAGAGGCAAAGCGTGCAAATGAAACCTCACCTCGGGTTCTACAGGATGTAAAGTCGGAGATCGACAATGCGCTTGGAGATCTTACCCGCGGTATTCGAGAACAGAAAGCTTCCCTTGAGTTCAACACTGACACTCTGTGGGACATTGCCAGAGACCTTCGGTTCAAGCTCGCTGACGCCGTTGTTACCCCAGAGGATATTCGTTTTTCCGGTCTTGGATACGCAAATCTTCTTTATATCGCCTCTGTCGTTGTAGAACTCGCCAAAGCCAAGGAGGCGGACCTAACTCTCTTTCTCGTTGAGGAACCAGAGGCACATCTCCATCCGCAGCTACAAATGCTTGTACTGGACTTCCTTTTACAGCATGCTCAGAAGTCAGCAACGGAAGTATCAGATGGGCAACCTGAAGGTCGTATTCAGGTAATTGTTACAACTCATTCGCCAAATTTAACAGCTTGGATATCCCCAGAACATTTGGTTATTGTGCGCTCTGTTTTTGTCGAAAACGAATCTAGTGCTATTGCGAATACAGCTTGTGTCCCCATTGCAAAACTTGGCATAAATGAGCATGCCATGAAGAAAATCAATCGCTATCTCGATGTGACTCGTTCAGCTTTTCTGTTTGGTATTCGTGTGCTTATGGTGGAAGGAATAGCTGAAGCGCTATTGCTTCCGGTTATTGCCAAACACTTGATATTTCGGGGTGATAAACATGCTTGGCAGAGATTTCGTGGGACTGCTATTGTTCCGATAGACGGTGTTGATTTTCTTCCTTATATAGAAATCCTTTTGAAACCATATGCGGACACAACGATCGCAGACCACGTGATTGTAATAACTGATGCAGATCCAAGTGTCCGGGGAAATCGCAAAGGCCAATTGGAGGAAGCCGCTTCTGAGTGGAGTAGTAACGCGAAGCTGTCAGTTTTCACTAACGAGGTTACACTGGAGCATTCACTCTATATGGCGGGAAACGAAGCCTTGCTGAAATGTGCCTTTCTTCGGATTCACCCACGCTCAGATGATAAATGGCGGGAAAGTGTCACTGAATCCGAGCATCCAGCGATGGGTCTTGTTGAACTTCTGCAGACCAGCAAAACTCGAAAGGGCGACTATGCTCAACAACTTGCTGATTTTATCGAAGAAGGCCTGCTCTTGAAAGTGCCTGAGTATCTCCAAACAGCAATATACAAGGTTATCGAATCGTGATTTCGTTGACCGACGAACAATATGCGATTGTTAATCACCCAGGAGATGCCTTCATTTTAGCCTGCCCCGGATCGGGGAAAACCCATGCGATAGTGGCAAGAATTTTCCGAATTGCCAATACTCTCCCCCTGCGTAGAGGCATAGCGGTTCTTTCGTTTACAAATACTGCTGTAGACGAATTTATGAGAAGGTGTAAGCAGTCTGGATTGGTGGACAAATTTTTCTTCCCAAGCTTTATCGGCACATTCGACTCTTTCCTTTGGCATTTTTGCTTTGCCGCGAGCGGCATAGAAAGTTTTAATGGTCGGCCAACCGTAGTCGATAGCTGGGACACGTTGGGTATTGAAGTACGCCTTAGCGGTAATCGCGCTTTTAAGGGCGGGGGTGTTTCGCTTGATCTGTTTGACGCACAGACGAACCAGATAGATACTGGAAAAGTTGGGCATCGTGGTTTACGCACTCATATCGAGCAAAACCTAACGGCTTATGTTCAGGAAGCTGCTCGGCGCCGACAAAATTTACTACGCAATGGATATGTCAGCGCGGCTGACATACGCATTCACGTTCTTAAGAAACTTTTAAGTCCTGAATACGCAAACGCTCTTGGGAAGGCTTTGGCGGCACGTTTCCAGGAAGTAATTGTAGACGAAGCACAAGATTGTAACCCGCTTGATTGCCAAATCATAAAATGGTTACAAGACCAAGGCATATCAGTAATAATTGTTGCGGATCCGGATCAGGCTATCTATGGTTTTCGTCATGGTAATCCCTCGGATCTTCTGAAACTCTTTGAGGAACACCCCTCATCGGGGCGTCTATCACTTACAGGGAATTTTCGAAGTACTCCTGTAATTTGTGCGGCTGCAGCAACCTTACGCAACCGTGTAGAACCAGATGAGGCTCTTGGTGAGACACGCATTCTAGACGAACCTGTTCATGTCCTTGCGTATAAGAGTGCAAGGGTTCCTGCAAGTATTGGTAAATATTTCCTGGAACTATTGTCGTTAGCGAAAATTCCTCCTGATAAGGGCATTGTACTGGCACATGCTAGACGAAAATCACTTGCTGCTTGTGGCTTCAAATATGAGAATCAGGTAGGTAATTCGAAGGTGGCAATTATTGCACAAGCAGTTGGCATGTTCTGGTCTCCACGAGCCTCTACACGAACACGTGAATCAGCGCTTCAACTTGCCGAAAAATCCCTCTTGGACGTAATGGGAATGATCCAAAATGGAGATACATCTTCACGCGCCGCTAAACGCGAAGGTATTGATCCGCGGTGGTTGCGAAGGAGCGCTCTACAGCTAATAAGTCGTCTTCCTCGCTCTTGTGAAGATACGAACGAAAGAAGGAGTGAATGGGTTGAGGCTTTGCGTTCTGAGATCCGTCGACTTGGGATTATTTACCACTCTGGAACGAGCGAGAAACGTTTCTTTCAAGACCGGCGAGACGCAGAATGGAATCAGCTACTCGATTCTCAGGAAGTCACGCGAATTTCTTGTGGTACCATACACGAAGCCAAAGGCAAGCAATACGAGGCTGTCTGTGTAGTCCTGCCTCCGGATAGCGGTGACTTCCGTCGAACCGAAGAGTTGATTACTCACTGGGAAGGTCGTACAGAGGATGAATCAAAAAGAGTCGTCTATGTAGGTATTACACGAGCACGAAAGCTTGTTGCGATCGCGATTCCGGAACTTTTCCGAAATAGGATAGAAACCATCTTAAATGCAGGTGATGTAAACTACCGCGTACATACGATCTAATGTTTATAGTAGTAGTAAACTATTTTTCTACAAACCAGCACCACCCGTAGAACGGGTGGTATGAGGAAGGCCCCGTAAAGGGGCCTATTGGTTCAAGTCCATTTCCATTTGCTCCAGTTGCATATCCAGGGTTTCTTGTTCACGTATGTATTCTCGGATCTGTTCCTCGTTCAGACCCACGGTGCGCACGCAGTAACCTCGGGACCAAAACTTCCGCCCGAATAAGGTCCCCTTCGTACCCATCAGTTCCCTATGGATACGAACTGCGCTTTTGCCCTTCAGGTATCCCATCGTCATGGCCACACTGTACTTTGGCGGTATCCGTAACAACATGTGGATGTGATCTGGCATCGCATTCCCTTCCACAAGCTCCACGTCCTTCTGACGACACAGTTGACGCAGAATCTCTCCGATGCGTCCGCGCAACTTCCCGTAAAACTCCTTCCGACGGTACTTCGGCACGATTACCACATGATACTGGCAATCCCACTTCACATGCGCTAAACTTCTCCAATCTTTCATAAACGATCCTCCTGCCCTTCGGGGCCTTCCTCAAGGAGGATCGTTTACCACATAACACGCTCTCGCTGAAACGGCAGAGCCTTATGAATTCTCACCGGCATAGCCGGTGGATTAGCTTGGATGTATCTGACCGAATTTCAAAGAATTTCGTGGGCAATTGAACGTTTTTCTTGATATATACCGTAATTCCGTCAATATGGTTGCCCACGATTCCGGTATAGGTTACTTACACAGAAACTATCGGACAAGTTGTTTTTACCAAGGAACGTCAGACGGCCAGTATATAAACTGAAAAAAGCAACCTATATTTTGAAAAAGAACATTTTAGGCTTGCGCAATACTGTTAAATGTTATATAATTTAGATGGTGAATACAGTGTTGTGAACTCAAGAAAAGAGGTGTGTAATGAGTATTAATCGAGGTCCTACTGATCCTCCTTTGCCAGATTCAACTTACAGGTTTGTGATGGGACGTTTGAGCAATTACTATGATACGCTCAATGACAATCCCAGACTTCCCGTCGTTCTAGATGCTGCAAGGCGCCATTTAGATATGCTTGATCCAGGTATCAATCCAGGTGGTAGTGCCGGGCTAATCAGTGGACTAGAGCGAAAGTTGTCCTCCTAATGTTAAGTAAATATGATTTGAGGCGTATGTACCATTCTGGCATTGACAAGAACTATACATTCACAAGGGTTTAGGTTGTGAACTTGAATGAAGGACACCTGATCCGTTTAGGTTCCGATCTATGCTCAGGTGTTTACGGGGAACTTTTGTTTCTAATTCATTTCGGTTCGTCAAGTGAAGGTTCCGATGCCGATTACTTGGCAGTCTTTGACTCTCGTCCGCTTTCTCCTTGTGTTCTTCTGGGCAATCTTGACCTTTGGGCCACAGACAAAGAAGAACTCAAGCGATATATCTCGCTTTTGGATCCTGTAGTTACAGAACCCTTGTTGACTGGCCAATTTGTCGAAGGTAAGCGAGACTCTTATGAAGAGGCACGGCAATGGGTTTATGAAGTTATGCCAAATACCGAAGTCGTTTCTCATCTTCTCAGACGTTCATTTGTTGCATTCATGCGGGCATCGGAATACTGTCGTGTAGTAGAACAGGACAACAATAGATTACAAAGACGTGAATTTTGGTCAAGCCTGTCTTATTCTATGAGCTACTGGTGTTTTGCACGTCATTATCTGACTGCTGGACAGGGGGTCCTTTCGCTACAAGAGTTAGTTTGCATGATGCACGAAGAAATCAGAGAACTTTGGGACATTGTCCAGGGAATGAAAAAGGAAGGCGTGGCAGTTGATGCAAATGCTTTGCACAGGTGGGCTAGGACAATGATATCAAGTCATGAAATGTAGCTTGTTGGCATTCATTCTTCATCCTGGTCCGTTTTGTCTGATTAGATCTTCATACCATCCCTGATTTGTAAGTGTTCCTACAGCCCATATCGGGGTTTGCTTTATAGTATCATGCCTGTGTCCATCTCATTTCCGCTCTCCGCGCTGCGGTAGGCGGCGTCCAGAACGCGATGCAGCCGCAGTCCATCCAGCAGCGACGGATTTGGCGTGCGATCCAAAGCGATGCTTTCCAGAAAACTGTACATGCAGTGCATGTGTGCGCGGATCCACCCCACACTCACCTTGGGCGCGGGGAATCCGCTCGCCGGTTTTGTGTATTGCTGCACGCATTCGATTTTCTTAAATCCGCGCATCCCGCCCATAGGTCCTGCGGGATCCCGCACATCAAACACCTCCAGCCAATTCGGGTCCATCAGATTAAACCGGATCGCGCCCAATTCCCCGTGAATCTCAAAGCGGATCTCATCGCAAATGCCCGTCGCGAATTTTGTCGCCTCAATCGTCCCCACCGCACCTGATGCATGCCGCGCCATCATCAGAGCGAGGTCATCCGTATCCACCGGTACACGCTGCCCCGTTGCCGTATCCGTGCGTTCATGAATAAACGTCTCCGCCGCCGCATAGATCGAGCAAATATCCCCCAACAGAAACTGCATCATGTCGAGAATATGCGACCCCAAATCCACCAGCGATCCCCCGCCTCCAAGTTCCCTGCTCGATTTCCAACTCAGTGGCTTGTTCGGATCAATATTGCTGGAATGCAAATAGGCTGCCCTATAGTGAAATACCCGCCCTAGAAATCCCTCATCGATAAGCTGACGCGCGCGCATCGTTGCGGGCAAAAACCGGTTATGAAACACCATCTGCGCCTTGCCCGTATAGGCATATTTCTCCATCGCCGCCTCCACTTCCTCAGCTTCTTCCAAGGACGCCACCGCAGGCTTGTCGCAATAGATATGCTTCCCCGCTTTAATCGCTTCAATCAGATGCTCCTTATGGAACCGGTTTGGCGTGGACACGCAGATCACATTGATCTCAGGATCTTCAATCAGTTCATGATAATCCGCCACCACCTTTCGGTAATATCCCATTTCTTCCGCTACGGCCCGGCCTTCCGCACTGCGGCGGCAAACCGAAATATGCTTCACGCGAAATGGCGCCGGCTGATAGTACAACGGGATGTTGATCATGCCATAGGTGTGCGCACGCCCCATGAATCCGAATCCGATAATCCCAACACCGAGTTCTATCATTGGAAAAATCCTTCTTAAGACTTTTCTTTGCTTCTTTCTTTTCACGTGAAAAGAAAGAAGCAAAGAAAAGCGAATATTTATTTAGGCGCTGCTTTATGGAGTAATGCCATGCCGTTATTCCAAAATATATCTTCCACAAAAGACCGAGGCAATCCCAACCGCGCCACGGCCTTCTTGATGGCGCGTAGTTCCTCATATAAAAACGATGTAAACACCAACTTCCTATGATCATCCGAAATCGACAATGCCCACGGCACCGGTGTTACATACGTATACTGATCGTTAATCTCCACTGATTTCCCCGGCGCCAGGCCAATCGGAATATCCGTCCCATACACAATCCTATTGTGCAGGAAATGGAGAAACAGATACTCCAACACTTCCCAGTGATTCAGCATGGCTAAATCCACATACAAATTCGTCAATTCCCGCAATTTGTCAAGGTGTCCCACGGCATTTTTTAGAAAATACGCCCGCCCCACATGCGCCATCACAATCTTCGCATTTGGATATTTCGTGCACAACTCCACCAACTGCCGCTGATTCAACTCATCCGCCAATCGCCCCTTCCTCGGAATATGCAACATCACAATCAGACCCAGTTCATTCACAACCTCCATCGCCCGCTCCGGAAGCATTTCCGGGATCTCCACCGCATTGATATCCGCCTTCCGCACATAATCCGGATACGGCTTAATCCCTAAAAACCGCCCCTCCATCAACTCTTTCCGAAGTCTCTCCGTCGTATCCTCCATCGGGTCAAACAATCGAAACGGGAAAAACCGCCAATGATCACACGCTCCCGCAAGATAGGCGTTGTTCGAGTCCCGGTCATAGGCAACCTCCGGAAATCCAAAACAAACCGCCGCCGTTTCCCGCCCCGGATATAACTCTGCAAGATCCTGTTCCAGATCCTTTAATTCATATTGGTCAATCGGATGTCCCGCACAGGAAAAGGTGCTCCCACCGGGAATCACCCCAGCATTCAGTATATGCACATGAAAATCCAATATACGTGCAGGTAGAAACTCTGCAATTTCTTCCTCAAATAATTTTTTATTTCGTTCGTGTTTCGTTGTTTCCCGCCACATAGTCACACCCGATAGGTTGGAAGGCCCAAAAATGCACCAAAGGCTTGTATGGCACTGCCCGGCAAGCCCAATAACAATGCGCTGTGATGTGTGCCACCCAAGCGTGAATAGTTTTCCAAGAATCTCGATATAGCCATTCCAGGCCGCACCCAAATGCGTATGGCATCCTGCATATTGACAGCATCACTGTCATCCTGCACATCCACCGGTTCAAAAATTAAACTAAATGAATCATCCGGGCCTGGCGCCAAATTGACAAAGAGCGCCATCCCAGGCTCTACGGAGCATGTTAACACTGCTGGATTTTGTGCCGCGGAGAACGGGTATGGCTTTTCGAAAATACGCGGACGTCCACTCGCTACCTCCGGATTGATCTCACCCATATGTGATAGAAATAACATATTCCCTTCCCAGTCCGGACAGAATATTTCGGTGAAGGTTGTTCGTCCGAATGCCGCTGAGAGCGCGCCCACCAGCGCCGCCGTGAGCACATCGCCTTCTCCAGCATAACCAATGCCGCGCGCCATGGCCTTTGACGTCTCCAAAAACGGCACTGTGTTTGCCGGTCCCTCGCTGCGGTCAAAGGCCTGAAAGTTCATGCTGAATGCAGAATATCCCCCGCGTTCCAGCATCTTGCGTAATCCCAATCCCACCCGTAGCGAACGCCGATGCACCTCTTTCGAAAGCGGCAGATCGTAGTGCTCAGCATCGCTCATCCGTTCAGCTTCAATTTCCTCCTCCGTAATCACTTCTGCTTCCATCTCCAGATCATCCAGCATCTTTTCTTCCACCGTGATGCCGAATTTCTCTTTCAGCACTGCCTCCGGCACGCTGAAATCACCCATTCCCTTGAATGGCGCGCCAAGACTCAATATCCTCATCCCCCGGAACAATTTCGCCGCCAGCGCAGCACGCGCAATATTGGCCGCGTGCGAAAACACCAAGGGTTCATTGCCTGGTCCCGCCACAATCTCATAATGTTTCCCATGGCGCCGAAGCATCGACGCCAGATCCTGCACACCGTGAATACCGTGGTTATACATGATGCGTTCAGGGTCTACCCCCGGCCCAAACGAAAGATCCATCGTAATATCCAGCATTAAAATGGGCAATTCCGTCTCACACAACGGTCCCACAGACTCCAAGGAAGGCGAATACGCCAAATGCAGCGTAATAATCAGATCCACGTCTTGCTTCTCAAACAATGCTACCGCCTGACGGACTTCCGCCTCCACCCGGCACGTCTCACCCCGCACCACAGTAAGTTCTTCCCCCTCCAAACGCTCCACGACTTCCTGCAAAAATGCCTCAAAATGCACAAACACTTCAGGCACGGTCTCATCGTACAATTTCAGATATAATGGCAATAGCCCCACCCGCGCCTGTCGTTTCATAGCGCATTCTCCCTTCTTGGAAACACCACTAATGCAGCGCCGCCCGGCGGAACAGGAAATACGTTCTTTATCGCCGCACAATACCGCGCAAAACCTTGCTCAATCACGCTGCAATCACTTTTCCTGGGCAACTTCACCCGTTCGGTCTTCAAACCGGGCGCATGCATCATCAATGGATGCACCGCCCCGCGCGCCGCGGAAAAGTCGCTCTCCCGCTGCCATAACACCGGCAACGGAGAAAACAACGCCGCCAGCATACTCCGAAAGTACCAGCCATTGCTCGCACCACCGCACAATACCAATGCATCCACCATAAAAGTTGTTTTTACATGCTCGAAAATCCGTGCGAATTCAAAACACAATCCGGCGGCCACGGCGCGCACCAAATCGCTCTTCTGCGTCCCTGAATGCACGCCGATAAAGCATCCTGCTCCATGACACGTCACATCAACCGGATTCGGCAGAGTAAACCACGGGAGGCAAAACAGTCCCTCGGACGGCACTAACGATTTTTTAAAAATTCCATCCACCTCCTTCAACGCATGCTCCAGATCCTCCGCCACACACTGTTCCAATGCCCAGTCCCATGCCCGGTTCCCCGCAAACAATGGCATCACTATCAACCGCCCCGCGCCTACCGGGGAAGGAAGCAACAACTGTAGCGGCGCCCAACTCGCCGTGTTTTCCGGCACCGAAAAATTACCCACCCATGCTGTTCCTAACGAACAATGCAACGGATGCGCCGACGCTCCCAACGCCGACATATATCCCGCCTCTTGATCAATATAAGGCCCCACGACGGGGATGCCTTTGCTCAATCCCAACAGCTTTGCTCCGCCGCGTGATAATTCCGCTGTCTCATGCCCCTTCCGCAACGGCGCCACAAATGACACTGGCAATCCTGACGTTTTAAACAACTTCGCATCAAGCTGTGCTTTCACCACATTATACGACCCAATTTGAATCGCATTGCCCGCATCCTGACGCCACACCCCCGTCAACCGGTAAAATAGATATTCGCCTGCGCCAATATGTATGTTGGTATCCTTGAAGAGTTCCGGACATTGCTCTCGCAGCCACACTAACCGCCCCAACCCTGCCGGAATCATTTCATTTAATAAACGCTTCTGAAAAAAACTGGCGGACTGTTGCTCTCCCAACCGTGCCAAGTATCTGTATGTCCGCCCGTCATTCCATAAAATCATCGGCGTCAGCGCCCGGCCCGAGGAACGGTCCGCGATAATCGAGCTGCCACCCTGCGCTGCTATCCCAATCCCTGCCACGGATCGCCATCGCGCGCCAAGCTTCGTTTTCAATTCCTCCAACGCCGAGGCAAAACGACGGTCAATCTCCGCCACGGACTGCTCCCGGCCGCCTCCCGCCACTTCTCGAACCAATATTCGCCGAGAGGCATGCCCCAACATCTGCCCTGTGCGCGCATCAAATGCGCACACCTTTAGAACACTCGTTCCGAGATCAATTCCCAAAAAAATGCTGGAATTCACAGTATCGCCTCAATTCGGTTGTCATACCTCTGCGAGTTCCGCACCATGAGGCGCAGGCGCACCACAGAGTAGCCCTTCTGCGCTGATGTCTTCATCCAATTCAGGCTAGTGAATGCCATATCCTGCACCGCAAAACTCCCAATGCTCCCGTTGCGTTGGCGCCGCATGCAACAAACGGGGAAACCATACTAACGGCACGGATATGAATCGCCCGTCCAATAGGTCCACTCTTAACATATCTTCAGTGAATCGCACATCCTTCACACGTTCGCCCGGCTTATTTTCCGAAGCACCCATGCCACATCTCCAATGAACTCATATTATACCCAACATTTTCAATTCGCTCCTAATTTGTGCGTATACCAAAAATGATTTGCTTTTACATTCTCTAGCTCGTCCTTTCAGTCATTTGCGTCGTTTGGGTCCTTTTCCGGCTGACCGCTGATAGCTGACCGCTGACCGCTTTCCCAATTTCCTCCAAGCGCCCGCTCCATCACCCCAATCACCACATCCACCACCTCTTTATTTACAATCAGCGGCAGCTTTGTCAACGCGCTCGGGGGACAGCCTGCCTTGTAAGTCTGTACACTGATGTCCATGCCTGCTTTATTCACCTGTTTCACAAAAAATTTTGCAGCTTCCAGCGTGTGGAAATAGACTCCTGCCAGATGCCGCCGTCCCTCAATCGCGCTGATCTGGTCCGAATGACGCGCCGCCAATTCCCGCAAACGTTCCTCGTAATACTCCCCCACAGCCCGTGTCACCGGACTATTCGCCTCCGCCCACTTCATCGTGATCAGATACGACAACGACGCCAACTCCTCCTGACCGTTCGTCACCAGTGCACCGAACTGCGGCAGCACGTCAAATGCCGCCGAGAACAAAATCCGCGACGCCGGATACTCCCCGCCGGGGAATCCTTTCCCCAGCGCCGCCATCGCCGGCTTCACCCCGTACTCGCGAAACATAAACAACTCGGGACTCCAAATCCCGGTCTGGATTTCATCTACAATCGGCGGCACATCATGTTCCGCGCACAACGCATACGCGCGCCGCACAAATTCCTCCTCCAGCCACTTCCCGCCGTAATTCATCAACACTAACTCATGGAAAAAGCCTGCAATTTTATAGTTCCCGGAATTCCACTCCGCAAACACCCCTTCCAACTCTTCCATCTGATTCGGGCGCACACTCCGCACCAGAAACGCCTCCTGCCGCTCCGCACGATCACGAAGCTCCATCCACATCCCTCGCATAATCTGCGCCACCATCGTCGTGCCATGATAATTCGCCTGAATCCCGCCTTCGTCATCGCCCAGTACCACCAACACCGGAATTCGTCCCGCATACTTCGGTTCCGGCGAATCCGTTTGCGCCTTGTAGAACCTGCCTAATACAAGTTTTATTGCTGCTTCCATCGCCAGGCTGCCCGTTTCCAGATTGATCACACGGTTCAATGTCTCGCACCCCGCCGCGCGCACCAATTCCGTCTCCAGCAGCCGCGTAATATGCCCCCGCGTATTGTTGTGTGTCGCATTCGGTATCCCAAGTTGCCGCGCAATCTCCACCAAACGATACCCCGGAAATACATGTCCCAACGGCGTATGATAATGTTCGCTTTTTGCAATTAGAAACAGCCGTCCGTCCTCACCGATCCGGTAAAAGCCAAAGCCGCTCAACGGCGAAAATATCCGTTTCATCGCCGCATCAAAGGCTGCCCCACCCGCACCCGCACTTGAATTCCCTAGAGGCGTCACACATTGCTTTCCGATACGTGGCAATAGCTCTTTCAGCCGATGCTGAACCGCCATCGGGAAAAAATCCACCTTTTCCCGCGCCATCCTCAACAACGCCGCCTTGCTTTCCCCCGCCAGACACGCCCGCGCCGCACACACCCCGTCCACATACTCCACCCCCAACAGATCTTCCAAACTCAATACAACCCGCTCAAACATGTCGTAATTCCTATTTGATTCTAGCTATCAGATGTCAGCGATCAGCTATCAGCTATTCGCCTTTAGCATTAAGTGTCCGATTTAAACTTTATGGCCGCCGGAAAATATCCCAAAACCAGGCCGTTAGTAACGAAACACCTCACACTGCCCTTATCGTCATCCACGCGAAAGCGGGGATCCAGGTTAAAGTGTAAATATGCTCACAAATTTCCTGGATTCCCGCTTTCGCGGAAATGACGGTAATGTGAATGTTATTTATTATCACTACCTTGTTTAAAGTATTCAATTGATTTTGAAATATCTACTAGCCTCAAACCTCAAGCCTCAAGCCTCAAGCCTCAAGCCTCAAGCCTCAAGCCTCAAGCCTCTTTCAAAGTCCTGCCAAAAACTGAAACGCCTGATCCATGAACCCCGGATAGCCCTCATGCGTGAAATCCGGATACAACACCACCTGCTTTTTTGCTGTGATCTTGTTATACGCCGCAAACTGGCTCGAGGGCGGGCAGATCTCATCCATGAGCCCGATCGCCATCAACACCTCGCCTTTTATACGCGGAGCCAGATGTTGACAATCGATGTAGCCCAGGGTCGTGAATACCTCTTTTTCCCGCTCATGCCGCGGATCAAAAAAACGGAAATACGTTTTCAGTTCTTCATATGCATTCACCGCCAGATCCATCTCCCAAACCCGTTGATAATCGCACAAAAACGGGCAAACCGGCACCAATCGCTTAATTCGCGGTTCCAGTGCACCGCACGCCAGCGTCAGACCGCCCCCCTGCGACATTCCCATCGCTCCAATCCGCTTTGCATCTACCTCCGGCAGTGCCATTACGATTTTCGCCAACTGCGCCGTGTCAAGAAATAAATGATGGTACATCAGATTATCCGGGGTATCATCCAGCCCGCGAATAATATGTCCCTTCAATGTATTGCCTTTACTTCCTCCCGTATCGTCGGAAAGACCGCCCTGACCCCGGCAGTCCAGCGCCGCCACCGAAAACCCCATCGCCACAAATCCCAGCTTCTCATGCCACTCCCCGCAATTCCCGCTGTATCCATGAAACTGAAGAATCGCCGGATGCGGCTGCTTGCCGCTTCTGGGCCTTAAATACTTCGCATGAAGCCGGGCCCCGCGCACTCCCGTAAAATACATATCAAAGCATTCCGCAAACGGCGTCTGAAACCCACTCGGAATCAACTCCACGTTCGGCTCCAGTGCATTCATTTCCACCAGCGCCTTTTCCCAATACCCGTCAAAATCCGCTGGACGCGGATTCCGTCCCCTATACTCCCTCAATTCCTCCAATGACATTTCAAACTGCGGCATAATCATTTCTCCTTCGTTGAATCTCCTAATTTTATGCGATTACACCCGTCTGTTCCACTCCTCTTCGGGTTGCAAAAACAGTATAATAACGACAAAGTGTAAAAACGCTGTACGGAGAAGGTTGCATGTATGTGAACGGTTATCGGTTGTGCGGCATGGTATTTATCGAGATGGCGGTGATATTTGTTTCAAGTGCGATAAGCGCATGGGGGCAGGAAATTACGCCGCATGAACCGATTTTCAGCATAGAACACGGGTTCTATAATGCGCCATTTGAGTTGACATTGTCGTTGGCAGATCCATCAGGAGCCATCCGCTACACCCTGGATGGATCAACACCGTCACGTGATGTTGGGATAACCTACACGGTACCGATTCCCATTGACAGAACAACCGTTGTACGAGCGATTGCTTATTTTGTGAGCGAAGCAACGTCGCGTGTTGTAACGCACACTTACCTGTTCCTCTCAGATGTAATCCAGCAATCACCGAATGGCGAGGCTCCCGGGCCCGAATGGCCTGCCCAGTGTACCGGCCCGGGACAGTTTATCGACTACGGCATGGACCCGAATGTGGTTAACGATCCACGGTATAGTGACATAATGGACGAAGCCTTACTTGCGATTCCCTCCATTTCGATGGCGACGGATCTGGGCAATCTGTTCGATCCTTCCACGGGCATTTATATGAACGCATGGGGAGAAGGCGATGAGTGGGAACGTCCGGCCTCTATTGAACTCATAAAGCCGGACGGAACACCCGGCTTCCAAATTAATGCGGGCGTGCGCATTCGCGGAGGCTTCAGCCGGGATCCGTCAAACCCCAAACATGCCTTTCGCCTGTTCTTCCGGTCCGCGTATGGCGATGCCCGGTTGAACTATCCATTGTTTGATGATGAAGGCGCGGACGTATTTGACAAGGTGGACCTTCGGACCGCGCAAAACTATTCCTGGAGCTTGGGCGGAGACCCCAATTGCACCATGTTGCGCGATGTCTTTTCGCGCGACACGCAACACGACATGGGGCAGCCTTATACACGCAGCCGCTTTTACCACCTTTACATCAACGGTCAATATTGGGGCCTCTATCAAACCCAGGAACGGTCGGAGGCGGACTATGCCGAAACCTACTTCGGCGGCGCCACGGCCGATTATGACGTGGTAAAAGTCGAAGCGGGACCCTACATCGTGGTAGCAACCGATGGTACGATGGATGCCTGGAACCGCTTGTGGGAGAAAGCAACTGCAGGATTCTCTACTGATGCGTCATATTACGCCGTACAGGGACTCACCGTGGACGGCATACCTGATCCCCTCCTCGAACGCCTTGTGGACCTGGATAACCTTATTGACTACATGATCGTCATTTATTACGGTGGAAACCTCGATTCGCCAATCTCGGCTTTCATGGGCAACAACGGACCAAACAACTTCTTTGGCATTTACAACCGGAATATCCCCGCCGGATTCAAATTCTTCGCCCACGATGCGGAACACACCCTGTTCAACATTTACGAAGATCGCACGGGACCGTTCCCGGGCGGGGAGTTACAGCAGCACTTCAACCCGCAATGGTTATTTCAACAGTTGATGGAACATCCGGAATTTCGGATGCGATTCGCGGATCGCGTGCAACGGCATTGCCTGGGGAACGGGGCTTTAAATACAGAAGCAGCGGAACAACGTCTCCAAGCCCGTATGCAGGAAATTCAACTGGCCATTGTGGCCGAATCCGCGCGCTGGGGCGATTCGAGAACCGAACCTCCCCTGAATCGCGACGACCATTGGGTACCCGCTGTAGACTATATTGCCAACGAGTACTTGGTGCAGCGCCCCGGGGTATTAATCGACCAACTCCGTGCGAAGGCCTGGTTTCCTATGATCGATGCGCCCAATGTCCGCGTGAACGGCATCATTCAACAGGGGGGCGTTATCCAACCGGGCGATATCATTTCGCTTGAGAGCGGAGATGCCGGGATCTACTACCGGTTGGACGGAGGCGATCCCAGGCTACCGGTGTCCACGTCCGCGCCGGGTGAAGCCGTGACATTGCTTCCCTATGAAGCTCCCAGACGCGTATTCGTGCCGACCGAAGAAAATGGCGGCGCTGCCCTGGAACAGGGATTCAGTGGTTTCGAGGTGACGTTCATTACGGCAAATATGGATGTCAACAATCTTGAGGATGTTGAGTATGTTCTGGATAATCCGGCGGTTCAGACCAGTTCGACGACTTCCGTCGTTCCCTTCATCAACTTCCGCAATACTGGAAGCAATGCCCATTTCCTTGATGATACCCCTTACCCCGGCACAACCATGGAAGTCGAAGTGGATAACTTTGTGCTGGTTGCACTTGGAAGGATTGTGATCCCGGAAACAGGACCATGGACCTTTGGGGTAAACAGCGACGATGGTTTCCGCTTGACCCTTACCCACGGAAGCACCATTTTCGAGTGCTCAGCGCCTTATCCGCGCGGTCCGGAAGACACCCTCGCCGTCTTTAATATCCTTGAGCCAGGCGCCTATGACCTCAACCTTGTCCATTTCCAGGGATACGGCGGCGCGGAAATCGAATGTTTCGCGGCACAGGGGGAATGGCCCTACTTCGATCCTTCGTCATTTCATCTTGTGGGCGATGTTGCGAATGGCGGTCTCTCCACGGGCAATGCATGGGGTTCACCGGCATTCGACGACACGTCATGGGCTTTGGCCGCCGGTGCAGTCGGATACGAAACCGCACCCGGGGATCCGGTTAACTTCTCGGACCTGATCGACTTTGCGCTTACCGACATGCCGGGCACCGCCACAAGCTGTTATGTCCGGGCGCCGTTCACCTATGACAAACGAGAATTGCAATCGCTGACACTCCGCGTGCGCTATGATGACGCATTTATCGCTTACCTCAACGGCGTCGAGGTGGTACGTGCCAATTTCAGCGGCGATCCGGCATGGAATGCCATCGCTGATGCCGAGGTGGACGATGCTAACGCCCGAAACTTCATCCAATATGACCTTACGTCACATCAAAATCTCCTGGGACAGCAAAATGTACTCGCCGTGCATGGTCTGAATTCCGATATCGCCAGCCCGGATTTTCTCCTCGGTTTCGAACTTGCCGGCACGCGCCTGCCGATCGGCGAAATTGCCCCCCAAGCTTCCCTGTACAGTCAACCTATCATCGCGGAGGGAACGACTCACATCACCGCACGCGCCTTGGACAGCGCATGGAGCCCGTTGCAAGATGTCGTGCTTACGATGGGTGATCCCGCCGCATTCGTGCGCATTACCGAGATCATGTATCACCCAGAAACCGAAGATGACGCGGAATTCATCGAGTTGGTGAATACCGGCGCCGAAACGATCAGCCTGTTAAACCTTCGTTTCACCAATGGTGTGGACTTCGTGTTCCCTGCATACGACCTTGCCGCTGGAGCGTATGCAGTTGTCGTCCGCGATACCGCCATTTTTGAGTCCATCTATGGCTCGGACTATCCCGTCATTGGCGCGTATACAGGCCGTCTCGACAATGCAGGAGAAAACCTCCGTCTCGAAGATCAACAGGGGCAGGTCATTCTTGATTTCACGTACGACGACGCATGGATTCCCGAAACCGACGGCGGCGGACGCTCCCTCACCTTACGCGACCCTATCCCTATCGATACTGGTGCATGGAATGACCCCGCCTCTTGGCGATGCAGCAGTGTCCTGGGGGGAACCCCTGGCACTCCCGATACAGGCACATACGATTGTTCCACCTCAGAAGGTGAGGAAGAGGGCTTGCCCGCCGAAGGCATGCCGGAGGAGGGAGAAGGCTTGGGCGAAGGCTATACCGAAGGGCTATGCGAAGGATCCAGTGAAGGTGAAGGTGAAGGTGAAAACGAGCACCATTCCGCCGACCAGAATAACGACTACTTTATTAACCTCTCTGAACTCCTCCGTGTGATCCAATTTTTCAATTCAAACGGTTTTCACTGCGATGCCGCCGGCGAAGATGGATTCAATCCCGGCTCCGGTGATCAAACCTGCTCCCACCACGCCAGTGACTATAACCCACAAGATTGGGTTATTGGCCTCTCCGAACTCCTCCGCCTTATCCAGTTTTACAATTCTGGTGGATACCGATCTTGCCCTGGCTCGGAAGATGGGTTCTGTGCTGGGCCATAGGGGTATCGTCTAATAGATTTCCTCAACGGCAGGCACACAGAATTAGCGGACGGTAATATTAAGGCCCGGCACAGAAACCATCCTCAGAGCCGAAACAGGGGTGATATCCGCCGGAGTTGAAGAATTGGATAATACGCAGGAGTTCTGAAAGACTAATCACCCAGTCTTGGGGATTATAATCGCTGGCATGGGGGATGCAGGATTGCTCGCCAAGTCCTGGAGCATACCCGTCTTCGGTGCCAGTTTGGCACTGGAGTCCGCCTGAATTGAAAAATTGGATCACGCGGAGGAGTTCAGAGAGGTTAATAAAGTAGTCGTTATTCTGGTCGGCGGTATGGGTATTTTCATATCCGCCTTCTCCTTCCTCCGGCATGCCTTCGGAGGGCACGCCCTCCTCCCCGCCTTCAGACACGCCTTCACTTATACCTTCGCCCTCGCTTATGCCTTCGCCTTCACTTATACC